>CAVPGO010000021.1:0-110169 GCA_963703975.1 uncultured Actinomycetes bacterium
CACCGGGGAGTGCTGCTGCTCGACGAGCTGCCCGAGTTCCCACGCTCGGTGCTCGAGGCACTGCGCCAGCCGCTCGAGGACGGGATCGTCTCTGTGGCCCGCGTCGGTGGCCGCGCCGTCTTTCCCGCGCGAGTCCGTCTCGTCGGGACGATGAACCTGTGCCCGTGCGGAGGGCGTGGCGACCCCGCGCTCGCGTGTTCGTGCTCGCCGTCGCGGCTCGCCGCGTACCGAGAGCGGCTTTCGCGCGCCCTGCTCGATCGCTTCGACCTCGTCGTCACGGTGCCGCGGCCGCGCGCCGCTGAGCTCGCGGCCCCGCCCGGCGAGCCCTCCGAGGCAGTGCGTGCGAGGGTGGTCGCGGCGCACTCGGTGCTGGCCCGATCGCAGCTGCGCCGCACGGCTGCCGCGTCGAATCTGCTCGACCGCGCCGTCGAGCGGCTGCCGCTCTCGGGACGGGGTCGCGCGCGGGTCGCGCGAGTGGCGCGCACGATTGCCGCACTCGCAGGGTCACTGGACGTCGGTCCGGAGCATGTGGCCGAAGCGCTGTCATACCGGTCTCCTGCGGAGCTGCGGCCCGAGTGACGATCGGCCGGCTCTCCAGGCGCGACGCGGGCTTCCCGCCGCTGCTGGCCGCCATCCCCGATCCCCCATCCGTGCTCTGGCTGCGCGGCGATGCGGGCCCTTCCGTTCTCCTCGAGCAGGCAGTCGCCGTCGTCGGCGCACGGGCGTGCTCGTCGTACGGTCGAGCCGTGGCGCGCATGCTCGGGCGGGAGCTTGCCGCTGCGGGTGTCGTGGTGGTCAGTGGTCTGGCGCGCGGGGTGGACAGCGAGGCGCACCGCGGTGCGCTCGACACCGCCGGGCGCACGATCGCGGTGCTCGGCTGCGGCGTCGACCGCGACTATCCCGCCGCACACGGCGAGCTCGCGAGCCGGATCACCGAGACAGGCGGCCTCGTCGTCTCGGAATACGAGCCGGGCGTCGACCCCGCACCGTGGCGCTTTCCCGCTCGGAATCGGATCATCGCGGGACTGTGCAGGGCGATCGTCGTCGTCGAGGCGCGGGAGCGTTCGGGTGCGCTGATCACCGCCGACTTCGCGCTCGAGGACGGACGCGAGGTGATGGCCGTGCCGGGAGAGATCACCTCGGCACTGTCCGCCGGGACGAACGCGTTGCTGCGGCTGGGAGCGACGCCCGTGACGTGCACGGGTGACGTGCTCGAGAGCCTCGGCATCGAGCGACCGGGACCGCCCGAGGCGACTGCGTCGAATGCGAACGGCGCCGCAGTGATCGCTGCGCTCCTCGACGGCCGGTCCACGACCGACGAGCTGGTGCGGGCGACCGGGCTGGGCCCGGGAGCGGTTGCCGCGGCTCTGGTCGAGCTCGAGCTCGCCGGGAGCGTCGCGTCGGACGGTGGCGTGTACCGCGTGTCTAGGATCGTCCGGTGATCCCGTACTGGCTCGACGAGCCTGTTCCGCGTTGGGCCACGCATCACCACGACGAGGTCGACGTCGTCGTCGTCGGCGGCGGCATCACGGGATGCTCGTGTGCGCTCACGCTCGCGAGAGCCGGGCTCCGCGTGCGGCTGCACGACGACCGCGAGATCGCTGCGGGCGCCAGTGGACGCAACGGCGGCTTCGCACTCCGCGGCGGGCCGGCTCCCTACGATGTGACGCGTGAGCTGATCGGCAGCGAGAGCACGCAACGTCTCTGGCGCCTCACCGAGGGTGCCATCGACTGCATGGAGGAGCTCGCGGGCGGCTCCTTCAACCGTCGCGGTAGTCTGCGCATCGCCGTCGACGCGGAGGAACGCGCCGAGCTTCGCGCCGAGTACGACGCGCTCGTCGAGGACGGGCTCTCCGTCGAGTGGCGAGACGACGTCGACGGGCCGCTCGCCGGCCGGTTCACCGGTGCGCTCTTCCATCCCACGGACGGTGCCCTGCAGCCTGCGCGCTTGGTGCGCCGGCTCGCAGCGCTGGCGGCCGAAGCGGGCGTCGAGATCGTCGAACACAGCCGCATCCGGTCGGTCGACGAGGCTGGTGCGCCGGCAGTCGTCGTGTGTACGGACGGCTACCCCAGCGGCCTGCTCGGCGAACTCGAGGGCCTGATCGTCCCGACCCGCGGCCAGGTGGTCGCCACGGAGCCGATTCCCGAGCGCTGGTACGACGTGCCCCACTACGGACGCCATGGCTTCGACTACTGGCACCAGACACCGGATGGACGCATCGTCGCCGGCGGCTTCCGTGACACGTCGCTCGACACGGAGTTCACCGACGTCGAGGAAACGACACCGACGGTGCAGAACGCGCTGGAGGCGTTCGTCGAGTCGATCGCCGGGCGCCGGTTGCGCATCGACTATCGCTGGGCGGGCATCTTCGGGCTCGTGCTCGACTTCCTGCCCGTCGTCGGCCGCGTGCCGGGTGACGAGCGAGTCTGGACGGCGGGCGGCTACTCCGGTCACGGCAACGTGCTCGGCTTCCTCTGCGGCGATCTCGTCGCACGCGCGATCATCGGTGACCGCGAGCCGCTGCTCGACTTCTTCGAGCCCGAACGCTTGCTCGGCTGACGCAGCGAGCCGCCCGCCGCAGAACCGACGCACGCAGTGCTCTGCTGTCCGTCTGGCCCCTCACGCATGATCGACGGTTCGTGGCCCCCGACCCGGCACGAGGCGAGGCGCCGATGTTCTTCCGGCTGAGCAGCATCGAGTTGGGCCTGATCCTCTTCGGGATCGTGCTCGGAACGACGCTCGTGGGCATCGTCGTGGGCCGGCGCCTGCGCGAGCACTCCGAGACCCTGCGTGAGCCATTCGGCGTCCTCCAGGCGGCACTGCTCGGTCTCGTCGCGCTGATCCTCGCCTTCGGCCTCACGATGGCAGTGGGGCGTTATGACGCACGCCGCACGGCGGTCGTCGACGACGCGAACGCCATCGGAACGACCTACTTGCGAGCGCAGACCCTGCGTGAGCCGATACGCTCCCGGTCCCTCGATCTGCTCGTGCACTACACGGACACGAGCATCGCGGTCTCGAACTCGATCCCGGGGAGCACCGCCGCGAGGGCGGCGATCGCGGCCGGCGGCCGGCTCCAGCGCTCGCTCTGGCGGCTCGGAGGCGAGGCGCTCGACGGCTCGCCCACGGACAGCGCTCCGCGCCTCTACATCGAGTCACTCAACGAGATGATCGACATGCAGACCGTTCGAGTGTCGGCACTGAACAACCGCGTGCCGTCGGCCGTCTTGGGCATCGAACTCGTCGGCTCGGCCATCGGTCTCGGGCTTCTCGCCCTGTACCTCGCGATCCTCTCGCGCGGCGTGATCACCGTCGTCCTCGCGGCCGCGTTCGTCTCGGTGCTGCTCCTGACGACATTCGACCTCGACCGTCCGACGCGCGGCCTCGTGACCGTGCCCGACGCGCCGCTCGTCGCGCTGCGTGCGTCCATGCAGCTTCCCCCGGCAGCCCGGGCGCCGGGGTGAGCCGGGGGTGCGGGGCTGGACCCTCACCCACGAGCCTCGGTGCTGGAGCTGCGACAGGTCGAAAGCGCCGATGTTGACGCCAGACCAGGACGGAGACAGCGGCCTCGAGAAGAAAGTAGTGTCCCCGCATCGCGACGGTGAGGATCATCCCGCTGTGCCTGGGCGCCGTCGGTTTGGCGGGTCTGGCTGCCAGTCTGATCCTCGTCACCTCCGCGACCGCCACCCGGGCGGTGGAGACCGCCTGCTCGCCGAGCGCGTCGATCCTCGAGTCACCGCGGGTGGGTTCGAAGGAGGTGCAGGCGAAGGCGCTGAACGATCGAGGCGACATCGTCGGCTTCGCCGACAGTACTGAGCCGAAGGACAAGACCACGCACGCCATCCTCTGGAAGAACGGCAAGGTCGGGAGCGCCGTCGATCTCGGTGTGTTGCCGGGGTACGTCGCCTCGGAGGCGTACGGGGTGAACAACAGGCGTGTGGTGTTCGGGCTGCTGTACGACAAGAAGGATCGGACGTTCCCGTTCCGCTGGGCGGCCGGTCGTATGACAGTGCTGAAAGGGCTGAACGGGCGGCCACAGCAGGCGGACGTCTCTCAGAGGAACGCGATCAACGATCGCGGCCAGATGGCCGCCACGCTGATCATCGCGGGGCAGAGGCAGGCCGTGCGCTGGTCGCCGGACGGAAAGGCCACGCTCCTCCCAGGCCTCCCCGGGCACACCTGGACGGACGCCTTTGGCATCAACAGCGACGGCGTCGTCTCTGGGTGGTCGCGAAAACTGCCCAACGAAGACGGGGAGGAGAACCCTGTGATCTGGGACGCCTCGGGCAAGGTTGTTCCCCTCAAGACCGCCCCAGGCCGCGCCGACGGTATTGCTGAAGCAACGAATCGATCCGGACTGACGGTCGGATACCTCGGCAACCTCGGCACCGACGGCATCCCCGGAGTGGCCAACACCGACCCCGAGAGGGACAATGCCGTTGTCTGGCCGTCGCGCACGGCAACGCCGCGCCTGCTGGGCCGCCCCGCTCCCGTCCACGCTATCGCCGAACTCGTGGACGTCAACGACCGCGGCCAGGCGGCCGGCATGACCGGCAACTTCACAAACAACGGATTCCCCGTGTCGAGGCCGGGGGTCTGGCGGACTGGCTGGGCGTCCCTGAGGCCGCTCCCGATCCCGGCAGCGTCACAGAAGAGCCGGGTGGTGGTCACCAACCTGAACGACATCAACAACCGAGGCGACATCGTCGGCAACGTCTACGGCCTCGACGCAAAGGACTTCTCCAAGCTGCGCCGCATCGACCCCGTCCTGTGGACATGCCCCTTCGGCCGGTGAGCAGGCCAAGCCCCTAGAGGTCGAGTCGTGGCAAGTGAGCTGGTCGGTCTTCGCGATCGCGGCGATCGCGATCGCGATCGCGATCGCTGGACTGCGAGACCCGTCGAGTCGAACAGTGTCACGTCCTCGGCGCTGCGCCTGCCGTCGGCGTCGCGCGTTACGCACGGCACCGAGCTCGGTGACCCGGTCCGGCGTCAGGCGCCAGCGGCGACGGCCGCAGCGAGCTCTCCTCCATGTGCGGCTTGCTCGCAAGCAAGCAGCACAGATCACGTCCGGCGGGCGTTGTCTGGAGACGCCATTTCGCTTGCGGGATTCACCTCTGCGATCTCGTAGTCTCCGATCTTGATCGCAGCAGGGAGGAGGAAGACTTGCCGGCGAGAGGGATCCAACATATCGACTTGGCCGTCGGAGACGTCCAGCGATCACTTGCCTTCTATGACGAGGTGCTGGGACCACTCGGCCTCAAGGAGAAGTATCGGCTCCCGACATACCGGCGCACCGAGGACGTCGTCTACCTCGAGTACGGGGTGCAGGGTTTCGGCCTACGCCCTGCGGACGGCGGTGAATACCGTCACTACGACGTAGGGATCGAGCACCTCGCGTTCGAAGTCGATCGTCCGGACGAGGTCGAGGAGGCGTATCGGCGCTGCATCTCCGCCGGCGGCAAGATCCAGTCGCCGCCCGAGCAGCACTACGTCGAAGACGGCGACGATTATTACGCGTTCTTCGCCTTTGACCCGGACGGCATTCGGATCGAGGTCTTCTGCTGGCCGAGCTCGCCGTACCGCGGCGCGTGACTCTGCGCTGTCTGTGCTCGCCGGAACGCTCGAATCCTTCGTTTGTTGACCCTGCGAGCAGGGTGGCGCCAAAGGAACATGAGACATCGGGCAGGGCGTGGCGGCTGGCCTCATCACGCGGGAGCAGGTGTCAACGCTCGGTGACGTCCTCACAGGCAAGGCTGAGGGCCGTCGCAGCGCCGAGGACATCACGCTTTTCGACTCGACCGGGCTCGCGATTCAGGACCTCGCGATCGCGATCGCGGCGTACGCGAGGGCCGACGAGTTCGACCTGCCGACCATCGATCTATTCGGCACGCCGGTTCGGAAGGAATTGGCATGCACCGGTTCGCGTCTGCGTCGCCCTCCCCGGTCGTGTCCGAGTCCCCGAGCACAACGATGTTCCAGACGGGCGACTGCGCCGCGTGGGACACGCCGGAGGCGGGACATCGCCGACGTGCGACCCGTGTTCGGGAAGGAGGCAGAGTGACTTGCAGCACGGAGCCACGCTCGACCGATGAGATCCGCGCCTCGGTGCGGTCATGACGAGAAAGACCACCACGAGAGAAAGGACGAACCCATGAAACTGACGACCATGACGCAAGTCACCGTCGATGGAGTGATGCAGGGAAACGGCGGCGCGTCGGATGAGGACCGCAGGAACGGATTCGAGCGCGGCGGATGGGCCATGGGGGTGGGCGACAACGAGACCATGAACGTTCATCAACCAGACCTACCAGCGCGCCGACGCGTTCCTGTTCGGCCGGCGGACCTACGAGCTCTTCGCCGGCTACTGGGGCGCGGAGGAGCGGGCTCGCGCCGCGGCGGAAGATCCGGGCAACCACCAGATCGCAGCTGCCTTGAACACGAAGCCCAAGTACCTCGCATCGACCACGCTCACCGAACCGCACTGGGCGAACACGACCGTCCTCTCCGGTGACGTCGCGGCTGCCATCGGCGAGCTGAAAGCCAAGCCGGCGGGTGAGCTGCAGGTGCACGGCAGCGGTGCCCTGATCCGATGGCTGCTCGAAAACGACCTCGTCGACGAGATCAACCTGCTCATCGTCCCCGTGGTCCTCGGCCAGGGCACGCGGCTGTTCCCCGACGCCGGCCCGGACATTGCGCTAGACCTGGTCGACTCGCGAGCCGACTCGAAGGGCGTAACGATCCAGGTCTACCGGCCCAACGGGCGCCCGCAGTACGCCGACCGAAGCACGTGACATAGGTAGCAGGGGTCAGGCCACCTACCAATCGGACGCGGGACGAGGCTCCCTAGAGGTCGAGGCGTGGGAGGTCGAGCTCGTCGGCCTTCGAGTACGCGACGATGGCGATCGCGAGGTCCTGAATCGCGAGCCCTGTGGAGTCGAAGAGCGTGATGTCCTCGGCGGAGCGGCGCCCGTCGGCCGTACCTGCGAGTACGGCACCAAGCGGCGTGACCTGTTCCTTTGTTACGAGACCGGCCGCGACGCCGGAGCCGATGTCTCCCGTTCCTTTGGCACCGCCCTGCTCCCAGTCGTCGCAGAAGAGATCGGCGCGCTCGAGCTCCTCGACCGCGACCTCAGCCTTGCCCGGGCCGTCGGCGCCCATCAGCGACACGTGCTGCCCCTCCCGCAACGACCCAGCCGGATAGAGAACCGTTTGCCCGGGCGTGACCGTCACGACGACATCGCAGGAGAGCGCATGCTCGACCGAGTCGGCGACCCGTGCGCCGAGACGCTCGGCGACCCGCTCGCGGCGCGCCTGGTCGAGATCCCAGACGAACGGCGACTGGCCGTGAGCGACCAGCATCCGCGCCGTCTCGGCGCCGTTGACCCCGCAGCCGACGACGGCGACCGCCTCGGCGCCGGGCCGCGCGAGGGTGTCGGCTGCGATCACGCCCGCTGCCGCCGTCCGCAGCGCGGTCACTGCAGCGGCGTCGAGCACGGCTTCGAGCTGGCCCGTCTCGGCGTTCGACAGCAGGACCACCCCGGTCACGGTCGGCAGGCCTCGCGCCGGGTTGCCGGGGAACGAGGTCACCCACTTCAGGAGTGCGTGCCCGCCACCCAGAGCGGGCATGGCGCGGAAGTCCCCGGCCGGGTAGTTCGTCACGTAGACCTTCGGCGGCATCGTCCACTCGCCGCGGTGGTGGGCGACGAACGCCTTCCGCACGGCGTCGTAGGCCTCGTGCGGCGAGACCGCCTCCTCCACCGCACGGTTGCTGAAGACCACGGCCGCCACGCGGCAAGTGTAGGGGCCGGACACGGCCGGCCTGGACGCATAGATTCCGAGCCGTGGCCATCGCGGTAACCGTCCGCCACCTGCAGGTCGCCCGCGGCGGACGGGTCGTGCTCCCGGACCTCTCGCTCGACATCGACGAGGGTGTCGTCACCGGTCTGCTCGGGCCGAGCGGCGGCGGAAAGTCGACCCTCATGCGCGCGATCGTCGGCACGCAGATCGTCGCGGCAGGAGAGGTGACTGTCCTGGGCCTGCCTGCAGGCTCCCCGTCCCTACGACGGCGCATCGGATATGTGACGCAGGCCGCCTCGGTCTACACGGATCTCACCGTGCGGGAGAACCTCGCCTACTTCGCCCGCGTTCTCGGCGTGCCCAGGCAGCGCAGCGACGAGATCGTCGAGCGTGTCGACCTCGTCGGCGACGCAGACCGCGTCGTGGGCCGCCTCTCGGGCGGTCAGCAGGCCCGCGTATCGCTCGCCACTGCTCTCCTGCACGACCCGGAGCTCCTCGTCCTCGACGAGCCGACGGTTGGGCTCGACCCATTGCTGCGCCGTGACCTCTGGGATTACTTCCATGAGCTGGCGGCCGGCGGCACGACGCTGCTCGTCTCGAGTCACGTCATGGACGAGGCGGAGCGCTGCAGCCGGCTCCTCCTGTTGCACGAGGGCGTGCTTCTCGCGGCAGAGACTCCCGGCGGGTTGCGCGAGCGAACCGGTGCCGGCGACCTCGACGGGGCGTTCCTGCGGCTCGTGGAAGGCGAGCGGGCGCAATGATCGGCCGTGCGACACCCGCCACGGCGCTGCGGGTGCTCGCCCAGCTGCGACGCGACCCCCGCACGATCGCGTTGCTCATCTTCGTTCCGTGCATGCTGGTCTTTCTCGTCGACCAGCTCTTCGCCGGCAGGCCGCGGGTCTTTCAGCACGTCGGGGTGCCGCTGCTCGGCCTCTTCCCGCTCGTGAGCATGTTCCTCGTCACCTCCGTCACCATGCTCCGAGAGCGGACGACCGGGACGCTGGAGCGGTTGCTGGCGATGCCGCTGACGAAGCTCGACGTGCTCGCCGGCTATTCGTGCGCTTTCGCCGGGGTCGCGGCCGTGCAGGCGACGATCGTCTCCCTCGTGGGGTTCGGCCTGCTCGACCTCACCGTCGTGAACACGAAGGTGCTCGTCGTCGCGCTCGCAGTCGCCAATGCCATGCTCGGCATGGCGCTCGGCCTCTTGCTCAGCGCCTTCGCCCGGACGGAGTTCCAGGCGGTGCAGTTCATGCCGGCCGTGATCCTCCCGCAGATTCTCCTCTGCGGGCTGCTCGTTCCGCGCGACCAGATGGCGGAGTGGCTGCAATGGGTCTCGGCGGTATTGCCGATGACCTACGCCTACGACGCACTTGCGCGGGCAGCGTCGGAGCCGGACCTCGGAGCTCGCTTCGTCTTCGACGTCGCCGTCACGATCGGCGCCACGGTCCTCGCGCTCGTGCTCGGAGCGGCCACGCTGCGACGCAGGACTCCCTGATCGGCCTTCCGCCCGCCGCGGTGCGACCGGGGCGTGCCGCGTACCGCCGGCACCACCCCCGTGCCGTTCCGGCGCGATAGGTTCTGGCGATGGCGGTAACGCTCGGCTCGCGCGTCGAGATCACGCTCGACGTCTTCGAGCGGGTCGCGTGGTGCGGCGAGTCGATCTGCGTCGCGCCGAGCGCACTCCAACGAGCCGACGAGACGCGACGCGCCTTCCTGCGGCTGCTCGCTCGGCCCGAGGTGACGGTCTACGGCGTCACGAGCGGCTACGGCGATCGCGCCGGGATCCGACTCGACGAGGAGGGCCGCAGGCGCCAGGCACCGGCCGCGGCGCTCCGAGCGGCATCGTTCGGCGAGCCGCTACCCGAACGGATCGTGCGCGGCATCGTCCTGGCTCGGCTGGCGAACTTCCTCGATGGCAACGCGGCCGTAAGCGCCAGTCTCGTCGAAGCGGTGGCGTCGCTCCTGGACGGCGACCCACTGCCCACCGTGCCCGCGCAGGGGAACGGCGGGTCGGGCGAGATCCTCGCTCTCGCGCATCTCTTCGGCCCGCTCATCGGGTCGTCGGATCTCGGAGAGAAGGAAGGGCTGGCGCTCATCAACGGCTCGCCGTGTGCCGCCGCGCTCGTCGCAGACGCGGCACTTGCAGCGCGGCGCCGGCTGCAGCTCGCCTACGACGTGTTCGCGACGTCCGTGGAGGCATTCCAGGCGCCGCTCGACGCGTACGACGAGCAGCTCGAGGCGCTCTGGGGCGACGACCACGAGGCGCAGGCGCTGCGGCGACTCCGGGAGCGACTCGATGAGACGTCATCACGCCGTCCGCATCAGGGGCCGGTCGCCTTCCGAGTGTTGCCCAGGGTTCTCGGCCAGGGGGAGCGCGTCGTGGCGTCTGCTGAGGACGCTGCCGCGACGTCGCTCCGGTCGGTCACGGACAACCCGACCTACGTGCCGCCGACGACGGATCATCCCGACGGCCGCGTGTTGAGCACGGGTGCCTACCACAACGCGGCCGCGCCGGGGGCGCTGCACGAGCTGGCGGTCTGCTGGGCCGATCTCTGCCAACTGGCGGAACGTCACGTCGAGCGGCACGCCTTCACGGATGACGAGGCGCTCTCGGACAGCGACGAGCTGGTCCGTCTGCTCATGATGGTCGCCGTCGCCTACTCGGAAGAGGCGCGCGGCGCCGCCCAACCGGTGCTCATTCCCCGCGGAGGCCCCGGCCAGAACGACGTCACGTCACCGACATTCCTCGCCTGGTCGCGTGAGCAAGCCGCGGGCGCTGCTCTCGACTCCGCGTTGGCGGTGCTCGCCGCCGCGTCGTGCCGGCGGCTCGCGGACCGCGAGGTGAAGGAGGCCGTGCGTTCGGTGCGTGTCGAGTGCCGGGCGGTCGTCGCCGCGCTGAACGGCGGACGGGCCTTCGGTCAGGAGCTCGAGGCTCTCGCCCGCGGTTTCAGCGAGCGCGTCGTCGCTTCGTGCGGTTAGTAGAAGCCCTCGCGGCGGTCGTACCGCGCCGCCCGCTCCGCGTCGTAGGACTCGGCGTCGAACGACGGATTCAGGCTGCGGTGGATCTCGCCGCTCGACGGCAGCTCGGAGCGGTCGACGTAGCGCTCCGGGTCCCAGAGCTGCGCGCGGAGGAACGCCTTGGAGCAGTGCGTGAACACCTCGTCGATCTCGATCAGCAGGCCGAGGCGTGGGGTCTTGCCCTCGACGGAGAGCGGCTCGAGCAGCTCGGGGTCGGTGACAATCGCCGCGCGCCCGTTGACGCGCAGCGTGTCGCCGACTCCGGGAACGACGAAGAGGAGGCCGACGTGCGGGTTGCGGAGCACGTTGCGCAACCCGTCGGCCAGACGGTTTCCCGGTCGGTCGGGCAGCAGGAGCGTGTGCTCGTCGAGGACACGGACGAAACCGGGCGGGTCTCCCCGCGGGCTGACGTCGCAGGTGCCGTCCGGAGCGGACGTGGCGAGACAGACGAACGGCGACAGCTCGATGAACCGACGCGTGAGCTCGTTGAGGCGGTCGACGACCTTGGCCTTGACGAGGTCGGACGGCTGGCCGAGGAGCTCGCGTAGCTCGGTTTCGTCGGAGACGACGTGCCGCGCCGCGCTCATTGCGCCTTGACCGCGCCGATCAGCTTGACGATGGAGTCCTTGGCGTTGCCGAAGAGCATCGTGGTCTTCGGGTCGAGGAACAGGTCGTTGTCGATGCCCGCGAAGCCCGGGGCCATGGAGCGCTTCATGACGACGATGCTGGCGGCCTTGTCGACGTCGAGGATCGGCATCCCGTAGATCGGGCTCTGCGGGTCCGAGCGGGCCGCCGGGTTGACCACGTCGTTGGCGCCGATCACCAAGGCGACGTCGGTCTGCGGAAACTCGGGGTTGATCTCGTCCATCTCCTTGAGCTGGTCGTAGGGGACGTTCGCCTCGGCGAGGAGGACGTTCATGTGGCCGGGCATGCGGCCGGCAACGGGATGAATGGCATAGGCGACATCGATACCCCTCTCCTCGAGCAGCTCGGCGAGCTGGCGCACGTCGTGTTGCGCCTGGGCGACCGCGAGCCCGTAGCCGGGGACGATCACGACCTTCCGCGCGAACGACAGCTGCACGGCGACGTCCTCCGGCGTCGTGGCGCGCACCGTGCGTCCGTCGTCGGCACGCGCTGTCCCGACGCCTGTCTGCACCTGACCGAAGGCTCCGAAGAGGACGTTGGCGATCGAGCGGTTCATCGCCTTGGCCATCATCAGCGTCAGCAGGGTGCCGCTCGCGCCGACGAGCATGCCGGAGACGATCAGCACGGTCGAGTCGAGCACGAAGCCGGTCGCGGAAGCGGCGAGACCGGTGAAAGCGTTGAGCAGCGAGATGACGACGGGCATGTCGGCCCCACCGATGGGGAGGACGAACATGACTCCGAACAGCAGCGCCAGGCAGATGAGCGCCACGATCGCCCACTCACCTTCGACGCCCGCCACGATCGCGACGCCGAGCGCCGCCGCGCCGCCGAGCACCACCGCGTTGAAGACGTGCTGACCCGCGAACACGATCGGCCGTCCGCTGACGAGCTCCTGCAGCTTGGCGAAGGCGACCAGTGAACCGGCGAACGAGATCGACCCGATCAGCGCCGACAGCACCGTCGAGAGCGCCTCGTCCCAGGCCAGGACGCCGGAGCTCTCGTGGAATTCCGACAGCGCCACGAGCGCCGCCGCGCCGCCGCCGACCCCGTTGAAGAGGGCCACCATCTGCGGCATCGCCGTCATCTTCACCGTGCGAGCGCCGACGAGGCCGACGACAGCCCCGATCAGCCCGCCGACGACGATCAGCGCCCAGTTGCCGATCCCCTCCAGCAGCAACGTCGTCGCGATCGCGACGATCATCCCGACGCCGCCGATCCAGTTCCCCTTGCGCGCGTGCCTGGGCGACGAGAGGAAGCGCAGCGCGAGGACGAAGCAGATGATCGAGACGAGATAGAGCAGCCCGACGACGTCCGGGTCGGAGATCACCTCTCGGTGTCCTTCCGCGGCTCCGGGCGGCGCTTGAACATCTCGAGCATCCGATCGGTGACGAACCAGCCGCCGACCACGTTCGCCGTCGCCAGCACCATTGCCACGAAGCCGACCGTCTTCGTGAACGTGTCGTCCGCGAAGCCGAGCACGATGATCGCGCCGACGATGATGATGCCGTGGATGAAGTTCGTCCCCGACATGAGCGGTGTGTGCAGCATCGTCGGGACCTTCGAGATCACCTCGAAGCCGAGGAAGATCGCGAGCACGAGGATCGTCAGCTCGATCACCAGCGGCAGATCGGTCACGTGGAGCCCTCCTCCGCCTTGTGACGATCGGTTACCGAGATCTCCGGGCGGCCGGCGACGCAGGCACCCGACACGATCTCGTCCTCCCAGTCGAGGGCCAGTTCGCCGCCGGGGGCGAGCAGCTCGAGCAGCGCCTGCACGTTGCGCGCGTACAGCCGGCTGGCGTCCGAGGCAAGCAACGAGGGCAGGTTCGTCAGGCCGACGACGGTGACACCGCCCGCGACGACCTCCTCGCCCGGCCGCGTCAGCTCGCAGTTGCCGCCCGCCTCCGCCGCGAGGTCGACGATCGCCGATCCGGGCCGCATCCGCTCCACCGACGCCGTCGGGATCAACCTCGGCGCCGGCCGTCCCGGGACGAGAGCGGTCGTGATGATCACGTCGAACTCGGGGATGCGGTGCTCGAGCGCCGCCTGCTGCGCCGCCTGCTGCTCGGGTGTCAGCTCCTTCGCATACCCGCCCTCCGTCTCTTCGCCGGTCACACCCAGGTCGAGGAAGGCCGCGCCGAGCGACTCGACCTGCTCGCGCACGGCGGGCCGCACATCGAAGGCCGACACCACCGCGCCGAGCCGTCGCGCGGTGGCGATCGCCTGAAGCCCTGCCACCCCGGCGCCCAGGACGAGCACGCGTGCCGGCGCGACCGTGCCGGCAGCCGTCATCAGCAGCGGAAACATCTTCGGCACGCGGTCGGCCGCCAGCAGCACCGCCTTGTAGCCGGCCACCGTCGCCTGCGACGACAGCGCATCCATCGACTGCGCCCGCGTGATTCGCGGCACCGACTCCATTGCGAACGCCACCACGCCCTGCGCCTGCAGCCGCGCAACGCCTTCCGTGTCCGTCAGCGGGGCGAGAAAGCCGATCAGCACCGTCCCCCTCGCGAGACCGGCGGCCTCCTGCGCAGACGGCGGCGCCACCCGGACGACCACCTCGGCGTCGCCCGCTGCATCGACCAGCACGCCCCCGGCCTGCGTGTAGGCATCGTCCAGGAACGACGCAGGCGCACCCGCGCCCCGCTGCACCCCGATCTCGAACCCCGAGGCCGTCAACCGCTGCACCGCGTCGGGTGTGAGCGCCACCCGACGCTCGTTGGCGGCGGTCTCCCGCGGGACGATCACTCGCATGGCAAGAACCTACTGTGCAGGGATCCGGATCCGCTTCGGGAACGTTCCTCTCCATGACCCAACTGGAGACGTACGAGGCGGCAATGGCGGTGTGCGACCCTTCGCTCGGCCGTCACGCGGCCCGGGTCACGGCGCATGCGGAGGCGATCGTGCGCCGGCTCGGGTGGGAGGAGAGCAAGATCGGAGAGCTGCGCCTCGGCGCGACACTCCACGACGTCGGCAAGATCAATGTCCGCCCTGGGCTGCTCGACAAGCCGGGCCGGCTGGAGTCGGGCGAGCTCGAGGCGATCAGGGCGCACCCTGTCGAAGGTGCCTGGCTGATCTCGGGGATTCGCACTCTGGAGGCTGCGCTCCCCTACGTCCTGTTCCACCACGAACGCTGGGACGGGAACGGCTACCCGACGCGGCGCACCGGTCGCACGATTCCGGTCGAGGGCCGGGTGCTGGCAGTGGCGGACGCCTTCGACGCCATGACCTCCGAACGTCCCTACCGCTCGGCTCTGTCGCTCGAGCAGGCGCTCACCGAGATGCAGCGTTGCTCCGGCGCCCAGTTCGACCCCGATCTGGTGGATGCCTTCCTGGACGCGGTCGAGACAGGCGACGCCGTCGCTGCCTAGCGTCGGCCGGACACCGCGGTCACAACGCCGCCCAGACCGCGAGCTTCGTCCGCGTGCGGCGGATCACCTCGTCCGTGAACGAGGCCGTCCCGTCGTGACCACCGAGATCGGCCGTGCGGACGCCGGATGCGACCGCCTCCAGGCAGGCTTCCCGGACCGCCCGCCCGGCCGTCTGACAGCCCTCGTCGTCCGCGTGCCCCAGCAGTGCCGCGGCGGCCAGGATCATGGCCATCGGGTTGGCGACATCCTTCCCCTGCAGCGACGGCGCAGTCCCGTGCGCCGCCTCCGCCATCAGCGCGGACGGAACGTCCTCTGCTCCCTCGGTGAACGCGACGAGCAGCGACTCCGAGCCGGCGATGGAGCCGAACAGCGGCAGTACCAGGTCGGAAAGGATGTCCCCGTCGCGGTTGAGCGCGGGGATGACCATCGGGGCCCCGGACGACGAGATGAGCAATGCGAACGTCGCATCGATCAGCTGCGGCTCGTAGACCACGTCAGGGTGCCTGGCAGCCGCGGCGTCCATCTCCTCCTTCAGCAGTCCCTCGTAGACGGGGCTCACCGTGTACTTCGGGCCGCCGAACACCTTTGCCGCCGTGCGCTCCGCCTGACGAAAGGCGAACTCGGCCACCGCACGGCAGATTCGCCGCTCGATCCGTTCCGTGCGGAAGGCGACCTCGTCGGCGCCCTCGCCCTCGCGCCACTCTCTGGCACCGTAGGCGTCGCCGACCGCCATGCGCACGACGGAGATCGGGGCGTGGACGCCACCGAGGGGTACGACTCCAGGGATCCGTCGCCCTGTGCGAACGATCACCTTGCCGCCGATCTCCTCGCGCAGGATCCGGTTGGGCGAACCGACGTCCCCCGTCCCTCGGGCGTCACGGTGGCGGCCTTGAGCCCCAGACCGTGCTTCCGGATCGCGCGAGCCGCCTCGTGGACGACACCGTTGCCCGTTGCGCGGCGGTTGCCGAGCGAAAGGTCGAAGCGGGGCAGCGCCAGCTCCAGCCCGATCACCTGCGGCTGCAGAAGGCGCAGCGACTCCTCGAGCAGCTCCTGCCCGGTCTCGTCACCCTCGAGCACGACGATAGTGCGCGCGTCCATCGGGCGCGATTGTAGTGGTCAGCACGCGCCATAGACCTGTCGACCCGTAATGGCTAACGAATTGGAAATTAAACTTGCAATTGTCCTTGCCTCTATTTAGTCTTCATCCGCCAAAGGCGACCGAAGACGGAGGGAAATCTTGGCCAGAAAAACTGTCCTCGTGTGTGACAAGTGCGCCAACGAGGTGGAGGAGGGAAAGGGCGCTGTCATGCGGGTGACCTTCAACGATGCTCGCCGCGGCGCCAAGCAGGCTGATCTGTGCGACGGATGCGCCGGCGGGATGCCGGGTGTCGCCGTCGCCCGCCGGGGTCGCAAGCCGAAGTCCGCCGCCGCGTAGGTCAGCGGTACCGGACCGCAGGCCTGCCACCCGCATCGGTGCCTGCCTCCCGGCAGGCACCGCAGGGCTCGCGACACGCAGCCAGGTTTTCTCCGCACTTTGCGGTGCCGTAGGAGAGAGCCGTCGAACCGCACGACTACCATGGCCGCATGGGGCTGTCGCTCGTCATCGGCCCGGCGCACGCCGGGAAGGTCGTGCTGCTGCTCGACCGCTACCTTGCGCTCGCGGACCGCGATCCGTGGCTGATCGTGCCGAACCGGGCGGACGTCGAGCGTGTCGAGCGCGATCTCCTCGCGCGGTGCGGCGGGCTGCTCGGTGGCCGCATCTCGACCTTCGACGGCGTGTTCGAGCACCTGGCCCGTGGCGGCGACCCGGGCCGCCCGCTCGTCGCGGGCGCCGGACGCGCGCTGCTCGTGCGGCGCGCCGTCGGCGCCGCGCACGAGAGCGCCCCGTCGAGCCGGTTCGCCGGGTACTCCGAGGCGCTCGGTGCCGCGCTCGCGGAGATCGGGGCAGCGCTGCTCGACGCGGACGACGTCGGTGGCGAGATCGCCGCCGCGGTCGACGCCTATCGTGGCCGCCTCGACTCGCTCGGCCTGTGGGATCGCGACGCACTGCGACGTCGGGCCGTCGAGAGGCTGACCGGCGACCTCTCCGCGTGGGACGGGCGCCCGGTGCTCGCCTACGGGTTCGAAGACCTCACGGGGGCCGAGTGGCGGCTGCTCGAGGCGCTGGCGGCCCGCGGTGAGGTGCACGTGTCGTTGCCGTACGAGCCGGGACGCGTCGTCTACGACTCGCTCTCGCGCACCGCCGACGACCTCGCCGGGCTCGCCGGCGAGATCGAGCACCTGCCGCCCGCGTCCGACCGTCATCTCCCGGCGTCGCTGGCACATCTCGAGCGGCATCTCTTTGCCGACGACCCGCCGCGGGTGCCGCTGGACGGCGCCGTGCGCTTCCTCGAAGGCGCCGGGCGCCGGGCGACCCTGGAGCTGGTCGCCGAAGAGGCGCTCGAGTTGGCCGCCCAGGGTGTCCCGTTGCACGAGCTCGCCGTTGTCGTCCCGTCCGTCGACGCGGTGCGGCGTGCGTTGGAGGCAGCCTTCGCCGGTCTGGGCGTCCCCGTGGCGATCGAGGCCCCGGCCCGGCTCGGACAGACCCCGCTGGGTCGCGCCCTCATCGATCTGCTGCGCTTCGCGTGGGCAGGCGCGGATCGCAGGGCGCTCTTCGGATTCCTGCGCTCGCCGTTCTCGGGGCTCGCCCGCAGCGAGGTGGATTTCGTCGAGGGCAGGCTTCGGGGCCGGGCGGTGACCGACCCTGCCCGCGTCGTCGAGGTCAGCGCCTCGCTCCGCGGCGGCCGCCAGCTGCCGCTGCTCGATGACCTGCACGACCGGGAAGAGCCGATCGCCGCCTGCCTGGCGGCTGCGACGGCGCTGGTTCGCAACGCGCACGGCACCGGCGACCCGGAGGCTTCCGGCGACACAGCGGCCGACCTGCGTGCGCTGGATGCGGCGCTCGGAGCGCTCGAGGACATCGACCGCATCCGCGCACTCGGCGTGGCGTGCCGGCGCGAAGACGTCATCTTCGCACTCGAGCGCGCCACCGTACGCGGGGCACGGGTGGCGGAGGAAGGCCGCGTTGCCGTGCTCGACCTGATGCGCGCACGGACACGCCGTTTCGACACCGTGTTCGTGCTCGGGCTCGAGCAGGGATCGCTGCCGCGGCGGACGCTCGCCTCGCCGTTCCTCGACGACGACACACGGCGAGAGATCGACGGTCGCCGGGGCAGCAGGCTGGCGCGCCCCGAGCAGGCGTCGCGTGACCGATATCTCTTCGCGACGGCGTGCACGCGTCCCCTGCGGCGGCTCGTACTCGTGCGCGAGGCGGCGACCGACGAGGGGAGCCCTCGGGAGCCGAGCCCCTTCTGGGAAGCCGTGCAGGCGCTCTACGACCCGGGTGACGTCCGTCGGGCGACCGCGCGCCGGCCGCTGTCACGCCTGACCTGGCCGATCGAGGACGCACCGACCGAGCGGGAACGGCTCCGGGCACTCATGCGGCTGTCCTCCACCGACGGCGAGGGTGCGACCGCGCTCGCGCAGGCGAACGGCTGGGAGCGGCGGCTCGATCGCGCCACGCGAGCGTGGCGCCGACAGGTGCCACTGGCCGATCCCGGCGTGCTGGCTGCGCTGGCGGCGCGTGAGACGTTCCGTGTCACCGACCTGGAGCGAATGGCGACGTGCTCGGCGGCCTGGTTCGTCGAGCGGTTCCTCTCACCGGGCGAAATCGATCGCGGCCCCGACGCAAAACTGCGCGGGCAGGTCGCCCACACCGCGCTGCAACGCTTCTACGCGCAACTCCCGAGCGTGGTTCCCGGCGCCGAGCGGGCCACGCCCGAGAACCTCGATGCGGCGCTCGTGCTCATGCGCGAGTGCGTCGAGGGTGCGGTCGAGAGCGGGCTTCGCTTCGACGTCACCGAGGTGGAGCGGCGGGAGCTGCTCCACAGCCTGCGCCGGGACCTCGAGCAGCTGGTGCGCCAGGAGGCCGCGTCGCCCTCGCGCTTCGTGCCGCGGAAGCTCGAAGTCTCGTTCCCGTCGTATGACCTCGGCGACGGCGTGGCCGTGCGCGGAAAGATCGACCGGGTCGATGTCGATCCGCTGAGCGCACGAGGGATCGTGGTCGACTACAAGTCCGGGCGGGCGCCGTCGGCCCGCCAGATCCATGACGAGGCGCGCGTCCAGGTGCCGCTCTACATGCTGGTCGTGCGTGATCAGCTGGGCCTGGAGCCGGTCGGCGGCGTCTACGTGCCGGTCGGCGGTGGCCGCCGGCCGCGGGGGATCGTGCTGGACGACGACGAACCCGTGCCAGGGTACGCACGGGACGACTACCTCGACGCCGAGCGGTTCACCGAGGAGATCGAGCTCGCCCGCGCGACGGCGGTGGGGCTTGCCGGCCGGATTCGCGAGGGCGACGTGCGGCATGACCCGCGTGGTGGTGACTGCCCGAGCTGGTGCGACCTGTGGCGCATCTGCCGCAAGGAGCGCCCGTGAGCGGCTCGGTACCGAACGCGCAGCAGCGCGCTGCGATCGACGCCCGCGGGACGGTGTTCGTCTCGGCCGGAGCCGGCACCGGGAAGACGACGGTGTTGGTGGAGCGGTTCGTGACCGCCGTCTGCGACGACGGGCTCGACGTGGGCTCGCTGCTCGCCATCACCTACACCGACCGCGCCGCGGGCGAGCTTCGCTCGCGCATCGCCGCACGTCTCCGCGAACGTGGTCGTCCGGATCTCGCCCGCGAGCTCGACGTCGCCTGGATCTCGACCATTCACGGCTTCTGCCGGCGCGTGCTCGCCCAGTACACGGTCGCAGCCGACGTCGATCCGCGCTTCCGTGTGCTCGACGACGCGCAGGCGCGCGTGCTCCAGAGCGAGGCGTTCACCGTGGCGCTGGAGCGCTTCTGCGCCGACGGCGACGCCGAACGCCTGCAGCTGCTGGCCACATACGGCGCCCACGGCTTGCGCCGGATGCTCACGAGCGTCTACGAGACCTTGCGCTCCGCCGGCCGCGAGCTGCAGCTCGAGCCCGGCGCACGGCTCGACCTGGCTGCATGCCTGGCCGAGCTACGGACGGAAGCGCAGGCGCTCGCCGGTGATCCGGCGGCGACCGGAACCCAGGTGGCCATCGCCTCCGAGGTGCTCGACATGATCGACGCCGGCGAAGGTCCGGAGGCGGTGCTGGACCTCACCTCGCTGGTCGCACGCGGCGCACGTGCGAGCGCCTTCAACGATGCGCGGCGCGCGGTGGTCGAGGCGGCGCGCGAGGAGCTTGCGGCGCGCGACCGGGCGCTGCTCGAGGAGCTGCTGCGCGCGTTCGGCGACGCGTACCGGAAGACGAAGGAAGGGGAGTCGGCGCTGGACTTCGAGGATCTCCAGCTGCGTGTCCGCGATCTGCTGCGGGACGACGAGGCGGTTCGTGCTCGCGAGCAGCTGCGGTTCCGCTCGATCCTCGTGGACGAGTTCCAGGACACCAACCGGCTGCAGTGCGAGCTGATCGACCTGCTCGCCGGCGGGCCGCCCAAGGATCTGTTCTTCGTCGGTGACGAGTTCCAGTCGATCTACGGCTTCCGGCACGCCGACGTGGCGGTCTTCCGCGAGCGGCGCGACGGGGCGGAGAGCGTGTTGCCGCTGACGCTCAACTACCGCTCGCGGCCGGAGGTGCTGGCCGCAGTCAACCACCTGTTCGCGCAGGAGTTCGGGGACGCATTCGAGCCTCTCGACCCTGTCCACGGGTACGGCGACCCTCGTTTTGGCGTGCCTGTCGAGCTCCTCGTCTCGGACAAGGCGTCCTATCGCGAGGCGCCCGTGCACTGGCGTCGGGCGGAGGCGCGTGCCGTCGCCCTCCGCGTCGCCGAGCTCGTCGAGGCGGGTGTGGCGAGGCCGGGCGAGATCGTCTACCTGTTCGCCGCGGGAACGGACGCCGAGGTGTACGAGGAGGAGCTGCGCGTCGTGGGGCTCCCGACCTACCGCGCGGCCGGTCGCAGGTATTTCGGCCAGCAGCAGGTCGTCGACCTGCTCGCCTACCTGCGGCTCGTGCGCAACCGCTACGACGACGATGCCTTCCTGACCGTGCTCGCCTCGCCGTTCGTCGGCGTGTCCAACGACGCTCTCGTCGTGGCACGGGAAGCTGCACCGAAGCGTCCGATCTTCACCGCCATCGAGCGCGGCCTTCCGCCCGGGATGCCCGAGAGGGATGCCCGTCTGCTGCGGGCCTTCCGCCAGCGCTACGACCGCCTGGTCACGGCGTCGGCGCGGCTTCCGTTGGAGATCCTCTGTGAGCGCATCCTCGTGGAGCACGACTACGACCTCGCGGTGCTGGCCCGCGAGGATGGAGCCCGGCGGTACGCGAACCTGCGCAAGCTGGCCCGGCTGGCGCGCTCCTACGAGGAGCTGCGCGGCGCAGACCTCGAGGGCTTCATCCGCTTCGTCGCCGACCAGGACGCCGCGGGCGCCCGCGAGGCCGACGCCGTCGCCGAGGAGGAGGGAGCCGACGCGGTGCGACTCCTCACCATCCACGCGGCGAAGGGGCTCGAGTTCAAGGTCGTGGTGGTGGCGGACGCCGGCCGCGAGCGAATGACCGACGACGAGATCCTGTGCTTGTCGGATGGGCGCTTCGGGTTCAAGGTCGCGCATCCGCAGACCGGCAGCCGCGTGGTGACACCGTCGTACGACGACGTTCGAGAGACGCGGGACCGGGCCGACGAGGCGGAGCGCCTGCGCCTCTACTACGTCGGCATGACGCGGGCGATGGAGCGCCTGATCGTGTCCGGCTCGGTCGACACGGGGAAGATCGCGACCGAGCGGACTCCGATCGCGTGGGCGCTGACCCGCCTCCAGGCAGGCGACGACCTCGGGCGTGCCGCCGGCGAGCCGGTCGAGATCGGCCGTGGGGATGCGTCGATCCTGTTGCGGCTCGATCGCTGGGATCCGTCAGCGGCACCTCTACCGGCGGACGCCGCCGAAGGCGTGCACGCCGACACCGCGGCTGCCGGCGCGCAGCTGGCGCTCTTTGCGGGGGTCGGCGAGTCGCTGCCTCCGCGCGCGCCTCGACTGCGCGACCTGCCGTTGGCGCCGGAGCCCGGCCTGTCTCGCATCTCGCGGCTCTCGTTCAGCGCCATCTCGCTGTTCGACACCTGCTCGCTCAGGTTCTGGGCGGAGCGCGTGGCAGGCATCCGTACGCGCGAGGTGCCGCGTGGCGCCGCCGGCGGCGGCCTCCGTGCCACCGAGATCGGCGACGCGGTGCACAGGGTGCTCGAGCGGGTCGATCTCGCCGCGCCGCGGGCGCCGGCGGAGCTCGCCGCACTGGTGGATGCCTGGTACCCGGGTGTCAGCGGAGAGGAGCGCGAGCGGATCGCGTCGCTCGTCGACGCCTACTGCGGTTCGGGCCTGGCCGCACGGGTCGCCCGCCTGGCGGGCACACGGGTGGAGGTCGGCTTCGCCTTCGAGCACGACGGCGTGCTGCTCAACGGCCGTCTCGACGTGCATTGGTCGGACGGCCGGCGGGCGCTGGTGCTCGATTACAAGACGAACGCGCTGGGCGAGACGACGCCGGAGGAGGCGGTTGCGGAGGGGTACACCTTGCAGCGCCTGGTCTACGCGCTCGCCTGCCTGCGCACCGGGATCGAGGAGGTGGAGGTCGTCTACCACTTTCTCGAGCGTCCGGACTGCCCGGTCGCGGCGACCTTCATGCAGGCGGATGTGCCGTCGCTCGAGCAGGAGCTGTCCTCGGCGATCGCCCGGGTGCACGCCGGGAGCTTCCGCCCGACCCCGAGCGACTTCGCGTGCTCCGAGTGCCCGGCGCTCGACGTGATCTGCGCCGGCCCGCGCCTTCGCTCGGCCGTCACCGCGGAGCCCGTCGAGCTCGCCGCGGCTTCCTCGTAGGGCGAGGCAGATCCCCCTGGCCGCGATCGACGCCGCGTGGCGATAGCCTCGCCTCGTGCGGGTCGCGGCGGTCTATGACATCCACGGCAACCTGCCGGCGCATGAGGCGGTGGCCACGAGGCTTCTCGAGGCGCAGCGTGGCGCGTAGCTACGTCCGCGAGGCACGCCGACGGGGGCTCGGCTCGCGTCGCGACCGGATCCGCCCCATCGTCGAACGGCTCGCGGTGGAGCATGCCGACGCCCGTATCGCGCTCCGTTTCCGCACCGACGTCGAGCTGCTCGTGTCGGTGATGCTGTCCGCCCAGACCACCGACGTGACCGTGAACCGGGTCACCGAGCGGCTGTTCCGCAAGTACCGGAGGCCGGAGGATTACCTCGCCGTGCCGCAGGAAGAGCTCGAGCAGGACATCTACGAGACGGGTTTCTTCCGCCAGAAGGCGAAGGCCGTCCGGGGCACGATGCGGGTGCTGCTCGAGGAGTACGACGGACGCGTGCCCCGCCGGATGGAGGACCTGCTGCGCCTCCCCGGAGTGGCGCGCAAGACGGCTAACGTCGTGGCCGCGGAGCTCGGCGAGCCGCAGGGGATCGTCGTCGACACCCACGTGCGGCGGCTGTCGCAGCGGTTGGCTCTCACCCGCGAGGAGGACCCGGTGAAGATCGAGCGCGATCTCCTCAAGGTTGTTCCAAGGCAAGACTGGCACCGCTTCCCGCATCTGCTCATCTGGCACGGCCGGCGGGTCTGCGACGCGAGGCGCCCTCGCTGCGAGGACTGCGTGCTCGCGGACCTGTGTCCGTCGGCTCGCCTGCCCTGAGCGCAGGCGAGCTCGTCGTTACGGCTCTGCCCAGACCTGGAGCCAGAGGCCGTCGCCGAAGCGGCGCTCCTCGAGCAGGGCGTAGCGCGGTGGATGCAGCCGCTTGCGCGCCAGTGTCAGGCGTCGGTCGGCGTCCCCCACGGCGAGCAGCAGCCAGACGCGATGACCGCGCGGACGGTCGATCGTGAAGCCGTCGCCGGCATAGTAGGCGGCCGCGAGCGACTGTCGCTGCGGCAGCACGAGCACGGCCTCTCCCGCCCGTTGCTCCGAGCGGATCGTCTCCACGGCCGCGCGCCAGTCCTCACGGCTCGGCCCGCTGTACCACTCGACGAGCCGAAACCCGGCGCCGCCGGCCAGCAACGCCACGAGCGCGAGCGCGATCCAGCGCGTCTGCGAGACGACACCCGCAGCGACGAGCAACGCGAGCGCAGGCGACGATGCGATCGCGTAGCCGGCGTCGAACGTCGGTCGCCCGAGCGAGAGCAGGAGCCCGGTCAGGACCGGCGCGAGCAGCCAGGTTCCGAGCAGCACCGCCTTCCACGTCGACGCCCCTTCGACCCGCGCCGTGACCAGTGCGAAGAGCCCGAGCGCGGCGACCGCCACCGGCACCGGGGTGAGGCCGCCGAGGCGCCAGAGGCCCTCCGCAACCTGGTTGAGCCCCGGCACCGCCAGGTGGTCGATGCGGCCGGCATCCGAGGCGAGCACGAGCGCGGCCGAGGCGAGCGCCACGATGGTCACGACGGCGAGTGCGACAGCAGGTGGACGCCAGTCAGGACGTGGGCGACGCGCCGCAAACGCCGCGCCCTGCGCGACCAGCACGGGCGCCATGAGCAGACTGGCCGCCATCGCGACCCCGGCGAGCAGGGCCCAGAGCACCCAGCGTCGGCGCGACGGCTCCTCGAGCGCCGCCACGAAGACGAGCGTGGCGCCGACCACAGCCGCGAGCGCAAGCGTCGCGCCGTGCCCACGCTGCGACCACTCCACGATGAGTACTCCGGTGGCCATGGTGGCCGCCGCCACGAGCCCGGCGACGCGCTCGAGCAGCCGCGTCCCGAGCGCGCACGTGAGCCCGACTGCGGCCGCGCCGGCAACGGCCGCCGGGAGACGCAGGGTCCAGGCGTCCGTGCTCGCGAGCGCGAGCCAGCCCTTGAGCAGCACGTCGACCAGGGCGTGCGGCGCCTCCCTACCGACCACCGCGTCCCAGAGCCGTCCCCAGCTGCCGGTGGCGGCGTCGATCTTCTCCACCTCGCCGAACTGCAGCGACTGCCGTCCGAGCAGGAAGACGTTCAGCGCGAGCGCACCGAGACCCGTCCAGACGGGCGCCAGACGCCAGGCCCACTCCTCGAGCCCGGCACGGCGACCGCTGGCGAGCGTGACGCCAACCGTTGGCGCGGTCTGGGTCACGGGGTCACGTTACCCGGAGACCCGGTCGTCCGGCTCCGACGCTCAGATCCAGCGGCGCCAGCGGTAGAGCGCGAGCTGCACGAGCGTGGTTGCCACGATGAGCCCGGACGAGACGCCGATGCCCCAGAACGGCTCGCTGAACGCGCCCTCGAAATTCTGTCCGTAGAAACCGACGATCAGGCTCGGGACGAGCACGAGCGATGCGATCACGGTGAGCTTCTTGCCGACTTCGTTCTGCCCCTCGGTGATCTTCGCCTGGTAGTAGTCCCGCACGCCGCCGAGGAGATCGCGCGCGACGTCGAACTCCTCGGTGACGCGCACGAGCGTCTCGTACGTGTCGACGAACATGACCTCGACCGAGTGCGGGAAGAGCTCGGACCGTCCGATCTCGGCGCGTCCGTCGACGACACGGCGGACGAGCCCCCGTGTGCCGCTCGCCGTCCGTCGTGCATGGAGCAGCTCGTGTCGCAGCTCGGCCAGCCGCATCCGCGTCTCGGTCCCTGAGAGGTGCTCGACCCGCCCCTCGAGCTCGTCGATCTCCTCGTAGAGGCCGTCCAGGAGCTCGAGGAAGGCGTCGACGATGTCGTCGACCGCCGCGTGGACGATGACACCCGCGTCTGCATCCGATTCGACGCGGCTGGAAACGCCGTCGACGGGTGCGAGCTCGCCCTGGCGACCCGTCTTGCGGACCGTGACCACGTGACTCGGTGTCGCAACGATGTCGATCTCCAGGTACTCGACCCGGTCCTCGTGTGGAAACGCTCTGGGGTGGGCGAGAACGATGAGGACGTAGGCACCGTGTGTCTCGATCAGCGGGCGAGCGCCGCGCCCGTCGCCCGCCGGCGCGACGAGAACCTCGATCGCGTCCGGGTCGAGCGACGCCGCGACCGTGTGCAGGATCTCCTCCTGCGTCGGGTCGACCAGGTCGGTCCACTGCACCGCCACGGCCAGCCGAGGCTAGCGGGCCTGTCGGCCGGCGCCGATGCCGATCCAGCTCGACTTCTACTTCCGGCGGCTCGTGGCGATGGTTCGGATAACTGCTGACGGAGCCGTCGAGGTCAGGTGGTGTCAGTGAGATGCGGTGCCGGGTGGGTTGCCGACCTTGAGAATCCCCACCTGTCCCATGTCGACGCTCGCGAAGGAGTGGCTGACGAAGGGGTAGAGGCCCTCCTGAGCGATCTCGACGTCGAACACGCCGCCGCCGCCGGCGGGGACGTCGACTGTCTGCACGCCGTGGAGCGCGTCGGCAGGTCGCATGTCGCCGTCGAGGTACGCCGTGTCGAGGATCGTGCCGACGACATGGAAGGCGGTGGTGAGGCTCGGGCCGGCGTCGACGACGTAGAAGCGGACGAGATCACCGGGATCGGCCGTCAGCGGATGCGCGACGTACTGGCCTGCGTAGCCGTTGAAGGTCGTCCAGTCGGGCATCATCGCGCGTGCCTTGCCGATGTCGAACTGCGCGGGTTGTGAGAGCCCGTCCGTCGAGAGGTACCACTCGCTGGCCACGAGGACGTACTCGTGGTCGGCCTTGGGCAGGGGTGTCGCCGGGTCGACGACGATGGCGCCGTACATGCCGTTGGCGATGTGCATGAGCACGGGCTTGGTACCGCAGTGGTACATGAACACGCCGGGGTCGTTGGCCTTGAAACGGAACGTGAACGACTTGCCGGGCATCACGTCGATGAAGGCTTTGTTCGGCGCGATGCGGGCCGCATGGAAGTCGATCGAGTGCGGGATGGCGCCGCCGTTGGTGAGTGTCATCTCCACGGTTTGTCCTTGCCGGGCGTGGACGACGGGTCCGGGCGCGCCGCCCTCGAAGCCCCAGGCTTGGTAGTGGACCCCGGGTGCGATCTCGATCGTGACGTCCTTGAGCACCATGTGCACCTTGACCAGGTCTCCGGGCGGGGCGGGTGGCAGGACCGCTGGATACGGCTCGTGCGCGGCCGCGAGCTCCTGTGCGTTTTCGGGAGCTGCGCCGGCAAAGCTTTGCCCCTTCAACGTCCCGACACCGGTGCTCATGTCCATCTGATGACCGGCGGAGGCCGCCGCGGTTGTCGAGTCGTCGCCCAGCGCCCGATTCGTGGCCACGAACGAGGCGGCGAGGACCAAGACGGCCGCCACAAAGAGCGAGCCACCCGCAAGGACGAGCTTCATGATCACTCCTTGGCGTTGATTACCTGCCCATGATCGGAGAAACGCGAACCCGCCGCTTCGGGGCGACGACTGATCAGACGTCGGTAGATCCCCGGATGTGCCCGTCCACGCGAGGCACGATTCTCCTTTCGTGAACAGGGAAACACGACGCCACCGCGCGCTCGCCGATCGCACTCGCAGGTGCCTTCTCGAGCTGCTCCGGGCGGCGGCAGAGCCCCTCTCCGCGGACGAGCTCTCGCGTGAGCTCGAACTCCACCCGAACACCGTTCGCGCTCACTTGCAGGTGCTCGAGGATGCCGAGCTGGTCGACTCGTCACGACCGAGGCAGGGCCGCGCAGGCCGACCCCGCCGTCTGTTCACCGCAGTGCCCGACGACGCCGGGCAGGAGCACGCCCTGCTCGCGGCGGCGCTCGCCTCGTCGCTCGAGCCGCTCCCTGACGGTGCCGAGATCGCCAGGGTCGCCGGGACGAGTTGGGGGCGCGTGCTCGTCGAGCGTCTCGAGCCGGGTCGGCCATCCGACGAGGGGACCTGCGTCGAGCGCGTCGCGCGACTGCTGCGCAGCAGAGGGTTCTCGCCGACAACGACCGGTCGCACGCTCGTCATGCACCGCTGCCCGTTCCGGGAACTCGCCGAGCGCTATCCGGCTGTCGTCTGCAGCTTCCACGCGGGTCTCATCGACGGCGCGCTCCAGGAGCTCGACGCACCTGTGCGGCTCCTGGAGCTCGAGCCGTGGAGGACGCCGCGCACCTGTGTCGCCTGCCTCGGGCCACCGGCCCGGTGACCGACCGGTGACCGAAGGAAGCGTCGGACCCCAGCTTCTGGTCAGGTCGCCAAGGCCGCCTCGCGATCGTGCGAGGTCTCGAGCTTCTGGACCTCGAGTGCGATCTCCCGAATGGCTTTCTCGAGCCCTTCGCTGCGTGCGATGAGCTCATGGATTGCGCTGTGCACGTCCGTTGTCGCCAGCAGCGGCCGAGCTCCGGCTCCCTTGTGGGAGCAGATGATGGTGTCAACACGCTCGTAGAGGGTCGCATCCAGAGATTCCATACCCGCCTCCCTTGGGTTGACAGGGCTATTATCCGCCACGCCGGACCCGACCCGCATCAGTGACCACCCTGATCCGCACAAACAACCTGGCGTTGCCGGTCAGGGGAGCACCCGCGCCCGGTTACCGATTACTCGCGAACGCCGCGTCGCACCCAGTACCTGACGAAGTACACGGGCACGGCGACGCCGGCGGCCAGGAACGCAGCGACCCCCCAGGCGGTTGCATGTTTGCTTCCGTGCCTGCTCGCGTGCGCGAACACCCCCATCGCGATCGCAGCCGCGATGGCGACGGCGATCACGAACGTGACAGGCCCGGGATCAGACATGCCGAGACGATAGGGGAGCGGCCGTCACGTGCGGGGCCGGGAGGCAACGCCGGCCAGGGCGACGCGGCGGTGACTGCGCCTCGCGTTTGCTGGCGGGAGAGAGAGTATTCCTGCTATTCGCTCTTTGCGACTGTCGAGGCCATCTATCAGCCTGGGGACGCTCGGGCGGAACGACACCTCCGCCACCCCGATGTCGGACCTGTTCAGGGGCGGAATCCCTTTTAGGACATCGCTTTCTTCGAACGTTTCGACTTGCCAGAACTGTTGAGGGCGACCGCTTGGCGAACGAGCGCCTTGAAGGCGGACTCGTCAACTTCTTCTCCTTCGTGGATGTCGATCGCGCGGCGTACGTTTCCGTCGAGACTCGAGTTGAAGAGACGGGCCGGATCCTTCAGAGACGCGCCCTTGGAGAAGGTGAGCTTCACGACATTCTTGTAGGACTCGCCAGTGCAGATGATGCCGTCGTGCGACCAAACCGGAGTGCCCATCCACTTCCACTCCTCGACGGCGTCCGGGTCTGCTTCCTTGATGAGCTTGCGCATTCTGCTGAGGGTTTCCCCGCGCCAGTCCCCGAGCTCGGCGATTCTTTTCGAGATGAGCTCCGATGCCGGCTGGCCTTGGCTCGCGCCTGACTTTTTCATGTTCCCATCCTAGAAGTTCTCGATCGGCCGCTCAGGAGAGCTGATCGATGATGGGCATTGTCGATTTCAGGGGTGTACCGAACCAGCCGGAGAGCGCTTCTCGCAGCGCGAGCGCGGCGGTGTCGGCGGGTTCGTCGATGGTTGCGGCCCAGGCAATGTGGGCGTCCGGGCGGATCAGGAGGGCGTCGGCTGGTCGGTGATCGGTTTCGGCGGTATGGATGTCGATCCGATGCTGCCAGTCTCGGGCGGTCTCGCGGAGCTCTGGGCGGTCGGCGAGGTCGAGGAGGACGGGCCGTGCGGTGTGCATGAGCTCCGCGACGCTCGTTGCGCCCCGGTCGGTGTGCAGGGCGAGGTCGGGTGTGAAGGTGCCGATCAAGGCGTGGTGGTCGTGGCCGGGGAGCGGGTAGCGGATGTCGGAGCCGGCGATGAGGGCTCCGATGCGGCGCAACGGCTGCTCGTCGACGAGCAGTTCCTGGAAGAGCTCCCGAAGTGCTTGGGCGGCTGGGTCATGGCCGCGCCGCAGCGCGACCTGGGCTTGCGTGTGCAGCAGGGTACGTTCGCCGGCGAGGTGGCGTTCGTCGTGGTACGTGTCCAGCAGGCCGGCCGGCGCCCAGCCGTGGATGGCGGCGCCCAGCTTCCAGGCGAGGTTGACGGTGTCGAGGAGGCCGGCGGTGAGTGCGACGCCTGGGGCGGGGAACAGGTGGGCGGCATCGCCGGCCAGCAGGATCCGCCCGTCGCGGTATCGCTCGACCTGTCGAGCGTGAAAGGTGAAGCGCGTCAGCCGGGTCGGTTCTCCCAAGGGCAGGTCCACGCCGAGCACGCGGCGGATGCTGTCCCGGAGCTCGGTCAAGGTCATCGGCTCGTCGTCGTCGTACTCGGCGGACTCGTCCTCGCTGGTGAAGAGCCCCAGGAGCGCAGGGTTGGTCGACCCCTGGGCGAACTCACCGCGGTCGGTTCGTGTGAAACCGAAGCTGATCCTGCCCACCCCGGCGACGTCGAGGTCGCCATTCTCGAGCACGGTCACGGACTCGGGCACGGCGACCGCGGCGAGCCGCTGGACCTCTGGGTACGTGATGCCGGGGAACGGGATGCCGGCCAAGTCGCGCACCCGGCTGCCGGCCCCGTCGCAGCCGACGAGGTATCGGGCGGTCACCCGATCCTGCCCGTCCGACCCGCGCACGTCCGCGGTCACCGCGGCGTCGTCCTGGCTCAGCCCGACCACCTCCTGGCCGCGGCGGATCTCGGCGCCGAGCTCGCGGGCGAGTTCGTCGAGGACGCGCTCGAGTTGCGGTTGCGGGAGCGGCAGCGCCTGCATCGGGGGATCTGCGAGTTGGGTGAAATCCACATGCATCCCGCCCCACGGGAATCGTGGGGCCGGCCTGGGAGCGGTGCTGGCTGCTTCGAATCGCTCGAGCTCGCCTCGGTAGCGCAGCAGTTGCAGGATCTGCCCGCTGAGACCGCCGGCCTTCGGGGTGTCTCGGATCTGCGGCTGCCGCTCCAGTACCAGCGGTCGCACTCCGGCCAGGCGCAGCTCACCGGCCAGCATCAGGCCGGTCGGGCCGGCGCCCACGATGATCACGTCGGCGTCCATCACTGGCCACTCCCCTCGCAGTTTTTTCGTCTTTGTGCTCAGCGGGCGTCGCGCCACATCGTGGTCACGGGTGTGGTGCCGCCTGGTGGGTAGAACTCGCCGATCTTCTCGAAGCCGTATCGCTGGTAGCGGTGGTTGTTGGCAGGGTTGCTCGATTCGAGGTAGGCGGGCATCCGTTCCCGGTCGATGCGGGCGAGGCTCTCGCCGAGCAGTCCCATCCCGATCCCGCGGCCGATGTGGGAGGGGTGGGTGCCGAGCAGGCTCAGGTAGTAGTGCGGCTCGTCCCTGGGATGTGCTGCTTCGAACCGGTCGAGCAGCTCGATCACCTCTCCCGCGCGCGCTCCGATGAGCTCTTCCAGCAGTGGCACGATCTGCGCCTCGTCCTCGGGGGCGATTTCGCTGCCGCCGGGCGGGATCCACACGGACGCAACCTCACAGCCTTCCGTCATCCGAACCCAGGGGTAGCGAAGCGCGCCCGCGATCATGAACCGCCAGAACACGGCGTACTGCTCCTGGCGGTGGCGAGAATCGGGAAAGGCCCAGCTCCATGTCGGATCGTCATGGAATGCAAGGGAGATGGTCTCGGTCACGACGGGCAGATCCGCCCATGTGGCCGACCGTGAGACGACTCCGCTGTCGCCGGGTGTCACCCCGCGATTATCCGCCCCGAGCTAGTCCTACGCGACGCTCCTTGCTCCGAGACGCCGCGTTCAGGCAAGACGCGACGCTTGCTCAGGGAACATTCCCGCACGTGGCGCCTTCCATGTGATCGTGTCACCGAGCCCGAGCAGACCAGTCCGTGGTCCGTTCACGACACGCTCTCGTTTCTTCACCGCCGAATCGACATGAAGCTGTGCACTTGCGTCGATTCCTCAAACTCAGGAACGAGACGATCAAGCGTGTCGCGGAAAGCGACGATTGGCAGCGCTATCTCGGCCGGCCAAACGAAGCGGTACCGTCCGAGGAGTGGGAAAGGGAGTCGTTCCACTCCTGATCTACGACGGCGACTGTTCGTTCTGCACCTCCAGTGCCCGCTGGATCAGTGCTCACTGGACAGGAACGCAGCAGGCCGTTGCCTGGCAGCACCTCACCGCCGACCAGCTCCAAAGCGTCGGTTTGACCGCTGAAGACGCACGCAGCGCAGTCTGGTGGACCGATCCATCCCGTCGTCACGCACGCGGCCATCTTGCGATTGCTCGCGCGCTACGGGCCTCACACGGTTGGCCGGCGGCCATCGGCGCAATCCTGCTCGTCCCCCCGTTCCGGTGGCTCGCGGCGGGTGTCTACCCGCTCATCGCCCGCTGGCGCCACCGCCTACCCGGAGGCACACCCGCGTGCCGGATGTGATCGAACCGAAGCTGACGACGCGACCGTAGCTTCGAGCGTCATTCCCGCATACTCGCCCACCGCAGACGGCCTCTCACGGCGAACGCCGAGTAGCCGGGAGGGGCCCCTGCTCATGCGGTTGCGTCGGGCTGACACGAGACCGTGAACGTCAGCCTACGTCCGCTCGGCATCGAGCAGCGGCACGACGCGTTCGTGGAACACCTCCAGCTGGGCGCGCTCGTCGGCGAGCGGCCACAGGAAGACGCGTTGCGCACCCGCGTGCTCGTAGGCCAGCAGCTTCTCCGCGCATTCCTCCGCCGAACCGATGGGAAGCATCGCGCCGAGCTGCTCGACGGGCCGATTGAGCATCGGCGCCAGCACGTCCGTGAGCATCGCGTCGGAGCGGGCCCGGTCCTCGGTGACGTAACACCACATGGTTGCGATGGCGTTCTGGAACCGCGCCACCTCGCGCCCGCGTGCCTCCACCTCTGCCTGGACGTCCAGCCAGGCCTGGGCGAACAGTTCCGGGGTCGTGTTGTAGCCGGAGGCGAGCCAGCCGTCGGCAAGGTGCGCCACGCGCTTCAACCCGGCCGCCGAGCCCCAGCTCCCGATCCAGATCGGTGGACCGGGGCGTTGAGCCGGCGTCGGTTCCAGCGTGAAGCCGGCGCTGGAGTAGAACGTGCCCTCGAACGCGACGTCGTCGGCTCGCCAGTACGCGCGCAGGGTCTGCACCGCCTCGTCCAGCCGCTTCCAGCGCTCCTCGAATCTCACGCCGACCAGCTCGTAGTCCCGAGCCGACGAACCGGGGCCCAGCCCGACCACCAGCCGGCCGCCGGACAGCAGGTCGATCGCCGCGAGGATCTTTGCGGTTGCCGCCGGTCCACGGAGCACCGGCACGGCGACGGTCGTCGCGAGCGTCATCCGACCGCTGTGCGCGAGCATGGCGGCCAGCGCCGTCGGCCCGTCGAGCCACGGGCGCGAGAACACGAGATGGTCGTTCACGCAGAGGTGTGTGTAACCGAGATCGTTCGCAGCCTTCGTGACCGCGAGCAGATCAGCGAGCGAGCGCTGTTCGCCCACGAACGAGATCAGCGGAAGGTGTACACCGAATTCCATGTGAGCCATGTGTCACGAGAGGGTATTCGAGACCCCGGGCCCGACGCCCAGCCGCCGCTCAGGAAAAATCCTGAACGCTGGGGGCAGGCGAAGGACGCCCATCCTGTTGTCGCGATTCCTCGACTCGATCCGACAGGGGAGATCGTCCCGCCCGACGGCTGGCACGAGGAGACTCGAACTTCGAGCGGTCCGGCTGCTACCGAAGCCGTCGGGCGGTGAAGCAGAACTGGACGGAGGCGCAGAAGAACTCGCCCTGCGCCCCGAGCTCCTCGAGGTCGGCGTACCACTCGTCTGCCTCGGCCTCACCGATCGCCTCCTGGCCGGCGACGTACTGCGTGATCACAGGGAGCACGGAGACACCGTAAGCCTCCGGATCGAACTCGGCCGTTGCGAAGACATGACCCTCGACCGTGACATCGTCGAAGCCGGCCGACCGGAGCTGTGCGCGGAGTGTCCGTGGTAGCGACGGGTGCGCGAGGTGCCCGTCCCAAGCCTGTAGCACGCGATCCGTCCGAAGGAGGTCCGAGGAGTGGAGCGACAGCGTCGCCCAGTCGACGTCCCACAGCACGACGCGGCCGCCGACACGCAGCGCCCGGCGCATCTCGGCCAACGCCGCAGGGACATCATGGACGTACTCGAGGACCTGCACGGAGAGTGCCGCGTCGAAGCTCTCGCTCGCGACCGGCAGCGAGGTGACGTCCGCCTCGTGGAGCGAGACGTTGTCATATCCGATCGTGCGGCTCGCGGCCGCAGAGAGCATCTGCGGGCTGCCGTCGACACCGACAACGGCGCCCGATGGCCCGACCCGGTGGGCGAGCTCCGCGACATAGAAGCCCGGCCCGCAGCCGACGTCCAGGATCCGCTCGCCGGGTGAGGCAGCTACAGCAGCATGAACGAGATCGCGCCGTCGGAGCAGGTCCCGCTTCCGGTACAGAACCTCGAGCCGGGCGAGGGTGCTCTCGTCGAAGCTCAGTTGACTCATGGAACGCTCACGCGACTCGACCCGCCGTAATCGTTACCCACCGCGCCCCCCGCTTGGCAAGGTCCTGGGCGGCGCGTGAGCCGGCCGCCGGTAGCCAGACCCTTTGGAGAGGGCTCTCGAAGGAGTAGGGTCAGCGCACACGACGACGGAGGAACGTATGAGCATCCTTGTCCGCTTTACAGGAGCCCCAGGCATGACAGCCGAGAAGTACGACGAGACGATGCCCAGCATCGAGGCATCGGGCGAGTTCCCGCCTGACGGGCTCGAGTACCACGTCGCTTTCAGTTCCGGCGGCAGCTTCCGGGTCAGCGAGATCTGGGACTCGAAGGAGCACTTCGAGGCGTTCGGTCAACGCCTGATGCCGATCCTCACCGCGAGCGGCGTCGAGCTCGCCGGTCCGCCAGAGGTGATCGAGATCCACAACATCATCAAGCGGTAGGCCCGCTCCTGTAATGCGTGTGGCACGGCGTGGGTGGTCGTAAGCGCCGGACAGCCGACACGCTCGAGCGACATTCGCGCATGCTCGGGCAACGAGCCGGGTACTCTCCTCTTGGCGTTGGCCGGCGACGACCCTGACATCGACCGCTACCGCACGGAGTCCCAGAAGGAGTGGGCTGCGTGGTCGGCGCACGGCTATCGCAAGCTGTACCAGCCGCGGTCGATTCTGTGGTTCGGGGGTATCTTCGTCGCCGTCCTGGCCCTCGGCCTGCTCGCCGTGTTCTGGCTCGCCGCGAGCGGGCGCTGGCCGTAACACGGTTCTCGGCGTCCGCATGACACGAGACGTCAGCCTTCGGGTGACCGAACCTGGGTCCGGGGCGCGAAGAGCTTCGCCCGGGATGCGCTACACGAGCCGGCGCTCGACGGCCCAGCGCGTTGCTTGACCCCTACTAGCGCAGCGAGCGGATCGTGGTCTGATCAACCCCGCGCTCGTCACGATCGATACGAAGTACAGGTACACTCGACACGAAGCACAGGTACCAGGGCTCGAGGATCCCCTTTGGCGCTGCGTCGCTTGGAGCCGTGGATGACGCTGTTCGTCCCCCTCTTCACTCCCGCATGCGCACGGGCGGCTTCGGGCCGAAGAGACAAGGGAGGTGGCAATGTCCGATCAGTCCCTCATCGACACGGCGCACGCCTATGTCAAGGCCTTCAACAGCGCCGATTGGGATCGGTTCGAGAAGATCCTGACGCCCGATGCTGTCTACGACGAAGTCGGCACGGGTCGGCGCGCCGCAGGGCGCGACCAGATCGTCGAGCTGTTTCAGGGTTGGAAACAGACGATGCCGGACGCGATGGGAACGGTGCGGAGCACTTTCGCGAGCGGCAGCGACGTCGTTCTGGAGCTGACCTGGAAGGGCACGATGACCGGTGCCTGGGGCGATACCCCCGCCACCGGGAAGCACCAGACGACACGGGCCGCCCTGTTCCTCAGCTTCAGCGGTGACGCCGTCAGCGAGTCGCGCCAGTACTTCGACTCGCTCGCGCTCCTCCAGGAGCTCGGCGTGATGCCCGAGCCTGTCTCCGTCTAGAGGCTTGATGTGTATTAGCGGCCGTCGTAGGCGGCGAGGGCGCGTGCTGGTCTGCCGGTGAGGGTGTTGAGGAGGATGCCGAGTGTGAGTGCGAGTAGGCGTTGCGCGATGCGTTGCGCGAGGCCGCGGGGTGTTCTCGCGAGGTGCCGTTCGAGTCTCATTTGTTCTTTGAGGTTCGAGAAGACGCTCTCGATTGTCAGCCTCGCGCTTGCCAGTACGCGTTCGCGTCTGTGGTTGGCGGTGGTGCGCTTGCGCGCCGGGGTCAGCAGCTCCACTTCGTTGCAGGCCATCCGCTCGTTGTAGGCGCGTCCCCAGAGGCCCTTGTCGGCGATGACGGTCTCGCCTGTGTCGACGAGGTCGAGCAGCGGCTCGTACTCGTGCTCGTTGGCGGGCACCCAGGTGTAGGCGAGCGGCAGCCCGCGCCGATCGGTGCGCAGCACCAGCCGCACACCCCAGACGTATTCGCTCTTGGCGGCGCAGTAGCCATAGGCGGCGGTGCCGGCAAACTCGCTTCGTTGCGCGCAGCCAGCGTAGTTGGCAACCCCGACCAGCGTCCCGTCGGCAAGGCGTGGGCCGCCGCTGTCGAGCAACCTGGCAAGCCGCTGCTGCACCACCGTCAGCAGCCCCGTCAGAGCGCGCAGACGCCGGTTGTACTGCGACTGCGAGGGCAGGTGCGGGAACCAGCCGGGCAGTCGGTAGCCGACAAGACCGAGGAACTGCCGGTCAGAGCTGATCCCCATCGCCGCCTGACAGACCGCGAGAGCGACCAGCTCCGCATCGCTGATCCTGGCCGGCGGCCCCGACCTGGCAGGGACCGGATACTCGTCCGCGAACACATACGCTGCAACGACAAGGGCTTCCAGATCGGGCGTCATCTCGAGCCTCCATCTCGAGGGGACACTGACCGGAAGCCCTTCGTCGTCCAGACGCGGGTCCCTACCGAATACGCATCAAGCCTCTAGACGGTCGCGACTCTCTCCTGATCGCGAATCGTCGTGGCCTCGATGCGCCCATGGTGGCGCGTCGAGGCCCCATGCTTGCACCGTCCCAAAGCCGTCGCCTCGCCGGCGACCGCGCCCGTAGCTCGGGCGAACTCTCCTGGACACCCGGAGCGCTGGGGCTGCACCGAGTATGGTCTTGCCCCGTTGTACGGCACCCCGGCCGCTCTGAGAACGGGCGCAACCGGCGCTGCGAGGAAGGCAGAGATCAACGGCGAGACAGCGCTGCTGCACGATAGGCCCGGCAACCTCCGCCGCGAGCGGGCGTCCGCCACATGGTGCGCATGAGTCCGCGACTTTCGGCACCCTCGCGCCCTGCCTCTGACCGTTTCGCCGCCGGCGCGGCGACAGCGGCGGTGATCCTGCTCGTTGTCAGCTCCTCGTTGGCCTTCAAGTATTGGCCGTCCGACTATGCGGATTCTCCCGACGTGCCGCTGTATTCGCTCTACGCGGACAGGGTCGCCGATGGGAAGGTGCCGTATCGGGACTTTCGCCTCGAGTACCCGCCGGGTGCGCTGCCGCTGTTCGTCGTGCCGCTCGCGATGCCGGGCGCGCGAGATGCAAGGTGGGCGCCGCCGCTGAACCTCGCCGCTCATCGCTACTACCGCAACTTCGCGGCGCTCGCAACCGCGCTCATGGCGGCGATCATCTGCCTGACTGCGTGGTCGCTGGTGCGCCTCGAGCGCTCCCGAAGAGATGTCCTGACGGGGCTCTCTGTGCTGGGGCTGTCGGCGATTGCGCTCGGCGGTGTCGTCTACACGCGCTACGACGTGTGGCCGGCGGCTCTCGTGGCGGCCGCACTGGCGACGCTCCTCGCCGGCCACACGAAGCTTGCGGCGCTCGCTCTCGGCGTCGGCATCTCGGCGAAGCTGTACCCGATCGTCCTGCTGCCTCTGCTGGTCGCGTTCGTCTGGCGGCGCTACGGACGCCGGAGGGCGCTGCTCGCGCTCGCGATCGCCGCCGCTGCGGCGCTCGCGATCTTCCTGCCCTTCGCAGCGATCGCTCCGGGCGCCGTCGAATCGGCGCTCAGAGGCCAGCTCGAACGCGGGCTGCAGGTCGAGAGCCTCGGCAGCGCCGCCGTCCTGGCCCTCGATCACATCGGCCTGGTCAGCGGCGTCACCGTGCACGCGCAAGCGGGAACCGGCACCGCGACGGGGGTGGACGTGGTCGGGAGCGGTACCGGCACGGCTCTCGCCGTGCTCAGCGTTCTTCGTGCGACGGTGTTGCTCGCAATCTGGATCTCGTTCATCCGTGGGGCGGCAACTGACGACCGACTCGTGCGTTACGCCGCCGCGGCTGTGACGGCAAGCGTTGCCCTGAGCCCTGTGTTGTCACCCCAGTTTCTCGTCTGGCTGCTCCCGGTCGTCCCGCTCGTGGGCGGCCGGCGTGGGCTGGCGGCGTTGGCCTTCCTGGCCTGCGGCATCGTCCTGACGCATGTTTGGTACCCGTACACGTACTTCGGTTTCGTGGAAAACCTGGCGACGGGCGACGTCCTCCTGCTACTCGCGCGCGATCTCACCCTCGTTGCGGTCCTCGTCGCCCTGGTCGCCCCGTGCGCTCGCCGCGGTCACGTCGAGACGAAGACCGTCGCCCGGTTCACGCGAGACCACGCCGAAGTCGCACAGGCCTAGTTCCGTCAGGCACCTTCCGCACACTCGGCACGCGAACTGGTCCGCGTCGACGCGAAAGCGCGCGTCTTGCGCACTCCTCAGGTCGGGGGAGCGCCAGGAGGTTCTGCAACAGTGTCGCGGTGGACGCCGACGAGATTCGTGCTGCCCGTCCCCGTGTCGGGGTCGACGATTCCGTGTCGCGGGCGACAGACGGAAGGACATCGGTGGCCGAGGAGATCGAGATCCGCCGTCTCGCCTCGGTCGAAGTCCGTGAGCAGCTCGATGCGCTCGCGGGCGTCCTGGTCGATTGCGTCGCCGGAGGAGCATCGGTCAGCTACCTGACGCCGTTCTCGCACAACGACGCGCACGGCGTATTCCAAGCCGTCGCCGCCGAGGTCGAGCATGGCCGCCGGTTGCTTCTGGCTGCCTTTGCCAACGGCCACGTGGTCGGCACGGTGCAGGTGGTCCTCGCATTGCCTCCGAACCAGCCGCACCGCGCCGAGATCGCAAAGCTCCTCGTCCACCGCTCAGCACGCAGGCGCGGTATCGCCCAACTCCTCATGGAGCGCGCCGAGGCAGAGGCGCGAGCGGAGGGCAAGACGCTACTCGTGCTGGACGCCGTGACCGGCGGCGACGCCGAGCGCCTCTACGAGCGGCTGGGCTGGACCAAGGTCGGCGTGATTCCCGGCTACGCCCTCTACCCGGACCGGCGGCCCTGCGACACGACCATCTTCTGGAAGTCGCTCTAGCCATTCCGCGCGCCGGGCCAAGGCGCCTAGGACGCAGCCTGGGACAACGCCGCGTGGCGTTGCTCGCTGAGGAACCGCTCGGCGTCGAGGGCCGCCATGCAGCCAGAGCCCGCGGCGGTGACCGCCTGCCGGTACGTGTAGTCCTGCACGTCCCCCGCGGCGAAGACCCCGGCGATGTTCGTAGCGGTCGATCGTGGCTGCGTGACGAGATAGCCGGTCTCCGCCTCGTGGTCGAGCTGGTCGAGGAAGAGCGCCGTGTTCGGGTCGTGACCGATGGCGACGAAGAAGCCGTCGGTGGCAAGCTCGCTCGTCTCCCCGGTGACGAGGCTCCGCACACGGACTCCGGTCACCTTGTCCTCCCCGAGTACGTCCTCCACGACCGAGTCGAGCACGAGCTCGATCCGGTCGCTGGCGCGCACGCGGTCGACCATGATCGGCGAGGCCCGGAACTCCTGGCGCCGGTGCACGAGGTACACGTTGCTCGCGAAGCGCGTGATGAAGAGCGCCTCTTCCATCGCCGAGTCGCCGCCTCCGACGACCGTGACCACCTTGTCCCGAAAGAAGGCGCCGTCACAGGTTGCGCAGTAGGAGACGCCGCGGCCCTGCAGGCGCAGCTCGGTCTCGAGGCCGAGCTGGCGCGCGCTGGCACCCGTGGCCACGATGACGGTGTCCGCACGGTGCTCCTCGTCGCCGACCCAGACGCGAAAGGGGCGCTCGGAGAAGTCGACGCGGGTCACGTCGTCGGTGACGAAGTCGGCGCCGAACCGCTCGGCCTGGCGGCGGAAGTCCTGCATCATCGCGGGGCCGAGCACGCCGTCGGCATAGCCGGGATAGTTCTCGACGTCGCTCGTGATCATCAGCTGGCCGCCCCAGTTGAAGCCTTCGATGACCAGTGGCTGGAGATTCGCGCGCGCTGCGTACAGCGCTGCCGTGTAGCCGGCGGGCCCTCCGCCGATCACGATCACGTTCCTGACGTCGCTCATGCTTCTCCTCAGTAGGGGTGGGCCCGATCCAGCTCCGGCCCGCGAACCTCGGTTGCCCCGGCGTTCAGAGGTTCACCTTAGAAGAACGACGCGGCGTCCCGCGATGTTCCTACGCGGCGTGGGCGTCACCGGGCAGGACCTCGAGCGCGGGCTGCTCGTCGTCCACGAGCTCCGGCGCCACGAGAGCGCGTGTCTGGCGGTCGACCGGCTGCAGCTCCGGCGCCTCGATGCCGGTGATGCCATGGCGCTCGAACGCCCGGGCCTGCGGCAGCACCCGTGTCTCGAGCGAGCCGACGGTCTCGTTGTAGGCCTTGACGGCGCCGTCGAGCGACTTCCCGAGCTTGCTCACATGAGCGCCCATCGTCGACAGGCGCTTGTACAGCTCTCGCCCGAGGTCGCTCACCTGCCGTGCGCTCTCCGCGACCGTCTCCTGCTGCCAGACGGCAGCCACCGTGCGCAGCAGCGACATCAGCGTGCTCGGCGAGGCGATGATCACCTGCTGCGACCACGCGTCCTCCGACAGCCGGGGGTCGTGCTCGTGCGCCACGCGGAGAAGTGTCTCGTCCGGGACGAACATGACGACGAAGTCGGGCGCCGGGGTGAACTGACGCCAGTACGCCTTCGCGGCCAGTTTCGTCATGTGATCGCGCACCTGGCGCGCGTGCGCGGCGAGCCGGTCGCGGCGCTCCGTCTCGTCCGCCGTCTCGAACGCCTCGAGGTACGCCTGGAGCGGCACCTTCGCGTCGACCACCACGGACTTGCCGCCGGGCACCCGTACGACGAGGTCGGGGCGCAGCAGGTCACCATCGGCGTCCCGGGTCGAGGCCTGCGCGACGAAGTCGCAATGCTCGAGCATGCCGGCGAGCTCGACGACGTTGCGGAGCTGCGACTCCCCCCAGCGGCCGCGGACGTTGGGCGAGCGCAGCGCATTCGCCAGGTTGCCCGTGCGGTCGGCCAGCACCTCTACCTGCTTGCGCAGCGCACCGTAGGACTGCTCGCGCGCGCGGTCGAGCTCCTGCACCTGCGTGCCCACCCGCTGCAGTGACTCACGGAGCGGCGCCACCGTCGTCTCCAGGCGTGTTCCCGCGAGCTCGAGGAACTGCGTGCTCGAGGCCTGGAACGCCTCGGCCGACGCCGTGCGCACGGCGCCGGTGAGCCGCTCGTCGAAGGCGGCCTCGGACGCGTCGAGACGCGCGGTGACGTCCGCCACGCGCTCCCGCAGCATCATGTTCTCGCTGCGCAGCGAGACGGCGGCGCGCCGGCTTCCCCGGAGCCCGAGGAGCACGGCTGCGGCTCCGATCGCGAAACCGAGCAGCAGACAGATGGCGAGCACAGCGATCATCAGAGGGCGGCGAAGGCTAGCGCGGCCCCCGGACGGAGCCGTGGAGCGCCCCGGTAGCATGCGATCCCGATGCCTCCGAAGCCTCGTTCCGGGCCCTCGCGCCGCCCGACCACCTCGGGTCGCGACCGCACCCAGCTCCTGTGGGTCGTGGCCGGCGTGGCCCTGCTGGTCGTGGGCGTCGCGGTCTGGCTGCTGGTCGGCCGCACCGACGACACGGCCGCCGCGGCCGACGTACAGACGGCGATGGAGCAGGCCGGCTGTACGCTGGACATCGGGATCGCCGACAAGGGCGTGCACTCGATCACGACGCCCGAGGGGACGTCGCCGACCTGGAAGACGGACCCACCGACCTCGGGGGCCCACTACCAGACACCCGCAATCTGGGGCGCCTATACCGAGCCGGTCAACAAGGCCCAGCTCGTGCACAACCTCGAGCACGGCGGCATCTTCATCCAGTACGGCGACAAGGTGCCGGCGGCCACGGTGGCAAAGCTCCGCGCCTTCTACGACGAGCACCAGACCGGGAGCGTGCTCGCACCGTATCCCTCGCTCGGCGACCAGGTCGCGCTGGGCGCGTGGGTGTCGAGGAGCGCCTCCACACCGTATGACGCGCGCACGTATCTCGCGAAATGCAGCACGTTCGATCAGGACGCCTTCGCGGCGTTCTTCGACGCGTTCCAGTTCAAGGGCCCGGAGCGCTTCCCGCCCAGCTCGTTGCTCCCCGGTCAGTGACGATGGCGACGGTGCGTGCGGCGATCGTGCAGCGGCCGCCCGCGTTGCTGCACCGCGACGAGACGATCGCGCGTGTGCTCGACGGCCTCGACGAGGCCGTGGGTCACGGAGCGGGGCTCGTCGTCTTCCCCGAGACATACGTCCCCGGCTATCCCGAGTACATCTGGCGCCTCACGCCCGGCGGCGACTACGACCTGTCGCGCGAGCTCCACGGATTGCTGCTCGAGAACGCGGTCGACCTCGACGGCGACGACCTGCGCCCGGTACGCGAGGCGACGGCGCGCCTCGGGGTGACGGTGGCCCTCGGCGTGCACGAGCGCGACGCCGCCTACAGTCGGGCCTCGCTCTTCAACACGCTCGTCACCATCGGCCCTGACGGCGAGATCCTCAATCGTCACCGCAAGCTCGTGCCGACGAACCCCGAGCGGATGATCTGGGCGCCCGGCGACGCGAGCGGTCTCCGCGTTCTCGACCTGCCGTTCGGGCGGCTCGGCGGGCTGATCTGCTGGGAGAACTACATGCCCCTGGCCCGCTACAGCCTCTACGCCCAGGGGGTCGAGATCTACATCGCCTCGACCTGGGACCAGGGCGACGGCTGGATCTCGTCGATGCGGCACATCGCGCGCGAGGGCCGCTGCTGGGTGCTCGGCGCAGGGTGCTCACTGCAGGCGCAGGACATCCCTGCCGACTTCCCCGACCGCGCGCGCCTCTACCCCGATCCCGCGGAGTGGCTCAACGAGGGGGATTCGGTCGTCGTGAGCCCGCTCGGGAAGATCGTCGCCGGCCCGCTCCACGCGGAGCACGGGCTCCTCGTGGCGGAGGTCGACGCTTCCGAGTCGCGTGCCGCGCACTACACGCTCGACGCTGCCGGGCACTACAACCGCCCCGACGTGTTCTCGCTGCGCGTCAACCGGACGCCGGCGCGGCACGTTGCCTTCGACGACACCCCGGCGGTTGGCACCGCCCACGAAGACACGCTGGATATCTGACCTACACTCGATCGTGCGCCGGGGTGGCGGAACGGTAGACGCGGCCGGCTTAAAACCGGCTGTCCCTCAGGGGACGTGGGGGTTCGAGCCCCTCCCCCGGCATTCCTCCGCCGGCTACGCGCCGGCCCCGATCGCACGGGCTCCGCGCGTCAGTGCTTCGACCAGCTCGTTCACGCGAATCGGCTTGCTCAGGTAGTCGTCCATGCCGGCGGCAAGGCAGAGCGCGCGGTCGTCCGCCATCGCGTTTGCCGTGAGCGCCACGATCCACGGCCGCGAACCGCGCGGCCGCGACACGCGGATGCGGCGCGTCGCCTCGAGCCCGTCGACCTCGGGCATCTGGACGTCCATCAGCACGAGGTCGTAGGCATCGCCTTCGACGGCTGCGACCGCTTCGACGCCGTTGGACACGACGTCGGCCGCGTAGCCGTGCCGCTCGAGCAGCTTCAATGCGAGCTTCTGGTTCACGAGGTTGTCCTCGGCGACCAGGATCCGTAGCGGAAGCCGCGAGGCCAGGTCCGCGTCCATGGACGACCCCGCTGGTCTCGTCTCGGCGCGTCGAACGCGGCCTGCCAGCACCGTCGCCAGTGCGTCGTGGAGTGCGGAAGGCTTCACCGGCTTGGTGAGCAACGCTTCGACGCCGTGCGGGATACCGGCGCGGCCGAGCGAGCCCGAGGAGGAATGCAGGATGACCGGGATCGGGCCTTCGGGCCGGGCCTCGCGCATCGCCTGCGCGAGCGAGACCCCGTCGAGCTCGGGCATCAGGTAGTCGAGGAGCGCCACGTCGAACTCGGCCCCCTGTCGCACGAGCTCGAGAGCCTCCAGCGGGCTGCTCACCTCGCTGGCGGTCATGTTCCAGCGCGCCACCTGAGCAGCGAGGATGCGCCGGTTCGTGGCGTGGTCGTCGACGATCAGCACGCGGAGTCCCTCGAGCTCGACCGGCAGCTCGTCGACTGCCGCGACCGTGTCGCGATCCGGAGCGGCGTCCGCGATGATCGTGAGCTCGAAGGTCGCTCCTGCGCCGGTGCCCGCCGACTCGGCGGTGATCGTGCCGCCCATCGCCTCCGCGAGACGCCTGCTGATCGCGAGCCCGAGCCCGGTGCCGCCGAACCGGCGGGTGATCGAGGCGTCGGCCTGGCTGAACGACTCGAACAGCCCTGCCATGCCTTCCGAGTCGATGCCGATGCCCGTGTCGCTCACCTCGACGGTGATCGAATACCTGCCGAGCTCACCGCCTCCCGCAATTGGCTCTGCCGCGAGCCGCAGCACGACCTCTCCCTCCTCCGTGAACTTGACCGCGTTCGAGAGGAGGTTGAGCACGACCTGGCGCAGGCGTCCGGCGTCGCCGACAATGGCGCCCGGCACCCCGTCCTCGAGCACGTAGCCGAGCTCGACATCTTTCTGCGCGGCGGTGGGTGCGACGAGGTCGAGCGCGTCCTCGACGCAGCCGGTGAGCGAGAACGGCTGCGCGTCGAGCTCGACGCGACCGGCCTCGATCTTCGAGAAGTCGAGGATGTCGTTGATGATCGTCAGGAGCGCCTCTCCCGACGAGCGGATCGTGTCGGCGAACTCGTGCTGCTCGACGGTCAGCTCGGTATCGACGAGCAGGCCGCTCATGCCGATGATCGCGTTCATCGGCGTGCGGATCTCGTGGCTCATCGTCGCGAGGAAGGCGCTCTTCGCATGGTTGGCGGCGTCCGCCTCCTGGCGAGCGGCCTGCGCCTCGCTGAACAGCCTGGCGTTCTGGATCGAGACGCCGACAGTCGCCGCGACGGTCTCGAGCAACCGCGCGTCACCCTCGTCGTATCGGGAGTCGTCACTCGTCGTCTGGACGCTCAGGGCGCCGATCGTCTCCAGGCCGGAGAGGATCGGCACGCCGAGATACGAGCCCGACGCGGTTCCCACCCGCCGCTGACCGAGCGTGTCGAACTCGGCAGAACCGTGGACGAGCAGCGTCTCGCGGGTCTTGATCACGGTGGAGGTGGGGCCGTCGCCGAGCGGTACCGCCTCGTGCGCCGTTCGGGCGCCGCCCTCGCTGTAGTAGGGGAACTCGATCTGCCCGGTGGCGGCGTCGAGCAACGCCACGTACGCGACGTCCGCGGAGAACGTCCCCCGGATCAGGTCGCCGACGAGCTCGATCAGCGCTTCGAGGTCGAGCTGCGACGCGAGCGCCTGCCCGATGCGGTTCACCGTCTCGAGCTCGTGGAGATGCTGTCGTGTCTCCTCGTGCAGACGGACGCGCTCGAGGGCCGTGGCGATGTGCTGCGCGACGAAGGTCGAGCAGCTCTTTGTCCTTCTCGCTGTAGCGGACGTCGTCCGTGTAGCTCTGCACCGCGAGCGCGCCGAGCACGCGGCCCTCGTTTCGGAGCGGCACGCCGAGCCAGTCCACCGAATCCACTCCTCGAGACTCGACTGCACCCGCGGCCACCAGCTCCAGCTGCTGCTCCAGGGTCAGGAGCAGCGGCTCGTCGGTTCGGATCACGTGTGCAGTCATCCCGGCCGCGTCCCCGGAGCCCATTGCCTCCCAGGCATCGGGGGCTGGGGCGGCGGAATCGAGCGTGTCCACGTAGTAGGGGAAGCTCATGGCGTCGCGCTCGGCGTCGTAGAGCGCGATGAAGAAGTTCTCCGCGTACATCAGCTCGCCGACGACCGCGTGCATGCCGGCATAGAACTCCTGCATGTCGCGCGCCGCCCCGGCCAACTCTGCGATGCGGTGGAGCGCCACCTGCGTCCGTTCGTGCCGGATCCGCTCCGAGATGTCCCGGTAGATCGCGTAGAAGCCCGGTGCACGCCGTCCACGTGCAGAGGGACCATCGAGATCTCGACGTCGACGACCGAGCCGTCCTTGCGTGAGCGCCGCGTGACGCGGTCGATCCGTCCGGCGGCCAGTGCCTCCTCGGGGTCGACCGGGGCATCGTCGGCGAGCTCGTCCGATGCCAACACGAGCTCCTCGATCGGCCGGCCGGTCGCCTCGTCGGACGCCCAACCGAAGAGCCGGGCAGCCGCCGGATTCCAGCCGGTGACGACCTCATCGCGGTCCATCGTCACCACTGCGACGGGGCTGATGTCGACGAGCGACTCGAAGTAGTGCTTCTGGCGTCCGAGGGCCTCGTGTGCGGCGGCGACCTCGACCTCCGCCTGCTTCTGTTCGGTCACGTCGATCATGCAGCCCTGCTGGTACTGCGGCTCGCCGTGCTCGTCCCTGACCGTCCACGACTCGTCCCGGACCCAGACCGTGCGCCCGTCGGCCGCGATCACGCGGTACTCGCTGATCCAGACGCTGTCGTCCTCGGTCTGCGGGAGCTCGTTCTCGGCCAGGACCCAGTCGCGGTCGTCCGGGTGGAGCACGCTCGCGAAGAAGTCGGGGTCGGCCCAGGCCTCCGTCGGGTACCCGAACATCGCGACCGCGCGCTCGCTCATGTACTCGGAGGCGTTGTTCTCGTCGACCCTCGACCGGTACATGACGACCGGGATCGCCTCGACGAGCTGGCGCCATCGACGCTCGGTCTGCTCCACCTGCGCCAGTGCCTCGGCGAGCTCGGCGCGCGCGAGTCGCTCCTGCGTCACGTCCATCATGAAGCCCTGAAGCCACTCGGGTTCGCCGTTCGCGTCCCGCAGGATCCACTGCTCGTCCCGAACGTGGACGGTGCGTCCGTCGGCCGCGATCAGCCGGTACTCGGAGTACCAGGCCTCGTCCCCTGTCTGCAGCTCTTGCGTCGTTTCTGCCTGTATGCGCTCGCGATCGTCGGGATGGACGACCGAGTGGAAGAACGCCGCGTCCATCCAGCGCTCCACCGGGTAGCCGAACATCCGCTCCACGGACGGGCTGATGTACTCGGAGGTGCCGCTGGCGTCCGGACGGTCGAGGTACACGGCGACCGGCAGGTTCTCGACGAGCCGGCGGTAGCGGTACTCCGCCTCGCGCCGCGCATCGAGCGCGGTGGCCCGCTCCGACTCTCGTGCCACCTCGTCCGTGACGTCGATGAGGAATCCCTGCACGTACTCGGCCTCGCCGGCGTCGTTCGTGACCACGACGGCGTCGTCACGAACCCAGACCACGCGGTCGTCGGCGGCCACGATGCGGTAGCGAAACGACCAGCGCTCGAGCCTGGCGGCGAAGACGGCCTCGTGCTCCTCGTGGACCCGCTCGCGGTCGTCGGGGTGAAGCACGCTCTCGAAGAAGTCGTCCTCGTGCCAGCGGTCGGCCGAGTAGCCGAACATCGCCTCGATCTGCGGGCTGACGTAGAAGGACGCTGCGTTGACGTTCGGCCGGTCGAGGTAGACGGAGAGCGGGAGCGACTCGACGATGCGGCGGAATTGCTGCGAGTCCGTGGGGTCCAACGCCTCTGCGTCCGGCGCCGGGTGCGGATGCGGGGTCTCGTCGCTCATCGGGGTCGAAGCGGGGTCGGGAGCACCGCGCCCACGAGCTCCTCCACTCGGATCGGTTTGGCGATGGAGCCGCTCATGCCGGCCTCCATGCAGCGCTCGCGGTCGCCGTCCACGGCTGGCGCTCCGGGGCGCGCAGCGCCCACACCCGCACCCGCGCCTGCCGACCGCGGACGTCGATCTCGTCCACGTACTCGAGCTCCTCGCCCCCCGCCGTGAGCATGTCGACGGTGGACTCCGACACGAGTACCGGCCGCTCGAGCTCCTTCGTCAGCGCCTCGAGTCGGGCTGCTGTGTTGACGGTGTCCCCGATCGCGGTGTACTCGAGGCGACGCTCGGAGCCGACGTTGCCCGACATGAACGGGCCGGTGTTGATCCCGATTCCCATCCGGAACCCATCCCCGTAGCCGGCGGCCCGCAGCCGCTCGTTGAGACGAGGCAGGCGCTCGAGCAGCATCTCCCGCGCCGCGGCGAGCGCCCGGTCGGCATGGTCGTCGCTCTCGATCGGGGCGCCGAAGACCGCGAACATCCCGTCGCCGAGAAACGAGACGAGGGTGCCGCCGTTGTCGAGCACCGCGTCGCTCATCTCGGACAAGTACCTGTTGAGCACCTCGATGACGACCTCCGCTGGTTTCGCCTCGGCGAACGTCGTGAACTCGCGCAGGTCGGTGAAGACCACGGTGCCGGTCAGCCGGACGCCGCCGAGGCGTGGGTCGCCGTCGGCTGAGACCAGCACTTCGTCGACCATCGACTCGGGCAGAAAACGTGCGAAGACGTCCCGCACCCGCGTGCGCTCGAGCTCGTGCAGCCGTCGCTTGTTCAGTCCGGCGTTGATCCGGGCGTGCAGGAGCACCGGGTCGAACGGCTTCGGGAGATAGTCCTCGGCGCCGAGCTCGATGCAACGCACGACGCTGTCGTAGTCGTCGAGCGCGGAGATCATGATCACGGGGACGTCGTGCAGCACCGCGTCGGCCCTCATCTGCTCGAGCACGCTCATCCCGTCCAGCTCCGGCATCAGGACGTCGAGCAGGACGACGTCCGCGACGGCATCCGCGAGCATCCGCAGCGCTTCGACGCCGTTCTCCGCGGTCGTCACGGTGTGACCGGAGCGCTCGAGGGCGCGGGCGAGCAGCGTGCGGTTCACCCTGTCGTCGTCGACGACGAGGATCGACCCCGTTTCGGCCGGCGGGTTCAGCTCGACGTCCCGGCGCGCAGCGCGTCGATGGCCGGTCGGGTACGTGACCACTCCGCCTCGACCCGCGGAACGAGCGTTGCCGCTGCGTCGAGCTGCCCATTCTGCGCGGCGGTCTCGAGCTCCTGGCACAGCTCTCCGAGCGTGCGCGCTCCGAAGGTGAACCCGTTGGACTTGAGCGTGTGTGCTGCTCGTCCCGCGAGGACGAGATCGCCGTGCTCGATCCCCGTCCGGAGCTCCTCGAGCCGCACCGGAGCCTCGTCGAGAAAGGCATCGACGAGTTCGGCGATCAGCTCTGGGTCGTCGCCGACGAGGTCGTTGAGCGAGCGGATCGCCTCGCCGTCCAGCAGCGCCGTCGAAGCCGCCGCGTCGCCCCCCTCGCGCAGAATGTCGTTGCCGCCTTCCATGCTCAGCCGTCGGAGGCTACGCGGGTGTGGAAGTCGCCGCAAGCCGGACGCGCGGGCCCACCGTGGTTTCGCGTCAGGCTCACGGAACGGATGCGTCGGGGAGGGATGCCTCGGGCTCCAGCCGTATCCGCACGAGCTCGGCTCCAGCCTGGGCGGCGCGCGGATGACCGGTCACCGCGGGCACGAACTCGTCCGGCGACAGGGTGTAGAGCCGCGAGTCCGCCAGCGTCAGCACGGTCGCGTTCCGCGGGCGGTCAAGCAGCAGGGCGAGCTCGCCAAAGCCGTCGCCGCGGCCGAGAACGGCGACCCGTGCGCCGTCGCGGGTGACCTCCACCTCGCCGTCTGCGATCGCGTAGAAGAGGTCGCCGGGGTCTCCCTGCCGGATGACGACCGTTCCCGCGGGAACCTCGAGCCGCTGCAGGGCGCGCGCCAGCGCCTCCAGGGTGGGGGGCGGCAGCGAGGCGAAGAGCGACATCGACCGGAGAAGGCCGATCTCCACCACCGGGACATCGGCGTGGCGGTCGATCTCGATCAACCTCCGCCCGGACAGTGCCCCGGCGAGCGGGAGGATGATCGCGAGACCGACGGCGCAGAGCGCGGCGCCGCCGACCGCGACGAGCGCTCCCGCGAGGAGCGCGCCCGTGGCGATGGTGGCGGCCTCGAGACCCTCGACGAGCCCGAACATCCGGGCCAGGAGGTCGGTGGGAGCTGCGCGCTGCAGGAGCGTCCGCGCGGCGACGTCGAACGTGGAGAGCGAGCCGCCGACGATGACGAGCATCAACACGATCCCGGCAGCGCCGGGCTCGACCGCGAGCCCGAGGAGAGCCGCCGATGCGACACCCACCGCGATGGCGAGAGGCGGGCCCATGCGCGGGCGGCCCACGAGCCGCGCGGTGACGAGGACCGCCAGCACCCCGCCTGCGCCGAATGCGGCATTGAGGTACCCGGTCCACGAGCCGCCGCGACCGAGGACGCCCTGCGACAGCTCGACGTACATCACGTCGAGCGACCCGAGCAGAATCCCCTGCGCCGCCAGCAGCCCCACGAGCAGGCGGGCGGTCCCGTCCTGCCCGATCGCCCGGAACCCGGCGGTGAACGTGCTGTGGCCCTCGTCGGGCTCGGCCGGTGGAGAAACCAGGTCGCGCAGCGGCGCGACGAGAACCGCGCCGGCCGCGCAGACGCACCCCATGACGAGGAAGACGACACCGGGCGACGAGACTCCGAGGAGCAAACCAGCGAGCGCCGGCGCCAGGAACACGCTGATGCCCACGATCCACCCGGACGCCACGTTCGTCGCGGTCAGCTCCTCCGGCGATCGCGCGAGCGCCGGAGCGAACGCCGAGTGGAGCGGCCGCGTGAGCGTGAACGACACCGAGGCCGGGATCAGAAGCGCGTACACGACGTCTTTCGGAATGTCCGAGACGAGGGCAAGCCCACCGACCCCGCAGGCGGCAGCCTGCAGGACGTAGGCCGCGAGCAGTGCACGCCCCGGCGGCTTGCGGTCGCCGATCGAGGCCGCGACGGGTGCCAGGAGCGCCGCCGGCACGAGCTGCACGGCGCCGACGACGCCTGCCTCCGTCGCGCCGCCCTGCCCGTAGGCGAAGACGAACATCGCCACCCAGGTCGCCCATTCGGCGCTGTTGAACATCGCGAACGCCGCCTCGATGCGGCGCAGCTGCCCGTTCCGCGCCACCACCCCGAGCACGGCGAGCACGGCGGCCGGGTACGACCGCACGCGGTGGACGACCGTGAACGGCCCGGTCGACCCGGAGGCGGAGGGCCCGTCGGACACGGGCCGATGATCTCATTCGGCCTCGGCCCTCGCCCCGAGCACGCGCAGACCGGCTCGAAGCGAAGCCCGGCGCTACACTCGTCGCGCCATGGCGAGCACCGAGCACGTTGCGCCGAGCTTCGCGCACCTCGAGTTCGACACGCCTCTGTATCGGACTGCGATCGCGCAGTTCGACCAGGCCGTTCCCTATGGCGAGGTCGATCCCGGGATCTCCGAGCGCCTGCGGCACCCGGAGCGGTCGATCATGGTCAGTTGCCCGATCAAGCTCGACGACGGCCGCCGCGTCGTCTTCGCCGGCTATCGCGTGCAGCACTCGAGCGTGCTCGGCCCCACGAAGGGGGGCGTCCGCTACGACCCCGAGGTCTCGCTCGGCGAATGTGCCGCGCTCGCCGTCTGGATGACCTGGAAGTGCGCTCTGCTACGGCTGCCCTACGGCGGCGCCAAGGGCGGGGTGCGGTGCGATCCGCGCGCGCTCTCACGGCCGGAGCTCGAGCGCCTCACGCGCAGGTTCACGTCGGAGCTGCTCCCCTTCATCGGGCCGAAGGAAGACATTCCGGCACCCGACATGGCCACGAACGAGCAGACGATGGCCTGGATGATGGACACGTACTCGATGCAGCGCGGTCACGCGGTGCCGGAGATCGTGACCGGCAAGCCCGTCTCGATCGGCGGCTCCGTCTTCCGGCACGAGGCCACCGGCGCGGGTGTGGTGATGGTCGTCGCGCGCGCCTGCGAACGGATGGGCTGGAAGCTGTCCGAGCAGCGGTGCGTGGTGCAGGGGTTCGGCAATGTGGGCGGCATCGCTGCGCAGGAGCTCGTCGACCGCGGCGCCACCGTTCTCGCCGTGTCGGACATCTCGGGCGGCGTCCACGACCCGGCCGGGCTCGACATCCCCACGATGAGCCAGTACGTGCGTGAGCACGGGTCGCTCGAGGGCTGGGATCGAAACACGCGCGTGGGGGGGATGGAGCTGCTCGAGCTCGAGTGCGACATCCTCGTGCTGGCGGCGCGCGAGGACCAGGTGCATGCGGACAACGCCCCCCGCCTGCAGTGCCGCATGATTGCCGAGGGCGCGAACGGCCCTACCTCGCTCGAGGCCGACGCCATCCTGCGCGCGCGGGGCATTCCGATCCTGCCGGACATCCTGACCAACGCCGGCGGCGTCACGGTCTCCTACTTCGAGTGGGTGCAGGATCTCGGGCGGCTCTTCTGGGGGCGGGACGAGATCCGCGCCAAGCTGGCCGAGAAGCTCAACGACGCCTTCGACCGCGTCTGGGAGATCGCGCACGAGAAAGCCATCCCGCTGCGAACGGCGGCGCTCGTGGCCGGCATCCGCGACGTGTCGGCCGCACTCGAAGCCCGCGGGCTCTATCCGTAGATGGATCGGGTTCGCGACGCGATGATCGCCGAGCCGCGGTCGCTCTCCGCGACGGCGACCGCGCAGGAGGCGGGGGCGGTGCTGACGCCGTCCGAGGTGCGCGCGGTCTTCGTCGTCGACCAGGGGGGTGGGCTCGTCGGCGTCGTCACGCGCAAGACGCTCGTCTCCCGCGTGGTGGCGCTCGGCCTCGACCCGCGTGCGACGCGGCTCGCCGAGATCGCCGAGGAGCCGCACTACACGCTCGGCCCCGACATGTCCCTGGAGGACGCCTTCCACTTCATCGAGGAGCACGGGGCGGAGCGGGTGCCGGTGGTCGAGGACGGGCGTCTCATCGGCGTGATCTCGCGCGCGGTGCTGCAGCGCCGCCTCGCCGAGGACGAGGAGGCGCCGGATCCCGAGCCCGCTGCGTAGCGGACGACGTCGAACAGAGCCATCCGCCGCGGCGACGGCATCACCGCGGCGGCCGGCTGAGCGTCAGGAGGGGTCGATGTTGTGGTTGTGGCGGAAGACGTTGTCGGGGTCGTACCGCCGCTTGACCTCGACGAGCCGGTCCCAGTTCGGGCCGTAGGCCGCCCTGATCGCGTCGATGCCTTGGTCGTCGCCGAGGTAGTTGAGCCAGCGCCGCTCCGCGAGATGGGGCGCGAAAGCGGCGTACGTCTCACGGGTCCAGGCGATGTTCTCGTCCGTCGCGGCGGGATCCGTCCAGACCGAGGGGATGAGCAGGTTCCAGCCTTCCTCCCTGTGGGGGACGGCCGTCTCGGTCACCGGGACGCGCGTCACGGCGCCGTGGAAGTGCTCCAACAGCAACGCCGTCATCGGTGACGGCACCGAGGCGAACCGGTCGACCATCGCGTCGAGCAGCCCGTCCGACAGACCGCGGGTGAAGCTCGAGAGCCAGTAGTTGAGCGAGCCGGCCGGATAGCCGCCGTCGAGCAGCGTGTTCATCACGGGGTACGGCATCGGCCCGACCTCGACCATCAGCGGCGACCCCCAGTTCTTGAACGGGGCCAGGTCGCGCTCGGCCTCGTCGGGGTCACCCGCGTGGAACACGGCCAGAGCCGCGAGCTTCGTTCCGGAGCCGTCGGGTGCGTGCACGAGCGCCGCGAACACGGTCAGGTCGTCCGGGCAGTCGGCGACCGCGTCCCGGTAGAAGCGGAGCAGGTCGGGGGCGGCGTCGATGGGGTGGGCGATCAGGCCGCCGGTGACCATCCGCAGCGGATGCAGGCGATAGGTGAACGTGGTGGCGACGCCGAAGTTGCCGCCGCCGCCGCGGAGCGCCCAGAAGAGATCGGGGTCCGAGGCCTCGGTCACGTCCAGGATGTCGCCGTCGGCCGTGACGAGCTCGACCGCCAGCAGGTTGTCGGCGGCAAGGCCGTGCTTCGCCATCAGCCAGCCGAGCCCACCGCCGAGCGTCAGACCGGCAATGCCCGTCGTCGAGATCGCGCCGCCGGTCACGGCCAGGCCGTGCTCCGCCGCGGCCCCGTTGAGCTCGCCCCACGTGAGGCCACCCTCCGCCCTCATGGTGCGGGCCTCCGCGTCGACCTCCGTCGTCTTCATCTCGGCCAGGTCGATCATCACCGCGTCGTCGACCACTGCACGGCCGGCCACGTTGTGGCCGCCGCCGCGAACGCAGACGTCCAGGCCTGCGGCGCGCGCGAAGCGTACGCCGGCGGCCACGTCGGCCGCGGTCCGGCAGCGCACGATCACGGCTGGACGCCGGTCGACGAGCCCGTTGTGAACGAGGCGTGCCTCGTCGTAGCGAGCGTCGCCGGGGCGCAGGATGTTCCCCGAGACCTGTCCCACCAGGTCGTCGAGGAGTACGGAGTCAGGGGTCACGGTCATCTGGCACCTCCCGGTCCTGCCGCGCCGTGACTGGCTCGGCTGGCACCGAGTGTAGGACTGCCGCGGTGCGCTGCACAACGTGGCCGACGGCGCGAGGTGGTATACGAGCAGGGTGAGTGTGGATGCCACGCCGTTGCCGAGCCGGGCGCTGCGGGGCTCGGCCGTGCTCTCCGACGCGCTGGTGCGCGAGCTGCTCGAGCTTCGGCTCGTTGGGGTGCTGGCCACGCTGGAGCCGGACGGCTCGGTGCACGCGGTGCCGCTGTGGCACTGTGACGGAGGCGATGCGATCCTGCTCGCCACCTTCTCCGGCAGCCGCAAGGTCCGCAATCTCGAGCGTGACCCGCGAGCGACGCTCGTCCTGCACGACTCGCGGCCCGGCTTCGAGGTGTGCGGGGTGTCGATCCGCGGACGGGTCGAGATCGTGCGCGGGCCCGCGGCAGCATCGCTCGTGGAGCAGGTGCACCGCCGCTACCTGACGGACGCCGGCTACGACCTGCCGGCGGCGCGGCGGTTCCTGCGGGGCGACGACGTCTCGCTGCGCCTCGTTGCCGGAGATCGCGACGACCTGGGACGAGCGCGCCAATCCGGCGAGCGCGGCCTTGCGGGAGATTGGCGGCGCTCACGCGCTGGCCCCGACGGCACCGCGCCCGTAGAAGCCGCATACATCGTTCCCTGCAGGCGTCTCTGTCGGTTTCGTCCGCAGAGCCGCCGTCGCGATAACGTCAGCCCGTGCTGCGCCTCGCCGAGATCCTGCTCGAGAACCGCGCCGCGCCGTCGTGGTCGCAGCTGCGGCAGATCGGCGTCGAGGAGGCGGTCGGCGTGCTGCCGCGGGGGTTCGTCGACTGGCGTGCCCACGCGCCCGAGCAGCCGTGGGCCTACGGGCCGCTCGCCCTCTACCGGCAGCAGGTCGAGGACGCCGGGCTCCGGCTCACGGTGATCGAGGACAACCCGCCGATGGATCGGCTCCGGCTGGGTCTCGCGGGCCGTGACGAGGCGCTGGAGAACGTGCTCGAGCTGCTGCGGAACATGGGCCGGCTCGGGATCGAGGTGCTCTGTTACAACTGGATGGCGGTCGTCCCCTGGTCACGGACGTCGACGGCCGTCCCAGGGCGCGGCGGGGCGGACGTGACGGCGTTCGACCTCTCCGTGTGGGACGACGCACCATCCGCCCCGGGCGCTCCGGTGGACGAGGAGCGGCTCTGGGAGACGCTCGGCTGGTTCCTGGAACGTGCCGTCCCGGTCGCCGAGGAGGCGGGAGTCCGGCTCGCGTTGCACCCCGACGACCCGCCGCTCTCACCGCTGCGGGGGATCGGTCGGATCATCCGCACCCTCGAGGCGTACGACCGTGTCTTCTCCCTGCAGCCGAGCGCCGTCAACGGGATGACGTTCTGCCAGGGCAACCTCGCGCTGATGACGGACGACCTGCCCACCGCGATACGTCGCTTCGGGTCGGCGGGGCGGATTCACTTCGTTCACTTCCGTGACGTCCGCGGGACACCGGAGCGCTTCGTGGAGACGTTCGTCGACGAGGGCCCGACCGACATGGCCGCGTGCATCCGCGCCTACGTCGAGACGGGCGTCGAGGCGCCGCTGCGCACCGATCACTCGCCGACGCTGACCGGCGACACCGCCACCGTGCCCGGCTACCCGACGCTGGGACGGTTGCACGCGGTCGGCTACGTGCAGGGGCTGCTCGCCGCGACGGGCGGCTAGAAGGCTGGGAGCGGCTCTGCGGCGGCGAGCGCGGCTCCGTGGAGGATGTCGCGCTCGCTCGCCTCGATCTCTCGGAGGCCGAAGGCAGCGAGGATCTCGCGCAGGATCACGAGCCCGGCCACGATCACCGGCGCGCGCGCCGGTTCGAGGCATGGGACACGCTCGCGCTCGGCGAGCGGGAGCGAGGCGAGTGACGCGATCTCCCGCTCGATCGTCTGCGCCGAGACTCGGTGTCCGTGGACGAGAGCCGGGTCGTAGCGCTCCGCGCCGAGGTCGAGCGCCGCCGCGGTGGTCACCGTGCCGGCGACGCCGATCGCGGTCGTGACCTCGAGCTCGGGGAGCACCGACCGCACCTGCGCGGCGCACGCCTCGAGCTCGACGGGGGTCGGCGGGTCGGACGGGAGGAGCCGCTCGGTGAGGCGGACGCATCCGAGCTGCAGGCTCGTGCGGAAGACGACCGCTGTGTGACCGGCGAGCACGAGCTCCGTCGAGCCGCCGCCGATGTCGACGATCAGTGTCTCGCTCTCGAGGGTGCGGTCGGACAGGATCCCGGCGAGCATCAGCTCGGCCTCCTCATCCCCGGAGAGGAGCCGCGTGGTGAGCCCGAACTCGCCCTCGAGCTCGGAGAGGAACGCCGCGCCGTTCTCCGCATCCCGGACTGCGCTCGTGGCGATCGCGAGCACACGCTCGGCACCGAGCGACTCCGCCTCGCGCCGGTAGCCGTCGAGCGCCCTGCGCACCCGTGCGATGGCGGCGGGGAGGAGGACGTGGAGCTCGTCGACCGACTCGCCCAGTCGCGTGATCGCCAAACGCCGGGCGACCTCGGTCAGCCGGCCGTCGAGGACATCCGCGACGAGCAGGCGGGTCGAGTTCGTGCCCAGGTCGATTGCGGCGACGCGCACGGCGCTCGGCGCTCAGCGGTCGCGGCAGTCGTCGCAGAGGCCGTCGGCCACGGCCCGCCGCCGCTCGCAGACGGCGCAGACCACGCCGGAGCGAACGCCAAGGGTGCCGCCGGCGACCGACGGCGTGTCGACGAGCTTCCGGTACTCGTGCCGCAGCTCGTCCTCGGTCTTGCCGAGCGCGTAGCTCGGGGAGACGAGCTCGCGGGCCTCCTCGACGCGGACGAGCACCGCCTGCTCGAAAGGGTACACCTCGTCCGGGTACTCGTCCCGGATCGCCTGCAGGACGGCCGGGTCGTCGGTGATCCGGGCGCGGCCGACGAAGCGCCAGCCGCGGCGGGCGAAGTGGTCGACGACGTTGACGTGGACGCGGTCGTCGCGCTTCACATTGGCGACGGTCTGCGGTGAGGCGACGTCGGCGAAGACCAGATGGTCGGCATCCCAGACTCGCACCGTGCCTTTGGGCGAGAGGTTGGGCGACCCGTCCGCGTTGAGCGAGGCCACGAAGCAGAGCGGGTAGCGCTCCACGCTCCGGCGCGCCAGGGCCGGGATCGAGCCGGTATCGCCCATCTCAGAGGCCCGGCACGAACCAGAACACGCGGCCGACCTGCGCGCGCGCCTCGCGGACGGCGGCGAGCTGCACGTCGAGCCGGCCCCGCGACACGCGCAGCCGCTCCTGCGTCTCGGTGAGGCGCTCACCGGCCGCGCTCGCGCGAGCCAGCTGCCCGTCGATCTCTGCAGCCGTGCGCGAGATCCGGTCGAGCTCTGCAGTGAACCGAGCGCCGGTGCGCTTCGTCAGCCGCCACAGGCGGAACCCGCGGTAGACGGCCACCACGAGACCGGCGGCGACCCCGGCCAGGAGGGCGGCGAGCGCGAACCAGATCGCCATACGGTGCTACCATAGTCACCGCGACGCGGGGTGGAGCAGTCAGGTAGCTCGCCGGGCTCATAACCCGGAGGTCGCAGGTTCAAATCCTGCCCCCGCTACTAGGAAAAGCCCCGCAAACCGGGGCTTTTCTCGTTTCAGAGCGGCAATGAATCGGCGTACTGCACGCGTTTCTGCACGCGTTTCGTCTTGCAGGATGCGGCGTTCTGCACTCCTGGCCGACCCGATCGGCGCCGGCCCCGGCGCCGGCCGAGACAGCGCGATGCGGCTGGAAACAGGGCGATGCGAGGGTTAGCTCGCTTAGCCGGGGAACCACAGTCAGTTCGAAGCAAGAGCTCGACCTACCCGATAGATTCGCTCAACCGATGGCGAACAGTTGGTCTCGCCAATACAGTGCTTGCTCGCCCGACCGCCTGTTCCAAGCTTGCTTGCGCACAGTCACTCGGCTCAATTGGAAGATCCAGCACACAGACGGGGCGAATCGAACGCTCTCGTGCGCCGCCAAGGGCAAGAAGATCCGCCTCGGGGGTGGCCAGGACGTGAGTCTTGTCGTTGAGGAGGTCGAGACTCGAACTGCGAGGGTAGTCCTTGGTTGGGGCTATCAAGCTGCTCGGCTCTTTGACCACGGCGAGAAGGATGAAATCAGCGGGCTGTTCTTCGAGACACTCAAACGCGTCTTTCCCGAGGTGCCGGAACCAGTCGAACCGACTCCGCCGGGCGAGTCGTCGAGCTCTATCGCCGACCTTGAGAGGCTGGCCGACCTCCACGATCGCGGCATCTTGACCGACGAGGAGTTCCGGCTCGCGAAGGCCCGAGTGCTCGACTCATAGGCGGTCGGGATCCGCGCTTGACACGTGTTTCTGCGGATATAAGGTCGGCTACCCGTGATAGAGGGCCCCGAGGAGCTGTTCAAGCGTCTACAGACCTTGTTCCCACCCGATGTGATCCAGCTCCGGGCAGACGTAGTCGAGATCCGGCTCGACAAACTAGAGATGACTGAGATGAACCTGCCTATGATCGCGGATCTCCTCGGTCAGGCCGGGATCACCTCGAGCCTGACGTCGCGTGAAGGCGCGACTTGGCGCGTCTCCGTCGATGCACGCCGAGTAGATGGGGAACTCCAAGCGTGGCTCGTTCTACGCCGACTTCCATCGGCGCAGATCCCCGACGACGACTAACAGACGCTTGTGCGCCCACCTCGGCGTCGATGCTCAACTCGTCGAGCACAGGCTGGGGTGTCGAGCGAGAGCACACTCGGGCAGGCTGGTCTCCTCGGCCGTGGCGGTGTTGTTTCCTGTCCTGCATAAGCTCTAAACGTGAGGGTGTTGGCGTTCTTCCTCATGGGACTCGTCATCGTCGGCTGCGGGTCGTCCGAAGCCCAGATCTACAACGCGACGAGGACCATGCAGTGCCTCGCTACGAATCCGGGCTTTTCAAATGTCCCGGTCGACTTGAACACGCCGACCAAGGGGCTGCCGTTCACGTTCAGCGTCAGGCACATCGTCACCCGAATGAATCCAACCAACGATCGCGTTCACCTACTCGAGGTCAAGTTTGCCGTCCATCCTGACGCGGACAGGGCGTTCGACTGGTACTTCGACGTCTCATACTTTCCAACCCTCGCGAGAGCGAAGCGCTATTACGCTCGCTGGCGCTTCAGCAACACGAGGTTCCCCGGGGCGGTCCGACCCCCCATCGGCAACGTCGTCATGCAGCAGGTAGACAGTTCGCCAGGCAGGGAGCCGAAGCCCTACTACCGGCTGATCACCGACTGCCTCAAGACCTAAGGCCGCCTCATCGCGGAGCAGTATTCGTCTTAGTGCGCGTGTGCGTGGCCGGGGTCGGCGAGCGTTTCGGGGGGTAGTTGGGAGGCGATGATGGCGGCGAGTGTGGTGGTGATGGGTACGGCGGCGATGAGGCCGATCGAGCCGACGATCATGGCCACGATCTGCTCGGCGACGGCCTCGGTGTTGATGGCGTTGCCGAACGTCCAGCCGCCCAGGGAGAAGATGAGGAGGACGGGGAGGGAGGCGCCCGCGTAGGCGAGCACGAGGGTGTTAACGGTGGCTGCGATGTGGTCGTGGCCGACGTCGAGGGCTTCGTGGATGACCTGGCGCGTCGAGAGCGATGGGTTCGCTCGGCGCAGCGCCATCACGGTTGAGGCTTGGCTCACAGTGAGGTCGTCGAGGACACCGAGTGCGCCGATGATCATCCCGGCGAGGAGTAGGCCCTGCAGAGAGATATCGCCGGCAATGGCACGCAGGTAGCTCGTTTCCTCGGAGCCGATCCCGGTGAGGTGCACAGCGTCGGTGGCGATCGAGGCGAGCAGCGCAGTGAGGCCGACCGCGGCGGCCGTGCCCAGCATCGCCGCGACAGACTTGGCGCCCAGCCCGTGGGCGAGCGGGATGGTGACGAACATGACTGCGAGCGCACCCGCGAGCGCGACGCCGACCGGGTCGCCACCGTCAAGGATCGCCGGGACAACAAACTTGACCACGATCAGCAGGCTCAACCCAAGCCCGACCAAGGCCCGCAACGCTCGTAGCCGTCCCGCTGCCATGACGACCACACAGAAGATCAGCGTCAGCCAAGCAAGCGAGCGTTGCCGCTCGTAGTCCGAGAATCCGTATCTGTCGAGCTTGACTCCGCCCAGCGCTGCCGACTGCGCTAACGGGAGACGGTAGACCCTGATCCGATCGCCGACAGACAGGCGAATATCCTCGGTCGTCTCCCCGATCGTGAACCCCGCCAGCCGGCCATGCTCCGGCCCGGTTCGCACACGTACCGTCACGCGAGAGCACCTGAACTGTCCCGGCGCCCGGCACTCGATGCGCCTCACCGCCTCCACCGTGGCGCGTTGGATGTCCTGTGTACTGGCCGGCTGCTTCCGGGCCGTCGACGATCCATCCGGCCACAACGTGATCAGACCGATCACCGTCGCCGCAGCCACCATCGCGAGCGCCAGAAAGACGAACTGCAGCAACAACGAACGCCGAAGCGCAACACGCACCCACCGATTCTCCGCAGCAGCCCGGCTGGACCCGGCCCCCTGTCCCCTACCAGGCCCCACTGAGTCCTGATCGTCCACGGGGGTGGGGACGGGGTGCTGAGCACCTACTTCGAGAGTAGGGGGTCAGTCGGGATCCCGCATGAACACTAGGACTGCAGGCGCTGGTCAACCACTGGTCAACCTCAGGAGGCGATCTTCGATCTCATGGAGCGTCTCGTGCCAGCCGACTGCCTTGCTCGGGGTCAGTCAGGGCGACCTCGTCCACAGCACAGCCCTGTATTGGTAGTTGCTGTCTGCGGAGCGAACCTCGCGGCTGACCTCGCCGGCTACGTGCCCTCGTTCGCTGATCGCGTGAGCGGAGGCGTCCGGCCAGCCGCGGAGGCCTTTGAGTTGTGTCCACTTTCCGGCTTCCCAGATGAGGGCCTGATCGTGGTCCGAACTGCTGCCGTAAGTAGAAGCCGCTACCTGTCCGCGATTGTTGATCCATGTGAGGCCGTCCGTGGCGACGTTGCCAAGGTCCGTCATCGTTCCCTTCTCCCAGAGGAAGGCGTGGTCCTCGTCCTCGCCAGTCGAGCTGTCGCCCACGATTTGGCCGCGATCGTTGATCGCGTAGGCGAGGCTGGCACCGCCGAGGGTGCCGAGGTCGGTGAACTTCCCGTTCTGCCACAGGAACGCTCGCTGAGGGCCGTACAGCCAGCCGGTGATCTGGCCACGGTTGTTGATCGCCGACGCGGTGCTCCGTTCGGCGCCGAAGCTGCCGAGATCCTTCATCTTCCCGTTCTGCCACAGGAAGGCGTGCCAGATGCGCCCGCGTTTTTGGCTTCGCCCGACGATCTGACCGCGCTCGTTGATCGCCGCGACCTCCGTTAGCCGCCCGCCTAAGGTGCCGAGGTCTCGCATTCGCCCGTTCTTCCAGAGGAACCCGTGCCGGTAGCGCCCGAACCGTGAGTTGGGGTCGGCGAAGATCGTCGTTCCTATTACTTCCCCGCCTTCGTTGATCGCCATGACATGACCCCCACTGCCCCCGATGTAGCTCCCTAGGCTGCCGAGGTCGGTCATCGTCCCTCGGTGCCACAGGAAGGCGTGCGTCGTGCCGTCCTTGGCGTCGCTTTCGCCTGCGATCTGGCCCAGGTTGTTGATCGCGGACGCATGGCTTTCCTCCCCGCCCAACGTGCCGAGGTCTTTCATCTTTCCGTTCTGCCAGAGGAAGGCATGCTCGTCGCCCTCCTTTGTGACGCTCGACCCGACGACCTGCCCGCGCTCGTTGATAGCCGAGGCGGAGCTGTCCTTCCCGCCGAGCGTTCCGAGATCGGTGATCACCCAACGTGCGGCGGCGGACTCGCGTCCCCGGGTGCCGCCACTCGCAGTCGCACCAACCACGGTCACACCGAGCAGCAGCGTGACCCCAGCGGCGATCAGCCGAGGATCGATGCGCACCTCCTCATTCTGCTCGAGCTAGCCTGCATCTGCCCAGTCGCTCCCCGACCAGGCCCCAACGCCTGCTCGTTGTGCGCGGGGGAGGGGTGTCCCTACTCAGTCGTCTTCCGCGCATGGCCGATCCAGCGGCGACGCGAAGAACTCGCGCTCCACACGACAGGAAGAAGCTCGCCTTCGCCCAGTCGCTCGGGCACAAGGACACCACGATGATCGACCGCACGTACGGCCTCAACGAGAGCCAGTCCGAGCAGCGGGCGGATGAGGTCGGAGAGTTGCTCGCCGCCGCGGGGATCGGCTGATCGGATCTCAGGGAATGTCTCAGGGCTTCTCGGGCAGCGAGGCCCCTCCGGCGCCCTCCGTGCCCGCTGTCACATCGCTGCGTTTCGGCATGGATACAGCGATCGCGGGGGGTGGGGGCGGAAGCAGGCTGGAGCCTGAACTGCCCTCATAACCCGGAGGTCGCAGGTTCAAATCCTGCCCCCGCTATTCGAAAAGCCCCGCTCAGGCGGGGCTTTTTTCTTGTCGCCGGCAACCGAGGCGTCGTCTTGCACGCATTCTTGCACGCGTTTGGCGGCCTCAACTGATGCTCGCGGCCCTCCGCTTCCCCGAACTCCCGCTGCCGGCACTCCGGGCAGAACACGAACCCACGGGCGGTCAGGTGCCGCGCCGCAGCGTCGACGGTACGAAGAGGGGTTCATGTCCCGACGACCGCCGCGTGTGGGGATCAGATCAGTCGAACCTGATCGATTCGACGATCTGCAGCACCTCCTTGTTGAGCCACCCGGCTGCCGGGGTTGTCGCGGCTTGGATGAAGAGAAGCCTTCCGTCCACGTTGACGATCCATACCCGGATCGTGTTGCTTGCTTCCGTCCTCCCCCACAACGCACCGCCGTATACGTCTCGCCAGGTGTAGAAGAACCCCGGGTCGCAGCCGACGCTCTCGCGAACTTTGAGCACCACGTGCTTCGCGGGGTGCCCGCCCAGGGTGACGTTCAATGGCCCCTTGACGAGCTTGGTGCCGGGCGCCGTCGACACTGCGGCTGCGAGATTGGCGGCCGATCGGCCAATCGACCGTTTCAGCAGACGGGCGCACGGATCGGCGTAGTCGCCGTCCGGGAAGCTCGTCCAATTGATGATCGCCTCTGCACCTTGTGGCCCCACGATGGACTTGTTGAGCGAGATCGGCCCTCCAGGGGACTTGTCGGTCGGGATGCTGCTGAACGTTTCCCAGTCATCGAAGCTCGACGGCGTGGCCCACGTCGGCACTCTGAACGAGAACCGAACGCCCTCCTCGGTCACCGCATGCCTTGAACCGAGTGCTGCGCCGTCGCTGAGGGCGACGACGACGGCGAGAGCTAGAGTGATGCCGACGACCGCGACCATCGCGGCGGTGGCCGTGACAGCCAGGTTGCGCTCCGTGTGTTTCAGATCCGTTTCAGGCGAGCAACAGCCTGTTGGCGTCCCGGCCGGGAGGCAGACGGAGTGAGTTCCACTCACGCGCCGCCACGGACGCGGCTACCCGGAACCACCGAACTCCCGCTGCCAGCACTCCGGGCGGGTCTATTGTTCCCGCTTGAGCGGGAGGTTGAGGCGTGCCTGTTTCGACAGACCCTCGGATCGGGACCGAACTCCTCGGCTACCGGATCGAGAGCTTGCTCGGCCGGGGTGGGATGGGTGTCGTTTACAAGGCCTATGACCCGCGCCTGAACCGCTATGTGGCGTTGAAGCTCGTCGCGCCTGAGCTCTCCGGGGACGAGCGTTTCCGGGAGCGGTTCCTCCGCGAGTCCGAGCTCTCCGCTTCGCTCGAGCACCCGAACGTGATCCCGATCTACGACGCCCGCGAGGTCGACGGTCGGCTTGTGATCGCGATGCGGCTCGTCGAGGGCACAGACCTGAAGGCTCTCATTCGGAAGGAGCGCGGGCTTGCGCCCGTCCGCGCGTTCGCGCTGCTCACCCAGCTCGCCGACGCGCTCGACACTGCTCACGCGCGTGGGCTCGTCCACCGTGACGTCAAGCCCTCGAACGCGCTGCTCGACTCCGCCGACCACCTCTATCTTGTCGACTTCGGGTTGGCGCAGGGCGCCTCCGATCGGGGCGAGCCGGCCGGTCAGATCGTTGGCACGGTTGACTACGTCGCTCCTGAGCAGATCGAGGGGAGGGAGGTCGACGGGCGCGCCGACCTCTACTCGCTCGGCTGCCTGTTGTACGAGTGCCTGACGGGCGAGGTGCCCTACGAGCGGAACTCGGAGCTCGCCGTTCTCTGGGCGCATGTGCAGGAACACCCGCCCCGGGCAAGCGAGCGCCGGCCGGAGCTCCCGGAGGCGATCGATTCTGTGCTCGCGAAGGCAATGTCGAAGTCGCCCCAGGAGCGCTACGCGACCTGCGCTGAGCTTGTTGAGGCGACGAGGGAGGCTCTCGGTCTGCGCGAAGCAGTCGTCCACGACCGGACACCGCTCCTCCTCGCATCCACAGGCCTGCTCATGGCCGTCGCGGCGGCGGTCGGGGCCTTCCTGCTGAGCCAGAATGGCGGCGCCCCGGCGCGGCCGAGCACGAAGCCGACGCTCGCCCTCAAGGCTGACGCCCTCCAGCGGATCGACCCGAAGACCAACGAGCTCGTCGCGACGATCGCCGTGGGCCACAACCCGAGCGCCCTCGCCGTGGGCGGCGGCGCAGTATGGGTCGGAAGCGTCGAGGACTCCGCCGTCCGGCGCCTCGATCCAGCAACGAACCAGGTCACCTGGAAGGCGACGACAGGCGGTCCGAACGCAATCGCCGTTGGCAATGGGAGCGTCTGGGTCGTCAACACCGACTCGACGCTGACGCGAATCGACCCCGCGACGCTCGCTGTCTCTTTCACGCCTACCTCAGGCTACCTCGCGGTTGCGGTCGGCGAGAGCGCTCTCTGGACGCTTGCGTTCAACGGCCTGGTCCGGATCAATCGTGGCGGCGACATTGTCCGCACGATCAAGGGTGTCTGCTGCTACGCCGTCGCCAGCGGCTACGGCGGGGTCTGGGCAGCAGACGACAGCGGCGTCTGGCATGTGGATGCGGGAACGAACAGGGTCGTCGCCAGGATTCCGATTCGCGACCCGGGCGGACTGGCCGTGGGCGCCAACGGCGTCTGGGTCACGAGCAATCCCACTGACACGCTGTTCGAGATCGACCCCGAGAAGAACCGGATCGAGCGCTCGATCCACGTAGGCGACGGTCCGGTCGGGGTGGCGGTCGGCGAAGGGTCCGTGTGGGTCTCCAACTACCGCGACGGCACCGTCTCGCGGGTCGACCCGCAAAGCCGCACCGTGGTCTTCACGACGAAGGTAGGTCGTTACCCGACGAGTATCGCCGCCGGCGCGGGCGGCGTCTGGGTGACGGTCAGGGCGGGCTAGAAGCTGGAGACGAACTCCTGCCAGCGCTTGAGCAGGTACTCGTCCTGAGTCCCGATCGAGTTCCAGCTCGAGATCCGGCAGGCCCGTGTCGCGAATGACCCGCCGTCCCGCACCCGCCCCTTCCGGACGGAGGCGTCGCCGTACGCCCCTCCGTACGTGCGGTCTGCCGGCTCCCCCTCCATCCAGTAGCCGTACTCGCCTGGAGCCATGAAGCGGCGGCTCGTCGCCTGCACTCCCGTGTAGTAGCCCTGGCGCAGCAGGACGGCACCGCCGTAGCCTGAGTGCCACCAGTTGAGGAAGTCATAGCAGGCATCGAGCTTCGCGGGGTCTGTCACCTCGGCTGAGATGGAGAGCAAGCCGGCGAACGCCCGATACCCCTCGCGCGGAGCGGCCTGGCGGATAGGGAAGCCGAGCGCGGCGAGCGCTGCGACCTGGCCGGCGAACAACGAACCGATGACCACCTCCCCCGCGCGCATCCACTCGACCGGCTGGGCCGAAGGAATGTTCCATACGTTGAAGAACTGCCCCTTCTTCCGGAGCGCGAGCAGGATCTTGACGAATCTGTCGATCTCCCTCCTCGTCGGGTCACCCAAATCGCCGAACCTCATCAACCCTGCCGCCTGCACGGCGTTGCCGCCGTCCTGCAGCCCGACATGCGGGTCGGCAATGAGAGCGACGCGCCCAGTCCAGCGCCGGTTGACGAGCTCCGCCCACGACAGCTCCTCAGGCCGCTTCCGGAGGGCCTTGGCGTTGTAGCCGAACGAGTCCAAGTTGAACGTGCCCGGGAGGCCGGTGCAGAGGCGCGGCTCCGGCCCGACAGGCTTTCCGGTCGCCTCATCCGCCCACTGCACCAGCAGCCGGTCGAGCGAGCGCGGGGCGCCCGGGGCGCTTCTCCACCTGTCCGAGCGATCCGGGTCGAGGTAGAGCTTGCGGAAGGGGGCGTCGCCCTGGCCGTACGCGCAGCGCGCATCGCGGGGGTGCAGCTTGCCGAGCCTGTAGAGCGGCGTTACGTCCTTCCAGCGTCGGATCCTGGCTATCTCCAGGGGCTGGAGGTTCCCCGTTGTCCAGAACTCGGCGATGTCCTGCGCGAAGCAGGAGAGGATGTCGAACGCGCCGGGCTGCTGGCGGACCCAACGCTGGATCACCGGCGGGGGCCCGACCGCACTGACGATTCTGAGGTCGAGATCCCGCCCCGCTCGCCTGCGGATGGGCTCGAGCAGGTCGTAGCCGAGACCCCCGACTCGGATCGTCCCGTCGAACCGCGCCCGGGCCGCCCCGGCGCGGCCGGCTCCTGTCGCGAGCGCGCCCACGGCCAAGGCTCCGCCGGCCAGAAAATCGCGTCGCGTCAACACGCTCATGCAAGCTCGCAACGATCATTGCAAATTGCGGCTGGCTTCGTCCTCAGCGTGCGGCAAGCGTCCACGTGAAGCGCGTCGTCGTCTCGGGCGGTGCGATGCCGCCCGGGCGCAGCCCTTTGCGCACAAGCAGCGTTGGCGCGGGTGCGTCGTTCGCGATCGCGAGCCGCGTCTGGCCGAGACCTTCCTGACGCCAGCGGTCGGACAGGCCGAAGACGAGTAGGCCCGCCTCCCCGGCCGCGCGGAGGATGCCCTCGCGGCCCGGCGCCACAAGGAGCGGCTCCGTCGGAACGCGGACAGCGCGCTGGATCAGAAGCGAGGCGCTGGCAAGCAGGCGGCTCGCGTCCCGCTCGCCGCCCGCGAGGTCGGCCTCGCGCCCGACCAGGCGAAGCGAGGAACCGGATGCGCGCACGATCCAGGCTGCGAGCTCGACCGCCGCCCAGTCGTGCTCGGCGCCGCCGAACGGGACGAGAACCGGCCGGTCAGGGCCGACGCGAAGCGTCTCGCCGCGCGCTATGAGCACGCCCACGTCGCAAGCTGCGGAGCCGAGGATCACACCGACCTGGCCCGCGAGCAGGCCGTCGTCGAGAAAGCCCGGCGGCGCGTCGAGCAAGACGAGGTCGGCGTCCTGTTCCGAAGCGAGCCGCACGAGGTCGGGGCCCGGATCCGCAGACGTGAACGCGGCTGCACGGGCCGAGACACCGCGCTCTGCGAGACGCTCGCAGTGATCGTGGAGAAGCACCGCCGTCGGTGCAAGCACTTCCGCCGCGACGAGCCGGGCCACGATCAGCTCCCTTGGCGGAACTGACCGGGCCAGCGGCTCGGCGAGCGCGAGCAGCAGTTCGATGTTCCGATCGTCCGCGGCAACCACGATCGAACGCTCGGGCCACGCGTCGCCCTCGGCGGGTGCTCTGGACCGAGTCGAGGCGGCCGGCTCGAGTTTGGGATCCTGCCGCAGAATCGCACGCTCAAGCTCCTGGAGTGCCGGGCCGGGCTCGATGCCTAGCTCCTCGACGAGAGTCTCGCGTGCGTCTTGGTAGGCGGCGAGAGCCTCTGCCTGCCTTCCGGACCGGTAGAAAGCGAGCATGAGCTGGCCGTGCAGCCGCTCCCGAAAGTGATGTTGCCCGATCAGCTTCTCGAGCTCTGCGACGAGCTCGACATGACGGCCGAGCTCAAGGTCGGCACCGATTCGCATCTCGAGAGCGACGAGTCGCAGCTCTTCGAGTCGAACGATCTCCGCGCGTGCGAACGGCTCGTAGACAAAGTCCGCAAGCGGAGGTCCTCGCCAAAGCGCAAGCGCCTCGTGCAGCTCCTCCGCGCTTCCTCGCTCGACGAGAAGCTCGAAGCGCTCGAGATCGAGCTCGCCGCGTTCAATACGGATCGCGTAGCCCGGGGGGCGCGTCACGATGCGCTCCGCACCGAGGAGCTTGCGCAGCTGCGAGACGTAGTACTGGATGGTGTTCAGGGCCGAGCGAGGCGGTTCTCCGCCCCACAGCTCGTCGATCAGACGGTCCGTTGAGACGACCTCGTTCGGGCGGGTGAGCAGAAGCGCGAGCATCGCCCGTTGTCGGGCGCCGCCGAGACGCAGCGATTCGCCCCCGTCGGTGACCTCGAGTGGCCCGAGAATCCGGAACTCCATCTCTCAGCGTCCTCTCAGTCGGCTCTCAACGCCCGAGCGCATCTTCTCACCCAGAAGGCGATCGCAGAGGTGGTCGCAAGAAGGAACGAAGGAGGAACGATGCATCGCAAGCTCTCCACCAAGCTGTTCACGGCGATCGTTGTCGCGCTCGCCGTCGCCGTCATCGCGCCGATCGCGTCAGCGACGTCCGCGCCGCAAGGGCACGTCAAGATCCCCGCCTGGCTTGCCCGCACCCAGTTTCCCGGCTCGAGCTCCAAGCCGACGGTCTATATGGCCGGGCCCATCACGATCCCGGCCTGGCTCGCCCGCACCCAGTATCCCGGCTCGAGCTCCGAACCGACGGTCTTCATGAACGTCCAGGGAAGCAGCCATGCGTCCGCCATGAAGGTGCAAGACGGGCACATCGAGATCCCCGCCCGGCTCGCCCGCACCCAGTTCCCCGGCTCGAGCTCCGAGCCCACCGTCTTCGTGAACAACAGCCAGGGCACGGGACCGGTCGGTGGCGGGTTCGACTGGGTCAGCGCCCTGATCGGCGCCGGCGGCGGCCTCGGCATCGCGATTGCGGCCGCCGGCAGCGCCATGGCCCTGCACAAGCGCCGCACCCTCGCTGAGGTCTAGAAGCTCCTCTCGCCGACCGAGAAAGAGAACCGAGCGGGCCTTCGGGCCCCCTCGGCGTTCCATACCGATCCATGCAGCACCGCGCTTCTCGCAACCCCACGCGTGTGCAGCTCGTACTCGTTGCTCGATCGAAAGCCCTGGCGCAACTGCCAACGGAAGACGACATGCTCAGCACGGTCGACCAGTACCCACGGGCCGAACAGCAGGGAAGGTCGCTACCTGGCGTCACAACCGAACTGCCCGCCCGCCCCGTCCGACTCGACACGCCAGTCGTCCGGCCGGCCTCGAGCTGCTGCTCGCAACCACGACGCCTGCGGAGGCGTGGAGAGCGGTAGCCAGGCGACTGCAGTACCTTGGTGGTTTGCCCACTCGACGTACCTCGTGCGCGATCTGCTGACGACGCTCGCCGCCCGGCAGCGGCCGCTTCGCGTCGGCGTGGTGGGAGCCGGGAAGTTCGCGACGATGTTTCTCACCCAGGCGCGACGGCTCCCTGGGCTCGAGATCGGCTGGGTCGCCGATCTCGACCTGGAGCGGGCCCGGCGGGTGGGCGGTGACGCCGTGGTGGGGAGCGATGCTACCGCCCTGATCGCCGAGCGCGAGGTCGACGTGGTCGTCGAGGCGACCGGATCCCCGGCCGCCGGAGTCGCCCACGCACTCACAGCGATCGAGTCTGGGCGGCACGTCGTCATGGTCACGGTCGAGGGTGATGTGCTCGCGGGCCCAGCCTTGGCGCGGCGCGCAGCCGAGGCAGGCGTTGTCTACACACTTGCCTACGGCGACCAGCCTGCCTTGATCTGCGAGCTGGTCGAGTGGGCGCAGGTGTGCGGCTTCGAGGTCGTCTGCGCCGGGAAGGGCACGCGCCACGAGCACGGCTTCCATCTCACCACGCCCGAAACCGTCTGGGAGCGCTACGGGCACCGGGTCGACGGCGCTGATCCCCAGATATTCACCAGCTTCACGGACGGGACGAAATCTGCGATCGAGCTGGCCGCGGTCTGCAACGCAACCGGGCTCGACCCGCAGGAGGAAGGGCTTCGGTTCCCGCACGCGGATCGTCACGAGCTACCAGGGCTGCCGGCTCGGCTCTCCCGGATCGGCACCGTCGAGGCGGTGGCAGGCGACGAGCTGCGCTGGGGCGTCTTCGTCGTCTTCGCCGTGCATGACGAGCTGGCGCGCCGATCGCTGCCGGAATACGGCATCGAGACCGACGCCACGGGCCGTCACGCGGCGCTCTACCGTCCATACCACTTCATCGGGCTGGAGCTCGCGATCAGCGTTCTGCGCGCAGGGCTCTTCGGCGAGCCGACTGGCACACCACGCGGGTTCAAGGCCGACGTCGTCGCCGTCGCCAAGCGCGACTTGGCGGTCGGCGAGACGCTCGACGGCGAGGGCGGCTACTGCGCCTACGGGGCACTCGTGCCGGCCGCCCGTGCGATCACGGAGGGCATGCTTCCGATTGGACTGACGCACAACGCACGCGTCGCCCGACCGATCTCAGCGGGCGAGGTGATCAGGCTTGCCGGGGTGCACCTGCACACGGACGAGACGCTCCTACAGCTCCGCGAGGAGACAGCTCGTGGCGTGGCACTCTCCGGCCGTGCCGAACCAGGTGGCCGAGGTACTGAAATTACGGGCTGACGGTGCGTGGGATGTGGGACGTGGAGTAGACGTCCTTGCGCGCGATCGAACCGTCGCGGATCGGGAGCACGTCGACCCCGTCCCACTCGAGGCGCCGGCCGTCGGGTGCAGTCGCCTGCGCGGTCCATTCGCTGACGCAGACCTGCGGCGAGATGTAGAGACGCCGCGACGAGAACCGCATGTCTGACCATCGGGTGAAGATCCCGCCGATGTGCGCCCGGACGGCAGCAGAACCGACCACGGGGGCTTCTCCCGCCGTGTGATTCTGAAACACGATGTCATCCGTGTAGGCCGCCATCACGGCGTCGAGGTCCTGAGCGTTCCACGCGGCGTCGTGGCGCTCGATCAATGCAGATACGTCGCTCATGGCGCGAGTATAGAAGCGCTCGTACCCGACCCCCCGCATCGGGTCGGAGCGGCCGACTCTTCGTCGCCACCTCGCGCACCGAACTGTCGTCCTCCGCGTCGTGTTCACTGAAGCCATGGCCGTCAACGCCGAGACCGCCTGCCGGATCGAGCAGCGACTGGCTGAGCTCGCAGGCGTCAGCGTCGAGGAGCTGCGCGACTGGAACGCCGGTCAGATCAAGGCCGGCTCAGCCCGCCGCACGGGTTGGAGGTTCGTGCGCAGCACGCAGAGCGGCAGCTACGTCCGCGATCCCGACGGCGTCGACCCGCTGCCCGTCGGCTACAAGCTCTCGGCCTAGCCGACGCTCATCGGAGGAACCCCCGCTCCGGCGGCGTCGCTACTGTGCCTGCGCGTCACGGGACCGTCTAGACGGCCCGGCCGGGATCGAAGGGGGCGAGCTCCGGTGCGGCGTGGCCGTGGAGCACGAGTGGGGTGAGCAGCGCGGCGGTTGCGGGGGCGAGCGTCACTCCGAGCATGCCGTGGCCGGTGGCCAGATACACGCCTGCGACCCCCGGGAGCGCTCCGATGAGCGGCAGCCCGTCGGGGGTCGCGGGACGGAGGCCGGCCCAGGGGAGGAGAGCCTCGTCCGGGTTGGGCTGCCAGCTGGCCAGGTAAGGGCTCGCCGCGGCGATCAGCCGCTCACCGACACCGGGCGGCGTATCGACGCTCGACGCGCCGAGCTCGAACACGCCGGCGATCCGCAGGCTGTCGCGGAACGGGCTCAGGCCAAGCTTCGCCTCGGCCAGGTAGAGGGCGTGCTGAGGCCGCGTGCCTCGCCCGGTGAGGGTGACGCTGTACCCACGAGCGCCGACGAGTGGTAGCCGAACGCCGATATCGCGGAGCAGGGCTGCAGTCGGCAAGCCGGCCGCGAGGACGACTCGATCCGCGTTGTCCGTTCCGTCGGTCGTCCGGTACTCGAGGCCGCCGTTTCGTCGCGCGAGCCTGTGGAGCTCGCATCCCTCGCGTATCTCGACCCCGTCGTGGCGGAGGCTGTCGGCAAGCCCGGCGGTCAACTGCTCGGGTCGAACGAACCGGTCGACCGTGGCATGAAGGCCGGCGGCGACGTGGGTCGGGTCGAGCGCCGGCTCGAGCGCGACGAGCGCCTGGCTGTCGAGCTCGTCGATCGATCCTCCCTCGTGGCCCAGCTGCCGGAGTTTCTGGAAGATCGTCCGGTACGGGTCGAGACCCTCGGCTGTGCGCGCAGCGACGACGAGCCCGGCCGCGTGCATCTCGAACGACACACCCGCTGCCCGGTAGTGATCGAACAGCTCGAGCGTGTGCCTGTTGAGGGCGAGCAGCGCGCGGACGCCGGCCTCGAATCGTACCGCGCTGCAGCTTCGCCGGAAGCTCCAGAGCCAGCGCAGGAAGGTCGGATCGAGACTCGGGCGAAGCACGAACGCCTCGCCGCCCGTGACGAGCTGGCGCAGCCCCTCACGGACCATCCCGGGGGCCGGCAGAGGATAGGTGAGGCTGGGGCTGACCCAGCCGGTGTTGCCCTGCGACGTACCGCCACCGACCGTGCCACGCTCGATCACGACCACGTCCGCACCTGCGCGTCGCAGCTCCCATGCGCACGCGAGACCGACGACGCCGGCACCGACCACCACGACTCGGGGGTCGCTCACCGCCATACGATCTCGGGCGCCCTCAGTCTTTCCAGTTCGCGAACTTCTTCTCTTTCTCCTCGACGCTCTCGCCGAGGATCGGATGCAGCGAGAGATCCGGCGAGTACCGGCTCGCCGGGACCGTGCGACCGAGGCTCTCCGCCATCGCGCGAACATGATGCGGCGCGCCGCCACAGCAGATGCCGATGTAGTTGACGCCGGCGTCCCGAGCGGAGACGGCGAAGTCGGCCATCTCGAAGCGCGTACAGAGGAACGGGTCGAGTGCAAGCGGAAACGTCCGGGCACCGTCGGCGCCGCGCAACGACTGGAAGGTCGGCTCGGCCGGCGTCGTCCGATACGGCACGGGCAGGGCCGCCACTCCGCAGGCAACGGCGGCGCGGATCCTCTCGATGATCGGCAGCATCGTCTGCGGCCCGCGCGAGCAGTTGAGACCGACGACATCGGCGCCCTGGGCCTCCAGTCGCCTGGAGGCCTCCTCGAATTCGTAGCCGTCGATCGTCCGGTCGCTCGTCGAGGCGAATGCCACCAGAGCCGGAAGACCAAACTCTTGGATCACCTCCAGCCCGATCATCGCCTCGCCCAGGTAGTCGTTCGTCTCGGAGATGATCAAGTCGGCTCCCTCCTCGACTGCCCAGGCGACCTGCTCGCGATACATCTCGCGCACGAGCCTGCCCGAGCTCTCGGGAGCCTCCGGATCGAAGACCCAGGTGTTGCAGATGTTTCCGGCCACCAGCGCGTCGTCCTCGTCGGCAACCTCCTTCGCCAGGCGCAGCGCCTGTCTGTTCAGCGGCTCCAGGTCATCCTCCCGCCCGATCATCCGCAGCTTCTCGCGGTGGCCGTAGTACGTGAAGGCAACCATCACCTCCGACCCGGCACGAAGAAACTCCCGATGCAGCTCCCGCACTGCCTCCGGGAAATCCAACACCACCTCAGGCACGTAGGGCCCGCTCTTCAGGTAGCCGCGCCGCTCCAACTCGAACAGGTATCCCTCCGCCCCGAGCACCACGTCATGCTCCAGGCGCTCCCGCAGTCCTGCCACTCCGTTCTCCTCACAGCTCCGGTCGCATCGCCTCGATCGATCGACAGAGCGTAACGCGCGCTCTTCATGACGTGGTCTCAGCGGAACGCCCGTGGCCCGTGCTCGGCCCGTACTCCAAGCGCTGTCCAGAAACCGGAGAGCCCTCGAGGGCCTCCCTGCCGCTACGCGGCGAGCCCGTCCTGCGGCTCCCCCGCCTCGATCGGGTTGTTGATCGGATCCTGGCTCCATTCGAACCAGCCGCCGTCGTAGACGGCGATCCGCTGCCAACCCATCAGGTAGGCGTAGAACCAGGTCTCGCTTGCCCGCCAGCCGGTGCCGCAGTAGAAGGCGACCCACTTGTCGGCGGTGATGCCGGCCTCTTCCCAGTTGGCCGCGATCTCCGGATAGACGCGCATCGTGTTGTCCACGTTGCGGTAATGCTGCATGTGGTAGGCGTCCGAGCCGCAGTTGCCCCACACGTCGCCGGCGATCCGACCGGCCGGGCCGATGTAGTTGTAGCCGCTGACCTTGCCGATGTGCTCGTTCCAGGTCCGGACGCTGACCAGAGCAGCGTGCTCCGGGTCAGCGACGATCTGCTTGGCCTCGTCGAGGTCGACGATGACCTCCGGGCGCAGCGGGATCTGGACACCGAACGCCGAGACCGGGGTGGGCTCGCGGAGCGCCGTCTCGAGCGCGTTACCCGCCTGAACCCACCGGTCGTAGCCGCCGTCGAGCAGGCGGACGTCGTCGACGCCGCAGTAGCGCAGGATCATCGCTGCGCGAGTGGCCGCGATCTGGCCGGCGCGACGTCCCGGCCACTTCTCTTCGGCGTGCCCCTCGGTGTCGCGGCCGTAGAGGACGACGGTGGTGCCGTGGGTGATTCCGAGCGAGCACAGAGCCGCCTCGAGCTCCTCCGGCGATCGGCGGTTCCAGTCGACCGGATTCTCGAGCCGATTGGTGTCGAGATAGAGCGCGCCGGGTATGTGGTCTTCCTCGTACTCCTCGGGAACCCCGAAATTGACGTGGAAGAGCAGGAACCGGCCTGCAGGCGCGGCCTCGGGCCGCCCGCCGGCGAGCACCTCCCGGAGCCATTCGGTGTGGACGAGCTTGTCGTAGTGCGGCAAGCGCTCGATCGGCAGAGTCCGGTCGGCAGCCCACTCGGTCCAGCCCGGCTCGTAGATCCGGACACCGGCGTGGCCGAGACCCGCCAGCCTGGTCCCGATCGCCAGGACGTCCTCGGCGCCGACGCCGTAGAGGACGACTTCTCGGCCGGGAACGATGTCCTTCGAGACCAGCAGCCGCTCGACCTCGGCGTCGTCGACGCTGGTCAGCCAGGCGCCCGGGAACGCCACTGCCCCCGGGATGTGACCCCCTCGAGCCTCGCCGCTCAGGCGCCACCCGTTGTATGCATGGAGCGGCCGTACGTCGACGATCGTGAGATCGGTGTCGCCGAGCCGACGCCGCAGCTCATCCGTCGAGATCGTCGCGGCATCCCGTGCGTCGTGCGTTCGCCGGTGACGGTCGCCGGACTGTCGAGCTGCCCCCCGCCCCAACGGCTCCTCGCCTCCCACACCTACCCGTTCGGCAACAGACATTCAAGCTCCTCCACTGACGTGATTGCCACGGCCGTTCACCGGCCCAACAGCACGCAAACACGTACACGACCGCGTTTGCGCAAGCGATATTAGCCTCAATAGTACAAAGAGTAAAGCGGCTATCAAAGATGAAGTTATGCTCGGTCTGGAGACGTTCCCCCGGCGCGGTCGCGGGCCACGACGCTCGCTCCCAGGAGCACGACGGCCAGGGTGGCGATCGCGGTCACGACCCACAGCGTCGCTTCGCCTGCCTCGTGATAGAGGGCGGTCGCCGGAATCGCGACGAGTCCTGCCACCAGAACCTCGGTGGCTCCCATCAGACCGAGAGCGGCCGCTTGACGCTCTTCGGGCACCGTCTGCGTCACGACGGCCTGGCCGGCGGTGATCCCGAAGCCGTCGGCTGCGCCGATGACGCCTACCACGATGAGCAGGACGGCTGGGGTCGACTCGATGCCGAGCAGCGGGGTGACGAGACAGACGAGGACCATGCCGGCCACGGCTACCCGTAGGGCGCCGACCCGGTCGGCTGCTCTCCCGCCGAGCGGCGCGGCAACGACGATCGGGGTTGCCAGCGCGGCAAAGACCAATCCGATCGTCAGCCTGCTGATGTCGTGATCGGTGAGTTGAAGTGGCAGCACGGTCTGAACCGCGCCGAAGGGGAAGACATACCCACCCATGAGCAGAAGGGCTCCCACGAATGCCGGGCGTCGCAGGAGATTCCAGGAGCCGGCTCCGCTCGTATCCTTTCGTCCGGGGTCCGGGGGGAGGCGAAAGGCAACCGGTGCCAGACAGGCGAGCGCGACGCCGAACACGGCGAAGCTGAAGGAGAGCCCGACTATCTCGGCCGCTCCGGCTGCGACGACGGGTCCGAGGATGTACCCGACCACCTCGCCCCCGATGAGCTTGCCCAGATTCTCTCCGACCCTGCCCGGATCGAGGACAACCGCAGCTCTGCGAACGCCGGGAAGGATCAAGCCGACGCCGAAGCCGAGAGCAGCGCGGGCGGCGAGAAAGACCCAATACGTGTCGATGAGGGCCATGCTGAGCAACGCGATGGAGGCGAGCCCGATACCTCCTTGCAGAAGCCGTGGCCCGCGACCTCGATCGGCCAGGGGCGCCAGCGTGACCTGGGCGACGAAGGAAGCAAGGAAGCCGGCCCCCACGAGCAGGCCTGCTCTGACGTCGCCGACGTGGAGATCCTCGCGGAGATCACCGAGCAAGGCAGCGATGCCGCCGACGGACGCAGCGGCGACCGCCATCACGGCTTGGTACGGAAGCAGGTCGCGCGCAGGTCGGGGAGCGGTCACGCAAGCCGCCGCCGGTGCCCCGGCAACGGCCGGGATGCCGCATCGCGAGGTTGAGGCCTCAGTTCACGTCGGGCCGTGATCTCGCTCATGTGGCTCTCCTAACGGCGTGCTATCCCGGCGGCCTCGAGCAGAAGGGACGTCTGTTCGTACCCTTCGGTCACCCACGCGACGACGTCCTCGCCTCGAGGCGGCGGCTCGAGCTCCAGGCTGACGACGCCGTCGAATCCGGTTTCGGCAAGACCCCGGAGATAGTCCACGAGCGGCGCTGTCCCCCGTCCCGGAGGAAGGCAGCGGTAGACGATCCCGTCGCAGTCGCACACGTGTGCATGCGCGATGCGGCCCTTCAGGCGTGAGAGCTCACCCGGATCGATCTTCATCGCCCAGAGATGAGCGAGGTCGGCGTTCGCCTTCATGGCCGGGCTGTCGACCTCGTCGAGGAATCGAACCATCAGCTCGATGCTGTTGACGATCGCGTACTCGAAGGGCTCCAACTCCAGAGCGATCTCGACCCCGAGGCTCTGCGCGTGGGCCGCAACCTGCCGCACGTTGTCGATCGCGAAGCTCCACTGCTCCTCACGCGGAATGACCTCGCCGCGCCATGGATAGTCGCCGATCACGATCAGGACGTTCTGCGCCCCGAGATCGGAAGCGAGATCGACGTGACGCTTCGCCCGATCGACGTGAAACCGTGCCACCGACCGGTTGTAGTCGGCGATCCCGAGCGCAACGCACGGCACCGAGACGACGGGAAGTCCGATCTCGGGCACTGTGGCGACCCTGTGCGCGTAGGTCGCGGCGTCGATGTCGAGCGGATCGATGCCGATGTCCACCGCGTCGAAGCCGACCTCTCGGGCCTTGATCGAGCCCGGTAGCCCCTCCCATTCAGAGCCCTCCCAGACGGGGTCGAGCAGTCCCAACCGCATTCAGATCACCTCGCCTCTCTCGCTCAACCGACAATGACCGGGCCCGGCTCGTGGTGCTCAACCGACACGGCTCAGGACCTCTGCGCCGAGCAGCTCGATCGCGTCGGTGTCCGTGTGGTCGGCGAGGCCCAGGAAGACACGACTGACCTGCGCGTCCGTCACGTCTCGGAGCTGGTCGACCACGGCATCCGGCGTCCCGATCAGCCACCCTGCGTCCGGGCCTCGTCGCAGCTCGTCGTCCTGGACCGGACGGAGCGCTCGAATCCGCCGCACGCGACGCTCGACCTCCCGCTCGCTCGCGCCGATGGCGCACGTCAGCGACAGTGACAGCGACAGCGTCGCCGGATCGCGTCCGATCTCGCGACACGCGTCATCGAGCATCTCGCGAACGCGTCGAGCCCCCTCGAGGGAGACTGCGTAGACGTTGTACTCGTCGGCATGTCGTGCCGCGCAGCCGACGGTGCCGCGCTTGCCGGTGCCACCCACGATGATCGGCAGGCGGCCGGAATAGGGCTTGGGCAACGCCGGGCAGTTGACCAGCCGGTAGCGACCTCCGTCGTGGCTGGCTGTCTTCCGACCGGTGAGCAACCGGATGACCGTGAGCTGCTCGTCGAGGATCTGCAGCCGGTCGCGCACGCTCGGAAACTCGAAGCCGTAGGCCTCGTGCTCGGCGGCATACCAGCCTGCTCCGACGCCCAGCTCGATTCGACCGCCGGAGATGTTGTCCGCCGTGACGACGCACTTCGCCAACACCGCTGGATGGCGAAACGTGACGGGCGAGACGAGTGTCCCGAGTCGAACCCGCTCGGTGACAGCGGCCAGCGCCGCGATCACCGACCATGCATCGAGCGCCGCTCGGCCGGAAGGTTGCGTCTCCGACAGATAGTGATCGGACGTGAACAGCCCGGCCACTCCGGCAAGCTCGCAGGCGTCCGCGAGCCTGCGCCAGACCGGCCAGGTCACTCCCTCCTGCCCTTCGATCGAGATGTGAACGTCGATCTCGGTCCTCGTTCGCTCGCCGCACGCGGCCGTCGCCGGCCGCGCGTGACGTCTAGCCGGCGCTCTCCGCTTGTGCCTGGCGCTCGAGTGTCGTGAGGTTCGGCGGATCTGTGAGCCACGCGAGCGAGGCGCTGGGCTCGCCCCACAGGGCGTCGCGCAGCAGTGCGACGGTCCGCTCGAGGCCTTCCATCACGGGAGCGAGCGGATCCTCGTGCTCGATGCTGACCACACCCTCGTACCCGACGACCCGCAGCGTCGCCGCCAGTTGCTTCCAGAAGGTGGCGTCGTGCCCATACCCGACGGTCGCGAAGCGCCAGGAGCGATTCGGGTCTTCGTGCGGCAGGGTGGCGAGGACGCCGTCCCGAGCCGCCCGATCGACGTCGATGTACGTGTCCTTCGCATGCACGTGATAGAGCATCCCCCGGTCTCCCAGCTCGCGGACGACGACCAGCGGATCAGAGAGCTGCCACCAGAGGTGGCTCGGATCGAAGTTCGCCCCGACGTTGTCGCCGCACGCCTCGCGGAGCCGCAGCAGCGTCGCGAGGTTGTAGACGCAGTCTCCCGGATGCATCTCGAACGCCAATCGGACGTTGTGCTCCGCTGCGAAGGCCGCGTGCTCCTTCCAGAAGGGGACGATCCGCTCTTCCCACTGCCAGTCGAGAAGCTCGGCAAAGTAGCTGGGCCACCCGGTCGACACCCAGTTCGGGTACTCGCCGCCATCCGGCGTGCCGGGGCAGCCTGCGAAGAGACAGATCTGCTCCGCCCCGAGCGCTTCTGCGGCGAGCACGGTCTTCCGGTACACCTCCTGAGCGCGCTCTGCGTAGGCGGCGTTGGGGTGGAGCGCGTTGCAGTGGCAGCTGAGCGCGCTGAGCTCGAGACCGTGGGTAGACAGGTCGTCCTGGAGACGTGCGACGGCGGCGGGGTCCGACACGATCTCGTCCAGGCCGACGTGCCAGTCCGACGAGAACTCGCCGGTTCCCAGCTCAACGGCATCCAGACCGATTCTCTGAGCTATGGCGAACGCCTCGGCCCGTTCATGGTTTCCGAGCACTCCTGTCAGCAGTCCAAGCTTCACGGTTCAGTCCTCTCCTTGGTGTGGTGGTTCGAGGAGATCCCCGGACGCGCGCGGCCCGGGGTTCGAGCGGCTGGAGTCATCCAGACGCGCCACCTGCCCTCAACGAGCGCAGGAATCGGGGTGTCGAGGAGACCACCTCCTCGTAGAACCCGCTCTCGAACTCGCCGTTCTCCTCCGGGACGGTCGCCAGGCGGCTGCGATCCCGGGGAGGCTCGACCTCGGCCGTGAGATGACCGGCGTACTCGATCTCGTCGAGCGTGTCCAGGATCGCCGGCCAGTCGACGAGCCCTTGGCCGGGCGGCAAGCGATTGCTGTCGGCGACGTGGAAGTCGAAGAGCATCGGGCCGGCCTGTCGTATCGCCTCGAGCGGGTCGGATTCCTCCATGTTCATGTGGTACGTGTCGAGGCACACGCCCACGTTCGGGAGGTCGACGTCTGCCGCCAGCGCCAACGCTTGTTCCGCTCGGTTCACGAGGTACGTCTCGAAGCGGCTGATCGGCTCGATCGCGATCCGGACGCCATGTTCCCCCGCGAAGGCCCCTGCGGCACGCAGGCCTTCGACACACCACTCCCATTCGAGTGCAGGTGGGGCGAGCGGCTGAAGCTTCCCGATCGTCGATGGCACACAGCAGAGCACGCGTCCGCCGAGATCCGCGATCAGCTGGATCGTCGCCTCGAGATAGGCACGTGTTCCTGCTCTCACGAACGGGTCGGGGTGCACCAGGTCGCGTCCTGAGTGCGACATCAGGGTGACGGCACCCCAGGCGACGATGCCGTGCTGCTCGAGACACGCCCGCACGGCGGCGGGCTCGTATTCGGCCGGCTCACCGTTGATCTCGATGCCGTCGTAGCCGGACCGCGCCAGTCGGGAGACGGTCTCCTCGAGCGGCTCGAGCCGCATCCAGTGGATCATCGAAATCTGCATGTCTCAACGCGATGTCGGCAGCTGACAGACGGCGGATCGGCCGCGGCGATGGCTCGCAGCCGCTGTGTGGGAGAAGAAGTTGTTCTCCCGATAGGACAAGAGGCATACAACAGCACTCCCGTCGTGGCTGTCAAGCGTCGGGAGGGCAGCTGTCGACCGGCGCTCGACCGGTCGGCTAGATGGACGGCGTGAGCGTCTCGATGGGGCTGTTCAGCTCGAACGTCGCCGCCATGTCGTTCTCGTTCTCCGCGGTGTGCAGATGGAACTGCAGGAGGTCGCCGCGGTACACGATGCGCGCCAGCTCGAACGGAGCCGTCCCGTCCGCCGTGCGCCGATGCTCGGCGCAGCGAATGAGGAAGACCGGGGATCGGGGCGACACGCCGAAGCGATCGGCCTCGAACTGTCCGCACTGGCTCGCCTCGATCGAGAGACGAGAGTGCGCGAGCTCGACTCCGTGATCGGCCAGCGCAAGGCTCGCGGGCAGATTCCGGCCCACATGCGCCACGTCGTCGAGCCACGGGACTTCCTCCGGAAGGAAGAACGAGTAGGTGATCGCGAGCGGGACTCGCTCCACCGAGAGCATGCTGATGAGCCGCAGCACGCTTGCGTCGGGAGGCGCTTCCAAAGACTCGCTGATGCTTCGCTCGACCGGGCCTGTCCGCTTGTCGAGCACGTGGATCGTGACCTCGTCGCCGCGGCGTGTGGCGAGCGACCGCGACAGCCCACTGGCGCGGTAGTCGATCTTCGGGCGCGCCACGAATGTCCCGCGGCCGCGGATGCGGACGATCTGATGGTCGTCCTGCAGGATCGCGAGCGCCTGGCGGACGACGACGCGGCTCACCTCGAATCGACGCGCCAGCTCGGGCTCGGACGGCAACGCGTCACCAGGCTTCCAGAACCCCGACTCGATCTGCTGCTTCAGGATCTCCTGAAGCTGATAGTACAAGGGGACAAAACTTCGCCTTTCGAGCTGCTGGGTTGCCCGTGGCGGCTCGTGCTGTGCCATGCGCGGGAGTGTATTCGCGCTTCCCGCGGCTCGCCCGATCGGACAAGCGGGCCTGGGCGCCCGGCGGGGGCCGCGCTACCGAGGATCGCCCGCTCGGGGAGCGATGCGTGGCGGGCCTACAGAGACGTCCCTCTGCGGAGCAGGAATCGCTCCGCGCCACCGACCCGCAGGACGAGTACGAAGACGGCCGTCGCGATCGCGATGAAGAGCGCCGCCGCCGCCCCGAGGCCGGGGGAGATCGTCGTCCGCAGGCCGGAGTAGATGAACACGGGCAAGGTCTGGTCGTCGATCGTCGTGAGCACCTGGCTGATCACGAAATCGGTGATGCTGAGCACGAAGACGATGATCGCGCCGGTGACGATTCCCGGTGCGATCAGTGGCAACCGCACGAAGAGGAACTGCTCCACCGGATCGGCGCCGAGCGTCGCTGCGGCCGCCGAGAGCTCGGGATCCTGGTCCTCGATCACCGAGATGACCGGCCAGAGCATGAACGGAAGGTTGACGACGCCGAGCGCCACCCCCACGGCGGTGAGGTGCTCGATCACACCCCAGTCCGAGAACACGGTGAAGAAGGAGAACGCAGAGACGATGAGCGGGACGCTCAAGCCGAGCGACAGGAAGACGATCACCCCGATGCGCACGCGCGTCGAGAACCGGGGGAGAGCGAGGGCGGCAGGAACGCCGACCGCGGTCACGATGACCACGCTGACCACGGCGACATGCAGCGAGTTCAGCAGCGCGTGCCACGTCGGCCCGTCCCGCACGATCTCCGCATACCAGTGCAGCGTGAACCCGCGGGGCGGGAAGACGATCTGGCGCCCTTCGCTGAACGACGAGACGAGCACCAGCAGCGTCGGCCCGACCAGGATCAGTGCGGTCCCCACGGTGAGGATCGTCGGGATCCGCGGGAGCCGGACTCTCATGCCCGCTGCCGCCGTCTCCGTCCCCCACCCAGCACCAGGATCAGCCCGGTGCCGACGGTCACCGTCGCGAGGAGGATGACCCCACTCGCGGCTCCGAGGGGAATGTTGCCGATCACGAGGTACCGGTTCTGGAGGAAGTTCGCCAGGTAGTCCTTGATGCCCTGTCCGAGAATCTGCGGATCGGCGAAGTCGCCCATGGCGAGCGCCCAGCAGGCAGCCAGCGCGCCGAAGCACGCGACCTTGAGCTGTGGGAGCGTCACGCGGAGGAACACCTGCGAGGAGCGGGCACCGAGCGTGCTGGCGGCATGCTCCAGCTCCGGGTCGAGCCGAAGCACGGCGGGCAGGAGGATCACGACGGCGACCGGGAGCAAGACCTGGAGGCCCCCGAGCCCGATCGCCCAGAGCGTGCCGATGAGGTTCGGTGGCTCGATACCGAGCAGGCCGCAGGCCCAGGCGAGCGGCCCTTCGGACCCGAGTGCAGCGAGCCACCCGAAGGTGCGTGGGATGTCCCCTGTGAGGAACGGAATGAACAGCACCACCATCAGCACGAGCCGAAGCATGCGGTTCGAGACGTTGGCGACCGTGAGAGCGAACGGAAGCGCAAGCGCGACGGCGATCAGTGCGGTCACGCTTGCCATGAGCAGCGTCCGGACGAGCACGACCTTGAACTGAGGGTCGGAGACGACACTCGAGTACTGCGTGAGCGAGAGCGCTCCCTCGATGCCGAGGAACGAGTCGAACGTGTGCAGGGAGCTCCAGGCGAGCCTGCTGACACCCACGACAAGGCTCGAGACGAGCAGGATCCCGGGTGCCACGAGGAGAATCGGGCCGAGCCTTCGCACGCGTGACACCGGCCTCGAGCGGCGCAGCCAGATGACTGCGTCGACGATGCGCCAGCCCACGCCGACGTGTGCGGGCCCGCCCGGTACCTGAGAGGAATGCAGTTACGGCACCTTCGTCCGCACGACGGCTGCTTCGTCGACGTTCCAGACGACGGCCACGTCGTCCCCCACGGCCGTCTCGACCGGGTCGCGCATCGTCGTGTGGACAGTGATGTGCAGGCCGTCCGCGACGGCGATCTGAGCGAACACACCGGTCCCGTCGAAGGCGGCGAACGTCACCTGTCCGCGAAGCTCGTTGTCCCATGCGGTGGTGTCCGCGGTCGCGGGTAGCAGGCGAAGCCGCTCCGGCCGGAGGACAACGGTCGCCGGCCCTTCTGCGGCATCGGCACCGACCCTGAGCCGAAGGGAGCCGGACTCCAAGACGCGCTCTCCCCCGACCAGCCGGATCGTGCCGGAGACGAGCAGCGGGTCCCCGAGAAAGGCGGCGACGAACTCGTCAGCGGGCCGGTCGTAGATCTCCCGGCCGCCCCCCACCTGCACGATCTCCCCCTCGTGCATCAGTGCAACGCGGTCGCTCACGAGGAGCGCCTCGTGCTGGTCGTGAGTCACGTTGACGATCGTCACGCCGATCTCGCGGTGGAGGCGTGTCAGCTCGAGCTGCATGTCCTCACGCAACCTGCGGTCGAGCGCCGAGAGCGGCTCGTCGAGCAGCAGCAGCCTCGGGCCATAGACGAGCGCGCGCGCGAGCGCCACGCGCTGGCGCTGCCCGCCACTCAGCTCCGCGATGTTCCGATCGCCGATATCGGGAAGTTGCATGAGATCGAGCGCATCGCGAACCGCGCCCGCGATCTCGACTCGCGACTTCCGCCGCATGCGCAGCGAGAAGCCGATGTTCTCGGCGACCGACATGTGCGGGAAGAGAGCAAGGGACTGGAACACCACCGCGAGCTCGCGTTCGAACGCCGGCTTTCCGTTCATCGCTGCGCCGGCGATGAAGACCTCTCCGTCGTCGACGTCGAGGAGCCCCGCGATCACCCGCAGGACGGTCGTCTTGCCCGAGCCGGACGGTCCCAGCAGGGTGAAGAACTCGCCGTCGCGTACCGCGAGTGACACGCTGCGAAGTGCCGCGAAGTCGCCGAAGGACTTCGAGACCGACCGGAGCTCGACCATCCAGTTGGCTTCCCCGTCCATGGCCCCCAGGTGTTGCTCTCCGGTCGCCGGACCGCCGTCTCCGCCCCGCTCGTGCGGGGCGGAGACGGCCGAGAGTACGGTGGTCGGCAGCCTATTTGAGGGAGTTCTCAAATGCGAGCTGCCACTGCGTGTCGTAGCGCGCCATCAGCGCGATCGGCGCCACGACCGCTCGCGCAGCCTTGAGTTGCGCTGCCGTGAGCGGGAAGACGCGTGGTTGTGCCTTCATGTACGCGGGGACAGGGGTGCCCGGCACCGTTGGCACGAGCGCCTGATCCTTGGCCAGGTAGGCCTGGGTCGCAGCCGAGTAGAGGTAGTTGGCGAACACCTGCGCGTAGTAGTAGTTGGCCTCCGGAATGCCCTTGTGGATGTAGTAGGCGTCACCCACGACGTACATGCCGTCGAGCGGAGCGACCAGCTTGAGCTTCGCGCCGGCCCGCATCGCTGCGATCACGTTGCACGTGCACGTGATCCCAACCGTGGCGTTGCCGCTGGTGAGCGCCGTCGTCACGTCCTGTCCGTTTCCGATGCTGGCGACGTTCGGCTTCGTCAGCTTCAGCCGGTTCCAGACCGGGTCGAGGCTCTTCGGGGGGTTCTTCGCCGGATCGACGCCCATCGACTCGGCCAGCGCGAACGCGGTGCTCGAATAGGTCTGATCGAAGACGATCGAGCGGCGGAACTCCGGCTTCGTGATGTCGATCCACTTCCTGAGAGAGGACGGCTTCACCTTGTCGGTCCTCGCCACGAATGTGACCGTCACCGAATACGGGTTCACGTAGGCCCACGTCGTGGCACTCGAGGGTGTTCCATCGGGTGCTGCGACCGCGCGTGTCCCCTTGAGCATGTTGGGAGCCACCTCGGAGCTGATCGGGAGCGTCAACCCACGCACCGCGTCGAGATACGCGCGCTGCTGGGCCTGCATGCTCGCGTCGGCCTCGGGCCGGCGGCCGGCGCGGATCTGCTGCGCGATCTTCTGGTAGCTGATGATCTCGTCAGCCGTGTCCCACCGGACTTTCACGCCGGTCGCCTTTGTGAACTGAGCGCCCACCGTCTTGGCAAACGCCTGCTGGTAGGGCCCGCTCCACACGCGGACGGTGATGAACTTGGGCTTGACGGCCGGCGTCGTCGTCACCGCCTCGGGCGGGTTCGTGATCGCCGCCACCCCGGGCGGAGAGCTGGCTGTCGTACCCGCGATCGCGAATCCGGCGAGCGCCGTTGTTGCTGCAATGACCGTAGCGGCGACAGCCAGGGCACGGCTCTGAGGTCTCATGTCGCTCCTTCCCTCTCTGGTGGGTACGCGCTCCGTCTCGAAACGCGTTGCCAGGGTGTCGGCTTCTCGAGGAGGCCCAACACTGCCTCGCTACCCCGCGCTGGCAGGGCTGGTAGCACTCGGACAATCGTCCCGGTCACGGGCGTCGGCGGGCGAGCGGCGGACTGCCGGCGCCCGAGGAGTTGTCCTTTGTGCTGCGATGCTTATCTCTACAGCTGCCCTCCTCCTCGTGCGCGTCGATGGCGAGGACACTAACGCCTGGTCTTTGCCGATTCAATGGGCGTCCGTGGCTACGCGGCGCGAGTTCTCAGGGGGCACGCTAGCCATGCCTCCAGAATATTGTCAACCTGTTATAACAACCTGTTCCTCAGAGGCTGCTGACCTTCGACGCGGCTCGCGTTGGACGGTGCGGCCGCGCGCGGAGATCGACCGCGGGCTTCGACCCCTCGTGATGTCCGCCTCGCCCGGCCGCGCTGCCACGCCTGCGTCCCCGGGGAGTCGGGCGACTACGAACGAGCACCCAGTCGCCGCCACTCCTCGACATGAGCGCGCGGCACATCGAACGCCGAGCTGAGCTCCTCCGGCACGGAGTCGAAGAACCTCAGCAGCTCTGCGCAGCAGGCGTCCGTCCAGGGACGAATCCGACCCTCCCACGGCGGGCGCACCTCGTCCGTCCAGCGCTGCCGCTGCCACGTCAGGTGGGCGATGTGGTCGTTCACGGCCTGACGATGCTCGTCGACCAAGAAGCCGTTGCTGCTCCAGCGCGGCTGCCAGTCCCGGGCGATCGCCGCACCGTCCTTGCTCTGGCCGTGTCTCAGAAAGTCGTCGAGCAGCCGGATGTGAACGAGCCACGCCTCGAGCAGTGCGTCGCGCACGTTGCGCCCGAAGCGCTGGCCGAGCAAGCCGTCGGGACGATCTTCCGAGAGCGCCCAGGCATCGGACAGAAGCATCCGGAGCTCGTACTCGATCGGCTCCTCGGCGAACCGCCGGAGCGCGTCGACGGTGAACGTCCTGCGCACGCGTGCGCTCACTTCCCCCGGCCGAGCAGCGGCTCGTACATCGCCCGGAGGTCGGCGACGACGTCGTCGGGAGCAGTGTGCGGGCTTCCCGCGTCGAACGGCGGTTCGGGCGCGTACTCGATGTCGAGCTGGAGGAGTTGTGCGGTCCGCTCGTTGGACAGCCGTGCCGCGAGCGTCAGTGACATGTCGATCCCCGCCGACACGCCGGCCGCAGTGATGATCGTGCCGGCCTCGACGACCCGGCGATCGACGGGGATTGCGCCGAAGTCGCGGAGACGGTCACGCGCATACCAGTGGGACGTGGCCTCGCGGCCGCGGATCAGGCCGGCAGCGCCGAGAAGGAGCGACCCGGTGCAGACAGATGTCGTCCATTGCGCCGACCGGCTCGCAGACTCGAGCCAATCGACGATCGAGTGGCCGGTGTAGGCCATTGCGACGGCAGGGATCCCACCGGCGACGACGATGACCTCGGGATCGGTGATGTCGTCGAGCCCGGCCTGCGCCTCGAACGTCAGGCCCCCGCTGTCGGTGACCGGCCCCGCGTGCTCGGCGACGAACACGACGTCGCCGCCGAGTTGGGCGAGCACCTGGTAAGGCCCCACCGCGTCGAGCGCGGTGAAGCCGGGGAAGATCACGATGGCGATGTTCATCGATTTCCTTTCGGCCGCCGGCCCGGTTGTTCCTTGGTCGAGTGGGAGCGGAGGACGTCCCTGTCGTCCGCGGGCCGGTTCCCTCGTGCGTCGAGGCCTTCCGGGCCGGTCAGAGCTCGACGTCGTCGAGGAACTCGCCCTTGCCCGCCTCGGGCGGCGCGCCATAGGCGAAGACGACGACCTCCTCGTCGGACTCGTTGCGAAGCTGCAGGGCTGTTCGCGGCTCGACCGAGACGACGCTCTCCGGTGGCAGCTCCACCCGTTCCGGCGGCTCGCCGAGCAGCATCGTGAGCGTCCCCCGCAACACGACGAAGACCTCCTCCTGCACGAGATCCATGTGCCGGCGCCCACGCGTGTGGGCCGGGTACCGCCACAGCCGCGCGCGCGACCGTTCGAGCCCGATCGCGGCCGTCACGTCCGCCGCGAGCCTCGGGGGCTCGCCTTCACGGTGAGCCCGCTTCTCGTAGGCGTGTTCGTCGCCGCGCACCACGCGATACCCCATCACCACGATTCTCTCACGGTCCGCTGCGAGACGAGCGCCTCCGCACGCCCGACCGTCGACGTGGCTGACCAGGCTCACCGCGCACGGGCGGCGGTCCTGGGTGACGATCCGGTGGCGGAGCCACGCTCTGCGTCGATGTACTAGGCTCGTCCGACCTGAGGATCGTCCTGGATGACGTCCTCACCTGCGGCGCCACGTTCCCGTCGAGATCCCGCCCGTGCCCAGACCCGTCACCCTCTTCACCGGCCAGTGGGCCGACCTGCCGCTCGAAGAGCTGGCCCCGCTCGCCCGCGAGATGGGCTATGACGGGCTCGAGCTTGCGTGCTGGGGCGACCACTTCGATGTCGATGCGGCAGCGGCCTCGGCGCGCTATCGCCGGGAGAGATGGGAGTTGCTCCAGGATCACGGTCTGACCTGCCACGCCATCTCGAACCACCTCGTGGGCCAGGCGGTCTGTGACCTCATCGATGAGCGCCATCGGGCGATCCTGCCCGAGGACGTCTGGGGCGACGGCGACCCGGAGGGAGTCCGCCGTCGCGCGGCGCGGAAGCTCGTGACGACGGGGAAGGCGACGAGGGCGTTCTTCGACGCGAAGCCAGGTGGCCCGGGCCCGGGGGCGGCGGTTGTCGTCGGGTTCACGGGGTCGGCGATCTGGCATTCGATCTACGCGTTCCCGCCGACCTCGGCGGAGTACTGGGAGCGCGGCTTTCGTGACTTTGCGAAACGCTTCGGTCCGATCCTTGAGGCCTTCGACAAGGTCGACGTCAACTTCGCGCTCGAGGCGCATCCGACCGAGATCGCCTTTGACACGGCGACGGCGTTACGCGCCGTCGCGGCGGTGCAGGAGCACCCGCGCTTCGGGTTCAACTACGACCCTTCCCATCTCGGGTACCAGGGGGTCGACTACGTCGGCTTCCTTCGCGCGCTCGGGCCGCGCATCTTCCATGCCCACGTGAAGGACGCCTGGTGGGGCCACGGCGATGGCACTGTTGGGGTGTTCGGTGGCCACACCGAGTTCGGAGATTCCCGGCGCCAATGGGACTTCCGCTCCCCCGGTCGTGGCGACATACGCTTCGAGGACATCATCGTGGCGTTGAACGACATCGGCTACACGGGCCCGCTCTCGGTCGAGTGGGAGGACATTCGGATGGACCGGGTGCACGGCGCGACGGAGGCATCCGCGTTCGTACGACGGCTCGACTTCGCTCGGAGCACGCTCGCCTTCGACGCTGCCTTCGACACGAAGAACCAGTGAGACGGAAGCTTCGCTTCGGCATGATCGGCGGGGGCCGCGGCGCCTTCATCGGTGGCGTTCATCGCATCGCAGCGCAACTGGACGGCGAGGCCGAGCTCGTTGCCGGCGCATTCTCGAGTGACCCGGCCCGCTCACGCGACTCCGGCGCCGACCTGTACCTCGATCCGAAACGCGTCTATGGCACCTACGACGAGATGGCGCGAGCGGAGACGGCGCTGCCGGCAGATCAGCGGCTCGACTTCGTCGTCATCGTGACCCCGAACAACGAGCACTTTCGACCGGCCAAGTTGTTTCTCGAGTCGGGTTTCAACGTCGTCTGCGACAAGCCCGTGACCTACAGCCTCGCAGAGGCAAGGCGACTGCAGGCGGTGGTCGCGAAGACCGGCAAGGTGTTCGTGCTGACCCACAACTACACGGGCAACGCGATGGTGAAACAGGCCCGCACGCTGGTGCGATCCGGTCACCTGGGCGCGTTGCGCAAGGTCGTCGTGGAATATCCCCAAGGCTGGCTGGCGACACGGCTGGAAGCCACAGGTCAGAAGCAAGCGGCGTGGCGGACCGATCCCGAACGCAGCGGGGCAGCGGGGTGCATCGGCGACATCGGCACCCACGCAGCGAACCTCGTCGGCTACATCACCGACCTTCGCATCGCGGAGCTCTGCGCAGACTTGACGACCTTCGTGCCCGGCCGGGAGCTCGATGACGATGGATCGATCCTGTTGCGCTTCCACGGTGGCGCCAAGGGGCTGCTCCACGCCTCCCAGATCTGCGTCGGCGAGGAGAACAACCTCAACATTCGCGTCTGGGGTGAGCAGGCCGGGCTCGAGTGGCATCAGGAGCAGCCCAACGAGCTGATCCTGAAATACTCCGACAAGCCTGCCGAAACATGGCGGCGAGGCAACAGCTACCTCGGCGTGGCTGCCGCCGACAACTCGCGCATCCCGCCAGGACACCCCGAGGGCTACCTGGAAGCGTTCGCGAACATCTACCGCGAGGCGTTCCGGGCCATTCGTGCCGAGGTCGAGCGGCAGACCCAACCGCCCCACCTCGACTTCCCGACGATCGACGACGGGGTCGAAGGCATGCGGTTCATCGAGACCGCAGTGCGAAGCTCCAAGCGCGGCGGCCGCTGGATCCGATACCCAGCCTGACTGCCCGGATTCACATGCCGCGGGCGTCCGCGCCGTCGGTGCTCACGCGATCGCCGGCACCGGGTGCGGCGAGATCTCGAAGCCCCAGCACAACTCGACCTCCCCGTACCCGGCACCGTCGGGCTCAGGGAGCCAGTACGTGTGGCACCGCGTGAGCCGGACGGTGAAGAGAGCGTGGTCGGGTGCGGGTCGCCGGATTCCGGGGTGTCGGCCGAACGTGACGGAGAGACCCTCCGGCAGGGTCAGTCCGTACGCCTCCAGGAAGCGGCTCGGGTCGGTCTCCGCCATCGTCCACAGCACCGGATCACCCATCGCCTCGTCGAACGCCGCCGTCAAGGCCGGTTCGTGGGCCAGGGCCTCGGCGCGCCCGGCAAGCTCCTCGAGCTCCGGGGGGAGCTCGACCTGCATGCGTTCGCTCAACGGGATCCTCCTCAACCTGTCGAGTGCCGAGGAGCGTTACACTTGGGTCGTCTGTAGTCAACTATTGTTGCGCGTGAGTCAACTGCCGTTCGGCCGACAGGAGCCCTGACGAGATGAGCGGGACGCCCGGGAGTCGACGGCGTCGATCGGCCGTCGTCGGATGGGTGGGAGGATTGCAAGGCTCGCGACGTCAAGGGAACCTGCTGGACGAGGAGGCCCCTTGTTTTCGAGCGTGCGCCGGACGCGTCTGACGGCCTTCCGGTGTGCGACGGGGGAGGTGGCGGCGGTAACGCCGCCTCCCCCGTTCCTTCCGGCTCGTCGCAACAGCCGGCGCGGTCTACGGCCAGTGCGTTCCCTGTCCGAACAGGGACGCGACAAGCCCTGCCGCGAGAAGCAGCCAGGCGGTACGATTGCGCATCTGTGGGACCGTCCTTTCCTTGTCGGTGGACAGCCCCGGCGCCGGGACGTTCTTCTACAGACTAACGTGATGCCCAGACAGACCGCCACTCACCTCGACAGCCCAGCGCTCCTCGGCCGGCGGCTCCGGCAGACGAGACAGGAGGCCGGGCTACGGCTGACCGATCTCGCCTTCCCCGGCTGCTCGGTGGGCTACCTGTCGCACATCGAACGGGGCAACCGGGTGGCGTCGCTGCAGGTCGTGCACGAGCTGGCCCGGCGTCTGGGTGTCTCGGGTCAGTGGCTGGCCACCGGGGTGGGCGGCGCGGAGGCCGAGGCGATCGACTCGCTCGCAGAGGCTGAGGCGGCACTCCGCTTCGACGATCTCGAGACGGCCGAGCGGCTGTACTCGCAGGCCGCGGAGTCGGCCGACGTGAAGGTGCGGGCCCGGGCGCGGGCGGGGCTGGGACAGCTCGCCTTCCGCAGCGACGACGCGGAGGGGGCGCTGGTCGAGCTCGAGGCCGCGCGGGAGCTCGATCCGGGGCTCGAGGCCGAGGACTCCTTTGCGGACACGCTCGGTCGCGTCTACGGGCACCTGGGGGAGACCGAGGCCGCCGCCGCGCTGTTCCGACGTCGTCTGACGGACGCGCACGAGGCAGGGAACACGGTCAGCGGGGTGCGGTTCGCGGTGCTGCTGGCCAACGCGCTGATCGACCTGACCGCGTTCTCCGAAGCGTCGCAGGTGCTGGCCGACGTGCTGGCCGACACGGCGAGCGACGACCCGGTCCTGCTCGCACGCCTCTACTGGTCGCAGTCGCGACTCCATGCGGCGAAGCAGGAATCGGCCGCCGCGGCCCGGTACGCGAACAAGGCGCTGCGCCTTCTCGAGGCGACGGAGTTCACGCAGTATCGGTCGCGCGCGCACCATCTGCTGGCCTACATCGAGGTCGACCGCGGCAACCCGGAACGAGCGCTGGAGCTGATCGAGAAGGGTCGTGAGCTCGCCCGCGGCGGCGGAACGCCCTTCGACGTCGCCCGTTTCGACTTGGAGGAAGCCCGTGCGCTCAGTCGGCTCGGCGAGCTCGACCGGGCCGCTCTCCTGATCAATCGCGCCGCGACGGAGCTGGCGCACCATCATCCCAACGACCTCGGGCGCTGTTACGCGGAGCTGGCCGCCGTGTGCGCCGAGGCCGGCGCCAACGAGCGCGCCAGAGAGCTGTACGAGCTCGCGCTCGAATATCTGCAGCACTCGCCCAACCCCTGGCTCGCCGGCACGTACGCCCGGTTCGGCGAGCTGCTCGAGGCTATGGGCGACCGCGAGGCCGCCTTCCAGATCTACAAGCGCGGCGCCGGCGCGAGCCTGGAGCAGGACCGGGCGGTCCGCTAGTCGGCGAAGCCCCCTTGAGGCGTGCGCATCGCGGCGGCAGGGTATGAGCCTGCTGTCGCCAACACCTTCCGAAGAAAGTCCTCAGCTGCCTCTCATCGGCGCGTGCTGACCTGGGCATCCTGTAGGAATCCGCCGTGCTCGTATTTCCCGCACATTCGAATCTGCTCGCCCGGGGCCGCCTCGTCGCGTGCGCGGCCGTCGTCGCCGGCGCTGCCGTCGTCGGGGCGACGATGCCGCCGTCCGCCGACGCATCGCGGCTCCTGCGTCCCGGGATCCACGACGACGCGCAGATTCTGTACGGCAATCCCGAGGTCGTCTTCCCGAAGCTCAAACAGCTCAACACGAAGCTGATCCGGGTCAGTCTGTGGTGGGGCGGCGCGAACGGTGTCGCCCGCAGCAAGCCGGTCGATCCGGCGAGCCCGGACGACCCGGCCTACAACTGGGCCCGCTACGACCGCGTCACGCGCTATGCGAGCGACTACGGGATACAGGTCATCTTCACCGTCGTCGGAACGCCGGCATGGGCAAACGGCGGGCGGGCCTCCAACGTCGCACCGGTGAGCGCAGGTGATCTCCGCAGCTTCGTCACGGCTGCGGCACGCCGGTACAGCGGGATGACCCTCGTCGGTGCCGAGACGCTTCCCGCCGTCAAGCTCTGGGTCGCCTGGAACGAACCGAACAACCCGGTGTTTCTGAAGCCTCAGTTCAAACAGGTCGGTGGCAAGTGGATCGTCCAGAGCGCGCGCGACTACGCCCGAATCTGCAACGCCGTCGTCGCCGGCGTGAAGACGGGGCAGAGCGGTGGGAAGGTCGCTTGCGGCGCGACGGCACCGCGCGGGAACAACAACCCCGCCTCGAGTCGTCCCTCGGTCGCCCCGATCACGTTCCTCGAGGCGATGAAGCGCTACGGCGCCAAGGGCTTCACCGCCTTCGCGCACCACCCGTACTACGGCAGCCGCCGCGAGACACCCGACACCCGGCCCGCACCGGCCGAGAACGGGCGGGCGGCAACGGCCGTCACGCTCGGGAACCTCGACGTGCTCTCGCGGCGCCTCGTCGCGCTGTACGGCACCGGTATGCGGATCTGGATCACGGAGTACGGCTACCAGACGAATCCACCCGACTCGTTGTTCGGCGTCAGCTGGGCTGAGCAGGCCCGCTTCATGCAGCGGGCGTACGCCAAGCTCCGGCAGAACGCGCGGGTCGACATGTTCATCTGGTTCCTGCTGCGGGACGAGACGCGTCTGGGCGGCTGGGAGTCAGGCCTCTTCACGGCCGGCTGGCAGGCCAAGACCGCGCAGGCGACATTCGCGCGGCTCTTGCGCCCGTGAGGCCCGGGTCCCGTCGGCATGAGCCTCGCCGGGGCCCCACCACCGCTGTTCGAGGGGGCGTCCCGGCATCACCTGCACCGTCGTCCCGACCGTCGCGCCGAGCGATTGGGAGCCCCATGCTGCCCACGCCAGATCGCGGACGAGGTGCTCGCGGATCTCGAGCCCGGTGTCGTCGTCGCCCTCCACGACGGCATCCCGCCCGCTGGGGTGGGCATGCCCGGACGCGCGACTCCCGCGGCCACGGTCGCCGCCGTGGCCGCCATCCTCGACGAGGCGGCCGGCCTCCGTCTTGTGACGATCACCCAGCTGCGCGCCTCCGATCAGTAGTTCTCGCAGGGCCGGTCCGCGCTCCCGCTGATGTCTGAGGGCCGAGGTCCGGCGATGCTGGGGCCAGCAACAGGAGGTGGCGACCATGAGGGTGCTCGTGGCGGTAGCCAGCAGGCACGGCGCGACAACCGGGATCGCCGAGGCGATCGGGCGAGGGCTGCGAAGCAGGGGCATCGACGCCGACGTCGTGCAGGTCGACGAGGTCGAAGACCTCGTGGGCTACGAGGCGGTCGTCCTCGGCAGCGCCGTCTATGCCGGACGCTGGCTCGAGCCGGCCCGGCGCTTCGTCGACGAGCGCGTCGGCGAGCTCACCGCGCTGTCGGTCTGGCTCTTCTCGAGCGGGCCGATCGGAATGCCGGCGAAGCCCGGCGCGGACGAGGCCGTCAACGTCGAGCGGCTGGTCTCGCTGCTCGCGCCCGAGGACCATCGGGTGTTCGCGGGAGAGCTCGTCAAGAGCCGGCTCAGCTTCGCCGAGCGGGCCATCGTCGGCGCCTTCCACGCGCCCGAGGGCGACTTCCGAGACTGGGGCGAGATCGACGCCTGGGCCGGGCACATTGCCGGGGCGCTGCAGCCGGCCGCGGTCGCCGCGGACGAGACCACGGTGCCAGGCTAGCCGGGCGCGGAGCCGCGGCCACCCTGCTCGGCTCGACGGGGCCCGCACCTGCTTGTCGTGCCACCGAATCGCGAGGGGTCGGGGGCGCACCGACTCGTCCATCTCTGCGGTAGAAGAGAAAGGAGGAGGCGAGTGAGCACGATCAAGACCTTCGGTGCCGTCGACCAGCGCAGCTTGGCGCAGCTCGAGCGCTGCATGACCGCCGGTGAGGCCGACTACGGCGTCCTCTGCGCCGACCATCACCCCGGCTACAGCCAGCCGATCGGCGGCGGCATCGCCTACGAGGGTCACGTCTCGCCGTCGGGCGTCGGCTACGACATCGGCTGCGGCAACAAGGCCGCCCAGACCAACCTGACACGGGCCGACCTCGACGCGCTCGGCGGTGTCGAGTCGATCATGCGCGAGATCACGCGGCGGATCTCGTTCGGCATCGGCGTGCCCGCCACCGAGCGCGTCGACCACGCCGTCCTGGAGGCGATCCACGAAGCGGACTTCGAGCCGCAGCGCCGCCTCGCCCAGCTCGCCGAGCAGCAGCTCGGCACCGTCGGCTCGGGCAACCACTACGTCAACCTGATGGAGGACGAGCAGGGCCGGATCTGGGTCGGCGTCCACTTCGGCTCGCGGGGCTTCGGCCACCGGACGGCATCGGGCTTCCTCGCGCTCGCGCAGGGCCTGCCGTTCGACAGCAGGGCCCACGAGGGCGAGATGGACTCCCCGCCCGTGCTCTTCGAGATCGACTCCGAGCTCGGCCAGGCGTACATCGCCGCGATGCAGCTCGCCGGCGACTATGCGCATGCGGGTCGCGACGTGGTCGTCGACAAGGTGCTCGACATCCTCGGCGCGTCGGCGGAGCACGTCGTGCACAACCACCACAACTTCGCGTGGCGGGAGGAGCACTTCGGCCGCACCTACTGGGTCGTCCGCAAGGGCTGCACGCCGGCGTGGCCGGGACAGGAGGGCTTCGTCGGCGGCTCGATGGGGGACGATTCGGTGATCCTGGAGGGCGTCGAGTCGCCCGAGAACGAGCAGGCGCTCTACTCGACGGTGCACGGAGCCGGCCGGGTCATGAGCCGCACGCAGGCTGCCGGCCGGATGCGCCGGCGCAGGCGTTGGGCGTGCCGCAACCGCGACTGCAACCGCGTCTTCGACCTCGACGGCGTCAGCGCGTCCCACGGCGCGCCGAAGCGGGGTGTCTGCCCGGAGCACCCGGACGCGGGTCTGAAGAAGATCTGGGTCGAGGAGCAGCTCAAGCCGGGCCTCGTCGACTGGCCCGCGGTGCAGGCGCGTCTGCGGTCGCAGGGCATCGTGCTCGTCGGCGGCGGCGCGGACGAGGCGCCCGAGGTGTACAAGCGGCTCCCTGACGTCATCGCCGCCCACGGCGGCGCGATCCACCTCATCCACACTCTGCGCCCCCTCGGCGTTGCCATGGCCGGCCGGGACGTGCACGACCCGTACAAGGACTGAGCCGCCCCGCTGCCACGTCGGGACGCCGGCCGCTCGCCACGACACCCAGGCCCGATCGGCCGGCGACGCTCGGTCGCGTTCGCGGCTAGCCGACCAGCTCGGCGAGCGTGTCCGCCGCGGCGACCGGATCACCGGCCAGAGAGCGCGCCCCGACGCGCGCCGCGAGTTCCGGAGACGCCGCGGGGCCGCCCAGTACGAGCGCTCGACGCCGCGCTAGACGGCGGAGCCCTGCGATCTGACCATCCAAGACTCCGGGCATGAGAGCGACCAGTACCACCACTTCGGCCCCGATCTGCTCCGCCGCATCGGCGACGCTCTCGAGCGGCGTGTCCGCACCGAGGAACGTGATGCGCCAGCCGCGCGACCGGAGCGCGAGCCCGAGCATCACGAGAGGGATGTCGTGCCGCTCGCCGGGAGGGCAAGCCAGCACCACCGAGGCGCCGCCGCCCTGATCCCAGCCGCGGGCAAGGGCCAGCAGCCGACCCCTGAGAATGGTGCTGGCGAAGTGCTCCTGCCCGACGGTGATGTTTCCACGCTCCCATCGGTCACCGATCTCGTGCAGCGCCGGAACGATGCCTTCGAGCATCACGGTGTCGGTCGAGAAGCCCGCCAGCATGCGGTCGAGGACGGCGTTGGTGCCAACGTCGTCGAGTCGCTCGAGTGCGTCGAGCAGCGCTGCGGGAGACAGCGGAGTACCCGTCTGCTCGAGGGTGTCGGCGTCGGCCAGAACGAGTCGGGCGGCCTCTGCGGCCGCGACTCCGCCCACGATGAGGTGCTGCATGCGCCTCACGCGGTCGACGTCATCGTCTCGGTAGAGGCGGAAGCCGCCCTCGGAGCGGCTCGGGCGGAGCACGCCGTACCGTCGCTCCCAGGCACGCAGCAGCGCAGGTTCGACGCCGGTTCTCTGCGAGACCTCGCCGATCCGAAGGTACGCGTCGCCGGGCATTGCCCCAGTCTAGACGAAGAAGCAACAGAACCTGAACACAAACGCTGGATCTGGGTGGACGGCTGTGGTAGGGTGAACAAACTCTGTACGAAATCTATACAGGAGGTTCTGTTCGTGATGCGCAAGATGCTTCTTCTCCTCGCCGCCGGGTTGGTCGCGGTCGCGGCCCTCGCCGCCCAGGCCCCCGCCGCCGGCACCAAGAACATCGTCCAGACGGCGGCGGGCGCAGGTCAGTTCTCGACCCTCGTTTCGCTGGTCAAGAAGGCCGGCCTGGCCGGTGTGCTCTCCTCGGGCACATACACGGTGTTCGCCCCGACGGACGCCGCCTTCAAGAAGGTGCCAAAGGCGACGCTGAACAAGGTCGCGAACGACCCGGCGCTCCTGAAGAAGGTGCTGACCTACCACGTCGTCAAGGGCAAGGTGCCGGCCGCCACGGTCGCGACGCTGAACGGCAAGAAGGTGAGCACCCTTGCGGGCGCGCCCGTGAAGATCTCCATCCGGGGCGGCAAGGTCTTCTTGAACGGCTCGAGCCAGGTTACGACCGCCGACGTGATGGCCTCGAACGGCATCATTCACGTGATCAACAAGGTGCTCCTGCCGCCGAGCTGACACGCCGATCCCGCCGGTGGCCGGTGTAGGGGCGGGATATTCCCGCCCCTACACCTTCAGGGCGCTCGAAGGAGGCATCGACATGTCCGGCCTTACCGGAGCGGTGCGAGCGCGGCCACCTCGCGGCGAAACGGCGGCTCGTCGTCCTCCGACGGAGGCTCGTCGAGCTCCTCCGCGTAGCGGTGTCCGTCCCAGACGGCGGCGGCGATCGTGCCGGGGCTCCAGGCGTCGCCGATCAGGCGCACCGTGGGCCCGCTCGCAGCGCCGATAGCCGTGCGCAGCTCGTCGGCGAGCGCCTCCTCGGGGAGCCGCGCGGTGACGAGGACGAGCGAGTCGCACGGCAGGTCCTGCTCCCGGTCGGTGTAGACGCAAGCGGTCCGCACGCGGCCCGGTCCGGCGGAGACCAAGGCTTGCGACGTCAGAACGATGACGCCGAGCTCCAGCAGGCGGCGTTGGATCCCGTACTGCTCCATCGTGTTGACGGTCCACTCGGAGACACACGTCTCCGGCGTGACGAGGGTCACCTGATGCCCCTCGCACGGCGAGCAGCTCCGCCAGCACGCCACCCATGTAGTAGTGGTCGTCGTCGAAGAGAACGACGCGCGCGCCGCCGGGACGCGATCCGCCCATGAGATCGTCGGGTGTCAAGACCTCCACGCCCTCGAGCACGAGCGGACGGGTATGCCGGCGGCCGACCCCGTCGGCGCGCCAGTGCGAGCCCGTGGCGAGCGCCACGTGGTCGAAGTCGTAGGAGAGGATCTCCGCCGCGTCGAGGCGGCTGCCGAACGCGACCTCGACGTTCGCGAGCCGGTCGAGCTGTCCCTGCCGGTAGTCGAGCACACGGATCCACGCCGCCAGCCCCGGCAGGCGCGCCTCGCGGGCGACACGTCCACCGAGCGCGTCGGTGGCCTCGGCGAGCACCACCTCGTAGCCGCGCTTGCCGAGCGCCTGCGCGGCCTCGAGACCGGCCGGGCCCGCGCCGACGACGAGCACCTCGGCGTCCGTCGTCCTCGGCCGCATCCGCTCCGGATGCCAGCCGCGACGCCATTCCTCGCCCATCGACGGGTTCTGGGTGCAGCGGATCGGCGTATGCAGCGAATCGCCGGTGACGCAGATGTTGCAGCCGATGCACTCGCGGATGTCCTCGAAGCGCCCCTCCTCGATCTTCCGCGGCAGGAACGGGTCGGCGATCGACGGCCGGGCCGCGCCGATCAGGTCGAGCACGCCGTCGCGCACCATCCGCACCATCGTGTCGGGCGAGGTGAAGCGTCCGACCCCGACGACCGGCTTGCTCGTCAGCTGCTTGAGCCCGCGGACGTAGGCTTCCTGCGCCGCCTCGTCCGCGAAGCGCGAGGTGATCGAGTCGAAGTCCCAGTCGCCGACCATGAAGTCCCACACGTCGGGGAGCTCGCCGACGAGTCCGAGCACCTCCTCGATCTCGCCGCGCTCGAGCCCTTGTGCCCCGATCAGCTCGTCGACACAGATACGGCATGCGACGGCGGCGCGGCCGTCGACCTCGTCGAGCGTGTCCTCGAGGATCTCGCGTAGCAGCCGTGAGCGGTTCTCGAGGCTGCCGCCGTATCCGTCCGTGCGGTCGTTGTAGCGCCGCGAGAGGAAGTGCTGGATCGTCGACAGGCCGTGGGCGGCGTAGACGTAGACGAGGTCGTAGCCCGCTCGCAGCGAGCGTGCCACGGCTTGCCGGTGCCAGCGCCGGAGGTCGGCGATGTCCTGCGCGTCCATCCTCCGCGCCTGCACCGGGTGGCTGCCCGCGACGGGGAGATGCGCCGGGCCGAGCGGCGGTTGGCGCACCCACAGGTTCGGCGGCGTTCATCCCGCTGTGCACGAGCTCGATCCCGGCGAGGGCGCCGTGCTCGTGCACGTGCTCGACGAGACGCTCGTGGGCGGGAATGTCGGCGTCGTCCCAGATCCGCCCTTCGATGTACGGGGCCACGTCCGTCGAGTGGTGGATCTCGACCTCCTCGGTGCAGACCACGGCCCACCCGCCCTCCGCCTTCACTCCGCGCATGACCGCGTGCGCCGTCGGGTCGCGGTGCCCCATGCCGTTGCAGTGCGGCACCTGGAAGAAGCGGTTGCGCGCCGTCACGGGCCCGATCGGCACCGGCTCGAAGAGGATGTCGAATCGTGGCTCGCGCACGGACGTCAGACGGTGCCCCGCAGCGGACGCGCCGGTCGCTCCTTCGCCGGGTCGACGAACGGGATCGCGGCGGTCTGCCCGGTCAACGTCCCATGCTCGCTCTCCGCGTGCAACCGGTGGCCGGGGCCGGCCAGCTCGATCGGCACCCAGACATAGCCGATGTTCCGCTCGAGCCCCGGCGACCAGACGGCTGCGGGGACACGACCGATCTCGCGGCCCTCGTGGTAGGCGGGCCAGATCGCTGCGATGCCAGGCAGTGGCTCCGAGCGGTCGAAGGTGATGCCGACGAGCTTGCGGTCGACTCCCCCGTCGCGGATCCGCTCCAGTGCGGCCTTGCCGATGTAGTCCTGCCGCTGCGGCTCGACCAGCCGCTCGAGACCCGTGACGTGGAAGGGGGTGTCGCGCAGGGTCATGTCGGAGCCGTAGTTGAAGATCCCCGCCTCGATCCTGCGCGGCTCGCTCGGCGCGATGGGCCGGATCCCGTATTCCTCGCCGGCGGCCATGATCGCGTCCCAGAGGTCGGTGCCGCGCTCCGCGTCGAGGAGGTTCACCTCGAAGCCCGGCACGGCCGACCAGCCCGTGCGGCTGACCACGACCGGGATGTCGCCGATCGTGAGATGGGCGCACCAGTAGTAGCCGATGTCGTAGATCGCGTCGCCCACCAGCTTGGCGAGCGTCTTCGCCGAGAGCGGGCCCTGCACCTGCACCGGGTGCACGTCGGGGTAGCTCACCTCGGCGTCGAGCCCGGCCTGCGACGCGACGCCGAGCGCGTAGAGCCCGGCGTCGCTGTCCGCCAGCTGCATCCACCACGTCTGCTCGTCGACGTGCAGCAGGACGGGGTCGTTGACGATGCCGCCGTCGGGAGCGATGACCAGCATGTACTTGCCCTGGCCGACCGCGCACCGGGTCAGGTCACGGCAGGTCAGCATGTCGATCAGGCGGTCGGCGTCGGGACCGGTCACCTGCACCGTTCGCTCCACGCCGACGTCCCACAGCGTGACTCCCTCGTCGAGTGCCCGGTACTCGACCACCGGGTCGTCGTACTCGGCCGGGAGGTACATCTTGTTGTAGATGTCGTAGGCGCGGCAGCCGGCCGCGAGCGTCGACTCGAAAAACGGCGAGCGCCGGTACCAGGGGCCGAAGTAGAGCGTCGTGGTGGCCGGGACGTCGGTCATGCGCCTCCCCTTTGCTTTCCGTCGTGGGCTCGACTGCGCCCACCGATCCTGACTGATCGGTCAGTCAGGACCGCGCGAACCTACCAGCCCGGGCCCGCGCAGACAAGCCGCGGGGCCGGCTAGATGTGGAGGGTGCTGGACCGCCGGCGGCGGCAGTCGACGCTCACGGGCGGCGCGCCGTCCCGCCGGTGGATCACCAGGCTGCCGTCCGCCTCGCGCGCCTGGGATCGGCCCGCGTGCACGGCGTCCATCTTCGAGGCGTGGCGCGAGAGCGGCTCCGACGACCCTTCGAGTCTGTTCTCCCAGCCATCGGGGGTCGGAACGGTGTGGATCTGCGCCTGCAGGTGAGCCTCCTCGGGCCGCAATCGTCGTGTTCCCGTATCGGCGCGAGACCCTTTTTGCTTGACGCCCGGGCGGGGGCGGTTTGACGAACGACTGTCCCGGCCAGTAGTTCTTCGTTCTGTGCGCCTCGGGCTCGACATCAACGGGGAGCGGTACGAGGTCGACGCGCCGGCCGGCCGGCGGCTGGTCGACGTGCTCCGCGACGAGCTCGGGCTGACCGGCACGAAGGTCGGCTGTGCCGAGGGCGCTTGCGGTGCGTGCGCCGTTCTGCTCGACGGCAATCCGGTCGCGTCATGCTTGTTGCTCGCCGCCTCGGCCGAGGGGCATGCGGTGACGACGATCGAGGGCCTCTCCCACGACGGCGCGACCGCGTTGCAGGAGGCCTTCGTGACCGAGGACGCCCTGCAGTGCGGCTACTGCACGCCGGGCCAGGTCGTCAGCGCGACCGCGCTGCTCGGCAGGGTTGCCGAGCCGACACGCGAGGAGATCCACGCGGCCATGGCGGGCAACCTCTGCCGCTGCGGGTCGTACCCGAAGATCGAGCGTGCCATCCTGCGCGCCTCCGGGCAGGTGACTCCGTGACGAGGCTGGTCAAGACGCAGCGCGAGATGGAAGGTCGCTTCGAGGACGTCTGGGTGCTCGTCGACGAGGACGACGACGTCGCCACCTGGGAGGCGGACGCGGACCTGTCGCTGGTGGGACAGCCGGCGACGCGGCAGGACGGCGCGGCGCGTGCGGCAGGACGTGTCCGCTTCACGGTCGACGTCGAGCTGGCGGGGATGCTCCACGCGGCCGTGCTGCGATCGCCGCTCGCCCACGCGCGGGTCGCGCGGCTCGATCTCGAAGCCGCCCGCGCGATCCCAGGCGTCCGCGCTGTGCTCGGTCCGGGCTCGGAGGTCTCGTTCTCGGCGCCGTCGCCGCTGCTCGTGGACGAGCCGCAGTACGCGGGGCAGCCGATCGCGGTGGTCGCCGCAGACACGGCCGACGCCGCGGCGGCGGGTGTTCGAGCGCTCGGGCTCGACGTCGAGGCGCTGCCGCACGTGGTCGACCCCGACGAGGCGCTGCGCGACCAGCGCTTCACGCGCGATCCGTCGGAAGAGAAGCGCGGGGACGTGGAGGCGGCCCTGGCGTCGGCGGACGTGCGGGTCGAGCTCGAGGTCGAGACCCCCGCGCATCTGCAGACGCCGCTCGAGCCGCATGCCGCCGTCGCCGCGTGGGACGGAGACCGCCTCACGGCGTGGATCTCGACCCAGGGCATGTACGCGGCGCGGGACGAGCTCGCCAAGCTGTTCGGCCTCGGCAGAGAGCAGGTACGGGTCGTCACCGAGTACGTCGGCGGCGGTTTCGGCGGCAAGCAGGGGGCGGGCACGGAGGCGGTGCTCGCCGCCGAGCTCGCGCGTGCCGCCGGACGGCCGGTGCGCCTCGTCAACGATCGGCATGCCGAGCAGCTCGACGGCGGCCGCCGCGCCTGGACGCGTCAGTCCGTGCGGCTCGGCGCACGTCATGACGGCACGCTCGTGGCGGTCGACGTCGACGCCGTCATCTCGATGGGGCAGGGCGGCTGGCTCTTTCCGGTGCTCGTGCCCGCGCTGACGCTGTACCGCTGCGCGGACGCGCGCGGCATGGCCTTTCCGCTGAAGACGAACCTGCGCGCGCAGAACGCGTTCCGGGCTCCCGGAGTGGTCGAGGGAACGACGGTGTTCGAGCAGGCGATCGACGAGCTGGCGCTCGCGGTCGGGATCGATCCGCTGGAGCTGAGGCGTCTGAACCACGTCGACGTCGACCAGCGCAGCGGCAATCCGTACTCGAGCAAGCATCTGCTCGCCTGCTACGACCGCGCGGCCGAGCTGGCCGGGTGGAGCGAGCGTGAACGGCTGCGCGAGCCGCAGCAGGACGGCCTCCTGCGCGGCATGGGCTGTGCCACGCAGATCTGGTGGGGTGGCGGCGGGCCGCCCGCGCACGCCACCGTCCGGCTCGACGGCGACGGGCATGCGCTCGTCACCACGGGCATTCAGGACATCGGCACCGGCACCCTCACCTCCGCGCGGATCGTGGCCGCGGAGGAGCTCGGCCTGCCGCTCGACCACGTGTGGGTGCTCGGCGGCGACACGGCGCCGAACCTCTACGGTCCCGTGGCGGGCGGCTCGCAGACGACACCCTCCGTGATGCCCGCCGTTCGCTCCGCAGCTGCCAAGGTGCGCAAGACGCTGCTCGGGCTCGCCTCGGACGTTCTCGAGATCGCCGCCGACGACCTCGTCGTGCGCGACGGCCGCATACGCTCGCGTGACGGCGGGCTCGACGATCTCCGTCACCGAGGTGACGGAGAAGCTCGGCGACGCCAGCATCGACGGGTCCGGCTCGCGCGGGCCGAACCCGGACGGCTTCGCGGTCAACACGTTCGGCTGCCAGATCGCCCGGGTGGCGATCGACCCGGGGCTCGGCGAGGTGCGGGTCGAGCGGGTGGTCGCCGTCCACGACGTCGGGCGGATCGTCAACCCGCTCGGCGCCGTCAGCCAGGCCGAGGGCGGCATCCTGCAGGGCGTCGCGTACGCGCTCATGGAAGAGCTCGTGCTCGACCCGACCACCGGCGTGCCGGTCAATGCGACGCTCGACGACTACAAGCTTCCGACGATCGCCGACGTGCCGGAGATCGTCGTCGACTTCGCCGGCGTCCACGACTCGAACCTGCCGAACGTGGGCTCGAAAGGGCTTGGCGAGCCGCCGATCGTCCCCACCGCCGCCGCGATCGCCAACGCCTTCGCCCACGCCACCGGGCGGCGCTGCTCCGCGCTGCCGCTGACCCGCGCTCGCGTCCTGGAGGCCCTCCGGTGACCGTGTACGCAAGGCCGGAGACGCTCGAGGAGGCCTTCGAGCTCCTCGCACAGGAGGGGGCCGCGCCGCTCGGCGGCGGCACCGACCTCGCCGGTCAGATCGACCGGGGCATCCGCGAGCCGGCCCTTCTCGTCGATCTCCAGGCGCTCGGGCTGGACGGGATCGAGGCGCGTGGGGAAGGGCTGACGATCGGTGCGGCGACGACGCTCGCGGAGGTCGCCGCGTCGCCGCTCGTGGCGTCACACGCCGCCGTCGCGACCGCGGCCGGGGCAGCGGCGTCGGCGCTCCTGCGCAACGTCGGCACCGTCGGAGGCAACCTCTGCCAGCACACGCGCTGCTGGTACTACCGGGGCGTCGAGTGGCACTGCTGGCTCGGCGGCGGCGACACCTGCTACGCGCAGATCGGCGACCATCGCAAGCACAACCTCGAGCCGGGCGACTGCATCTCGGCGCATCCCTCCGATCTTGCCCCGGCGCTCGCAGCCTGCGGCGCGACGGTCGTCGTGCGCTCGGCGGGCGGCGAGCGCGAGCTGCCGCTGCTCGACCTCTACCGGCGCCCGACGGAGGACGACCGCTCGCTGCTCACGCTCGCGCCCGGCGAGCTCGTCACGGCGGTTCGCCTGCCGGCGCCGCCGGATGCGTCCGTGTACCTGCGTGCCGGCGAGCGCCAGGCGTTCTCGTTCCCGCTCGTCGCGGTCGCCGCGGCTCGGCGCGGGGAGGAGGTGCGTCTCGTCGCCGCCGGCGTCGCCAACGTGCCGCGTGCCCTCGATGCGGCGGATCCGCTCGCCGGCTTGCCCGGCAACCCGCAGAGCGCCTGGAAGCGGGACGTGCTGGCCACGCTGGTCGAGCGAGCGCGCGCCGCCGTTGCGTGAGTCCACCTTGTGCCTGCCTGAAGGGCAGGCACAAGGGCAGTGCGGGTGTGCCTGCCTCGAGGCAGGCACAGGGGTTCCTCAAATCACGTTTCGCTCGGGCCGGGACGAGCCGCCGGCGAACCGCTCGACGGAGAGCGGCGTCACGTCGACGAACGGCTCGCGGCCGAGGACGAGGTCGCGCACGATCTCGCCCATCGCCGGGCCCTGCAGGAACCCATGGCCCGAGAACCCTGTTGCGTAGAGGAAGCGAGACGCCTGTCGTGACTCGCCGACGAGCGCGTTGTGGTCGGGCGACACTTCGTAGTAGCCCTTCCAGCCGCCGGCGAGCCCGAGATCGAGGAGGTGCGGGCAACGGCGCTCCGCCACCTCCATCACGCGGAGCAGCCAATCGGGGTCGGTCGGCGCGTCGAAGCCGGCGGGCTGGCCGCGGTCGGCCATGCCGAAGAGAAGGCCCGGCCCCTCCCGGTGGAAGTAGAAGCCGGTCGAGAAGTCGATCGTCAGAGGCATGCGTTCGGGGAGCCCGGCGACCGGGGCCGTGTAGCTGATCTCGCGCCAGACGGGCTCGACCGGGATGTCGACGCCGACCATCGCCCCGATCCCCCGCGACCACGCGCCGGCACAGCAGACGACCGTGCCGGAGGCGACCTCGCCGAGCGTCGTGTGCACGCTGCGGATGGCGTCCCCCTCCATGCCGATCCCGGTCACCTCGCACCCCGTCACGACCATCGCGCCGTGGGCACGAGCCCCGGCCGCGTACCCGAGCACAACGGCCTCGGGCGCCGCGTGACCGTCGAGCGGGGAAAACGTCGCCGCCACGACGCCGTCGAGCCCGGCGAGCGGCGACAATGCCGCCGCTTCCTCCAGGGAGACGATGCGGCTGGGCACGCCGAGCGCGTTCTGCAGGCCGATCGAGCGCTCGAAGGCGGCCGCGTCGTCCTCGCGGTCGAGGAGGAACAGGTAGCCGACGCGGTGAAGGTCGACGTAAAAATCGCCTGCAGCACCGAATTCATGTTACCCAAGGGCACTGCTGGATTACGTCTGCGGCGAAAAGCCTTAGACAGCCAAACCCAGCAGGTAACTTCCGAGTTAGAGCTAACCATAATGAAGGGTGCCCCCAACGCGATCGAGCAGCTGCTAACTTCCCCATCGCCAGAATTCAATGCCGTATCTACCAAGATTTCCTCTGACGGAGATACCCCTATCGCATTAGTCCGAAACGGCAAAGCGGTAGGTATGATACGGCTAAAAGATGTACTAAAAGTGGGCATCAAGGAGAAAATTCAATCAATCAAATTAATGGGCATTCGACCAGTCATGATAACTGGTGACCAACCGCTTACAGCTAAAAGTATTGCTTCAGAAGTAGATATTACCGAATACATTCCTCAGGCTAAACCCGAAAACAAATACGAGCTAGTGATTAAAGAGCAAGCGCAAACCCGAATTGTAGCTATGATTGGTGACGGCACCAATGATGCACCCGCGCTCGCTAAAGCAGACGTGGGGTTGGCAATGAATTCTGGCACGGATGCAGCTAAAGAAGCAGCTAACATGGTGGATTTAGAATCTAATCGCAGCCGAAAATAATTGATGTAGTTCTGCTTGGCAAGCAACTGCTCATGACTAGAGGTGCAGTTACCACTTTTAGCATAGCCAATGACGTTGCAAAATACTTCGCCATCATGCCAGTGTTATTTACTTCTGCAGCCCCTGCGCTTCAAGCCCTAAACATACTCAACCTTGGTTTACAGACAGCGGTCCTGTCAGCTTTGATCTTCAATGCCATAATCATTCCCTTCCTAATTCCCTTGGCGATGAGAGGCATAGCGTTTAAACCCGCCAGTACCATGTCGCTGTTCCTACGAAACACCTTGATCTATGGCGTCGGAGGCATAATCGTACCCTTCATCGGCATCAAACTAATCGATTTACTACTAACAACAATACTTTAGGTGAAGATGTTTGAGTATACTTAAAAAACATAAATGGGCACTTCAACCAGCAATCACAATAACTTTGATTTCGCTTGTTGTCTGTGGCTTGCTCTATCCGCTTGCTGTAACAGGGTTTGCGCAGGTACTGTTTCCCTTTCAATCCAACGGCGAAGTCATATACTTCAACGGGAAAGCGGTTGGCTCCGAATTGATTGCCCAAAACTTCACCCAGCCAATCTTTTTCCATTCAAGAAACGATTCAGCTTCAGGTGTAGACCCACACATAACTATACAGGACGCATACTCGCAAGTTGCACGCATACAAAACGCCACAGGCATACCAGAAACAGAGTTAATCCGAATAATAACCGAAAATCAAGAGGGAACATTACTTGGGTTAGGTAACCCCTACGTCAATGTACTCCGTGTAAACCTGGCGCTTATTCAAGCATACCCAACCGTATACAAGGATTTTTAGTAAATGGTTTTGGCTGACATGTAATGCGGCAGGTTACTGGCATTCTAAAGCAAACCTAGAAACGGCACCGCATTCATTGTTAAATTACCTTTAGACATGCAAAAAACCCAATAACTCCATTTTGAATGGACCCGCATACCGCAATCTAAAAAAGGGTGAATGCATGACACTCTTCGAAAATCGCATCAGGGAGATAGTTGTTCTTGGCAGTTTACTTATCCAGCATCGTCGGAAGCGCAAGCATCGGCGTTTACTCGTTAGCAACTGAGCAAATGGTAATGATCCCACAGATGGTTCCAGATGACAAAGCCAAAGAATACGCTGACTGGCTCAACGTTCCACTTATTCACACATCCATCAGCGGTTCAGTCTCGCTCGGTTCATTGGTCTGTGCAAACTCCAACGGTATGCTTGTTTCAAACTCGATTCGCAAAGAAGAACTTGAACACATCAAAGCCGTTTTCAAAGGCAACATCACGGTTATGGAGACCAAGAAAACCGCTTACGGCAACCTCGTGTTAGCCAACGATAAAGGCGCGGTGGTTGATCCACGTTTCAAACCGAGACTCTAAAACAGATTCAGACACATTGGGCGTTGAAGCGGTTCCGACAGAAATCGCCGGGTTACCCTACGTCGGTTCCTTGGCGTGGCCACAAACAAAGGTGTCTTAGCGCATCCGTTGCTGAAGGATGAAGAGAAGAAAATCCTCGAAAGCGTCTTCAAAGTCCCCGTGGACGTGGGCACAATAAACTGCGGTATCCCCTACGTTGGCACAGGCTTAATCGCGAATTCACATGCTGCTGTTGCTGGTTCTATGACAACTGGACCCGAGATGTTTATAATTGGGAATGCACTGGATGTTGTGCAGGAAGATGAAATAAAATGAAAGTTTTCAGAGTAACCGGCGAAATTAACAAGCCAGAACTTTCAGACTCCATTCGCAAGAGAAGTGTTAGCAGACAAAAGCGAGCACGCGGTTGAGAAGGATCTACGCTGAAATCGGCAGCAGACACCGTGTGAAACGTTGCCACATGAAAATCATCAGCACAAAAGAGTTAACAGTCGACGAAATTGAAAACCCGATCGTTAAAGAAGATGGTTACCGGAGAATAATTAATTGTGCTCAACGAGCACAAGCCGAAGAAGAACTTCGCCGTCTAAGCGTAGAAATGCGCTACCTCGAACAGACAGCGGAAGCATTACAGCAACGAATCAGTATGGTTAACGCAGCTATAACGCTGACTTATCCTACGCCAACGCAACCTTAGACGGGATGGAAAAGGAAAAAGAAGAACGCTGAGATGCTGGTTCCAATCGGTGGCAGCTCATACGTCAAAGTTAAACTTGCAGACTCCAACAAAATCATTGTTGGCATGGGCTCAGGTGTCTCCGTCGAGAAACCCTTACCGGATGCAAAAGCAACCCTAAAAGAACGTCTTGACGAGTTGGAGCAAACCATGACCTGCCGCCCAGCAGCAATTCAGCCAAGTCGCCGAACGCATAAACAGCGGCAGAGGCCGACTTGGAATCGCTTTTCGCTGCAATGCAAGACAGGGAAACAGTAACGCGCAATGTTTGAGAAGCTAAAGTCCGGTTTCAAAGGCCTAGTTAGCAAAGTTACTACAACCGAACTTAAAGCTGAAAATTTAACCCCAATTCTATCGGATTTCAAAATGAGTCTAGCAGAAAACGACGTTGCGTTTCCAGTTGCAGACAAAATCTGCGACGACCTCGTAAAACGCTTAGAGGGTGTTCAAGTTAAGCGTTTGGACGACCGCAAAAAAATTGTGGATGAGAACCTGCGCGCAAGTTCTGCTGGAAGTCATGTTAACCAAAGAACGCATTGATCTGCTGGCGAAGGCTGAGGAGAAACGCAAAAAGAAAGAGCCGCTTTGCGCTTTCTGGAAACGGAGTGCGCCCCCTGCATCGCTGGATGTCTTCAACGCGCTCTCCGCAGAGGTCTTCACCATTACGCCGCGAGCGGACCGACGCCCCGCTCCAGGCACTCGTAACGCTCAATGACCCGCAGTTCGTCGAGGCGGCCCGGGCGGTCGCAATCCACCCTGATGCACAGCGGCCGAACACCCGAACCTCCGCATCGACTTCATCGCCCGGCGGCTACTGGCTCGGCCGCTCCGCCCCGCGGAGCTTGCGGTCGTCCAGACATCGCTCGCCAAGCTGGGGGCGACTTTATCATTCGCACCCCCGACCTGGCGGCGCGACTGCTGACCGTCGGCGAGTCGAAGGCCGATCCCTCTGTCGAGCCCGCGACCCTCGCCGCCTGGACCATGCTGGCCAATGAGCTGATGAACCTGGATGAATTCTTGAACAAATAGCACAAGGCTGACCATGAGCCCCTTCCATGACTACATCCGCTACGAGACGCGTCGCCAGTTCTTGAGCCGCGGTTCCAACGCGGTGAGCTGGGCCGCTCTGGCCGCGCTCTTGGGCCGCGACGGCCTGACCCCCTCGGCCCGGGCCGAAAGGCGCCAAGGCCGAAGGTTGGCCGACCGGAGGCCGCCGCGCTTCTCCGGCCCGCTTCATTTTGCCCCCAAGGCCAAGCAGGTGATTTATCTGCACATGGTCGGCGGGCCACCGCAGTCGCGAAATCGTGG
>CAVPGO010000022.1:0-134562 GCA_963703975.1 uncultured Actinomycetes bacterium
CGCTGCGCGAGGCTGACCTCACCGGGACGAGGGCTGGCCCCGCCCCCGACGACGGCGGCCGCAGACGATCCGTGGTGTGGGGCGCGGAACGGCGGTGTGGTGAGCAGCGGCCGCTCGGGTGGAAGCAGCCCGGCGACCGAGTGGATGCGTGTCACCTCGAGCGCCTCACTCCGCGTGAGCGACGGGAGCAGCGAGGGCAGCCTCCGCGCCAGCATCGTCTTCCCGGTTCCGGGCGGGCCGGCGAGCAGGAGGTTGTGCTCGCCGGCGGCCGCGATCTCGAGGGCCCGCCGGCCGCGCTCCTGTCCGCGAACGTCCGCGAGGTCCGGTCCGTCGCGGTCGTCGTCGCCGGCGAGGGCCGGAGTGGCTGCCTGCAACTCGCCTTCACCGCGAAGATAGGACACTGCCTCGGCGAGATGGCGCACGGGTAGCGCCTCGATCCCGGCCAGCGCCGCTTCGGACGCAGATGTCGCCGCGCACAACACGCGCGTGAAACCGGCCAGCCGCGCGCCCTCGGCGGCCGCGATCGTGCCGCTCACAGGCCGCACACGGCCGTCGAGTGCGAGCTCTCCGAGACAGGCGTGCTCGGCAAGGCGCTCGGGGGGGATCTGCCGCGCCGCGGCGAGGATGGCGAGCGCGATCGGCAGGTCGAAGCCCGAGCCCTCCTTGCGCAACGCCGCGGGCGCGAGGTTGACGGTGATGCGCGCATTGTCCGGCCATTCGAGCAGCGCCGAGATGACGCCGCTGCGGACGCGGTGCTTCGCCTCTTGGCAGGCGCGGTCGGCGAGACCGACGACGGTGAATGCCGGGATGCCGTTCGGCAGGTGCGCCTCGACCTCGACACGCCGCGGCTCGAGCCCGACCAGCGCGAAGGTGACGGCGCGCCCGAGCACACATCGACGCTACGGGCGCTCCTGTCACGGAAGTGCGCCGGCTTCGCCCCGACATCGTGCCGTCCAAGAGCGCCTCGCCCCGCGAGGCGGGCCTACTTCAGAAATGCCCGCACCACGACGCTCGTGCAGGGAGCAACTGCTCCTGCGGCCGCGAAGCGGACGCCTTCAGGGGTCCTCCGCGGGCCGGGAATCGCGGGAGCGGTTCCCGGCCCTGCGTGATAAGAGAGCTCAGCCCTTGTAGCAGAGGACGTAGAGGGTGAACGTGCTGTCGTTTCCGCTGTCGTTGCCGCCCCTGCCCTGGTAGCCGACCACCTGGTTCTGTGCGTTCAGGAGCGGCTTGATGGCGACGGTGACGAGCTCGAGGTCGTTGACGTCGTCGGACCAGCCGGTGCCGGCCGAGATCGCCTTCTCGTCCGAGTCGCAGTTTCGGCTCACGGCGCGCGTCGAATAGGCGCCGTTCTGCGCCGTGCCACCGTCGATCGTCACCTGGGCTGTGCGGACGGTGACGCCGCCGATCACGCCCTGCGCGCCGGTCTCGCCCTTCGGGCCGGCGGGGCCGGCGGGGCCGGTGGGGCCGGCTGGAAGCTGGCCCGCGGCGAAATCTGCCTTCTGCAGCGAGCCGTTTCTCACCTTGGCGCCGGTGACGGCGTTGTTGGCGATCTTCGGGTTCGTGACGGCGTTGTTCTTGAGCTGCGCCGCGCCGACGCTCGAGTTGGGAAGTGCCGCCACGGCGGCGATGCCGGTACCGCTCAGCGCGACGAGCAGCGCGATGCATGCGACGACCATCGCAGGCGAGGGCCGCCGCCGAAGGAGCTTGTCCATTGGTGCCTCCCTGACGGTCGGGTTTGCGGCGAACGTACCAGCGCCCCCAGAACGCCCACCGAACCCTGACAGAATCCTTGCAACCCGCCGGCGCGAGGACTCAGGCGGCTGTCGCGACGAGCACCGACTCGTAGTACTCGCCGCCGCGACGCCCGGTGCGGCGGTTGACGTGGCGCTCCAGCCTGTCCACCAGCTGCAGTCCCGAGCGGCGCAGGACCTCCTCGTAGAGCCCACGCCGGTCGTTGACGACGATGCAGAGTGCGGCGTCGCCCGCCAGCGTGTCGCGGGCGTTGCGGAGCACCGCGGCGACCCCGTCGACGTAGTCCTCGATCGCGCCGCGCCCCGTGCCGAGCGACGGGCGTCCGAGCTCTCGGTCGCGGCGCTCGTCGAGCCCGAGCAGCTCGTAGGCGTAACGATGCTGGCCGTGGTAGTCGATCAGCCCGGGGTATGGCGGCGAGGTGACGACTCCGTCGAACTGCTGGCCGAGATCGAGCTCCCGCGCATCACCGTGGAGGACCTCCGCGAAGCGGCCCGGCAGGCGCACCGCCGCGAGCAGCTCGATGCGGTCGAGCGTGTCGACCGTGTAGCGGAGGAGGAAACGCCGGGCCGACTCGACGGGGCGACAGGTGCGCTTGTGCTTGTGACACCAGTACTCGCCGCGCTGAGGGGCCGACGGAAAGTCGAGATCGAAGTGGGTCGTCAGGCGGGCGGAGCGCGCGGCACGCGCGAGGACGACGTAGAGGACGTCCGCCGAGCCGACCTGCTCGACCAGCGACCGGTAGTGGAGGAGCTCCTCTGCGGCCACCGGCGCGTACCACTCGCGCATGTAGGCGGGCGCGCCATCCGGCATGCGGCCCGTCGGCTCGAACCCCGCGGCCTCGTCATGAGCCCAGAGGAGATCCTTGCGCAGCGCGTCCAGGTTGTACGGACGCGTCTTGACCCGCATGAGGAGGCAGTTGAAGCTCGCCACGTCGACGCCGGTCGCGTCGTACCCCTGTTCGAGGGCCTGCACGAGTGTCGTCCCTGAGCCCGCGAAGGGGTCGAGCACGCGCCCACCCGCCGGCACGTATCGGTCGAGCAGCGCCTCGACGAGCTGCGGCACGAACTTGCCCAGGTACGGGTGCAGCCGGTGCACGTGCTTCGTGCGCTCGCGCTCGGGGAGATCCCGCTCCGACCAGGACAGCGTGCGATCGACCGACCCGAGCTCGCGGTAGAGGGCCTCCTGCGTGACGGCCATGCCGCCCCTTTTCGACGCCGGCATGGCCGTTTCCTGGCCGGTGCGGGTGCAGCATCCGGTGGCGCCACGCCGCGCGTCGAGCGTGCACAGCCGTTCGGGCGCGGGCCCGAGGCGCTCGCGCGCCGTCGAGAACTATGCGACGTGCCGGAGCCGCGTGACGCGGCCGTCACGGACAGCGGCCACCTCGAACCGCACCTCCAGCCTGCGGAGCCGTGGGTTCACGGCAAGCCAGGCGGTGGCCGCTCTGGTCACGCGCCGCAGCTTCTCGGCATCGACCATCTCGGCGGGCGAGCCGTACGCCGTCCCGCTCTTCTCCTTGACTTCGCAAAAGACGAGAGATCGACCGCGGCGAAGGACGAGATCGAGCTCGTAGCCACCGCTGTGCACGTTGGCGGCGAGCACGCTGTAGCCACGGAGTCGGTAGTGACGAGCCGCCAGCCGCTCGCCGTGGTTCAAGCTGCAGCGATCTCGTCGGCCGTCGCGTAGGCACGGCTGGCGAAGCTGAGCCGATGCTGCTCACACGGCCCGTGCTCGAGCACGGCGGCCGTGTGGGAGGGCGTGATATAGCCGACGTGGGACGAGAACCCGTATCTCGGATAGAGGGCGTCGAGGCGGCGCATGACCCGGTCGCGCGTCACCTTGGCGACGATCGAGGCGGCAGCGATTGCCGCGCTGCGCGTGTCGCCGTCGACAACGGCGACGTGCGGAGGCGCGGCGGGCCCCAGCCGGAACCCGTCCACGAGGCAGGCGTCCGCGGGCGGCGTGAGGTCGGCGAGCACGGTGCGGAGACCCCACAGGTTCGACCGGTGCAGCCCGACCCGGTCGATCTCCGCGGACGGGATCACTCGCACCGAGACCCGGCTGGCGCAGGTGATCACCGCGGCGTAGAGGCGTTCGCGCTCCTCCGGATCGACCTGCTTGGAGTCGTTGAGCAGGGCGAGCGGCCGCACCCGGTGGCCGTGCAGCGCGGCGTAGTCGAGCAGCACTCCGGCGACCACGAGTGGGCCTGCAAGCGAGCCGCGCCCTGCCTCGTCGGCGCCGGCGACGCGACGTACGCCGAGCCTCCGGTCGTAGCGGAGCAGTCGCTGGCCGGTGCTGACGGGCACCGCGCGAGGATAGCGCGGCCCTGCGGACGTCTCGTGCCCGGTTTGGGCCGACTCCGTGCCGTCTTCGTGCCGCGACCGCTCAGAGGGGCAGCACGCAGCCGGCCCGCTCACGGTCGAGCGCTGCTCGAGGAGGACCGCCCGCGGCGGTCACCCGGAACCAGTCACAGTCGCCGTCGTCACGACGCGCAGTGCAGATGAACACCGACGCTGTCCGCCCCACGAACCAGGGCCGCGGGTTGCGGGTGCAGTGCACCGTGCCGTCGTAGCCGGGACGGTCGACGAGATACGCCTGGAGGATCTGGCGTGCTGCCTGCTGTTCGGGCAGTTCGGCGGTGCACCCGGCGAGCAGCAACGCAAGCACCGAGACGACGAAGACGAGGCGCACGCCACGCCACGTTAGTCGGAAGCGCGCGGCCCGCGAGCCCGACTACTGCTGGCGCAGCTCGCGAACGCGGGCCTTCTTGCCGACCCGCCCGCGGAGGTAGTACAGCTTGGCGCGATTCACGTCGCCGACCATCGCCACCTCGAGCTTCTCGATCTTGGGCGAATGCACCGGGAACGTCCGCTCCACACCGACGCCGAACGAGTTCTTGCGCACGGTGAAGGTCTCTCGTGCCCCCGAGCCCTGGCGCTTGATGACGATCCCTTCGAAGACCTGCACCCGCTGCCGGTTGCCCTCGATCACCTTGAAGTGAACGCGGACGGTGTCGCCGGCCTTGAAGCCGGGGAGGTCAGTGCGCAGCTGCCGCTGCTCGATGCTCTCGATGATGGTGCTCATTGGAGAGGGTCGGCCCTCGGCCGGCTGCCGATGATACCGGAACCGGCTGCGCCGGCTGTCGCCTCAATGAAGCGACAACCGCTGCGGCGGCCAGTAGGTGGCGAACACCTTGCCGATCAGGTTCTGCCGCGGCAACGAGCCCCACTCACGCGAGTCGCAGGACTGCTCACGGTTGTCGCCCATCATGAAGTAGTGGTTCTTCGGCACGGTGACCGGGCCGAACGACGTCGTCACCTGGCGACGGTCGAGCCTGACGTACGGCTCGTCGAGCTTCCTGCCGTTGATGAACACGTATCCGTCGCCGCGGACGAGCCTGACCTCGAGCTTGTCGCCGGGCAGTCCGATCACGCGCTTCACGAAGGTGCCACCGACGCCGCACGCCTTCGGCGGTGTCTCGAAGACGACGATCTCACCGCGCTTCGGTTCTCGGAAGTGGTAGACGAACCGGTTCGCAAGCACGCGGTCGGAGAAGCGCGCTTCGCAGTCGTTGCCCGGGCGGGCGCAGTGCAGCGTCGGCTCCATCGACGACGAGGGGATCCGGTACGGGTTGACGATGTACGCCTTGACGAGGAGGACGATGGCGACGGCACCGACGATCGTGACGATCCAGTCGACGGTGATACGCATGCTGCGGGGCAGCCCACGCGTGAGGCGGTCGACCGGGTTCCGTGTGTGGTACTCCGCCTCCGGTGCGGCGGACCCTCCGTCGCTCGAGGCTGCCGTGGCATCCTCCTGGGGCAGCAGGATCGTCCAGGCAGACCCGACTGCAAGCGCGAACCAGAGGAGATCGAAGGCGGTGAACACGTCGCCGAGGCTGCGGCGAAAGACGTCGACGGTGTCGGAGGAGAACAGCCCGAGGTCGGTGCCGAACTCGTCCTGCGTGACGAGCGCGAAGGCGAGGTACTTGCCGAGAACGATGCCGGCCACCGTCGTGGCGACAGCGACGAGTTGCAGCCCGTACGCGCGGCGACGCGCCACGAGGCGGACCGTGAGCCCGACGAGCAGCCCGATGCCCCACGCGAAGATGCCGAGCTCGTCATTGGTGCGCTGGGCGACCAGCCCCCAGAGGGCCGCGCCCGCGACGGCAGCGAGTAGTCCGGTGACGGCGGCAAGCGCGATCGTCCCCCAGCCGGTCTCGTCGGGCTCGGCCGGAGGCGGCGTGGCCCGGTCGTCGCCGGGGGGCGTCGGACGCTCGAGCTCGCTCGGCGGCCGTAGCCAGCCGGGATGCTCGTCGGGCCCGGGGGGACGGGGACCGGGAAGCGGCGACGGGTCGACTTCGCCCGGGACGGGCCCATAGACGTCGCGCTCGCTCATCGAATCGTCCGCGCGGCGCTCTGCTCGCGGCGCCAGCTCGCGACGCGCCCGTGGTCGCCTGAGAGCAGGATGTCCGGCACGGACCAGCCACGGAACTCGGCCGGCCGCGTGTAGTGCGGGTACTCGAGGCCGCCTGCGAGCTCCAGGGAGAAGCTCTCGCTCTCGCCGGAGCCGGCTGTGAGCGCGCCCGGCAGGCGCCGGGCGACTGCGTCGAGGAGCACCATGGCCGGCAGCTCGCCGCCGGAGAGGACGTACGGGCCGATCGAGACGACGTCGGTGCAGAGGTGCTCGACGATGCGCTCGTCGAACCCCTCGAACCGCGACGAGAGCACCGCCAGCTCCTCCACTGCGGCCAGCTCCTCGACGAGCGCCTGGTCGAGCTGACGGCCCTGAGGCGTCAACCCCACGATCCGCGCGGGCTTGCCGCCGCCGTAGACAGCGTCGAGAGCGGAGGCTACGACGTCGACCCGGAGCACCATCCCGGCTCCGCCGCCGTAGGGCGTGTCGTCCACCTGCCCGGCGCGCAGCGGCGTCGTGTCACGGTAGTTGAACAGACGCAGCTCCAGCTCTCGGCCGAGCACGGTCGCCACCGGCGCGTGCTCGGTCATCCACGCAAACGCATGCGGAATCTGGGTGAAGACGTCGACACGCACGGCGCTCCGACCAGGGTAGCCGTCAGCTCAGGAAGTCCGCAGCCACGACGATTCGCCCGCCTGCAGTGTCGATCTCGAGGACGGCGTCGTCGATCATCGGCACCAGCACGCCCGTCGACAGCTCGAGGTTGTCGTTCGCCACGCCGGGCAAGACGTCCTGCACCGTCCCCACCTCGCGCCCCGTCCCGTCGACGACGGCGAGCCCGACGAGCTGGAAGACGTAGAAGTTGCCCGGATCCGGTGCCGGCAGAGCGGCTCGGTCGACGGCGAGCTGCTGGCCGCGCTCGACCGCACGGTCGAGCTTGATCGCCCGGCGACGTGCGCCCGCCCGCCGCGTCAGCACGACGGTGGCGGGCACACCGTCGACGTACAGGACCGCACCCACCGCGTACCGCTGCTCGTCGTCGCTCGGCCGCTCGACGACGAAGGCGCCGTCGAGCCCGTGAGGCCGTCCCACCCGGCCGACGGGGACGAGCTCTGGCATCCGCCCTACTCGACGATCTCGAGCACCGTCCGCCGGCCGGCGCGGCCGCCACCGGCCCGAACGAGCGTGCGCAGAGCCCGCGCGAGCCTCCCCTGACGGCCGATCACCTTTCCCAGGTCATCCGGTGCGACGTGCAGACGCAGCACGGTGGCCTCGTCTGTCTCGACAGTCTCGACCCGAACGGCGTCGGGCTCGTCGACGAGCCGGCGCGCCACCCAGGTGAGCAGCTCTTCCACCCCGCGCTACTGGATGCCGGCGGCCTTGATCAGGCGGCGCACCGGGTCGCTCGGCTGGGCGCCCTTCGAGAGCCAGTCCTTCACCTTCACCTCGTCGAGGTCGATCGTCGACGGGTCGGTCTGCGGGTTGTAGCGCCCGATGATCTCGATGAACCGCCCGTCGCGCGGCGACCGGGAGTCGGCGATCACGACGCGGTAGATCGGGTTCTTCTTCGACCCGACGCGCGTCAGCCTCATGCGTACTGCCATCGTCTCGTATGCCTTTCTCGTTCGCTGAACGAGAAAGGCTAGCTGGCCTACCGCTTCGCGCGAGGGGTGAGCTCCGGCGGCAGCGTGGGAAGCTTCCCCTTCCCCATCTGACGCATCATCTTCTGCATCTGCTTCCGCGCCTGCAGGAGGCGGTTCACCTCCTCGATCGACGTGCCGCTGCCGGCCGCGATGCGCCGCCGGCGCGGGCCGTTGATCAGGTGAGGGGTGCCGCGCTCCTGCGGGGTCATGGACAGCACGATCGCCTCGACACGCGCCATCTGCTGCTCGTCGATGTCGAGCGCGTCGAGCTGGCCGCCCATCCCCGGGATCAGCTTGAGAACCCCCTTGAGTGGCCCCATCCGGCGCAGCATCCGGTAACTGGCCAGGAAATCGTCGAAGGTGAACTCGCCGGCGCGGATGCGCCGCTCCAGCTCTTCCTGCTCGTCCGCCGCCACCGCCTGCTCGGCCTTCTCGATCAGTGTCAGCACGTCCCCCATGCCTAGGATCCGTGACGCCATCCGGTCGGGGTAGAAGATCTCCAGCGCGTCGACCTTCTCTCCGACGGATGCGAACAGCACCGGGCGGCCCGTGATCGCCTTCACGGACAGCGCCGCGCCGCCGCGGGCATCCCCGTCGAGCTTCGTGAGCACCACCCCGTCGAAGGCGATGCGGTCCTGGAAGGCCTGCGCGACGTTGACCGCCTCCTGCCCGGTCATCGCGTCGAGCACGAGGAGGACGTCGAGAGGCTTGACCGCGTCCCGCACACGCACGAGCTCGTCCATCAGCTCCTCGTCGACGTGGAGCCGTCCTGCGGTGTCGACGATCACGACATCACTTCCGTCAGCCGTTGCCTGTCGCAGACCCGAGCCCGCCGCCTCGACAGCGTCCTGTGTGTCGGTGCGGTAGACGGGCACCTGGATCTGCCGTCCCAGCTGCTCGAGCTGGTCGATGGCGGCGGGCCGCTGCAGGTCGGCGGCGACGAGTGAGGGCGTCTTCCCCTCGTGCGTGCGCAGATGGAGCGCGAGCTTGGCGCAGGCCGTCGTCTTGCCCGACCCCTGGAGGCCGCAGACCAGCACGACGGTGGGCGGTCTCCCGAAGACGAGCTTCGCATCGCCCGCACCCATGAGCTCGGTGAGCTGCTCGTGGACGATCTTGACGACCTGCTGACCGGCGTCGAGGCCCGTGAGCACGTCCTCGCCGAGCGCACGCTCGCGCACGCCGGCCACGAAGCTCTTCACCACCTCGAAGTTGACATCCGCCTCGAGCAGCGCGAGGCGGATCTCGCGCATCGCCTTCGCGACGGTCTCCTCGTCGAGACGCCGTGCGCGCCCGAGGTCGCCGAGCACCGCCTGCAGCCTGCCGGACAGCGTGTCGAACACGCAGCCAGTGTAGAGGCGGCTCCGAGCGGGGCGGCTAGAGCACGCTGCCCGCCGATCGGGCGGGCAGTGAGACAGCGCCGATGCGCTCGATCGCCTCGAGGTCAGGCGCGAAGACGTTGCGCAGCGGGAGCACGTCGACCGTCAGATCGACGCCGAATCCGCGCACCCGCAGCGCGGGCAGCAGGCGATGCTCGATGAAGCTCTCCGCGGCCTCCCTCGTCTGCCAGAGGTCGACGACGTTGATCCCGTCTGGTGCGTCGGCGGCGACGTGGAGGATCTCGCCCGGAGGCGGGTTCGCGTCCAACCCGAGATCGGCCAGCAACCGGTTGTACTGCTCGCGCCGGAGCCCGGGAAAGTGCATGAAGACCGCGACGGCCACCCCACCTCCTCCCGCCGCAGGCCGGCGGTGCCCACAGAGTACGGCAATCCGCGCCTCTGCGGTCAGGCGGGCGTGCCGACGAGCGCTCGCGCGAAATCGGTCGCGTCGAAGGGGCGCAGATCCTCGAGTCCCTCGCCCACGCCGACGAGCTTGAGCGGCAGCCCCAGCTCGTGGGCGATGGCGACCGCCACGCCCCCCCTGGCCGAGCCGTCGAGCTTCGTCAGCGCGACACCCGTGACCCCGACCGCCTCGCCGAAGAGGCGGGCCTGCTGGAGCCCGTTTTGCCCGGTGGTCGCGTCGACGACGAGCAGCGTCTCGTGTGGCGCGCCCTCCATGCGTGTTTCGAGCACGCGTCGCACCTTGGCGAGCTCGTCCATCAGGTTCGACTGGGTATGGAGGCGGCCGGCCGTGTCGACGACGACGATGTCGGTGCCGCGGGCACGGCCGGCCTCGAGCGCGTCGAAGGCCACGGCCGCCGGGTCGGCGCCGCGCGAGCCGCCCACGAAGTCGGCCCCGGCTCGCTCGGCCCAGATCTCCAGCTGCTCCTCGGCAGCAGCGCGGAACGTGTCGGCGGCGCCCAGCAGGACGCTGCGTCCGTGCCGGGACAGCTGATGGGCGAGCTTCCCGATCGTCGTCGTCTTCCCCGTGCCGTTGACACCGACGACGAGGATCACGGCGGGAGGAGCCCGCCCCGACCGCCAGTGTGGCCGGCTCCCCGAACAGGGCTGCGACCTCGTCCGCGAGCGCATCCCCGAGGCTCTCGATGCTCCCGCGTGCCTCCAGACGCCGCACGAGCTCGGCCGTCGTCGGCACTCCGACGTCCGATCGGATGAGCGCCTCCTCGAGACGTTCCCAGGCTTCCTCGTCCGCCGGGTCGAACGCGGCCGCGACGAGCTGCTCGGTGAGCGCACGCCGACTCTTCGAGAGCGAGTCGCGCAGCCGCGAGAGAAAGCCGGCGCGCTCGACCTCGTCCGTCTCGGGTGACGCATCGTCTCCGAGGAGCTCAGACCACGTGCGGCTCACGGTCGGTCAGCGTAGCGGCGCGGCGGACACGCGCCGGCGTCTCGCTCCTACGCCGGCACGGCGACTACCTGCTCGTGACGCGGCAGCCGCCGCGAGACGATCTGCGAGATGCCGTCGCCGCCCATCGTGACGCCGTACAGGACGTCGGCCGCCTCCATCGTGCGCTTCTGATGCGTGATCACCACGAACTGGGCACGGTCCGCGTAGCGGCGCAGCAGCTCCACGAAGCGGGCGATGTTGGTGTCGTCGAGCGCGGCCTCGACCTCGTCCAGCAGGTAGAAGGGGCACGGCTTCGCGAGGAAGAGCGCGAAGAGGAAGGAGATCGCCCCCAGAGCCTTCTCGCCGCCCGAGAGGAGCGAGAGGCGGGTGATCCGCTTGCCGGCCGGCCGGAGCTCGACCTCGATGCCGGGCTCGGCCCCGTCCTCTTCCGCGTCGACCAGCCGTAGCCGTCCCTCGCCGCCGGGGAAGAGCGTGGCGGCGACCTCGGTGAAGTTCTCCGACACGGCGGCGAACGTCTCGTCGAAGCGGCGGGTGACGGTCTCGGCCAGGTCGTCGCGAAGCTTCCCGAGCTCCACCAGCGACTCCTCGAGATCCTTTCGCTGTCCGGTCAGCTCCTCGAGCCGCTCCTTCTCGGTCTCGTACTCCTCGCGGGCGAGCGGGTTGACCCTGCCGAGCGCCTCGTGGCGGGAGGCAAGCCGTTCGAGTCGCGCCTGCAGCTCCTCCCGACCCATGGAACTGTCCCCGCGGGGACTGTCCCCCTCGACGTCCACCTCGACGTCCACCTCGACACCTGCGGCCTCGAGGCGCCGCCGCGCCTCCTCGGCCTCGCCGTCGAGGCGCGCGAGCTCGACCTCGATCGCGGTGAGTCGTTCGCTCGCCTCGTCGGCCGCCTGACGCAGCTCCACCTCGGCGGCGCCCAACCGCCGCAGCTCCGCGCCGAGCTGACCCGCACGCTGCGAGCCTGCGTCAGCGCGCGCCCGCACCGGAGCTTCGAAGCGGGACGCGAGCGCGCTCGACCGCTCGAGCCCGGTCGCCAGCTCCTCCGCCGCCGCGCCGAGCCGCACCAGCAAGTCGGGGTCGGCGCCCGTACGGCGCGGCGCACGCGCGACGAGCGCCGCCTCGGCGGCGCGCGCTCGGTCTGCCGCCTCGCGAGCACCACGGGCGGCATCTTCGGCGGTGGAGAGCAGCGCGGCGGCCTCGCGCGCCAGCGCCGGCGGATCGGCTCCGTCTGTCGCGGCCGCGTCGGCCGAGCCACCGAGACGCGCCACCACCACCTCGGCCACCTGGGCGCGTGCCCCCGCCTCGGTGGCGTCACGCCGGGCCGACTCCTCGAGGCCCGACAGGCGGCGCAGCTCGGTGCCAAGCGTGCCGGACCGCTCGTTCCCGGCGGCTGCGTGGGCTGCGAGCGTCGCGTCCAGGTGCGCCGCCCTCTCGGATGCCCGCACGAGCGCACGCTCGAGCTGCTCGACGATCCGGACCGCATGACCTACTGCGGCGGGGTCGACGACACGCTCGCGTAGGTGAGCCACTCCGGCGTAGGCGGCCTCAGCGGCCGCCGCAGCCGCCTCAGCTTCCGTGGCCGCCGTCTCCGCCGCCATGGCGCGAGCGTCGAGCTCCCCGGCCTCGGCGACGAGCGACCGGCGCCGAGCCTCCATCTCGAGCAGAACTGCCTCGGCCGTCTCCCCGGCGAACCACAACTCGCCCCGGGCGGGGTCGAAGCCGACGCCCTCGACGGTGACGGCGGCCGAGGGTGAGTCGAGCAGGCGCTCGAGCGGAACGACGGACAGCTCGGCGACGAGCGCGCTCGGATCTCGATCGACGAGGACGAGGAGGCTGCCGAGACCCTCTGCGCGAGCGCGCTCGACCAGCTCCAGTGCCTGCGCCGCGTGCCCGGCCAGCACCGCCGAGGCGCGGTGACCGAGCGCCGCGGCGACAGCGCGCTCGGCTCCCGGGTCGGCGGCGACCGCTGACAGCGCAAGACGCTCGCCGCGCTCGGCGAGCGCTCGCGCGGCAGGCGAGATCCCTTCCCGCTCGGCGATGGAGCGCTCGAGCGCGGCGAGCCGGTCGTGCGCGGCCCTGGCCCGCTCGACGAGATCGTCACGCTCGGTAGCCGCGGCACGCGCGGCTGCCGTCGCGTCATTCGCTGCCTGCTCGAGGTCGGCCGGCTTGGGACCGCCACGCGCCGCGAGCGCTTTGGCATCCGCGTGCTCGGAGGACAGCACCTCGAGCAGCGCCGCGGAGCTTTCCCTTCGGGTACCGAGTCGCTCGCGCACGGCGCCGAGCGTCACGCGACGACGCTGAGCTTCGTCCTGCCCGCTCGAGGCACCGGAGATCTCCGCCTCGGCGGCAACCCTCTGACGCAGGAGCGCCTCGAGCCGGGCCTCCGCCTCGGCGGCGACCGCACGCTCCGCGGCGGCGAGCCGGGCGTGCGCGAGCCGCGCACGCTCCGCGGCCTGGCCGCTCGCCTGGGCCGCGTCGCGCGCCGCGCCGGCGGCCTCTGCAGCCGCGGCCTCGAGTGCGATCACGACCTCGTCGGTGCGCGCCTCGACGGCCCGTCGCGCCTCGAGCAGCTCCTCCGCGAGGTGCCCTCGGAGCACAGCTGCGGATTCCTCGCGGATGGTCAGCCGCTCCGCTGCTCCCTGCAGCCGGTACAGGGCGCCGAGCGCGCCCTCGCGTCGGCCCGCCGCGTCCGAGAGCTCCTCCTCCGCGTGCTCACGCTCGGCGAGCAATGCAGCGAGCTTCTCCTGGGTCGAGCGCCGTGCGAGCGAGGCAGCCTGGCGCCGCTCGTCGGCCCCGACCCGGCGCTCGGCGATCGCCTCGAGGTCGAGCTCGGCGACGCGGGCGCGCAGGCCGGCGATCTCGCCGACGAGCTTCTCGGCGCGCTCGGCGGCCGTTGCCTGCAGGGCGAGCGGCCGCAGACGCTTACGCACCTCGTCCTCCACGTCGCGAGCTCGCTCCACCTGGGTCGCCACGCGGCTGAGCTTGAGCTCCGCCCGGTGCTTGCGCTGCTTGAACTTGCCGAGGCCTGCCGCCTCCTCGAGCAACGCGCGGCGGTCCTCCGGCTTGGATGCGAGGACGGCGTCGACCTTGCCCTGCGAGACGATCGAGTGCATCGACCCGCCGAGCCCGACGTCGGCCAGCAGCTCCACGAGATCTGTGCGCCGGACGGGTGTGCGGTTCACGAGATACAGGCCCTCCCCGCCCCGCACGAGCCTCCGCGCGATCGAGATCTCCGAGAAGTCGAGCTCACCGCCGAAGCCGCCGTCTTCGTTGTCGAAGACGAGCTCCACCTCGCAGTGGTCGGCCGGCGGGCGGTCGCCACCACCGGCGAAGAGCACGTCGTCAGGCTTCTCGGCGCGCAGCGCAGACGGGGTGAGCGAGCCGGCGGCCCAGACGATCCCGTCGGAGACGTTGGACTTGCCGGAGCCGTTGGGGCCGACGACGACGGCCACGCCCGGCTCGAGCTTCACCTCGACGGGATCCGGGAACGACTTGAAGCCGCGCAGCTTGATGCTCCGCAGGTGCATACCTCGCGAGGCTATCCCGTGCGGCGGACGACCCCGGGCGCGAGGTCCCGACTCTGCCGAAGCCGGTCCGCCGTCGATCTCCCCAAGCAGCCTGCCGATGTCGATCTCGGCGATGCCGTCGACCGTCCCCGGGATCCCGGCGAACGCCAGGAGGGACCCGGAGGAGCGGCCGCCCCGAGGCTCGGGACCGCCGCTCTCCCGGGAACGGGAGCCGAATCCCTACCGCACGCTCACCTTCACATCCCGAACCTGGGTCGTCGGTCGCCCGTTCGTCTTCAGCACGATCTTGAACTGCGCGCTCGTGGACCCCTTCGCGGCCTTGACCGGGATCGGGATCACCGTCGCCTTGCCGGCCGCCACCTTCACGACGGCCTTCCCGGAGATGCCCTTCCCGGTCAGGCTCGCCGTGGCGGCGAGTTGCGCCGGGCAGGCGACACCCGTCAGCGTGTACTTCACCTTCGCAACCCCCTTCGTCACGACAACCGCGGGGGCAACCGCCGCCGCACCAGGCTTGGAGCGATCCTCGGCGAAGCGCACCACGCTCCGCGTATTGACGTCGAAGACGTAGACATCGCCGCTCGGGCCCACGGCGACATCCGTCCCGACCATGTCGCCGGAGGTGGCGGTCGCAAGCAGCTTGCCGGACGGGCTGTACCGCTCGACCCGTCGCTGGCTGATGTTGGTCGCCCAGAGGTTGCAATCCGGGTCGACGCCGATCCCGTACTGGGCGCCAGCGCCCGCGGTTGCCGGCATCTGCATCTTGATCGTCTTCAAGAGCTTGCCGTTCGCGTCGTAGCGCTTGACACTGGGCGGAGATCCCCGGAGGTCAGCCACGTAGATGGTGCCGTCGGCAGACGCCTCGACGTCGCCGGGCTGCTGGAGGCCGCCACCGACCCACGTCGCCGCCGCCGCCCACCCGGCGCCCGACTTGACGAAGCGTACGACGGCGTGAGTGGCGTCTCCGTTCGTGGCGACGTACACGTTGCCCTCGGCGTCGACCGCGACCCCATCTGCCGACTTGGGGGTGGAGAGGTTCTCGGGCGCTCCGCCGGCCTTCGGGAACCGCCGCACCTGAGCCCCGACCTGTGTCGTGCCCCAGACGTCACCCGTCGGACCCACCGCCACGTCGAAAGTGGGCTCAGCCGTGGTGAAAGCGAACTTCGACCTGTACGCGCCCTTCGACGAGAAGCCCTGAATGCGGTGATTGTTGCCATCCGCGACATAGAGGTTGCCCGCCGCGTCGGTGGCGAGGCCGTTGACGCTGGTGCTGAACTGACCCGGCCCGGTGCCCTCCTTGCCGATGTGGCCGGCCACCTTGTACTGCGGCCCGTCCGCTGCCTGTTGCCGGCTGGCGGTTGCCCCGACTGTGCACGTCGCGAAGACGACGAGCACCCCGAGGACGACCCACATTGGTGAACTTCTCATGCTCGCGGTTCTCCTCTCGGTTGGCTCGCGCGCGGTCGCGCCGAAGGCGCCGATCTCGACTCTAGGGCGGCCGTGTCTCAGGTCGCACCAGGGATTTCCCTAGGTTTGCGAGCCGCGATCGATCAGGATTGGCGTGTGCTGATCGGCCGCAAGGGGGAACGGGCGACGCTCGAGGCGCTCACCGAGGGCGCCGTGCGAGGGGAGGGGGCCGCTCTGCTCGTCACCGGCGAGCCCGGGATGGGCAAGACGACGCTGCTCGACGACGCCGCGGTGCGCCGGCAAGGCAGCCTGACCGTTCTGCGCGGGTCCGGCCGCGAGTCGGACGCGGATCTCCCGTTCGCGGTCCTGGCCGAGCTCCTGCGCCCCGCCGGGCCCGAGCTCGACACACTCCCCGGGCCACAGGCCCAGGCGCTCAGACGTGCGCTCGCGCTCGAGGAGGGTGAAGGCGCAGTCGATCGGCTCGCGGTCGGCGTGGCGGCGCTGGGCATCTTCGCGACGATTGCCGCGCGGCGGCCGGTGCTGGCCGTCGTCGACGACCTGCAATGGGTCGACGAGCCGTCGCGCGCCACGATCCTGTTCGTCGCACGCCGGCTGGCCGGGCTGCACATCGCCCTCCTGCTCGCCGCGCGGGGTACCGAGCTGCCCGAGGCGGAGACCCGCGACATGCCGCGCCTGGAGCTCATCGGGTTGCGCCCCCGAGAGGCCGGCGAGCTGCTCACCGGCGCGACACGTGTCCCCCTCGACCGCGCGGTTCGACGGCGGCTGCTCGAGTTCTCGGGGGGCAACCCGCTTGCGCTCGTCGAGCTGCCGGCCGGGCTCAGCGTGGCACAGCTCGTCGGCCACGACCCGTTGGGCGACCCGATCCCGGTCAACGGCGGCATCGAGCGCACATTCGGGGCCCGCGTCGCACGGCTCCCGCAGCGGACGAGGCTGGCGCTGCTCATCGCGGCAGCAGCAGGGTCTGACGCCGGCGAGTCGATCTCCGCCGCGCTGCAGAAGGAGGGGCTTCAGACCAGCGATCTCGAGCCGGCCGAGCTCGACGGGCTCGTGATCGTCTCGGCCGACGGGGTTGCCTTCCGCCATCCGCTCGTCCGCTCCGTCGTCTACCACGGCGAGAGCGAAGCTGCGCGACGGGCCGTCCACACACGGCTGGCCGAGGTCGAGCACGACGCCGACCGCCGCGCCTGGCATCGCGCCGCGGCGGCCGTCGCTCCCGACGACGCCGTAGCGGCCGAGCTCGATGCCGCCGCAGGCCGCGCCCTCGCCCGAGGAGCGCCGGCGTCGGCAGCACGCGCGTTCGACGCCGCCGCCCGACTCTCTGGCGCCGACGAGGCGCGCGGCCGCCGCCTCGCACGAGCGGCGCGTGCCGCACACCGCGCCGGCAACGTGGATGGCGCCGGCCGGTTCACAGCGGCTGCGCGCGGTCTGACTTCGGATGCGATCACGCTCGCCGACCTGCTGCTCGTCGAGTCCGACCTGCAGATGCGTACGGGCGACCTGGAGGGAGCCCATCGCGCACTCGTCGCCCAGGCGGAGAAACTGGTCGAAATCGACCGTCGCCGTGCCGCGACGATGCTGCTCCTGGCCTCGAAGCTCCGCATCTACCGCCTCGAAGCGACGGCCGCGGCAGACGAGGTCGAGCGCGCCCTCGCCGTGCTCACCACCGGCGAGCAAGAGGTCGTCCATCTTGCAGCCCTGAGCATGAGCCGCACCGTTGCCGGCACGGACGGCGCACGCGATGCAGCCCTCGCGGCGGCCGCGGCCGCCGCCCGAGCGCCGCACGGGCATGCCCACACGCTTGGCATCGCGTGGCCGCTGATCTGGCTCGAGGAGTACGACACGGCGCGTGAGGTGACGGCCCGCGCGACGGCGATCCAGCGGGAGGCCGGCTTCTTGCTCTATCTCCCGCAGTCGCTCCTACCGCAGGCCGAGCTCGACTTCCGCACGGGTCGCTGGGCGAGCGCGATCCCCGCCGCGGTGGAGGCACTGGAGCTCTTCGACGAGACTCACCAGCCGACCGAGGCTGCCTCGGCCTCCGCGGTGCTGTCACGGATGGAGGCTGCTCGGGGCAATGCGGACGCCTGCCGGACGCTTGCACAACGAGCCCTCGCAAGTGATGTCGAGTTCGGCCTGCGCAGCTCCTCGGCCCACGCGCTCGCGGCCCTCGGGCTGCTGGCGCTCGGCTCACGCCTGCCCGAGGAGGCGATCGCCCCGCTCGAGGCGGCCGAGCGCATCGCCGCGCTCGGGGCCGTCGGGGAGCCGTGGCTCATCCTGTCGACGCCCGACCTCGTCGAAGCGCTCGCCCGCGCAGGCCACCAGGGCCGGGCGCTCGGGGTGCTCCGCGAATTCGCAGCTCGCACCGAAGCTCTCGGGCGCGTCTCCGGCTCGGCGGCGGCGGCCCGCTGCGTCGGCATCCTCGACGACGACGCCTGGCAGGACGCCTTCGAGCGCGCGCTCGCCCTGCACGACCAGGTGCCGACACCCTTCGAGCGGGCACGTACCGAGCTCTGCTACGCCGAACGGCTGCGCCGCGCGCGGAAGCGCGCCGACGCTCGAGCACGGCTGCGTAGCGCGCTCGACGTCTTCGACGCGCTCGGCGCGACTCCGTGGTCGGAGCGTGCTCGGGCAGAGCTACGCGCGAGCGGGCAGACCACGCGCCGACACTCGACCCCGGTCGATGCGCTGACCCAGCAGGAGCTCGCCGTGGCCAGGCTCATCGCCGACGGGGCGACGAACCGCGAGGCGGCGGCGACGCTCTTCGTCAGCCCGAAGACGGTCGAGTTCCACCTGAGCAACGTCTACCGCAAGCTCGGCGTGCGGTCACGCAGCGAGCTGGTGCGCGCAGTCCCACGCCGGGGGCGCTGAAAGAGCCGCGGCCTCGTGCGCAGGGGTCGAACGTGTCCGGCGCCTACGCGACGCGGCGGGCGGGATCGTTGGAACGCGCCAGGGACATCGTGCGGAAGCCGTGCTCTGCCGGAAGCGTCATCCCCGAGCCGAGCAGACGCCCGACGAAGTCGCCGTCCAGCGCCGGCGCATAGAGGAACCCCTGCGCCAGGGGACAGCCCAGCTCGAGCAGGATCTCCGCCTGCGCATCACGCTCCACCCCCTCGGCCACCGTGTCGAGCCCGAGCGACCCGGCGAGGCGCAGGATCGCGTCGACGAGGCTCTGGTCAGCGGCATCGTCGACCAGCTTGTCCACGAACGGCTTGGGGATCTTGAGCATGTCGAGCGGGAAGTCCCCCAGACGGCTGAGCGACGAGTAGCCGGTGCCGAAGTCGTCGATCGCCACGCGCACGCCGAGCTGCCTCAGCGCACGCATGCGCTCGATCGCGGCATCCTCGCCCATGATCACGCTGTGCTCGGTGATCTCGAGCGTGAGCAGACCGGGGTCGAGCTGCGAGGTGTGGAGCATCTCCACGACCTCTTCGACCAGGCGCTCGCCGGCCAGCTCCACGGCCGAGAGGTTGACCCAGACGCCGATCTGCCGCCGCGGCTGCACCGCCTCCTGCCACAGGCTGGCATGACGGCAAGCCTCCCGCACGACCCGTCGACCGATGCCGGCCGTCTGACGATTGTCTGCGATCGGCAGGAACTCGCCCGGTGACATCAACCCGTGCACGGGGTGCGCCCAGCGGACGAGCGCTTCGAAGGCGGTGATCGTGCCGTCCGCCAGCGAGACCACCGGCTGGAAGTGCAACTCGATCTCGTGACGCGCGAGCGCGTCGTCCAGGTCCAGGCCGAGCTGCCGCCGTCGTCTGGCTGCCTCGTGCGTCTCGGCCTCGTACATCGCGACGCGGTTCGCGTCGGCAGCCTTGGCCGTGTACATGGCGACGTCGGCGTTGCGGAGCAGCTGCTCCGTGGACATGCCGGGCTCCGCGACCGCGATGCCGATGCTCGGCCGCACAGTGGCGGTATGGCCTGCGACCGTGAACGGCTCCAGGAAGGCGAGCGAGATGCGCTCCGCCGCCGCCTGGCCCGATGTCGGCTCGTCGTCGTCGAGGAGCACGCCGAACTCGTCCCCACCGAGACGTGCCGGCGTGTCGGTCGGGCGCACGATGCGCCGCAACCGCTCGGCGGCGTGCACGAGGAGCTCGTCGCCTGCCGCATGACCCCAGGTGTCGTTGACCTCCTTGAAGTCGTCCAGATCGAGGAAGAGGACGGTCGGGCCGGCCTGCTCGGCGGCCCGCCGCAGGCGGTCGATCGAGCCCGCCACGCGCTCGGTGAAGAGCACCCGGTTCGGCAGCCCGGTGAGCGCGTCGTGGAAGGCCTGGTGCCGCAGCTGCTCCTTGAGCGCGGTCAACTCCTCCAACGACTGCTCCAGCCGCCCGTTCTCGAGGACGACCGCGGCATGGCCGCAGAACGTCGCGAACATCGGCACGTCCTCGTGACCGAACGTGGGCGGATCGCCTTCGCGGTCTCCGACGATCACGAGACCGACGACGTCCCGCTTGGCGGTGAGCACACCGATCATCCCGTCACGGAGCCCGCGCGCCGACAGCACGCGCTCGAGATCGGCTTCACGGTGCCCGGTCGGGACGGCAAGCGGGATCAGGCCCGCCTCGCGCACGGCCTCGATGGCGAGCGCGTCCGCATCGGTGATCCGCACCGGTCGCATCAGCCGCTCGTCACTGCCCCGGCCGGCACTGCGGAGCGCGGTCTCTCCCGGACGCGTCGGCAGGAGGAGGATCTCCGCGTACTCGCTGCGGAACAGACGCCGGGCGGCCGACAACAGCTGCCTCGTGCCACGCTCGAGAGCGGTGGCCCCGTCCGCCTCGCGTAGGGCTGCGGACAGCTGCTCGAGCTCACCCTGCTTGGGACGCTCGATGCGATACCCGTGCACTGCGAGGGCACACGCGGCAGCCGGAGGGAACAGCAACACCATCGTCAGCGGGTTCCCGTAGAACCAGCAGATCACGGCCGCCACCGCCATCAGGGCGAGAGCCGACCAGACGGCCAGGGGCACGAGGGCGTGGCGCCGCGCAGGAGGCGATTTGGTGTCCGCAGTGGTCACTTGCAGGGGTATCGGCTCGTCGGCCCGGTTCGTTGAGTGCGGCGTGCGCCGCGGCGAGGACGACCGCGGCTGTCAGCATGAGGTGTCGGTGTTCGTACCCGTGCCCGCCCCGGCGGCACAGCGCACCGTGACCCGGGCCGCAGCGGGCCTCTGCAGGGGCAGTACGGCTCAGGCGCCGGGTGGGCGGGCGCCGACCACCGTCGCGAGCGCCTGCCCTGCGGCCTCCTGCTCGGCCGCCTTCTTCGTCGAGCCGCTGCCGACGCCGAGCTGCTCGCCGTCGATCGTCGCGGCACAGACGAACCGCCGGTCGTGCGCCGGCCCGTCCGCCGACAGCACGGCGTACTGCACCTGCCGACCCGTGCGGGCGAGGGCCTCTTGCAGCTCCGTCTTCGCGTCGACGTGGCCGGTGCTGGCGAACTCGATCCGGTCGTCGAATGCCTCGACGATCGCATCGGCGACCCGCTCGAACCCATACTCGAGGTACACGGCGGCGATGGCGGCCTCCAGCAGGGCCGCGAGCACGTTGCGGCTGCGGGAGATCCGCTGGAGCTCGTCGGGCGCAACGTCCTGCGCCCGCTCCGCGAACCGCGCCCCCAGATCGAGCTCCTTGGCCACGATCGCGCAGCTCTGCCGCGAGACGACGTGGGCGCGGATCTTCGCCAGACGCCCCTCGGTCGCGACCGGATAGCGGTCGTACAGCGCCCGCGCGATGGCAAGCTCGAGCACGCTGTCGCCGAGGAACTCGAGCCGCTCGTACGACGACTCGCGGTCGGACGCCCATGAGGTGTGGGTGAAGACCTGGTCGCGGCGCTCCGGAGGGAGGGCGTCGACGAGGACGGCGAGCCGCCGCTCCTCCCCCGGGCGGCCGCTGTTACTGGTGCTCGACGACGTAGTCGACGGCCTGGCCGACGGTCGTGATCTTCTGGGCGTCGTCATCCGGGATCTTGATCCCGAACTGATCCTCGAGCTCCATGATCAGCTCGACGAGATCGAGCGAGTCGGCGTTGAGATCCTCCTGGAACGAGGCTTCCTCGGTGACCTCCGCCTCGTCGACGCCGAGCTGCGTCGAGAGGGCGGACTTCACACGCTCGAGGACTTCTTCACGGGACGCTGCCACTGGCGAACCTCACCTTGGGGGTCGGGGTCGAATGAGGCGCGACAATACCATCCGAGCCGACGGAGCACCCGGCGAAACGCGCCCTATCCACTCCCGCCCGCGGCCCGCGACGGGAGCTCGGCCGCGAGGCGACCGACGACGTCGTGCTCGACGCCTCTGGCCGCGAGGCGGATGGCGTTGGCGATCGCCACGCGTGAGCTCGACCCGTGCGCGATCACGACGAGCCCCTTGAGACCCAGCAGGTAGGCGCCGCCGTAGGTCTCCGGGTCGAGACGGGTGCGCAGGACGCGGGTGGCCGGGCCGATCAGCGCCCCGCCGACGCGGCCCCGGACCGAGGACCGGATGTCGCTGCGCATCGCTCCGAGGAGGCTCCGGATCGTTCCTTCCACCGTCTTCAGAGCGACGTTGCCGGTGAACCCGTCGGTCACGATGACGTCCGCTTCCCCCTCGAGCAGTGTTCGCCCCTCGATGTTGCCCTCGAACCGGAGACCATCGTGTTCGAGGAGCAGCTGGTGCGCCTCCAGGGTGAGCTGATTGCCCTTCTCGGGCTCCTCGCCGATCGACAGCAGCCGCACCCGCGCGTCGTCGATGCCGAGGATCTCCTCCGCGAACACCGTCCCCATGTGAGCGAACTGGAGGAGATGCTCGGGCCGCGCGTCGGCATTCGCTCCGGCGTCGATCAGCACCAATGGCCGCCGCCTGGTCGGGAGCACCACCGCGATTGCCGGCCGGTACACACCGGGCAGGCGCCGCACGTGGAGCAGCGCGGCGGCGAGGGTCGCACCGGTGTTCCCTGCCGACACGACGGCATCCACCGTCCCGTCACCCACCGCGCGCACGGCACGCACGAGCGACGAGTCCGGCTTGCCACGCACGGCCTCCGCAGGCTTGTCGTCCATCGCCACCGCGCCCTCCGTGACGACATGCTCGAGCGCGCCAGTGTCGAGGTCGGGCGGGCCGAACAGTACTGGGCGAATCTCCGGCGAGGCTGCGTCGAGAGCCCCGGCCACTATCTCCCGCGGCGCGCGGTCGCCGCCGAGAGCATCGACGGCCACGCGCACGAGCACGCTGTGCCTCAGGGAGCCGGCGCGCGGAGCGGCTGGACTTCTCGGCCGCGGTACGTCTTGCACGTCGGGCAGACGCGATGCGACCGCTTCGGCGCCCCGCAGTTCGGGCAGACGCTGACGCGAGGTGTCTCGATGCCGTGCTGTGCGCGTCGCTTGTCGCGGCGGGACTTGCTCGTCTTCCTCTTCGGCACGGCCATGGGCGGCTGCGTACTGTAGCGAACTGCCCGCCGCGACTGCGCCGCCGCCCTCGTAGCCGCGCAGTGCGGAGCGCCCGCGTGCATCCTGGCCGCTCGACGACACCGCGTCGCGGCCCGAAGCCGTCGGGTACGAGACACGTCAGCCCTGGTCGCGAAGCCCCTCGAGGGCGGCCCAGCGTGGGTCGAAGGCCGCCTCCTCGTGCGCGTGCGGCTCGTGGTTGAGGTTCCTCCCGCAGACGGGGCACAGCCCGGCACACGCGGGGCGGCAGAGGATCGGGTCGGGCAGGGCCAGCGCGACGGCGTCTCGGGCCCAGGCCCCGAGCTGCACTGCGTCCTCGGCGACGTAGTCGCTGACGAGCTCGTCGTCCCCGCCCGGGTCGAGGTCGTGATATTCGCGTGCGTCGACGTGCAGCGCCACGACCGCCTCCTCCAGGCACCGCATGCACGGTCCGCGGACTGCGACGTCGAAGCGCATCCGCAGCGCATAGCCGCTCGTCGCGCGCTGGATCCCGAGCTCCGCCTCGATCTCGGCGGGTACGACGACGTACGGCTGCCCTCCGAGCAGGAACGGCTCCAACGTGACGGGGACGCGCTCGGAGTGCTCCTCGCCCGGAAGCAGGCGCAATCTGCGCAGTGGGTAGGTCGTCACCGCGCGAGCGTAGCGCGCCCAGTGTGCCCTGCACGGGTACGTGCACGTGTAAGCGCTCGGTAAGGATTGCTGTCCTTTCCCAGCCCCATCGGGTTAGCTCGGGGGCAACCGAACGAGGAGGTCGTCATGAGCACGCCCCGGAGGCCGAAGCGCACCGCGCTCACCGCGCTCGGAGCCGTCGCTCTCGTCGCCGCCCTGCTCCTGCCGGCGGGTAGCCGCGCGCGCCCCCAGGTAGCCCCGGCGAACACCGGGTTGCCCACGATCAGTGGCACCACGACCAAGGGCAAGACACTGACGGCCGGCAGCGGCAGCTGGAGCGGCAGCGCCCCGATCACGTTCGCCTACCGGTGGCTGCGCTGCAACAGCACCGGCGCATCGTGCTCGGCGATCTCGGGCGCCACCGCCACGACGCACCTGCTCGTGAGCGCCGACGTGGGCAGACGGCTGCGGGTCGAGGTGACGGGCACGAACGCAGACGGAACCGCGGCGGCCGTCTCGAACGCAACCGCGGTCGTGGCCGGCGGCCAGCCGGTCAACGATCAGGAGCCCACGATCTCCGGGACGACGGTCGAGGGCGAGACCCTCTCGACGACGTCCGGCTCGTGGAGCGGCGACACGCCCATCACGTTCACCCACCGCTGGCTCCGGTGCGGCTCCGACGGCGGGGCGGCGGACGGGGGCAACTGCTCCTCGATCGGCGGTGCCACGAGCTCGACCTACAAGCTCGAAGACAACGATGTCGGCAAGCGGCTGCGGGTGCGCGTGACGGCGAAGAACGGCGCCGGGTCGACGACGGTGGCATCGGACCCCACCGGGACGATCGCCTCGAAGGCCGCCAGCGGCCCGCCGGTCAACACGGCCGAGCCGCGGATCTCCGGCTCGGCGACCCAGGGACGGACGCTCTCCACCTCGACGGGCTCGTGGATCGGAGCGCAACCGATCTCGCTCGCCTACCAGTGGGTGCGCTGCGGCAGCAACGGAGGCAAGCCGGACGGGAGCGACTGCGCCTCCGTCAGCGGTGCCACGCGCACCACGTACACGCTCGGTTCGGACGATGTCGGCCGCCGGATGCGCGTCCGCGTCACCGGGTCGAGCTCGGCCGGCTCGAAGACGGTGGCCTCGAACGCCACAGGCACGGTCAAGGCGTCGGGCCCCGGAGGCGCGATCGCCCTCCCGAACGGCGAGACGTCGATCCCGGCCGCCAGCGTGCCGGCGACCCAGCGGTTGATCGTCGCTGCGGTGAGCTTCGACCCGAACGTCGTGCGCTCACGCGACACGACGATCACCATCCGCGTCAAGGTGAAGGACACCAGGGGATACGTCGTCCGGGACGCGATCGTCTTCATTCGCTCCACGCCGGTGGTGACCACGGCGGCGCCCCAGACGAAGACCGGCACCGACGGCACCGTCACCTTCTCGGTGCGGCCCCAGAGCGACTTCCCGATCCGGAACCACTACAGCGTCCAGTTCTTCGTCAAGGCGTTCCGGCAGGGCGACAACCCGCTCGGGGGCATCGCCGGCTATCGGCTCGTCCAGGTGGCGACGGCCACCTGAGCGAGCAGCGCCGTCTGCGAGGTCTAGGGGCCGGCTCCGCCGGCCCCTAGACGTAGCTGTCGTCGTCGGGGCCGCCGTCGCGATCGACGGGCCCGATCCCGGCGACGACGGTCTCCTGCGACCGCTCGTGCAGCCGCTCGCGGCCGCGCCGCACCGCCACGAGGAACTTGTCGAGGTTGACCTCGAGTGTGGAGAGGATGCCGTCGGCCCAGTCCTCCATCTCGAGCCTCGTCTCACGCGCCTGCCGCCGCGCGTCCTCGACGATGTCCTGCGCCTGCCGCTCCGCGATCTTGACGATCTCGGTCTGCGCCGCCTCGCGCACCGCCTGCTCGCGCGCTTCCCCGATCAGCCGGTCGCACTCGCGCTTGGCCTCCGCCAGCATCTCCTGCCGCTCCTTCACGATCCAGCGGGCCTGCTTGATCTCCTCCGGGATGGTCGCGCGCATCTGGTCGAGGATCTCGTAGATCTCCTCGCGGTCGATCCGCACCTGATCGGTGAGCGGCACCGCCTTCGCGTTGTGCACGAGGTCGTCGAGCTTGTCGATGAGAACGAGAACGTCCATAGGCTCGTGATGGTACCCCCGACGCCGGTCGCCGCGCCGGTCGTCAGTCCTCCGGGCTCAGAGGCGCCCCCGGCCGCCCATCCGGGTACAGCTCGCGGAAGCGCCGGGCCACCTCGGGCGGAACGAGCTCGTCGACCCGCCCGCCGAACGACGCGATCTCCTTGACCCCGCTCGAGGAGATGAAGGCGTACTCCGGGCTCGACATCACGTACATCGTCTCGATCTCCGGCGCGAGCAGGTAGTTGAGGCGATTCATCTGGAACTCCCACTCGAAGTCGGCGATCACGCGCAGCCCCTTGACCATCGTCTTGGCATCGTGCTTGCGGGCGAAGTCGACGACGAGCTCGCTGAAGACGTCGACGACCGCGTTCGGGACGTCGCGCAGCGCGTCCTCGAGGAAGCCGACGCGCTCCTCGACGGTGAACAGCGTCTGCTTGTGGTGCGGGTCCCGCACCACGCCGACGACGACGCGATCGAAGATGGCGGCAGCGCGCCGGATCACGTCGAGGTGCCCGAACGTGACGGGATCGAACGTCCCGGGGTTGATCGCCGTGATCAGCCCGTTCTTTGCTCGCGCGCTCATCGTGGGTGACGGTAGATCGTGATCCGCGCGGAACCGTAGCGGCGGCTCGTCACGAGGTCGAGGGGAAGCTGCGGCTCGGTGGTGGCGCCGGTCTCGACGGCGATGAGGCCGTCCGGCGCGAGCACGGCGGGCAGCCTCTCGCCAAGCGCCGTCTCGAGCGCCGGCCAGTCGCCGTAGGGCGGGTCGCAGAGCACCAAATCGTAGAAGCGCCGGCGGGCTCCCGCCTCGCGCAGGAAGCCGAGCGCCTCGCGCCGCTCGACCACGGCTCCGACGAGATGCGTCCGCTCGAGGTTCTCCGCGATGACCCTGGTCACGCGGCGATCCGACTCGACGAAGACACAGCTGCGCGCCCCCCGCGAGAGGGCTTCGATCCCGAGCGCGCCGGAACCGGCGAAGAGGTCGAGCACGACCGCGTCGTCCACGGGCCCCACGAGATTGAAGAGCGCCTCGCGCACCCGGTCACCGGTGGGGCGGGTGCCCGCGCCCTTTGGCGCCGTCAGGCGGTGCCCCTTGCGGCTGCCTGCGATCACGCGCACGCGCAGAGGGTACGCGCGGACGGATGAACGAGCCGCCGGGTCGACGTCACGACTCGCCGACGTGCTCAGCCTCGCCGAGCAGGCGGTCGACGTCGTCCTCGAGCAGGCCTTCTCCCGGCAGGGCAGCGGCGGCCGCACGTGCACGCTCGAGCAGGTCGCGGTCCGCGCGCAGCCGCGTGAAGCGCAGGTCGGAGAGCCCTGACTGGCGGGCGCCCAGCAGCTCGCCTTCGCCGCGGATCTCGAGGTCGCACTCCGCGAGCTCGAAGCCGTCGGTCGTCTGCACCATCGCCTCCAGTCGCTCGACCGCCCCTTCGGAGAGCTGCTCCCGCGGCCGGGAGACGAGCAGGCAGTACGACTGCTCGGCCCCTCGTCCGACCCGACCGCGCAGCTGGTGCAGCTGCGCGAGACCGAAGCGGTCGGCTTCCTGCACGATCATGATCGTCGCGTTCGGCACGTCGACACCGACCTCGATCACCGTGGTCGCAACCAGGACGTCGAGCTCGCGTGCGTTGAACGCTGCCATCACCGCGCGCCGGTCGGCCGTTCGGAGCCGTCCGTGCACGCACCCGACCCGGTAGCCGCGCAGCTCTCCCGTACGCAGGCGCTCCGCCTCCTCCTCCGCGGCCCGGGCGACGGTCGTCTCCGATGCCTCGATCAGCGGGCACACCACGTAGGCCTGCCTGCCTTCGTCGAGGTGCCGGCGCAGGCGCGTGTATGCCTCGGAGCTCCGATCGTCGGTCACCCACGCCGTCACGATCGGCTTGCGCTCGGCCGGCGGCGCGGATATCTCCGAGACCGCGAGGTCACCGTAGACGGTGAGCGCCAACGTTCGGGGGATGGGGGTCGCGGTCATGTGCAGGACGTGCGGGCTGCGCCCCTCGGCGATCGCCGCGCGCTGTCCGACCCCGAACCGGTGCTGCTCGTCCACGACGGCCACGGCCAGGTCGCGGAAGGCGACGTCGCGCTGAATGAGCGCGTGGGTGCCGACCGCGACCTGGACGTCCCCGGACGTGATCAGTTGACGCGCGCGCGCGTGCTCGCGCTTCGCCAAGGAGCTGGTGAGCAACGTGACGCGAACACCGAGCTCGGCCAGGACGCCTTCCACCGTGAGGAAGTGCTGCTCGGCGAGCGTCTCGGTCGGCGCCATAAGCGCTCCCTGGCGACCGGCCTCCACGGCCCGCAACAGCGCGTAGACGGCCACTGCGGTCTTGCCCGCGCCGACGTCGCCCTGCAGGAGCCGCTGCATCGGGGTGGCGCGCGCCAGGTCGGCGTCGATCTCGACGATCGCATGCTCCTGGGCTTTCGTGAGCGTGAACGGCAGGACCTCCCGGTAGCTGGCAACGAGCGCTCCTGGTGGAGGTAGGGGCTCCGCGACGAGCTCCTCGCGCTCCGCGGCTCGTCGCCGGAGCGCGAGCTGGAGCGTGAGCAGCTCGTCGAACGCGAGCCGCCGGCGGCCGGTCTCGGCTTCCTCGAGGCGGCGCGGCCGGTGGAGTGCGACGAGCGCGTCGGCGTGCAGGGGAAGCCGCTGCCCGGCGCGGAGCCCTGCGGGTAGACGGTCGCCACCCGCGCCGGCGAACGAGAGCGCGGCCTCGGTGATCGATCGCAGCTGCTTCTGGGTCACATCCTCGGTCGCGGGGTACACGGGCGCGAAGTCCGCAGTGTCCACCGCGTCGCCGAGGTCGTAGGTCTCGACGGCGAACCCGTACCGGTTGCGGCGCCCGCGGAGCCGCACGGCCGTCCCCGGCACGAGCTTCGGTTCGAGCCACGGCTGGTTGAACCACGTGGCACGGATCTCGCCGCTCGCGTCCGCCACGTGTGCCGTCAAGATGTGCAGCCTGCCACGGCGCCGGCCGGAGGCGCGCCGGACGAGGCCCTGGATCACGGCCTCCTCCTCACCGAAGAGCTCCGCGATCGTCCGTTGCGGCACCGGCTGCTCGTAGCGGCGCGGCCGGTGCGCGAGCACGTCGCCGACCGTACGCAGCCCGAGGCGCCCAAGCCTGCGTGCGACGGTCGCACCGACGCCGGGCAACGTCTGGACGGAGGCGGTGAGCGCTTCCGGGCGTGGCGCCGAGGCGGTTCTGGGCCACGCGGCGGGCGGGTCCACACCGGTGAAGCCGGCGGGTCGCCGGGTCGTGGCTCCTGAGGGAGGCACCCCTCCGAGTCTAGGTGCTCGGATCGGACGAGTTGGCCGACGCAGGATCGTGGAGGCCTGTCGCGGCAGGAAAGCGCACGACGGCCTCGAGCCCACCGCCCAGCGCGTCGCGAAGCGCGATCGTACCTCCGTCCGCCTCGACGAGCCGCCGCGCGATGGCGAGGCCCAAGCCCGACCCCGGCCCTTCCCGCCTGCGCCAGAAGCGGTCGAACGCCCGTGCCTTCTGCTCCTCGGTCAGCCCGGTGCCCTCGTCGCGCACACACAGCTCGCCCTGCCCGGCGGAGCGCCTGGCCGTCACCGTGACCCCGCTGCCGTCCGGTGCGGCGAGCAGAGCGTTCGAGATCAGGTTGTCGAGCACCTGCGCGACCCGGTCGCCACCCGCGCGTGCCATGACGCCGGTGACCGCGTCGAGTTGCAGGCGTACGCCGCGCTGGAGGATGGGCTGCCACGCGTCGATGCGCGCCCGCGCGGCCGCTCCCAGATCGACGGTCTCGGCTCGAGTCGTTCCTGCATCTGCGCGCGCCAGCGCGAGCAGCGACTCGACGAGACCCGAGAGGCGCTCGACCTCCGCCGCCGCGGCCGCCAGCCCGGCTCTTCCGTCGTCACCGACCTGCCGTTCCAGGTTCTCGAGCCGGAGGCGCAGGGCGGTCAGCGGCGTACGCAGCTCGTGCGACGCGTCGGCGACGAAGTCCTGCTGCGCCGCGACGAGGCCTTCGACGCGAGCGACCATCTCGTTGAACTCGAGCGCCAGCTGGCGCAGCTCGGGCGGGGCCTCGGGAACCGGTGCGCGCGCCTGCAGGTCGCCGGCACCCGCCTCGGCCGCCGCACGCTCCAGGCCTTCCAGCGGGGCGCGGATCCAGCGGGCGAACCGCAGGCCGACCAGAGCCGCGGCAGCGAGCACGACCACTGCGATGCCGGCGAGCACGAGCCAGTAGTTGCGCACGCGGCGATCGAGCTCGGAGGTCGGATAGGTCACGCGCACGGCGCCGTGCACGACACCGCCCGAGGCGATAGGCACGGCGACGTAGAGGAAGTCGTAGCCGAGGGTGCTCGATCGTCGGGTGCCGGTGGCGACGTCGCCGCGTAGCGCTGCCTTGAACTCCGGCCGGTCGGCAAAGCTCCTGCGACCCGGCACCGGCGGCGCCGAGTCGACGACGGCCACCCCGCCCCGGTCGGTGATCACCACCCGCCCGCCGGTATCGGCGGCGTAGCGGCGCGCGAGCAGCCGGACCGCCGGCAGGTTCGAGGTCGCGATGTCGCCCTCGAGGGTGCTCTCCGCCAGAGAGGCGATCGCAACCGCGTCGCGCTCGACCTTCGCCGTCAAGCCGGCGCGCTCTCCGCTTCCGTTGATGAACCCGAGCGGGACCTCGAGCATCGCCAGGACGACGACGGCGAGCGACAGGTAGCTGATCAGCAGCCGCCGCGTCATACGCGCAGCCGCAGACCGACGCCTCGCACGGTCTCGATCAGCGTGGGGTCGCCGAGCTTCTTGCGGAGAGCCGCGACGTGCACGTCGACCGTCTTCGACGATCCGTACCACGTGGTGTCCCACACGTCGCGCAGGATCCGCTGGCGGTCGACGACGACCCCGGGCTCCGACGCGAGCAAGGCGAGCAGATCGAACTCCTTCACGGTGAGCCGCAGCTCGCGACCGTCGAGTGTCACGCGGCGGGCCGGCACGTCGACCTCGAGGCCACCCACGCGCAAGGTTTCCCGTGCCTCCGGCCTGGAGGACGTGCGGCGTGCGACGGCGCGGATCCGCGCCACGAGCTCGCGCAGCCCGTACGGCTTCACGACGTAGTCGTCGGCGCCGAGCTCGAGCCCGACGACACGGTCGACCTCTTCGCCCTTCGCGGTGACCATGATGATCGGCACGCCGGAGCGAGCGCGCAGCTCGCGACACACCGCGAACCCGTCCACGTCGGGGAGCCGCACGTCGAGGAGCACGAGGTCGACAGCCGCAGCGGCCAGGGCCTCCCGCCCCGTGGCGACGCGGGTCACGTCGAAGCCCTCGGCGCGGAGGCCCTCGACGAGCGGCTCGGCGATCGCGTCCTCGTCCTCGACGACGAGCAGGTGCATGACTCGATCGTAGGGCCCGCAGCGTCCGGCTTGTCCCCGCGCGAGCGATTCCTGGCGCAGTCCTTACCTCCGTCTACCCCGCACCTTGCCGAGCCCGGCCTACCGTCGGCGTGCAATCCCTCACGGAGGTGCCAGCCATGAACCGCAGCAGCGCTCTCATCGCCTCTCTCGCCGTCGGCCTGGCGGCGATCGCAGGCGTCTTCGCATTGGGTCGCACTCTGACGCTCGGCGCCCGGGCCGGAGCAGCTACCGACCGGACGGTCGCGCAGCGCACCGCCCAGCTCGATCGCTACCAGGCTTCTCTGCAAAAGGCGCTGTCACGCAGGCCACCGGTTCTCGCCCCGGTGTCGGGTGCCCCGGCGGCCGGCTCGACGGCCGCCGCGCCGGTGCGCGTGATCTATCACCGCCCGCCGCCGGTCGTCGTCATCCAACGCGCGAGCGGTGAGCACGAGGGCGAACAGGAGGGGGTCGAGTGGGATGACTGACACGAGTCACCGCATCTACGCCGTCGTCGTCGCGCTCGTCGTCTTCCTCGTCAGCTGGGCCGCGATCGCCGCCCGGCCGTGGGCGACGGTGCAGCCCGACCCGCGGCTGGCCGCGCTCGCCCAACGCCAGCAGCGCCTGCAAGCCGACGCGAAGCTCGTCCAGCAGGTGGTCGACCGGCGCATGGCCGCCTACCGCGTAGCGCTGAGAGCGCGGCAGGTGCAGATCGCGCAGACGCGATCGCGTGCCGTCCTGGCGGCCCAGTCGACCGCGGCCGCCCCCACGGTGCGCGTCGTGAACCTGCCGCCGCTCACGATCACCAGGACGTCATGATGCTGCGGCGAGCCTTCAGGGCGATGGGCAGCGAGATCGAGCTCCTGCTCGACGCGGATCCGGGTGAGCAGGCAGAGCGCGCGCTCGACCGAGGCGAAGCCGACTTCGAGCGGCTCGAGCAGGTCATGTCCCGCTTTCGGAACGACTCCGAGCTGTCACGTCTCAACCGTGCCGGACGCATCTCGAGTGCGAGCCCCGACTTCGTCCGGGTGGTCGCGTTGGCGCTGGCCGGGCGCGAGGCGACCGGCGGCCGGTTCGACCCGACCGTGCACGACGCGCTCGTCGCCGCGGGCTACGACCGGACCTTCGCCCAGGTACCGGCCGACTCGCCGCTCCGGGGCCCGACTGCGGCCGGCTGCGGCGGAGACGTGACGGTCGACGGTCTCACGATCGAGCTCGGGCACGGGGTGCGTCTCGACCTCGGCGGCATCGGCAAGGGATATGCCGTCGACCGCGTGGCCGAGGTGCTCGCGCTCGCGGGCCCGTGTCTGGTCAACGCCGGCGGCGACCTCGCCGTACGAGGTGGCGCATGGCCCGTCGGCGTGACCGACGACCTGACGCTCGAGCTCACGCGCGGTGCGATCGCCACGTCCGGCCGCGACCGCCGCACCTGGAGGCGTGCCGGGGCGGAGGCGCACCACCTGATCGACCCGTCGACGGGGCGCCCGGCCGTCGGGGAGCTGCTGCGGGTCACGGTCGTCGCGGGCTGCGCCGTCGACGCGGAGGTGCTCGCCAAGGCGGCGTTTCTCGGGGCCGCCGTCGACGTCCCACGCGTGCTCGTCACGGCCGACGGGCGCACCGTACTGGCAGGAGGCCTGGCATGAGGCACGACCCCACCTTCTGGCTGCTCGCGCGCGCCAGCGGCCTCACCGCATACGTGATGCTCACGCTCTCGGTGCTGGCCGGGCTCGTCGTCAAGTCACGACCCTTCCGGGCGCTCAAGCCCGCCGCGGTCACCGATCTGCACCGCACCCTCGCGCTGCTCGGCCTCGGAGCGCTGGCGGGGCACGCAACCGCGCTGGTGCTCGACACGACCGTCCACGTGGGCATCGCCGGATTGCTCGTGCCCGGCCTTGTCTCCTACCGGCCCGTGTGGACGGCGGCGGGGATCCTGGCCGCCGAGCTGATGGTGCTCGTCTACGCCTCGTTCTCGCTGCGCAAGCGGATCGGGACGAGGAACTGGCGCCGGCTGCACTGGGCGACATACGCGGTCTTCGCGGCGGCCACGATGCACGGGATCGGCGCCGGGACCGACACCTCGCGGCCTTGGGCTTTCGCGCTGTACGTGGCCGGGGTCGGCTCCGTGGCGGCCGCGGCGACATGGCGCTTCCTCGTCCCGCCGACCCCTGCGCGTGGCCGTCGTCCGGCCGCGCGCCGCGAGGCCCGCGGAGCGAACCGCACGATCCCTTCCGCCCCACGACTCTGACCCGGCGAACCCCGAATCAGGCTCAACCGAGAGGACACAGCATGAGCACGTACCGCATCGAGATAGACCGCTCCCTCTGCAGCGGCTTCGGCAGCTGCGTCAAGGAGGCGTCCGCCGTGTTCGCGCTCGACGACGAGGGCCTCGCCGCTCTCGTCGTCGGCGAGACCGACGACGAGAGCGTGCTGGACGCAGCGGGATCGTGCCCGATGGGGGCGATCACGGTGTTCGAGACGCGCACCAGCGCACAGGCAGCATGACCGGGGTCGTCGTCGTCGGCGCCGGGCTCGCCGGGTCGCGCTGCGCGGAGGCGCTCCGCGCAGGGGGTTACGAGCACCCGGTGACGGCGATCGGCAGCGAGCCCATCGGCCCGTACGAGCGCCCGGCCCTGAGCAAGGAGCTCCTCTCCGGTAGGCGGAGCGGCCGCGACCTGCTGCTGCGTCCGGCCGGTTGGTTTGCCGAGCGGGCGATCGACCTTCGCCTCGGTGAGCCGGTTGAGCACGTCTCCCTGAGCCGGCGCGTCGTGCTCGTGCGCGGCCGCGAGCTCCCCTGGAGCCACCTCGTGCTGGCCACGGGCGCCCGGGCCCGCCGCCTGCCGGGCCTCGAGCACCCAGGCATCCACGTCCTGCGGACTCTCGGCGATGCGATCGCGCTGCGCTCGGCCCTCCGACCCGGACAGAGGCTGGTCGTCGTCGGGGCCGGGTTCGTCGGGGCCGAGGCTGCGTCCACGGCGGTTGCGCTGGGGGTAGAGGTGACGATGCTCGAGGCCGAGACGACGCCGCTCGCCCGCGTCGCCGGAACGGAGGTCGGGCTGGCGCTCGCCGATCGCTGGCGCTCATCCGGGATCACGCTCCACCTGGGAGTCCGCATCGCACGTGCGGTTCCCGGTCGCGTCGAGCTCGCCGGTGGCGAGATCGTGCCCTACGACGTCCTGCTGGTGGCGATCGGCGCCGATCCCGCGTCGGAGCTGCTCGGCGCAGAGGGAGCGATCCCCACGGACGCGTGCGGGCGTACGCGGCATCCCTGTGTCTTCGCCTGCGGTGACGTCGCGGCGTTCGCCGGCCGGCGCACCGAGCACTGGACGAGCGCTGCCGGACAGGCGACGGCGGTGGCCTCGGCGATCATCGGCTCTCCGATGCCGTACGTGGACGCGCCGTACTTCTGGTCCGACCAGTTCGGGCTGCGCCTGCAAATGGTCGGTGTGGCGGCCGGCTGGAGCCGCGTGGAGCTCGATGGCGATCCCCAGTCGTTCCGCGCCCGGTACGTTGACGAGGAGGGCAGGACGCTGGCCGTACTCCTCGCCAATCGACCTGCGGGCGTGGCCGAGGCGCGGCGCGAGCTCGCCCGCGCGGCGTAACCTCCGGTGATGCGCTCGTGGCAGAGAGCGGCGCTCGGGGTGCTCCTCCTGGCAGTCGTCGCGGTGGCGGGCATCGCTCTCAACTTCACGCTGCTGCGGCTGACGCAGGAGGGGAACGACCCCGTCGGCAAGCTCAGCCCGCGTGCGGTGTTCGTCGATCGCGCGGGCACGGCGCCGACGACGACCACGAGCGACGACGACGATCACTCCGGCGGCAACGGCACCGGATCACCAGACGGCGACGACTGAGCAACCGAGCCGGGCCGGCGGGGAACGCGAACCGACGTCTAGTGGCCCTTGAAGAATCGTTGGACCGGAAACCCGGCCTGGCCGTCGAATCGGGACGCATCTCGACCGTGGAGGTGGTGATGCGTCCCCCGTCTGTGTTCGTGCGGCCACTGCTGCATGAGGAGGCTGTGCGATTGAAGCGCTTGTCGCGGCGTGCCAAGCATGAGAGCACGCGTCAGCGAGCGTCGGTGTTGCTGGCCTCGAACGTGCGCATGGCGGTGCCGCAGATCGCCGAGATGTGGCGAACCGACCCCTCCTGGGTGCGGAAGGTGATTCACGAGTTCAACGAGCGGGGGATGGACAGCCTGCGCCCTCGCTACCGGGGCGGGCGTCCCCGCCGGATCACGACTGATCAGCGTCAGCGGATCGTCAGCGTGGCCGGTGCCCGTCCCGACGCTCAGGCGATCCCGCTGACGCGCTGGTCGCTGCCGCGGCTTTCCGCTCACCTCGCCGGCGAGGGGATCGCCGTCTCGCCCCGTCACCTCGGCACGCTGTTGCAGGAGGCCGGCCTCTCCTTCCAGCGCACACGCACCTGGAAGGCCAGCCCCGACCCCGGCTACGAGGAGAAGGCGGCGCGGATCCTCGAAGCTGTGCCTGTCCCCGCCTGCCGACGGCAGCGTCGTCAGCTTCGACCAGATGGGGCCTGTCAGCTTGCGCCCCAGCGCCGGCGCGGGTTGGGCGCCGCAGGGACGACCCGAGCGGCAGCGGGCGGACTACAACCGCCGCGCCGGCATCCGCTACGTGTTCGGCGCCTACGACGTCCACGCCGACCGGCTCCGCGTCAGGCTGCGTCCGAGACGAGCCGGCAGCGACATGCTCACGTTCATGCGCCAGATCCGGCTCGCCTACCCCGCCAGGCGACGGATCTACTGGATCCAGGACAACCTCTCGGCCAACTGGGTACCGCCGATCCGCGCCTTCGCTGCCGCGAACAGGATCGAGCTCGTCCCGACGCCGACCTACGCCAGCTACCTGAACCCGGTCGAATGTCACTTCTCCGCTCTCACCCAGTTCGTCGTCGCAAACGCCGACTACCTCGACTGGGACGCGTTCGCCTACGCCCTCGCCAACCACATCCGCTACCGAAACACAGACCACCGCGACCGCCGCATCGCTGCCGCCGAAGCAAAACACCGCATCGCCGACTGATGACATTACGAGTCCAACCCAACTTCAAGGGCCACTAGTCGTCCTGGAACCAGAAGAAGCCGACCGCGCCGGGGCCGGCGTGGGTGCCGACGACGGCGCCCAGGATGCGGACGAGCTCGATCTCCGCCTGCGGGCGCGCGCGCCGCGTGAGGTCGGTGAGCACGTCCACCCACTCAGGGGCGTTCGCGTGGGCGATGGACACGCGCAACCCCGGGCGGTCCTCGGTCGTCGCGGAGAACATCTTGGCGAACTCCTCGAGCGCCTTCTGCCGGCCACGCACTTTCGTCACGGGGGCGATGACGCCGTCTTCGACGGAGAGGATCGGCTTGACGTTCAGGAGCGTGCCGGCCATCGCCTGCGCGCGTCCGATGCGACCACCCTTCTGCAGGTACTCGAGCGTGCCGACGGTGAAGACGACCCTGTTCAGCTGCTTGAACCGCGCCACGAGCCCCTCGATCTCCTCGTCCGTGGTGCCCCGTTCGAGACGGCGCTGGATGGCGAGGGCGAGCATGGCGCAGGCGAGGGACGCCGTCTCGGAATCGACGAGCCTGACACGGTCGCCGCCGAGCTCCCCCGCCGCCAGCGAGGCCGACTGGAATGTCCCCGACAGCTTGGAGGTGAGCTGGATCGACCAGATGCGTTCGTACTCACCGAGCGACTCGTACGCCTCGAGAAAGTCCTGCGGCGTCGGCTGCGACGTCGTCGGCAGCTCGGTGGCCGCGGCAAGCCGCTCGTAGAACTGCTCCGGGGTGATGTCCACGTGGTCGCGCAGGCTGTCGTCTCCGAAATGGACGTAGAGCGGCACGACCCGCATGTTCGGGTGGAGCTCCGCCGCATCCGGGAAGTCGGAGGTCGAGTCGAGCACGACGGCGGTGTTCCGAGCGGTCAGCTCCACGGCGCCTGCACCCTACGCGATCACGTCGGCGCGACCTCGCGGATCGCCCGCAACAGCTCCTCGAGGTCGCCTTTCTCCACCACCGCGGAGGCTCCGGCGGCGAGGACAGCGGCCCGCTCCTCCGGCGAGGCCTCTGCGGTGAGGCACACCACTCGCACATCCGGACGCTCGGCGCGAACGGTCGCAGTGACCACGGCGCCGTCCGCGCCGGGCAGCCGGAAGTCGAGCAGGACGAGGTCGAGATCGAGGTCGTGGCAGACGCGCAGGGCGGTCTCTCCGTCCTCGGCCGTCGCGACGACCTCGAGATCCGGCTCCCGCCCGAGCACGAGCTCCATCGTCTGGCTGTACACCTCACTGTCGTCGACGAGCAGCAGCCGTGTGGGCATCGCTACTCCGCGCCGAGCAGCAGCGGGTAGTGCGGCTGCCCGCCCTCGTGCACCTCGACCTCGACGCCGGGATGGGCGGCGGCCAGCCGCTCGCGCAGCTCGTCCCCGTCGGGCGCCTCGCTGCCGGTGAGGATGGTGAGGATCTCGCGTCCGCCGTCCAGGAGCGTCTCCACGACGGCGTCGACGACGGCGTCGAAGTCGTCGCCGCTACCCACGGCACGGCCGTTTGCCAGCCCCAGCCACGAGCCCTTGCGCACCGCCACACCGTCGAGCTCGACGTCGCGCGAGGCACGGGTGATCTCGCCGGTCGCGACTCCTTCCCCCACCCGGAGCATCGCCTCCTCGTTCTCCTCCACCGAACGCTCGGGGTCGTACGCGACGATCGCCGCGAGCCCTGCCTGAACACTCGTCGTGGGCACGACCCGAACGGGCTTCGAGGCCAGTCCGGCGGCCTGCTCGGCGCTCGGCACGACGTTCTTGTTGTTCGGCAGCACGATCACCGCGGTCGCGGGGGTCGCCTCGATCGCCTCGTGGATCTCTGCCGTGGAGGGGTTCATCGTCTGGCCGCCTTCGATCACACGCGTGGCACGCAGGCTCTCGAAGAGGCGCCTGTTCCCGTCACCCGGAACGACGGCGACGACGCCGGTCTCGAGCGTCGGAAGACCCTCGAACCCGCCGCCCAGCGGCTCCGACAGTCTCGCCTCGCGCTGCTTCGCCTGCTCGTGCATGTTCGCGATCTCGACCCCTTCGATCACACCCATGCGCGTCCCGAGCGACAGCGCGGCTCCGGGCTCGTCGGTGTGGACGTGCACCTTGAGCGCCGTCGGATCGCCCACGACGAGCAGCGAGTCGCCAAGCTGCTCGAGCTCGCGTTGGAGCCCGTCGGCATCCAGGCCCTCGCCTTCCACCACGAAGACGGTGCAGTAGCGATACCGCGACAGCTCCTGGTGGATCGCGTCGAAGCCGAGTTTCTCCGACTCGACCGGTGCCTCCGGCAGCGGCTCGCCGGCGACGCCCGCCAGGAGACCGCGCACGATCTCCAGCAGCCCGGCACCACCTGCGTCGACGACGCCCGCCTCCTTCAGCACCGGGAGGAGCTCGGGCGTCCCGGCAAGGGCCTGCTCGCCGCGGGCCACGACCCGCCTGAGGAGATCCGCTTTGGGCAGCGTGCGGACGTCCGGCTGCTCCGCCTCCTCGGCCATCTCACGGATGACGGTCAACATCGTCCCCTCGACGGGCCTGCGGACTGCACGGTAGGCGGCGTCGCTCGCAGAACGGAATGCCTGAGCGAGCTCCGGGCCGCCGACCTCCTCGTGCCGTCCGAGCACCTCGGCGAAACCGCGCACGATCTGGCTGAAGATGACACCGGAGTTGCCGCGGGCACCCATCAGGGCGGCCCGCGAGAGCTCCTTCGCGACCGCCTCCGCGCCCTCGGCACCCGACGCGCGCAGCGCCTCGACCACGGCGCGGACGGTGAGCGTGAGGTTGGTCCCCGTGTCGCCGTCCGGTACCGGATACACGTTGAGGTCGTCGATACGGCGCCGATGCGCCTCGAGATTGGCGAGCGCCGCCGAGGCGAGCTCGCGCGCCCGCGCGATGTCCGTCACGTGCCCCGCCTGACGTCCTCGATGCGCACCTCGACCGCAGAGACCGGGAGGCCGGTCTGACGTGTCACCTCGTAGCCGACCCTCGAGCGCACGGTCGAGGCGACCTCGGCGAGGTTGAGTCCGTACTCGACGACGACGGCGAGCTCGATCTCGAGGCCGCCGTCCCCGCCACGGATCTCCACGCCCCGTGTCGGACGATCGCGGCTCAGCAGCCGCTGGAGGCCACGCCGCTTCGCGTTGCCGACGACGCCGTAGCTCTCGGCGACCACGTTGCCGACGATCTGGGCGACTGCCTCCGACGTGATCGCGACGCGACCGTGCTCGGTCTCCGCGACGAGGTGCGTGCCCCGGTCCACGACGCGAGGTTAGACGACCCGGACGCCCGCCGGGGATGCGGAGACGAGTGGTCGAGCTCCTTCCAGCCAGGGCCGAGCAGGCCCGAGGCTCAGATCGCCTTTTGCACCTTGCCGGCCTTGAGGCACCGCGTGCAGACGTAGTCGCGGGTCGGCTTCCCGTCGAGCAACAGGCGGACGCGCTGGAGGTTGGGGTTGAAGCGTCGCTTGGTGGCCACCATCGAGTGGCTCCGGTTGTTCCCGGTGGCCGGCTTCTTCCCGCAGATGACGCACACCCTGGACATGCGGCGCCGAATGGTACCGGAACGCGATCGCCGGCCGGCTACCGCGCTGCTGCGGCGCGCAGGTTCGCGAACAGGTCGGCCATCTCGAGTGCGGTGCGGGCGACCTCGGCGCCCTTGTCGACTCGGGCCTCGGCCTGGTCGGCGCGGTCGAGCGTGAGCACCCCGAAGGACACGGGTACGCCTGTCTCGATGGCGGCGAGCTGCAGACCCGAAGCTGCCTCCGAGGCGACGTAGTCGAAGTGCGGCGTGTCGCCGCGAATCACGCAGCCGAGCGCGACGATGCATGCGAATCGCCGGGTCTTGGCGAGCGCCATCGCGGCGAGCGGCAACTCGAAGGCCCCCGGGACCGGCATCACGGTGATCGCGTCGTCGGGTACCCCGCACGCTCCGAGCTCACGGAGCGCACTCTCGAGCAGGAGTGTCGTGACCTCGCCGTTGAACCTCCCGACGACGACGCCGACCGCGCGACGCTCACCGCGCGGGCTCCCCTCGAGCACGGGGACACCGGGCGGCACGGTGAGCTCACCGGGTGCGTGCTCGGTGCCAACGGCCACAGGCTCCGCCTCGTCGTCGGTGTCCGGTGTGCGAAGGGCAGCCGGCTGGGCCGGCGGGAGCTCGACTGGCGGCTCGTCCGGCACCGGCAGGAGGACGTCCTCGGCAGAGTGGATGTCCTCGGCCGGCTCGGGCCAGCTCTCGAGGACGTTCTCGCTGGAGCGGTCGAGATCGTCCCCGTCCTCCTCCTCCTCGGCTGCACCCGTCGCAGGCACGGCCTCATCGGACGTGTCCCCGGGGACGAGCTCGTCGACCTCGTCGTCTTCATCGTCGAAGCGGTGCCGGTCGAAGGGGTCGCTCATGCCCTTGCTTCCCCGTCGGCTTCGGGCTCGAACCGCATGTCCTGATGATGGAGACGGGAGCCGATGGTGTCGGCGATCGTGGCGTCACCCTCGTCGACGCCGATGAGGCCCGAGCCAGGGCCCGGGGTCGTCTCGGGAATGGTGGAGCAGAGGGAGCGCTCGGCCACCGGGTTCACCGGCGCATCCTAGCCGTGGCTCGCCGGTGCGAGGCATCGAGTCACCCTCACCCGGACACGCCCCGTGATGGAGGCGCAGGCGCCTGGCATCCGCCCACGACCCTGCGCGGAACGCGTCCGAACAAGGGGCGTGGGACGTCAGCTCCGACTGACGAGGAGCCGCTCCACGTACTTGGCGATGACGTCCACCTCCAGGTTGACGTCGCGGCCGGCTTTCAGCGAGCCCAGAGTCGTCGCGGACAGCGTGTGCGGGACGAGCGCGACGCCGAATGCATCGTCGTGGAGCTCGGCAATGGTCAGCGAGACGCCTTCGACGGCGATCGAGCCCTTCTCGACGCAGTAGCGCAGGATCTGGGGCGGCGCCTCGACCACGACGCGGAGCCCGTCGCCCTCGGCCTCGACGGACCGGATGCGCCCGATGCCGTCGACATGACCCTGGACGATGTGCCCTCCGAACGGCTCGCCGGCGCGCAGCGCCGGCTCGACGTTCACCCCGTCGGCGACCTCGAGGTGAGCGAGCGATGTGCGGCGCAGCGTCTCGGGCACGGCGTGGAAGCGCAGGCGGCTGCCCGTTGCGTCCTCCACGGTGAGACAGCAGCCGTCGATCGCGACGGAGTCGCCTGTCGCCACCGTCGGCGCCGTCGCCGCAGCGTCGACGATCAGCACGGCGCCCTCGTCGACACCTCCTTCGAGCGCGACGACCCGGCCAACCTCGCGGACGATGCCCGTGAACACGAGCAGAGGCTAGCGGTGCCTCGCGAGGACCGTGCCCGCCGGGAGCCCGGTCACGGCTCGTTGACGTACGCCTCGAGCAGCAGGTCCGTCGCCACCGGCGTCGCCGACAACCGCGACAGGTCGACGGAGCCGGCGAGCTCTCCCAACCAGCGTGGCCCGGCGCCCGACAGCGTCGGCGCGACGAAGAGCAGCACCTTGTCGACGAGGCCGGCCTCGAGGAACGCCGTCGCAAGCGTCGGCCCGCCTTCGAGGAGGAGGGACTGCACGCCTTCGGCGGCCAGCAGAGGGAGCTCCTCGTCGAGCGGCCCGGGGCGCAGCTCGAGCTCGGACCCTGCCGGCAGGGGCCCGCGGCCGAACGCGAGGCGTCGTGGCTGACGCGCGACGGCGACGGCGCGGGCGTCGAGCCGCGGGTCGTCCGCTCGCACGGTGCCCATCCCCACGGCGACCGCGTCGGAGGCGGCGCGCAGCTCGTGCACGAGCCGCCGCGACGCCTCGCCGGTCACCCATCGTGACCCCGGCACGACGACCCGGCCGTCCAGCGCGACCGCCGCCTTGTAGGTGACGAAGGGCCGGCCCTCACGGATCCAGGTGCGCCAGGCCTCGTTCTGGCGACGTGCGTCGAATGAGTCGGCGATCTCGACCTCGAGCCCGGCCGCGCGCAGCGCCTCGATGCCGTGCACCTCCGGGTTCGGGTCGATTGCCCCAATCACCACTCGGGCGACACCGGCCCCCAGGATCGCGTCGGAGCACGGCGGCGTGGCGCCGTGGTGGGAACACGGCTCCAGGGTGACGTAGAGCGTCGCTCCACGGGCCCGGTCTCCCGCCGCCTCCAGGGCGATCACCTCGGCGTGTGCCTCTCCCCTCCGCTCGTGCCAGCCCTCACCCACCACGTCCCCGTCGCGCTCGACCACCGCGCCGACGACCGGGTTCGGATGCGTCGTGCCGCGTCCGCGCTCGGCAAGCTCGAGAGCCCTGGCGAGCAGGCTCAACGCAGCAGCCCGTCGAGCCGCTTGAACGTCCGCGGCAGGTCCTCGTAGCCGAAGATGCCCGAGCCGAGGACGAGCAGGCGCGCGCCCGCGTCGTAGACCGCGCGTGCGTTGTCGTGCTTGATCCCACCGTCGACCTGCACGGGGCAATCCACCCGTCGGGCGAGGTCCGCGATCCGTTCGAGCGCCTCGGGCATGAAGGCTTGGCCCGAGTAGCCGGGGTTGATGCTCATGCACAGCACGAGGTCGGCGCCTCGTCCGGCCGCGGCGAGGGCCTCGACGGGTGTCCCCGGGTTGCACGCGACGCCCACGCCGAGACCGTGCTCCCGCGCGATGGCGATCACGGCCTCCGGGTCGGCGACGGCCTCGACGTGGAAGGTCACGCTGTCCCCCCCGGAGGCGGCGATCTCGGGAATGTAATGCGCCGGGTCGGTGACCATCAGATGGCAGTCGAGCACTCCGCCGTGCTCATGCACCAGCGGCGCGATCGAGCGCAGCACCACCGGGCCGATCGTCACCGGCGGGACGAAGTGCCCGTCGCCGATGTCGAAATGGAAGATCCGCGCGCCCGCTCCGAGGAGCTCGGAGAGCTGCTCTCCGAGGCGGCTGAAGTCGGCCGCGTACAGCGACGGCTCGATCTCGGCGGTGCCCCGCATCCAGTCGCTCCACCCCACGCCGAGATCCTACGAGGTGACCGGCGTGGCCACCGCCACGGGTCGCGGGGGTCGGATCTTCACGGTACTTGCAGGCGGGCCACGAAGAAGCCGCTCGTTCCGTGCACGTGCGGCAGCGTCTGCAGGAATTCGGGCCGCGACCGGTGTGCGAACCGCGGCCATTCCTGTCCGAGGGGCAGCGGCTCGAGACCCGAGGCGTCGACGACCGCCTCGCTCTCGTCCACGTTGATCGTGCAGACCGAGTACACGACCACGCCGCCGCGTCGCACGCGGGCCGCGGCGGCCCGGAGCAACTCGAGTTGCAGGCCGGGCAGCGGCTGTGCGCGCCAGCGCAGATCGGGCCGTGCGGCGAGGACGCCGAGGCCGGAGCAGGGCGCATCGACGAGCGCCCGGTCGAAGCCGGCGAGATCGAGTGGGAGATCCCGGCCGTCCGCCTGCACGACCCGCACGTGACCGGCTCTCAGCCGACGCACGTTCGTTGCGAGCTCCCTGCTCCGCGTCTCGCTCAACTCGACCGCTACCACCTCGCCCGCCAGCATCGTCGCCTTGCCACCGGGCGCGGCACACAGATCGAGCACCCGCTCGCCGGCCACCGAGCCGACCACGTGACCGACGAGCTGGGAGCCACGGCTCTGCGGCCAGATGCGCCCCTCCTCGACCGCCCGCTCGTCGACGCGTTCGACGACCCAGGCGCCGGGCACGTCGGTGTCGGCGGTCCCGTCGATCTCACCGCGGACGAGCCGCACCGCGATCTCCGGCGGCTCATTCTGCGTCCGCAGCAGCGCGCGAGCGTCCTCCGCTCCGAGGTCGCGCCACCAGGTCTGCGCCACCCAGTCCGGGTAGGAATGGCGGAGCGCCGCCTCTGCAGCCGTCGACTCGGGGAGAGCGTCGACCAAAGGCCGGATTCCTTCGGCGAGGCGCCGCAGCACGGCGTTCGCGAAAGCCACCGCACGGTGAGAGCCGGCGGCGCGAACGAGCTCGACGGACTCGTTCACCGCCGCGTAGCGGGGCACGCCGTCGAGGTAGCCGAGCTGATACGCGCCGAGCCGGAGCGCTGCCAGAACGGGCGGGTCGATTCGGGACACCGGTCGGCGAGCCAGCACCTCGACGGCGTGGTCGAGCGTGCGTGCGCGCTGCACCGTGCCGTAGGCGAGCCGCTGCGCGAGTGCGCGGTCGCGCTCGTCGAGGTCACCCGTGACCGCCCGCAGCGTTCGATCCGCCCACGCCCCGTCCTCGAACACCCGCCGCACGACCGCATAGGCCGCGCGACGCGCCGGCGCGACGGCGGTCATCGCAGCCCGCGCAGCCAGGCAGCCCACTCCATGCGGCGCCCACCGTCCGGCTGCACGCAGATCGGCTCGAACGAGCCGTCCGCGGCCACTCGAGCCTGCCAGACGGTGACGGGGCGCCCGCGGAGCACGGCCCGGGCGCCGATGTGCGGTGACAGGGCTCGCACGCGCCGCACGAGCTCGACCGCTGGCAGCTCGAGATCGAGCAGACGGTCGGCCGGCGTGATCTTGTCGGCGTAGGTGACGCCCTCGACGGGTTGGGGCGTGAGCGACGGTGCCGGGTCGTCGAGCACGATGTCCAGGAGCCGGGCGGCAACCTCCGCCGCCCGGGCATAGACGGCGCCTGCGTCGTCGTCCGGGCCGACCGGAAACGCCTCTTGCGCAGCGATCGGGCCCGCGTCGAGCTCGGCCACCGTCTCGTGGATCGTCACCCCGGTCTCCTCGTCGCCCGCCAGGATGACGCGCTCCACCGGCGCCGCGCCTCGCCAGCGCGGAAGGAGCGACGGGTGGACGTTGAGCCACCCCCGCTCGCGCAGGAGCGCTGCCGGGATGAGGAGACCGTACGCCACGACGACGGCGGTCGGCGCGTCGAGGTCGAGGCCCGGCTCGAGGCGCTCCGGCTGGAGAACCGGGATCTCCAGCCGCTCCGCAACCGCCTTTGCCGGCGAGGGCGCGACGCGACGGCCGCGACCCTGCGGAGCGTCCGGGCGTGTGACGAGCGTCGCCACGTCGTGGTGCTGTGCAAGCCGCTCGAGCACGTCTGCGCCGAACGGTGCCGTCGCGGCGACGGCGATTCGCGCCACGGCAGCTACCTCGTCAGCACGAGCCTCGGCCGGAGCAGGCGGAGGGCCTCCCTGCGCGACTCCGGATCCGTGCGGTCGATGATCAGCGTGCCGTCGAGGTGATCGAGCTCGTGCTGCACGACCCGCGCCGGCAGCCCCTCGAGCTCGAACGAGACCGGCGCGCCGGACGCGTCCTGCCCCTCGATCGTCACCTCGACCGGCCGCTCGACCTCCACGCGCACGGGCCCGAGGGAGAGGCATCCCTCCTCGTCCACCTCGGTCGACCTCCCGCGCTTCGTGAGCACCGGATTGACGACGACGCGATCCTCGCCTTCGTGAAAGACGAAGACGCGTCGGAGCACACCGATCTGCGTCGCCGCGAGCCCCACTCCCGCGGCGTCGTGCATCAGCGCCGTCATGCGCTCGACGACCCGGCGGAGACCGTCATCGAACTCCGTCACCTCCTGGGCCCGCATGCGCAACACCGGGTCGCCGTACTGGCGGATCTGAGCGAGCGCGAGCCGTCTGCGTACATCCTGCTCGGCCTCCGCCCGCGCCGCCTCGTCGTCGGGCTCGACGGCCTCGTCGCCGGCGTGCTCGTGCTCGTGGTCGTGGTCGTGGGCCATCCGGCGGCGAGTCTAGCCGTCGGCCGGCAGCGTCACAGGCTCTGTGGGTCGACGTCGACGACCGCGGTCAGGCCGTCGCGCCGCATCGCTGGCCCGGCCGCCGAGAGGAGCGCCGCGGCGGAGCGGGCAAACCGGCGTGGCTCCGTCGTCTTCGCCACGAGCTGCGCCCGGTGACGTGCACGCAGCCGGATCAGCGGAGCCGGCCCGAGGAGATCGGCTCCGGCGGATTCGAGGCGTTCCCGGAGCTCCCGCAGCGCGGCGAGCGGAGCGCCCGGCTCGGGGCCGCTCACGACCAGCGAGACGAGATGGCGGAAGGGCGGATAGTCGAGGGCGCGCCGCCGCTCCAGCTCACCAGCCAGGAACCCCTCGACATCGTGGCGCTGCGCGTGGAGGAAGGGGGTCGCGTCCGGCTGGAAGGTCTGCACGATGACCCGACCCGGAGCGTCGCGGCCGCTGCGCCCGGCGAGCTGGGTGACGAGCTGGAACGTCCGCTCCTCGGCGCGAAAGTCCGGGAAGGCGAGCCCGGTGTCGCCGTCGACGACGGCAGCGAGCGAGACGCCGGAAATGTGGTGCCCCTTGGCGACGATCTGCGTGCCGACGAGCACGGCTCGCTCCGTCGAGCGAAACTTTTCGAGAGCCGCGCGCAACGCACCGGGGTGGGCGGTCACGTCCGCGTCCAGCCGCACCCGCTCCAGCTCGGGCAGCTGCCGCTGCAGCTCCGTCATGAGGCGCTGCGTTCCGGCTCCGATCTGCGCCACGTCCGCGGAACCGCATGCAGGGCAGACGACCGAGGCCGGCTCCACGCGGCCGCAGTGGTGGCAATGGAGGCGTCCGCCGCCGTGCAAGGTCAGCGCGACGTCGCAGGAGGCGCAGCGACGGGAGGCGCCGCAGGAGCGACAGTGCAGCGCCGGAGCGACGCCGCGGCGGTTGAGCAGGAGGATGGCGCGGCCGCCTTCCTCGGCCACGCGACCGAGCTCGGCGAGGAGCGGCGCGGACAGCGGGTAGCCCGGCTCGCGGCGCAGGTCGACGAGCCGCACCGGAGGCAGCGGAGCACCGATCCGAGCGGGCAGGGCCAGTCGCGGTAGCCGCTCCCAGCTCTCGGGTCGGGGGGTGGCGCTGCCGTACACGGCCACCGCTCCCTCGAGCGCGGCGCGCTTCGCCGCCACCGTGCGGGCGTCGTAGCGGGGGTCCGAGTCCTGCTTGTACGCGGCGTCGTGCTCCTCGTCGACGACGATCAGCCCGAGACGCCGCACGGGGGCGAACAGCGCGGATCGGGCGCCGACGACGACGCGCGCCGCGCCGCTCGCGACGCGGTCGCGCTCGTCGCGGCGCTCCGCGTCGGAGAGCGACGAGTGCAGCACGGCGACGGTGTCGCCGAAGCGCCGCCGAAAACGACCGACCGTCTGGGGCGCAAGCGCAATCTCGGGCACCAGCACGATCACGCCCAGCCCTCGCTCCAGGGCGGCACCGCAGGCGCGCAGGTAGACCTCGGTCTTCCCGCTTCCCGTGGGGCCCACGAGCAGCACGTGGTCGCCGAGCCCTTCGTCGAGAGCAGCCACGATGCGCGCGATCGCAGCCTCCTGCTCCGGCGTCAGCTCCGCGGGCGGCCCCTCACCTCCGAGCGCCTCCCGCTCCACCGGAGACGGCCGCTCCGACCGGCGCGCCCGCCGTCGGGGCGCGACGAGCTCGAGCGCGCGCGCCGGAGTGGAGCCGTAGTAGTCGGCGAGCCAAAGGGCGAGGTCGACGAGCGTACCCGGGATCTCGTCGAGCACGTCCCCGACCAGGGCGGGCTCGATGCCCGGCGGCGCCTCGACCCCGACCTCCGCGACGACACCACGCGTCCGCGACCGCCCGAGTTGCAGGGCGACCACGGCTCCCTTGCCGACACCCTCCGGCACCTCGTACGTGAACGGGCGAACGAGCGAGCGGGTGCGGACGAGCGGGTAGACGTCGGCGAGCGGCACCCGTCGAGGGTAGCTTCGCGTGTCAGACGTCAGGCGCCGACGGCGACGAGCACGAAGTCGGTGCCGAAGCCGAGCACGAGCCCCAGCAGGATTCCGCTGAGCACGACTTCCTTCGTGGCGAACCGGCCGCAGATCGAGATCAGCTCGATGACCACGTAGAGGATCGAGCCGGCCGCGAGCGCGAGAAACAGGACCGAAACGGCTGTGCTCACCCATGCCTGGCCGACGAGGGTGCCGACGAACGTCGGGCCACCTCCGATCAGACCGAGAACGGCCAGGAAGCCCCAGCTCGGCCGGTCCTTGTCCCCCGTCAGTGGTGCGACGATGCCGAATCCCTCAGTTGCGTTGTGGAGGCCGAAGCCGACGATCAGGGCCAGTGCGAGGTCGAGCTCGCCGCTCGCGGCCGACTGTCCGATGGCGAGCCCCTCGGCGAAGTTGTGCAGCCCGATCCCTGTTGCGATGAACACCGCCAGCCAGCTCGAGGACGACATCGTCACGAGGTGGCGCTCGGCCTCGAACTCGGCCATCGACGCCGCACCGGGGCCGAGCAAGGCGCGCTCGCGACGGCGCCGGAGCCGGCCGTCGTATGCGCCGAGTGTCAGCAGCCCGACCGCGAAGCCGCCGGCCAGAACAGCGGCGAGCCAGACGAAGCGCCCGTCGTTGCCGTCGGTCAACGCCGCCTCGACCGGCTCCACCGCCGCCGTGAGCACGTCCCACAGGAGAAAGATGAGGATCCCGGTCGCCATCGCACTCAGAAACGACTTGACGGCCGGGTTGACGGACTCCATGCGGCCGAGCGGGAGGCCCAGGAAGATCGTGGCGCCCGCAACCGCGCCGAGAAACAGAATCTGACCCGAGCTCATGTAAGGAGAACCTTACATCGCGTGTACGGCCTGTGCTACATGCAAACAGCTCTAGACTGGTGTCGATGGCGCAGCCGCACGGGCATTCCGTCGACGAGTATCTGGAGACGATCTATTTCCTCGCCTTCCCGATCGGCGAGTACAGGCCGGCGACGGGGTCGCAGGCAATCGCCTCCCGGGTGGCCGAGATGCTCGGCGTGTCGCGGGCCTCGGCGGGCGAGATGCTGAAGCGGCTCGAGGCGGACGGACTGGTCGAGCGGGGCGAGCAGAAGGAGGCGATCCTCACCCCTGCCGGCATCGAGCGGGCGGAGCTGGTCGTCCGCAAGCACCGCATCATCGAGCGCTTCCTCACGGACTTCATGGGCTACACACCATGGGAGTCGCACGTGCAAGCCGACGAGATGGGCGACACGTTCACCGACGACATGATCGAGCGCATCAACGTCCGCCTCGGCTACCCGGAGCGCTGCCCCCACGGGTGGCCCATCGAGCCAGGCGTCGAGCAAACCGAGAACGCGGAGCTCGTGTCGCTCGCCGACGTGCCCGAAGGAGGCACGGCGGAGATCGTGCGCCTCGCCGAGCACGACGGCGACCTTCTCGACTGGTTCTACCACGAGGGATTCGTCCCCGGCACACAGCTCGAGGTACGGGAGGCACAGCCGGCGGCGGGCCAGCTCAAGGTGGTCATCGACGGTGACGAGCGCGGCATCGCGGAGAAGGCCGCGCTCGGGTTGTACGTCCGGCCCGCCGCGTGAGCGACTGGCCAGGGCCACACGGAACGTTCACAATACGCTGAGCACTCCCTCACGACCGGACGCCACGATGCGGTCGACAACCGAGCAGGTCGGGAAGGAGCATGGGGATGAGGACTACGCGGACGGCGATCGCGGCTCTGGCCACCGCAGGCGCGCTGCTTGCCGGCGGCGGTGCTGCGCTCGCAGGGGAGGGGCCCGGTCAGGGCTCGGACAAGGGGAGCCGCTGTCAGCGCATCGTCGAGGGCATCGCGGCCAAGCAGGGGATCACCGTGACGGCGCTCGAGGCCAAGCTCAAGCAGCGGGCGCTCGAGCGGATCAACGCGGCACTCGCAGCCGACCGGATCACGCAGGACCAGGCCAACACGCTCGAGGCCAAGGTCGACGCCTGGAAGCTGTGCAGCGGCGGCGGTGCGAAGGTTCGTCACGCCACGCGTCTCCACGCCGTAGCACTCGGCTCGATGATCGCCGGCGCCGTCGACTACCTCGACATCACGCGCGCGCAGCTCCGTGAGGATCTCCGCACCGGCAAGTCGCTCGCGGACATCGCGACGGCCAAGGGCAAGAGCGTCCCGGAGCTCAAGGCCAGGATGCTCGAGAAGATCACAGCGAAGCTGAACAAGGCGTTCTCCGACGGCAAGCTCACCGCCGAGCGGCGCGGAGCGCTGCTCGACCGCTACGGCAAGCTCGCCGATCGCCTGATCGCGATGACGTTCAAGAAGCCGTCTTCGACCTGATCCGGCCGGGCGCCTCGCGGGGCGCGACATGAGACGACGGGGCCCGCGTTGCGGGCCCCGTCTCCAGGAGGGCACTGCAGGGAAGAGGAGTCAGGCTGCAGCACTCCATGCGGGCGTGAACGGCCGCGACGAGCCCGGGGCCCGCCGCGCGCCGGGTGGGCCCCACCTGCCGGAACCGCGTCCCGGTCCGAACCGGAAGCCGTCGTGGCCCCAGCCGACGGCACCTTGGACGAGATCGCCGACTCGCTGGGTGTACCGCTGGAGGATCTCCTGCGCCTGCTGCTCGGTGAGCCTGCCGTCCTTGACGGCTTGTGCGAGACGGGTCTTGGCATCCGCAACGAGCGCCTTGCCGAGCCCGTCGACGGATTTGCCCTCGGCCGTCGCGATGTCGGCGAGCGACTTCCCGTCCGCGAGCCGGCTGCGCAGCTCGTCCTCCGTGAGGTCGAGGTAGTCGGCCGCGGCGCTCAGCTGGCCGTCCAGCAGGTGGTGCGCGCCCGGCCCGCCGAATCCGTGCCCGAACCCGCCGAGCCCTCCGAAGCCCCGCAAGCCCAGCATCGGGGCCTCGCCGGACTCGATCCGAGCCTTGAGCTCGTCGGCCTGCTCCTTCGTGATCCGGCCGGCTGCGAGCGCCGCGTCCACCTGGTCGATGGCGGCGGCCTTGGCGGCGGCGTCCAGCTTGTCGCGCGAGACGCCGAGGTGCCGGGCGAGGGAATCGAGGAAGGCGGAAGGAGACGAGCCGCCCCCGCCGGAGGCCGCGATCGCGGTGCCGCTCGCCACGACCAGGGCGATCACGAGCAGCCCTCCGGCGAGCCTGAGACGTGGGTCGAGACGTTTCATGGAGCTCCTCTCTCTCCGAGGCACCCGAAACGCAAGCAGCGGTACCCAAGGACGGTATGAGACGTCTCTAAGAAAAGCCTGAGAACCCGTTTCGGAAATCACTGCTCGCCGGTCGCCCGCCCTCGCTTCTCGGGTCTCGGGCTGGTGCGGGTGGCCGGCCGGGCCACATGATCGATTGCTCCCCGACGGGCGCGTGACGGCCGTGTGATGCGGGTTTCCCGCCCGAGTCACCGGGCCGACCCCGATGCCCGTTGATCGGCTGTGTGCGAGCCTTCTTCGGCAGGAAGTGCCGTGCGCATGTTCCGACGACTTGCTGCCAGGGCCGGGGCTCTCGGGGACGCGGTCCCGCGGGGGTCTGCGCGTCGATTCAGTCTGGGTTCCGCGTTCATCCTCGTGGTCGCATCCGCAACATTCACGGGGTCGGCTCCCAGCCAGGCTGTCGGCTCCGCGGTCGCGCACACGCGGATGGCGGCCCCCCCGGCGCCCGGAGCCTGGCGGCCCCTGCCACCGGCGCCCCGGCCCGCCGCGACCGGGAGCACCGCCGGCGTGTGGACCGGCAGGCAGATGCTGGTGTTCGGTCGCGCCCAGCCAAACGCTCCGTGGTCGATCGATGTCGCCGCCGCCTTCGACCCTGCGACCGACACCTGGCGCCGGCTGTCTCCTGCCGCGGGCCCGAAGGGCAACTATGAAGGCCACTACAGCGCCGTCTGGACGGGCCAGGAGATGCTGGTCTTCGGCCCGTTCGACTTCCAGGCGTTCGATCCGCTGACGAACCACTGGCGGCGGCCGCCGGCCGAGCGCCGCGGCGGCGCCGGCGGACTCGTCCTCTGGACGGGTCACGAGATGATCGACTGGGGTGGCGGCTGCTGCGGCGACGCCTCCTCCGGCGGCTCGGCGTACGACCCGACCACGAACAGGTGGCGCACGCTGGCTCCCTCGCCGCTGGCCCCGAGCCAACAGCCCGTCGGTGCGTGGACCGGCCGGGAGCTGATCATCTTCGTCGGCGGTCTCGACCCCGACGGCAAGCCCTATCCTGCGAGATTCGCCCGCGCCGCCGCCTACAACCCGACGACCGACACTTGGCGCCGCGTCGCGCCGCTGCCCGCACCCCACCAAGGCGCGACCGTCGTCTGGGACGGACGCCAGGTCCTCGTCGTGGGTGGCGGGGCGCCTCGCCGCGGCAAACCCCCGGCACTGGCTGCGGTCGGCTTCGCCTACAACCCGACAACGAACCGCTGGCGCCGGCTTTCCGCCATGGAGTCCGGCCGCGAGGGAGCCTCGGCGGTCTGGACCGGGAAGCGGCTGCTGGTCTGGGGTGGGCAGACCGCCCGTGCCGGCTCGCTCCCCGTCAGCTGTGCAGAGGTCCCGACACCCTGCGTGATCGCAGGCCACGGGCTCGCCTACGACCCGGTGGCCGACCGCTGGTCACCGCTCGCCAAGGCGCCGCTGCACGGACGTCTCGACCCCATCGCGGTCTGGACCGGGCACGCGATGATCATCTGGGGTGGGGAGACCGGGCGGCCCCCTTACCGGGGCGTCACCGACGGCGCTCTCCTCACGCCGGCGACACCGTAGCCGGATGGACGGGCCGAGGGGAGCGCTCTCTAAGAGGCGGCCGCGACGGCGTCGCTCACAGGGAGCGCGAACCGCACCATGGTGCCGCCACCAGCGGCCGCCTCGGCGGTGACGGACCCTCCGTGCGCTTCCGCCACCTGGCGCACGATGGCCAGGCCCAGTCCCGAGCCCGGCATGCTGCGGGCGGACGGCGCACGATAGAAGCGGTCGAACACGTACGGCATGTCGTCTTCGGAGATACCGGGACCATGGTCACGCACGCTGAGCTCCCCATCGTGCAGCGTCACCTCGACCTCCCCGCCCGCCGGGCTCCATTTGGCGGCGTTGTCGAGCAGGTTGGAGACGGCGCGCTCGATCGTCGACGGGACGCCGTAGACGAGCGCCTCCTCCAGGTCGGCGCGGAACGTGATGCCAGGATGGTTCCGGTTGGCACGCTCGATCACCTCCGTCGTGACGAGGTCGAGCCGCACGTCGTCCGGCTCGGCGGGCTCCTGGTCGCCGCGGGCCAGCTCGACGAGCTCGGAGACGAGGACGGTCATCTCCTCGAGCTGCTGCGTGACGTCGCGCAACAGGCTCTCGCGCTCTCCGGCCGGCAGCTGCTCGTCGCGCGCAAGCACCTCGATGTTCGTGCGCAGGCTCGTCAGCGGCGTGCGCAGCTCGTGCGACGCGTCGGAGACGAGCTGTCGCTGCGAGCGCGCGGACGACTCGAGCGCCGCCAGCATCGTGTTGAACGACGAGGCGAGCCGCGAGAGCTCGTCGCTGCCCCGCTCCTCGATGCGGCGCGAGAGATCGCGTGTCTCGGTCACCTCCTCCGCGGTCTCGGTCAGCCGCCGCACCGGCCCGAGCACGGTGCGGGCGAGGAGGACGCCGAGCCCCGCCGCGATCGCCATGCCGACGAGCGCCACCAGCGCCAGCCAGCCCCGGATGCGTGCGAGCGCGCCGTCCACCTCGTCGAGCGGACGGGCGATCTGCAGCGCATACCCGTCCTCGAGCGGCCACGTGAGCACGCGGACGTGCGTGCCCTGGACCTCGGCGTCCGAGAAGAAGGGCTCGTCGGAGCCGTTGCGTGCAGCGTCTCGGTCACGATCCGAGATCGGCAGCGCGACCGTCTCCCCGATCGGCCGGATCGCCTTGCCGTCACTCGTCACGATCTGCAGGTACCCGCCCGCGCCGCCGAGCAGCGGTGGCGGCACATCGATGAACTTGCGACCGGTGGCAGGGTCCTCGACGATCCGCAGCCGGGTGGCGGCGGCTCGCCCGCGAAGCGCGTCGTCGATCTCGCTCCGCAGCTCACCGCGCACGATCACATAGGTGATGGCGGAGGCAGCGGCCACCGCCACCGCCACGGCCGCGGCGCCGGCGAGAGCGGTACGGGCGCGGAAGCTCATGTCTCGCGCAGCGCGTACCCGACACCGCGGACCGTATGGATCAGACGTGTCCCACCGTGGTGCTCCAACTTCCGGCGCAGGTACCCGATGTACACGTCGAGCGAGTTCGACCCGGGCCCGAAGTCGTAGCCCCAGACGCGCTCGAAGATGATGGACCGGGTCAGCACCTGGCGCGGGTTGAGCAGGAAGAGCTCGAGCAGCGAGAACTCGGTGCGTGTCAGCTCGATCGGCTCTGCGGCGCGCCGCACCTCGCGCGTGCCGGGATCGAGCTCGAGGTCGGAGAACTGGAGCACGTCCGCCGAGCCCGTGCTCGTGCGGCGCATGAGCGCGCGGAGCCGCGCGAGCAGCTCCTCGAGCGCAAACGGCTTCACGAGGTAGTCGTCCGCCCCGGCGTCCAGACCGGCGACGCGATCGGACACCTGGTCGCGCGCCGTGAGCATCAGCACCGGCACGGCGTTCCCGTCGGCACGCAGCCGGCGGCAGACCTCGAGCCCGTCGACGCGCGGCATGAGCACGTCGAGCACGACAGCATCCGGTTCGCCGCCGTTCCGGGCGAACAGGTCGAGCGCCTCGCCTCCGTCGAGGGCTAGCTCGACCTCGTATCCTTCCAGCTGCAGAGCGCGTCGCAGCGAGTCGCGCACTGCCGCGTCATCGTCGACCACCAGGATGCGCATGGCGTCATTGTGCGTGTTGACCGTGAGAGCACGCTAAGAAGCCTGACGCTCTTAGCGGATCCTTACCCCGGTCTCATACGGGTCTTAGGACGGGTTGATGCGATGGAATCGTCAGACAAGCAGACGACGAGACGGGAGCACCCCAATGTCACGACGCAGAGTCATCCTCACCGCCGCCGGCGTTGCCGCCGCAACCCTCCTCGGCGGCTTCGCCGGCGCCGGCGCAGTCGTGGCACTCGACGGGTCGGAGGAGCCGATCGTCCGCGAAGTGACGGTGGCCGCCGAGAGCCAGGCCGCCGACACCTCCGTCGCCTCGGTGAGCGCCATCTACCGCAAGGCGAACCGGGGCGTGGTCGAGATCACGGTCACCTCCGACTCGTCCTCGTCGTCCCCCTTCGGCGCGCCCGGCTCGGAGCAGAGCCAGGCGCAGGGCTCCGGATTCGTCCTCGACGAGCGGGGACACATCGTGACCAACCAGCACGTCGTCGACGGGGCGAGCGAGGTCTCCGTCCGCCTCTGGGACGGCACCTCGTACAGCGCGAAGATCGTCGGCACCGACGCGTCGACGGATCTTGCGGTGCTGCAGGTCGACGCCCCCGCAGCAAAGCTGCATCCGCTGACGCTCGGCAGCTCGAGCGCCCTCGCCGTCGGCGACGGCGTGATCGCGATCGGCAGCCCGTTCGGCCTCGAGGGTACCGTCACGAGCGGCATCGTCAGCGCCCTGCACCGGCAGATCCAGGCACCGAACGGATTCTCCATCGACGACGCGATCCAGACGGATGCGGCCATCAACCACGGGAACTCCGGCGGGCCGCTGCTCGACACGCTCGGTCGAGTCATCGGCGTGAACGCACAGATCGAGAGCGAGTCCGGAGGCTCCGACGGGGTCGGGTTCGCTGTGCCTTCCGACACCATCCGCCCGATCGTGACGCAGCTCATCAGCGGTGGCAGCATCTCGCATGCCTATCTCGGCGTCGGCGTGACGACGATCACGTCGAGCGCCGCCAAGCAGCTCGATCTCACGGCCGGAGTCGCGCTGACCACTGTGCGCGACGGTACACCGGCCGCGCACGCAGGCCTGCGTGCCGCAACCGACGCGGCCACGCTCGGGGGCGCCGAGGTGCCAACCGGCGGCGACGTGATCACAGAGCTCGACGGCGCGGCGGTGAGCACGGCAGACGAGCTCCGTGCACGCGTCGACGGCAAGCAGCCCGGCGACCGGCTCGAGATCACCTTCGTGCGCGCCGGCGAGAAGCACACGGTGACGGTGACGCTCGCCGAGCGGCCCAGCTGAAAAAGCGGAGCCCGCCGACGGAGAGCCCGCCGACGGCGGGCTCTCCGTCAGGTGCCTGCCTTCAGGCAGGCACCACTCTTCCACCCCGCGCTCCCCTCCCCGGCGGCAGCCCGGCCATCCGGGGCGCCGTCCGCTACAGGCTGACCGGCTCGGCCAGCCCGGCGGCGGCGCGGAGCGCATCGGCCTTGTCGGCGCGCTCCCAGGTGAAGTCCCGGTCGTCACGGCCGAAATGGCCGTAGGCGGCGGTCTTCGCGTAGATCGGCCGCATCAGGTCGAGGTCTCTGATGATCGCGCCCGGCCGCAGGTCGAACCGCTCGGCGACCAGCTGCTCGACGACGGCCAGCGGCACGGTCTCGGTGCCGAAGCAGTCGACGAGGAGGCTCATGGGGTGCGCCACACCGATGGCGTAGGCGACCTGGATCTGGCAGCGCTCCGCAAGGCCGGCGGCAACGACGTTCTTGGCCACGTACCGTGCCGCGTAGGCGGCGGAGCGGTCGACCTTCGTCGGGTCCTTGCCCGAGAAGGCGCCGCCACCGTGCGGCGCGGCGCCGCCGTACGTGTCGACGATGATCTTGCGGCCGGTCAGCCCCGTGTCGCCCATCGGCCCGCCGATCACGAACTTGCCGGTCGGGTTGAGGTAGAAGAAGTCCTTCTGCCCGAGCCGATGCGGGTCGAACAGGTCGCGGTAGTCGGCGTGCAGGATCGGCTCGACCACGTGCTCGAGCAGGTCGGGCTTCATCAGCGTCTCGACGTCGATCCCGTCTCGGTGCTGCGTCGAGATCAGCACCCGCTCGATCTCGACGGGGCGCTGGTGCCCGTGGTCGTCGACCTCGTAGCGCACGGTCACCTGCGCCTTCCCGTCCGGGCGCAGGTAGGGCAGCACGTCCGCCTTGCGCACCTCCGAGAGCCGCTTCGTCAGCTTGTGGGCCACCATGATCGGCAGCGGCATCAGCTCCTCGGTCTCGTTCGTCGCGTAGCCGAACATCATCCCCTGGTCACCGGCGCCGATCCGGTCGAGCGGGTCGATGTCCCCGTGCTGCGCCTCGAACGACTCCTCCACGCCCTGCGCGATGTCGGGCGACTGCTCGTCGATCGCGACCACGACGCCGCACGTCTCGTGGTCGAACCCGTACTTGGCCCGCGTGTAGCCGATCTCGGCGATCCGGTCGCGCACGATGTTGCGCACGTCGACGTACGTCGACGTCGTGATCTCGCCCGCGACGACGACGAGCCCGGTCGTGATCAGCGTCTCGCACGCCACGCGACCGGACGGATCGTCGGCCAGCACGGCGTCGAGCACCGAGTCCGAGATCTGATCGGCGATCTTGTCGGGATGCCCTTCGGTCACCGACTCGGAGCTGAACTGGAACGAGCGCGCGCTCATCGGCCACAGCGTAACGGGTCGCGCCCGCGCCAACCCCCCTCGCCGCGGACGCCGATCGGCTCCTCGACCGCCACCTGCCGTCGAGTGCCACTGTGCCGGGTGTCACTCCGCGGTCGGCTCGCGGCGCATCAGCTGCGCGACGAGCTGGGCCAGGGGGACGCCGCCCAGCACGGCGCAGACGCCGTCGGTGATCGGCATCTCGAGCCCGAGTCGGCGCGAGAGCTCGCGCAACACCGGAGCCGTCGTCAGCCCCTCGACCACCTGGCCGATCGCGGCGACCGCCTCGTCCGCGGTGGCACCCTGCGCGATCAGCTCGCCCGCGCGGCGGTTTCGTCCGACGGGCGACCAGCAGGTGACGATCAGGTCGCCCATGCCGGCGAGGCCGGCGAACGTCTCCGGCATCGCCCCGGCAGCGTCGGCGAGCCGTCGCATCTCGGCCAGTCCGCGCGTGACGAGTGCCGCCTTCGCGTTGTCGCCGAGGCCGAGGCCGTCGGCGCCGCCCGCCGCGAGCGCGATCACGTTCTTCGCCGCGGCGCACAGCTCCACCCCGATCATGTCGTCGTTGACGTAGACGCGGAACGCCGGTGAGTTGACGGCGGCCTGCAGCCGGGCGGCGAGATCCGGCTCGTCGCTCGCGATCACGGCAGCTGCGGGGAGTCCGCGCAGGATCTCCTCGGCGATGTTCGGACCGGAGAGCACCGCCACCGGCCGGCCGTGCACGAGCGTCGACAGCCGGGCGCCGGTGGCCGGGTCGAGCCCCTTCGTGAGGCTGAGCACCGGTGCCCGACCGGGCAACGCGTCCACCACCTCCCCGAACGCTCGGCTCGGCACCGCGACCACGATCACGTCCGCGTCGGTCAGCGGCGCGCCGGCGATCGTCGCCGCCTCGATGCCCTGGAGCTCGACGTCCGCCGCGTAACGTGGGTTGCGACCGGTTGTGGCGATGGTCGCCGCCTGCTCGGGGTCGCGACAGGCGAGCACGACCTCGTGCCCGCGGTCGCGGAGCAGCGTGGCGAAGGCGGTGCCCCACGAGCCTCCTCCGATCACGACCCAGCGCGTCATTCGCTCTTCCTGAAGTCGATCGACACCGGCACGCCTTCGAGCGCGAACCGCTTGCGCAGCTCGTTCTCGACCCAGTAGCCGTAGTCGCGGGTGACCAGGCTGGGTGCGTTGACGAAGATGCGGAAACGCGGCGGGCGAGTCCCGGTCTGCGTCGCGTAGAGGAGCCGGAGCCGACGCCCGCGCGCGCCCTGCGGGCCGGGGCGGGCTTCGCGCAGCTCGCCGAGCGCGCGGTTGAGCTTCGGAGTCGAGATCTTGCCCGCGTGCTTCGCGTACAGGGCCTCGACGTGGTCGAGCATGCGACCCAGGCCACGGCCGGTGTGGGCCGACACGGCGACCACGGGCGGGCGTTGCCGCAGCCGGCGGTTGAGCCGGCCCTTCGTCTCCTGCAACTCGATCGCGGTGGCATCCCACTTGGACAGGACCACGAGCGTCGAGCAGCCGGACTTGCGAGCGAGGTCGGCGACGGCCAGGTCCTGCTCGACGACGCGCTGCGACGCGTCGACGAGCACCAGCGCGACGTCGGCGCGCTCCGCCGCCTCGAGCGCACGGAGCTCGGAGTAGTACTCGACGCCCTGCCGCTGGTGGCGCTTGCGACGCAACCCGGCGGTGTCGACGAGCCGGAAGGTCGTGTCCCCGCGACGCAGCAGGGTGTCGATCGCGTCCCGAGTCGTTCCCGGCACATCGGAGACGATCACACGCTCGCGCCCGAGCAGGGCGTTCAGGAGCGACGACTTGCCCACGTTGGGCCGACCGAGGATCGCCACGCGGATCGCCTCGTCTCCCACCGTCGGCTCGCCGTGCCCGGGCAGGCGGCCAACGATCTCGTCGAGCAGGTCACCCGTACCGTGGCCGTGCAGCGCCGAGAGCGGCCAAGGGTCACCGAGGCCGAGGCGGTGGAACTCGACGGCCTCGAGGTCGCGGCGCGGGTCGTCGATCTTGTTCGCGACGACGATCACCGGCGTGTTCGCGGAGCGGAGGATCGTGGCGAGCTCCTCGTCTCCCGGAGTGATGCCCGTCCGTGTGTCGACGACGAAGAGGACGAGATCTGCGTCCTCGACGGCCGCCTTCGCCTGGTCTGCGATCTTGGGCCCGTACGGTCCGCTGTCGGCCTCGTCGACGCCACCGGTGTCGACGAGCCGGAACCAGGTGCCCGACCATTCGCACAGCAGCTCCTTGCGGTCGCGCGTGACCCCCGGGGTCTCGTGCACGACGGCCGCACGCGACGCCGTCAGGCGGTTGACGAGCGTCGACTTGCCGACGTTGGGGAAGCCGACCACCGCGACGGTGCCGGCCAACGTCGCCGCAGTGTCGCTCATCCCGACGGCGGCGTCCCGTCGGGCCGCCCCAGTGCGTGCATCTCGACCAGCCAGTCCCAGAGCCGCCGGATCTCCGCTTCGAGCACCAAGGAAGCCTCCTTGTAGCCCTTGCCGCCGCGCGGCAGCCCTTCGAAGGTGAGCGGCTCCCCCCACGCGATCGAGACCGGGTGGAAGTTGCCGGCCTTCCACGTCTGCGACCCGTGGATCGCGACCGGGAGGACGGGAACGCTCTCCTGCAGCGCCACCATGGCGGCGCCCGGCTGCACGCGGCCCGGAGCTCCCGAGCGCTGTCGTGAGCCTTCGACGAAGAGCCCGAGCGCGAGCCCGTCACGGACGATCTGACGCATCGTCCGCACCGCGTCGCGATCCGACTCTCCGCGACGCACCGAGAACGTGCCGAAGGCGCGGATCAGCTCGCCGAGCCCCGGGACGCGATGCGCCTCGATCTTCGCCATGTAGTAGATCGTGCGCGGGCACGCGGCGCCGAGCGCGGCCGGGTCGATCCAGCTGAAGTGGTTGCAGGCGATCACGACCCCGCCGTCGCGCGGCACCCGCTCGGCGCCGTAGACCTTGAGCCGGGACGCGACCCTTGCAAGCCCTCCGAGTGTCGGGCGACCGAGCGCCCACATGACGTCGGCCGTCCTCACCGGCGCGCGTCCACCAGGCCGACGATACGCTCGATCACCTCGTCGAGGCGGAGGTCGGTCGTGTCGATCTCCACGGCGTCCGGCGCGCGGTGCGTGTTGGCCGCGTCACGCTCGTCGCGGCGCACGAGCTCTGCCGCCAGCTCCTCGCGGGCGATGCCGTTGCGCTCGGCATGGCGGCGCTCGACGCGCACGGACGGGTCGGCCACGAGCCAGACCTTCACCTCGGCCTGCGGAACGACCACGACGCCGATGTCGCGGCCCTCGATCACCGAGTCACCCTGCTCGCCGAGGGCGCGCTGACGCTCTCGCATCACCTCGCGCACGGCCGCGTGACGGGCGACGACAGGGACGGCCGCGTCGATGCGAGGCTCGCGGATCACCTCCGTCGCGTCCTGCCCGGCGATCGACACGGCCAGGTCGTCGCCGAAGGACACCGGATGGGCTCGGGCGAGCGCCGCGAGCCCCTCCTCGTCGTCGAGCGCGATGCCGCGCTCGAGCGCGAGCCAGGCAACGGCGCGGTACATCGCACCGGTGTCGAGGTAGCGGAAGCCGAGACGTTCCGACAGCGCACGCGCGACGGAGCTCTTGCCCGCGCCGGCGGGCCCGTCGATGGCGACGATCAAGGTGCGCTCTCCCTCGCGCAGGGCGCACCAGCACAGCGCACGGTCGCGCCGACCATCTCGTTGATGGAGTTCGTCACTCAGCCTCGAAAGCAGTTGTAGTCGAACGACGAAGTCGTTCGACCAGCTCGAAGAAACCGGGGAAGCTTACTGCGACGCACTCCGGCTCCTCGATCTGCACGCCTTCGCGCGAGGCGAGGCCGGCGATTGCGGCGAGCATGGCGATTCGGTGGTCGCCACGGCTCTCGACGCGGCCGCCCCGCAGCCGCGTCGGGACGCCGCGCACGACGAAGCCGTCCTCCGTCGCCTCCGCATGCCCGCCGAGCGCGCGCAGCGCGTCGACGGTCGCCTCGATGCGGTCGGTCTCCTTGGCCCGCAGCTCCGCCGCACCCCGCAGCCTGCTACGCCCCCGGGCGGATGCCGCCGCGAGAGCGAAGAGGGGTAGCTCGTCGATGGCGAGCGGCACCTCGTCGGCGCCGACGGTGGTGGCGACGAGTTCGGCGTGCCGGATGTCGAGATCTCCTCCCAGCTCGCCGCCGATGTCGCGCCGGTTGTAGACGGTGATCTTGCCCCCCATCCGCTCGAGCACCTGGAGGAGTCCGGTGCGGCGCGGGTTGAGGTTGACGCCGTGCACGTGCACCTCCGACCCCGGCACGAGCGTTGCGGCGACGACGAAGGGCGCCGCGGAGGAGAAGTCGCCCGGCACCTCGACGTCGCCCAGCACGAGGCGGAGAGGCGGCCGGACGGTGACGCTGGTCGGGCGGATGGTGACTCGAGCCCCCGCCTTCGTGAGCATGCGCTCGGTGTGATCGCGTGTCGGCGCCGGTTCCACGATCGTCGTCTCGCCCCGCGCGTACAGGCCGGCGAGCAGGAGACAGGACTTCACCTGGGCGCTCGCGACCGGAAGCGCGTAGTCGATCCCGTGCAGCGGTCGACCCTGGACGCGAAGCGGCAGGTGGCCCTCCGTCGTCTCCACGCCGGCGCCCATCCGGGCGAGGGGCTCCGCGATGCGGCCCATCGGCCGCGCGCTCAACGAGGCGTCGCCGGTGAGCTCGAACTCCTGCCCCTGACGGCCCGCGACGATCCCGGCCAGCAGGCGCACGAGGGTCCCGGCGTTGGCGCAGTCGATGGGCTCCCCGGGCCCTACGACCCCATGGAGCCCGACCCCATGAAGACGGAGGTCGTCGTCGCCGAGCTCGTCGATCGAGACCCCCAGCGCGCGCATCGCGCGCACCGTTGCCTCGGTATCGGCCGAGCGACCGAAGCCTGTGATCCGGGTCTCACCGTCGCAGATGGCCCCGATCAGCACGGCGCGGTGCGAGATCGACTTGTCGCCGGGAACCGCAATGTGGCCCACGAGCCGCGCGACGGGGTCGACGATCACTCGTCGATCACCGGCGAGGCGACGACGCCGTAGCCTTGCGACTCGAGCAGCTGCGTCGCGCGCTCCGCCTCGCCTGCTCCGCTCACGAGGACGGTCAGCGTGCCGCCCCGCTCGGCGGAGAGGTGGTCCATCTCGAAGTCTTCGACGTTGATCCGTGCAGCTCCGAGGGCCTGGAAGATGCCGGCCAGAACACCCGGGCGGTCGGGGATGTGCACGCGGAGCCGCAGCAGGGCGCCGGGATCGGCGAATGCACCCGCCAGCATGCGCCGCCGGTGCCCGCTCGCCTCGCCGATCCAGCGCGCCAGGAAGCCGGCGTCGCCGTCTGCCAGCGCCGCCTCGACCTGCTCGATGCGGCGCCTGTGCTCCGCCAGGGCGCTCGTCAGCGCCTCACGGTTGTCGAGGAAGATATCGACCCAGATGCGCGGATTCGAGCCGCCGATGCGCGTCATGTCGCGCAACGAGCCACCCGCGGCGAGCAGCGGGTCGTGCCCCTCGATGCGACCCGATCCGGTCTGGTTGAGCACCACGTTGGCCAGCACGTGCGGGAGATGGCTCGTCATCGCCACGAGGCGGTCGTGTGCGCCGGGGTCGATCGCAACCGGTCTCGCGCCGAGTGCGGTCACGAACGCGTGAGCCTGCCGGAACCGGTCCGGCGCCGTCGCCGCCACCGGGGTGAGGAACCACGTCGCGCCCTCGAAGATCTCCGAGGCCGCCCGTCCGGGGCCGTGGGTCTCGGCACCGCAGATCGGATGCCCCCCGACAAAGCGGCCGTCGGCGCCTGCAGCCGAGCAGACGGCGCCCTTCGTCGAGCCGACGTCCGTCACGGTGCAGTCCGTCGGCGCTCGTTCCAGCACCGCCCCGACCACCTCCGGCAACTCGGCCACGGGCACCGCCACCACCACCAGGTGGCAATCGGCGAGCGCCTGCTCCAGCGACCCGGCGGCAGAGCAGGCGCCACGCTCGGCTGCGACGGAGAGAGCCTCTCCGTCGGGATCCCAGCCGCGCACGACACCCACGCCGGCGTTCTTCGCGGCAAGACCGACGGAGGCACCGATCAGACCGGTTCCGATGATCGCGAGCGAGGAAACCATGGGTCAGCCGAACGACGGGTGGGGGCCGATCACGCGGCCCGCATCAGCTCGGCGATGAGAAAGGCACAGTCGAGCGCCTGCCTGGCGTTGAGGCGTGGATCGCACAGCGTCTCGTAGCGATGCTCGAGCTGCTCCTCGCGCACCGCCTCCGAGCCGCCGAGGCACTCGGTCACGTCGTCGCCGGTGAACTCGAGATGGATGCCTCCCGGCCACGTGCCAACCTCACGATGCGCGGCGAAGAAGCCTTCGATCTCCGCCATCACGTCGTCGAAGCGCCGCGTCTTGTGACCCGACGGCGCTGCGAAGGTGTTCGCGTGCATCGGGTCGCACGACCACACCACGGGGATCTCCGACTCGCGTACGGCCCGCAGGAGCGGCGGCAGCGCCTCGCGCACCCGCGCCGCCCCCAGCCGGGAGATGAGCGTCAGCCGGCCGGGCAGACGCAGCGGGTTGAGCCGCTCGCAGAGAGCCACCACGTCCTCGGCCGTCGCCCCCGGCCCGAGCTTCACGCCGATCGGGTTGTGGACGCCCGCGAAGTACTCCACGTGCGCCCCGCCGAGTTGCCGTGTGCGGTCGCCGATCCAGAGCATGTGCGCGGAGCAGTCGTACCACTGGCCGGTGGTCGAGTCCTTGCGCGTGAGCGGCTCCTCGTAGTCGAGCAGCAGCCCCTCGTGGCTCGTCCAGACGTCGACCTCGTGGATCGACCGCTCGGCACCGAGGTCGATCCCGATCGCCTGCATGAACCGGAGCGCGCGGCCGATCTCCGTCGCGATCACGTCGTAGCGGCGACCTTCGGCGGACGTGGCCACGAACTCCTTGTTCCAGGTGTGCACCTGGGTGAGGTCGGCGAAGCCCCCCTTCGTGAACGCCCGCAGCAGGTTGAGCGTCGAGACGGCCTGGTAGTAGCCGTGCAGGATCCGCTCGGGGTCGGGCCTGCGGGCTTCTGCGGTCGGCTCGTCGGAGTGGACGATGTGCCCTCGGAACGACGGCAGCTCGACGCCGTTCACGAGCTCGGTCGGCGACGAGCGCGGCTTGGCGAACTGGCCGGCGATGCGCCCGACCTTCACGACCGGCAAGGTGGCGCCGTACGTGAGGATGGCGGACATCTGCAGCAGCACCTTGAGCTTCTCGCGGATCTGGACGGCGGACACCTGCCGGAAGGACTCGACGCAGTCGCCGGCCTGCAGCAGGAAGGCGCGGCCCTCGGCAACCTCGCCGAGCGACGCGAGGAGCTTGCGCGCCTCACCTGCGAACACGAGCGGCGGCAGCTCCCTGATGCGCTCGCGCACCGCCGTGACCGCGTCGGCGTCGGGCCAGTCGGGCTGCTGCGTCGCGGCGAGGTCGCGCCACGAGTCGGGCGCCCACGTCGGCTCGGTCACCGTCATGCAGCAAGTCTAGATGCGGCCGGTTTTGACGCTGCCCTCGAAAACCGGCTAAATACGAGTTCGTGTCCGCCCTTCATCGTCTGTCGCTCTTCTGGCGGCCCTGAGCCCCGAACAGACGTGGACCCGCACGCCGGACCCGACTCGTCGGTCCGTTCGGGCGGGGAGCGACCGAAAGGACTGACATGAGGATCTTCTCGGGCATCCAGCCGACCGGGGACAAGCACCTCGGCAACTACATCGGCGGCTTCCGCCAGTACGCACAGACGCAGGAGCGGGGCGAGGCCTTCTTCTGCATCGTCGACCTGCATTCGATCACCACCGACTACGACCCGCAGGACCTCCGCGAGCGCACGCTCGACCTGTACGCGATGCTCGTGGCCACGGGGCTCGACCCGGCGCGATCCGTGGTGTTCGCCCAGAGCCACGTCAGCGCACATGCGGAGGCGAGTTGGCTGCTGTCGGCGGTGACGAGCTACGGGCAGCTGGGCCGGATGACGCAGTTCAAGGACAAGTCCGAGCAGCGCGAGTTCGTCTCCGCCGGGCTCTTCACCTACCCGGTGCTGATGGCCGGCGACATCCTCCTCTACCAGACCGACATCGTCCCCATCGGGGACGACCAGCGTCAGCATCTTGAGCTTGCTCGCGACGTGGCGGAGCGCTTCAATGCGCGGTTCGGCGAGACGTTCGTCGTGCCGCAAGGGGTCTACCCCGAGGTTGGCGCGCGCATCATGGACCTGCAGGACCCGACCAAGAAGATGTCCACGACGGGCGGCTCCGAGCAGGGAACGGTGCGACTGCTGGACGAGCCCGACGCGATCCGGAAGAAGTTCAGGAGCGCCGTCACCGACTCGGGCCGCGAGGTCCGCCGCGGCGACGACAAGCCCGGCGTCACCAACCTGATCGACATCTTCTCCGTGGCCAGCGGGAAGAGCCCCGGGGAGATCGAGGTCGACTACGAGCACGCCGGGTACGGCCAGTTCAAGGCCGACGTCGGCGACGCGGTCGTCGAGCTCGTGACACCGGTGCGGGAGCGCTACCTGGAGCTCCGCGCCGACGAGGACGAGTTGCTGCGGCTGCTCGCCGTGGGTGCCGACCGGGCGCGCACGGCGGCCGCCCCGACGCTCGCGGACATGTACGAGCGCATGGGCTTCGTGCGCCTGACGTGATCCGCACGGCGATCGTCGCAGCCTGCGTGCTGGCGGTCGCGATCGCCGGCGGGGTGATGCACTACGCGGGGGCCCCACCGGTAGCGACGTTCGTCGTCACGGCGGCCGCCCTCGGCGGCGTGGCCTGGGCGATCGGCGTCGCCACCGAGTCGGTCGGTGCCCACTTCGGGCCGGCCGTCACCGGCGTGCTGCAGTCGACGCTCGGGAACCTGCCGGAGCTCTTCATCGTCATCTTCGCCCTGTCGGCAGGAGAGCTGGTGGTGGCTCAGTTCTCGATCCTCGGCTCGCTGTTCGCCAACGCTCTGCTCGTGCTGGGCCTGGCCATCGGCGCCGGCTCGCTGAGCGCTCCCGGGGGGACGATGACGTTCGGCAGGCGCCTGCCGAACGACACGGCGACGCTGCTACTGCTCGCCGTGTTCATCATCACGCTGCTCGGGCTGTCCGACCAGGTCGGCGACCGCGCCAGTGAGCATCAGGTGCAGATCTCCGTGGTCGGCGCGATCCTGCTGCTGGTCGTCTACGCGGCCTGGCTCATCGGCTACCTGCACTCCGACCGTCACAGCGAGCGAGCGCTGGAGGAGCCCGCGCACTCCGTGCTGCCGTTCTCGTTCGCGGTCGGGCTGCTCGCCGTGTCGGGGGTCGGCGCCGCGCTCGTATCCGACTGGTTCGTCGCCGCGATCGACCCGGCCGTCGAGAAGCTCGGCATCTCCAAGGCATTCACCGGTCTCGTCATCGTCGCCATCGCGGGCAACGCAGTCGAGAACGTCGTCGCCGTCCAGCTCGCGGCGAAAGGGAAGAACGACCTCGCCATCTCGGTGGTCAAGAACTCCGTGGCCCAGATCGCCTGCTTCCTGTGGCCCGTGCTCGTGCTCGTCTCGCTCGCCTTCACCACGCAGCTGACGTTCGTCATCAACCCCGTCTTCCTCGGCGCGCTCGCGCTCACCGCGATCGCCGTCTGGCAGATCACCGGCGACGGCGAGGCGGTGCTGTTCGAGGGCATCGCGCTGGTGGCGCTCTTCGTCGCGCTGGCCACGCTCGTGTGGTTCGAGTGAGGTGGGCTCAGGCCAGCCCGACGAGACGGCGTAGCGTCGCGACCTCGGCGCCGGTCAGGCGTCGTGACTGGCCGGGGGCGAGACTGCCGGGCCCGAGGCCGGCGTAGGCGGTGCGCTCCAGCCGCCGCACCGGATGCCCCACCGCCTCGCACATCCGGCGCACCTGGCGGTTGCGACCTTCGTGCAGGACGAGCTCGATCCGTGAGGGCGCCAGCAGCCGCACCTCGGCCGGCGCGGTGGGCCCGTCCTCGAGCTCCACCCCGCGCGCCAGCCGGCGTACCACCGCAGCGGACGGGCGTCCCTCCACATCGGCTGCGTAGGTCTTCTCCACGAGGTAGCGCGGGTGGGCGAGCCGGTGTGCAAGCTGTCCGTCGTTGGTCAGCAGGAGCACGCCGGTCGTCTCCACATCGAGACGGCCGACCGGGACCACGCGCGGCTCGGGCGGCACGAGCGAGAGCACGGTCGGTCGGCCCTGCGGGTCGCGCGCCGTCGTCACGACGCCGGCCGGCTTGTGCAGCAGCAGATGGGCGAGCGGTTGCGCCGTCACCGTGCGGCCGTCGACCTCGACGACGTCCTGGCCGCCGACGGCCGTGTGCAGCTCGCCGCGTCCGCCGTTCACCGTCACGCGCCCGGCGCGGATCAGCTCGTCGGCCCCGCGGCGAGAGGCAACCCCCGCACGCGCGAGGAACTGGTTCAGCCGCATGCGCACCATTCTCGTCGTCTTCCGGCGATGGCGCGTACCGCGAAGGTAGCCTGCCGCGGATGCCCGACCACGCAGCGCTGACCCGCAGCCTCGCCGAGCTCGTCGTGGGCTTCGGGGCCAACGTGCAGCCGGGCCAGATCGTCGGCGTCACGACGACCACGGGGAAAGAGGAGCTGACGCGAGCGGTGGCCCGGTCCGCCTACCAGCGGGGGGCGCGGTGGGTCGACGTGATCACCTTCGACCCATGGGTGAAGCGGGCGCGCATCGAGCTGGCGCCCCTGGAGTCGCTCGAGCGAGTGCCACCATGGATGGTCGAGCGGCTCGAGTGGTTCTCCGACGAGCATGCTGCGCGGATCTCGCTCAACGGCCCGTCCTCGCCGACGGCGCTCGACGGCGTCGATCCGGCGCGAGCCGGGCGCGATCTGCTGCCGTACCTGCCGAACTCCAGCGAGGTCGTCAACCGGCGCACCACGAGCTGGTGCGTCGCGCCCGCACCGACGGAGGGGTGGGCCCGGCTCGTCTATCCGGACCTGCCCGCGGCCGAGGCCTACGATCGTCTCTGGGGGGCTGTGGCGCACGTGTGCCGCCTCGACGAGAGCGACCCGGCAGCCGCCTGGCAGCGCCGGGGCGACGAGCTCCAGGCGTATGCGGACCGCCTCACGGCGCGGCGCTTCGACAGCGTGCACCTGCACGGTCCGGGCACCGATCTCACGATCGGGCTGTTCCGCTCCTCCGCCTGGCACGCCGGGGACAGCGAGACGGTGGACGGTGTCAGCCACTTCTCGAACATCCCGACCGAGGAGACCTTCACCACGCCCGACCCCCTGCGCGCCGAAGGCGTCGTCACCGCAACGCGGCCGCTCGTCATGCAGGGGTCGCTGATCGAAGGCATCCGCGTGGAGTTCGAAGGCGGTCGGGTGGTGCGCGTCGACGCCGACCACGGCGCCGAGGCGCTTCGCGCGGCCGTGGCGAGAGACGACGGCGCCTCGCGCCTCGGTGAGCTCGCGCTCGTCGACGGCAGCGGCCGCATCGGCCCGCTCGACACCGTCTTCTGGGAGACGCTGATCGACGAGAACGCCGCCAGCCACATCGCGCTGGGCAGCGCCTATCTGACTCCGGTGGAGGACGAGGCGGAGCGCGCGCGGGCGAACCACAGCCAGATCCACGTCGACTTCATGATCGGCAGCCCGGAGCTCTCCGTGGACGGCGTCACGGACACCGGCGAGCGAGTTCCGCTCCTCCGTGGCGGCGCGTGGCAGCTGTAGGGTGCCGGCCGTGACGGCCCACACCGATGTCGCACACAGGCTGGCCGAGCTTGCAGTCGGCTTCGGCGCCAACGTCCAGCCGGGGCAGATCGTGGGGGTCTCCTCGTATGTGGGCAAGGAGGAATTGACCCGCGCGATCGCCCGCGAGGCCTATCTGGCGGGGGCCTCTTGGGTGGACGTCATGTACTACGACGACCTGGTCAAGCACGAGCGCCTCGCACATGCCGCGGAAGACGAGACGCTGGACTTCGTCCCACCCTGGATGAGCAAGCGCCTGCTCTGGCTGTCCGACGAGCGTGCCGCCCGTATCGCGCTGTCGGGGCCGCAGGCGCCGGGCGCGTTCGACGACGTCGAGCCGGCGCGTGCGGGCCGCGATCTCCTTCCGTGGCTCCCGGAGAGCAGCCGGGTCGTGAACGATCGCACGACGAACTGGACGATCGTGCCCGGCCCCACCCGCGAGTGGGCGCACATCGTCTACCCGGATCTCGCACCCGAGCAGGCGCTCGATCGGCTGTGGAAGGCAGTCGAGCACATGTGCCGGCTCGACGACGAGGACCCGGTGGCGGCGTGGGAGCGGCGCCTGAGCGAGCTGACCGGGGCGGCCCGCCGGCTGACGGAGCGGCGCTTCGACGCGATCCGGCTCCACGGTGAGGGCACCGACCTGACGATCGGGCTTCTGCCCTCGTCCACCTGGGGTGCGGCGACGTTCGAGCGCGTCGACGGCCTCGTGCACCACCCGAACCTCCCCACCGAGGAGGTGTTCACCACGCCCGATCCGCAGCGCGCCGACGGCGTCGTCACGATGACGATGCCGAAGGAGCTGTACGGCGCCGTCGTCGACGGCATCCGGATCGAGTTCGCAGGCGGCTGCGCCGTGCGCATCGACGCGAAAAAGGGTGCGGAGACGCTGCGCACCGCGGCCGCCAAGGACGAGGGCGCGCGTCGGCTCGGTGAGCTCGCGCTCGTCGACGGCAGCGGCCGGATCGGGCCGCTTCGGACGGTCTTCTACGACACCCTGATCGACGAGAACGCGGCCAGCCACATGGCACTCGGGAACGGCCTGCCGAGGACGCTTGCAGCCCCGGCCGACCTGGCGCGCATGAACGAGTCCGCGATCCACATCGATCTCATGGTGGGCAGCCCCGACCTCGACGTGGACGGGATCACGGCAGCCGGTGAGCACGTGCCCGTCCTCCGAGGTGGCCAGTGGGCGATCTGACTCGTCGCCCTCGACGGGCGACGAGTCGGATACGGGGTCAGGCTTCAGCCTGACCCCCGCGACGCTCTCGCGCGCGCGGCGGCGACGCACCCACGAGCACGGCAACCCGACGCAGCAGACCCGAGCCCCGCACCCGCACCGACCCGCCCACCGCCCCCGCCCGACGACGAGCCGGATACGGGGTCAGGCTTCAGCCTGACCCCACCGAGGGTTGATCAGGAGGCCCGTGCCTCGGCGACGGCAAGCAGGCGCTCGCGGATCGCGTCGGGCTCGCCGCCGAGCTCGTCGAGCCGCGGCAACGCGGCGAGGCTCTCGAGGGCGAACACGCGCTCGAAGAGCGGTGTCACCTTGTAGCGCACCGCTCCGCCAGGCCCGCTCTCGCGGCCGGCCTCCGCGATGAGGCCGCGCTCGACGAGCGACGCCACCGCCGAGTCGGCAGCCACCCCGCGGATGCGCGCGATCTCGGGGCGGGAGACCGGGCCCAGGTAGGCGACGATCGACAACGTCTCGAGTGCCGCCGGGGTGAGCCCGCGCTCGATGGGATGTTCGAAGAGGCGGGCGCAGGCTGCGGCGGCCTCCCGTGAGGCACGGAAGGCGACGCCGCCTGCCACGCGCTCGAGCACGATGCCGCTGCGGCCTTCGCGGTAGCGGTCGGTCAGCAGGCCGAGCGCGGTCTCCACCCGCTCGGCGTCGTCCTCGGTGGCGTCGACGAGCTCGTCGAGCGACAACGGCTGCGACGCGACGACCAACAACGCCTCGACCGTGCGGGCGAGCTGGTCGACCGGGTTCGTCGCGATCAGGCGGAGCGGGCGGTCGTCCACGGGAGGATCCTTTCGTGCTCGGGTCTCGCGACTCGAATCGGAGCAAACGGGGCAGGCTGCGACAACGAGATCTCGCCAGACTTCCGCAGCTCGAGCAGCGCCAGGAAGGCGACGGCCTGCTCGACCCGCGACAGGCCGGCGACCTCACCGTCGAAGTCGAAGACGCGACGGCGTCGGAGCACCGCGCGGAAGCGCTCGAGGAACTGCGACACGGGCGGGAAGCGAAGCGCCATGTGCGAGAGCGACACCTTCGGCGGCTCGACCGCCAACCCTCTCAACGCGGCCGCCAGCGCAGCGGGATCCTGGCGGGCGAGCTGCCTGTCGACCCTTGGCTGCAGGGGGGCGGGCCCGAGCCTGAAGAAACGACCGCCGGAGTCGGCCAAGCGCTCGCCGAGCCAGGTGGCGGCCTCCTTCATGCGACGGTACTCGGCGAGGCGCCTCGCGAGCTCCGCGGCGGCCTCCTCGGGCTCGAGATCGGCGAGCTCCTCTCCCTCCTCGGGGAACAGAAACCGCGCCTTGAGCTCGAGCAACGCGGCCACGAGGACGAGGAACTCGCCGCAGGCGTCGAGATCCAAGTCATCCCGCGCCGCCAGGTTCTCGACGAACGCGACCACGATGGCCGCCACATCGACCTCGGCCGGGCGCAGCTGGTCCTTCAGCACGAGCGTGAGCAACAGGTCGAACGGGCCCTCGAACGCATCGAGGTCCAGCTCGAGATCGCGGACGTCCGTGGCCACGCGCCGACCCTAGCCGCCGGGTCGGACGCGGCTTTTCGGGACGGCCATGGTGGGCCCCCTGGGGGGCGCGTGCGGCCGCCCGCGGCGCTGCGAAAGCCAGTACCAGGTCGCCCCGGAAACGACACCGACGAGCGCGACCCACGCGTTGAAGCGCATGCCGGCGATCTCGTGTGCCGGGTCGACCCGGAGCTGCTCGACGGCGAAGCGGCCGACGCAGTACAGCGTGATGTAGGCCGCGAACAGGCCCGGGGGCCGCGGACGCACACGACGCTCGATCACGAACACGAGCAGCGCAGCGGCGAGAAAATCCCAGAGCATCTCGTACAGGAAGGTGGGGTGGTACGTCGCCTGGTCGAGCGACGAGAGCGGCCGGCTGGCCGGGCCGATCTCCAGCCCCCAGGGCAGGTCGGTCGGCTTCCCGAAGAGCTCCTGATTCCACCAGTTGCCCAGTCGGCCGATCCCCTGCGCGAGCAGTAGACCGGGTGCGAGGCAGTCGGCCAGCAGCCACACGTCGGCACCGGCTCGCTTGGCGACGATGCCGCCGACGAGACAGCCCGCCGCAATACCACCCCACACGCCGAGGCCCCCCCGCCAGATCGCGAACGGCCCCCACCACTGGTCCGGCACCTCGTCCCAGCTGGTCGCCAGGTGGTAGAGACGGGCCCCGACGATGCCGGCACCCACCCCCCACACCGCGCAGCGGAAGATCAGGTCCCAGTCTCCCCCATGGGCCACCCAGCGGCGTCCGGTGACGACCATGCACACCGCGATCGCAACCAGCAGCGTCAGCCCGTACATGTGCACGGTGACGGGGCCGAGGTCGAGCGTGCCCGACGAAGGCGACGGGATCGAGGCAAGCACGCCCACCACGGCGCATTCTGCCCTCAGCGCGCGGACGTCAGCGGCGGGTCTCTATCGTGCGGCTTCGCTGCGCACTAGAGGAGGATCTGCAGGGCGACGCCGGCCGGGCAGCCGCGTTCCAGCAGCGCCACGGCGAGATGGAGGTCGACCTCGTGCGATGCGGCGAGCACCGCAGCCGCCTCGGCCTCGAACCCCGCACGTCGCAGCGTGTCGAGACGCCAACGCTCGACCTGCTCGATCTCGAGCTCCGGAAGCGTGGTGAGGTTCGCCGCAGGCATCCTGAACAAGGCCTCTGTGTGTCTATTCGCCGATCGCGTGAAAACGGATGGCCTCTTTCTAGGCGATGCCGACGAGCGAAATGCATGGCGCGTGTGAAGGTTCCGTAAAGCTCCCGCTCGCAGGACGGTCGACGCTGCAATAGGATCCGCCGCGTGGTGCGCAAGAACCGCAAGGTCGAGCTTCTCGCCGAGGTTCCACTGTTCTCAGGCTGCTCGAAGCGGGAGCTGGGCGAGCTCGCGCTCGTCGCCGACGAGCTCGACGTGCCGCCGGGCAAGACGCTCATGCGTGAAGGTGATCGCGGCCGGGAATTCATCGTCATCGAGCGCGGCACCGTGTCCATCATCCGCAGCCAGCGGGAGGTGCGGCGCCTCGGAGCCGGAGAATGGGTCGGCGAGATCTCCCTGATTGCCGACGTGCCGCGCATGGCGACCGTGAGGACGGTGACACCGGCCCGCGTTCTCGTGCTCACCGACCGCGCGTTCGCAAAACTGATCCGCGACATGCCCTCGATCGCCCAGAAGGTGCTCCGCAGCGTCGGCGAGCGGCTCGCCACCGACGCGCTGTAGTTGGTTCGCAGGTGGGAATCCGCCAAGCGGATCCCCACCGCTCGAAGAGCAAGACCCCTGAAGGCGTCCGCTTCGCGGCCGCAAGAGCACCTCTAGCTAGTTCGCAGGTGGGAATCCGCTCCCGCGGATCCCCACGCTTGTCCGCAGGTGGGAATCTGCCAAGCGGATCCCCACCGCTCGAAACCCAACACCCCTGAAGGCGTCCGCTTCGCGGCCGCAAGACACTCGCAGCTGGTTCGCAGGTGGGAATCCGCTCCCGCGGATCCCACCGCTCGAAACCCAACACCCCTGAAGGCGTCCGCTTCGCGGCCGCAAAACACGTGATTACGTGATTGCCACGTGATTGCCGCTGATTGCCGCGCAAGACAGGTAATTGCCGCACACGGAGGGGATCACGGACGTCCACACGCGGGTCAGGCGGCCATCGGCCTGGAGCGGCGGCGGGCGGCGAGCGCGGCCGTCGCTCCGCCGAGCGCCAGCGCTGCCACGCCCGCAAGACCTGCCAGCCAGGCGTTCCAGCCGTGACCGGCCGCGCCGGCGCCCCCCGGCGCCACCTCCACCGGGGCGTAGGTGTGCGTCTGGGAGAAGCCGTCCCAGATCCGCCACTCCCAGGTGCCCGCGGCCGGGAACACGACGTCGGCGTGATAGACACCGGTCCTCCCCGTCGGCAGCGCGGGGAACGATCGCTCTTCGCCGCTGCGCATGATCGTGAGCAGCGGCTCCAGCCCGTCCAGGGGCGTGATGCCGTGCTGGAGCACGGTCAGGTCGACGCTCCACGGCTCGCCGGCCAGGGCGCCCGTCGGTGTCGAGCTCAGCTGCACGGTCGCGAACCCGCCGGCTGCAGCGTCGACGGCAAGCGCCAGCGACGCGGCGGCGACGACCGAGACCGCTCGAAGACCACGCATGACGGCTCCTTCCGGCTTGCTCACACTCCTGATATGCCACGCAGGAGCGAGAGGTTCCGACCGGTACGCTCAAGGCGTGTCCCGCCTGGTTGGGATCAACCACGTCGCGCTCGAGGTCGGCTCGATCGACGAGGCACTCGCCTTCTGGGAGCAGCTCTTCGGACCGTTGCAGCTGCGCGGGCGCTCGCGGCACATGGCATTCGTCGACATGGGCGACCAGTTCGTCGCGCTGGCGACCGGGCGAACGCAAGGACCGGACGCGCACCGGCACGTCGGCATCGTCGTCGACGACAAAGAGGCCGTCCGCCGAGCAGCCGGTGCAGGAGGGATCGCAGTGTCGCGCCCGCCGTCGCTCGACGTTCATGACCCGTGGGGCAATCTCCTCCAGATCGTCGACTATCGCGAGATTCAGTTCACGAAAGCGCCCGGCGTGCTCGCCGGGATGGATCTCGAAGGGCTCGGGAAGACCGAGCAGGCGCTGGCCGAGCTCCGCGCGAAGGGGCTCGCTTGAGCCGCGGAGGAGATCGCCCGCGATCGGCGTTGCAACCCTGACGTGCACATCGAGCTGCTGTACTGGGCCGGCTGCCCGTCCCATCCCGAGGCACGCGCGCTCCTCGTGGACGTGCTCAGCGGTCTCGGCCTGCCGACGAGGGTGGACGAGCACGAGGTCACGACCCAGGAGGAAGCCGAGCTGCTCGGCTTCCCCGGCTCACCCACCATCCGTGTCGACGGACACGATGTCGACCCGGACGGCGCCGGCGGACGCGCGATGCTCGCGTGCCGCATCTACCACCTGCCGGACGGGCGTCCCTCGCCCGTTCCCTCCCGCGAGACCCTGGAGGCTGCACTGTCATGACCCTCACGCTCGGCACCACCGCCCCGCCGTTCCACCTGCCTGCAGTCGACGGCCGCGACCGCTCGCTCGACGACTACACAGATGCCACCGCACTCGTGCTCGTGCAGTCGTGCAACCACTGCCCCTACGTCCAGGCGTGGGAAGACCGCCTGAACGCCGTACAGCGCGACTACGCGGACCGCGGCGTCCGGCTGGCGGCCATCTCGTCCAACGACGCCGACGCGTACCCGGAGGACTCGTTCGAGGAGATGCGGGCACGGGCCACGCGCGAAGCGTTCTCCTTCGACTATCTCTACGACGCCGACCAGTCGGTCGCCCGCGCGCTCGGCTCCGAGCGCACGCCCGAGGTGTTCCTCTTCGACCGAGAGCGCCGCCTCGTGTACCACGGCGCGATCGACGACTCCCGCAACGAGGAGGCGGTGACCCCGCGCTATCTGCGTGACGCCCTCGACGCAGTGCTCGGCGGCCAGACCCCCGCCGTCCCCGAGACGATGCCCGTAGGCTGCACGGTCAAGTGGCGCTCGTAGGCGCTGCGCGCCGTGCTCTCGGTCGGCCGGCCCGTTACGTTCTGCGCCAGTGGGCGAGAAATCCGATGTGGGCGACAGTGGTGAGCACGTGCTGGGGGTGCACTACGTGCGCGAAGCGCTCGGCCGTGCGCTTCGTCGCCTTCCCTCGGAGCAGCGCGACGTGGTCGCTTCACGCCTCCTCGAGGAACGGGCCTTCGCAGAGGTCGCACAACGGCTCGGTATCGAAGAGGCAGCCGCGAGGATGCGATTCTCGCGTGCCATCGCCACCGTCCGCACGGCACTCGAGGAGGAGGGAGTCGGCCCGTGAGTCTTCGGACGGTCGACGTGCTCTCCGATCGCGAGCTGGCAGACCTCTTCGCGGCAGAGCCGGAGCTGCTCGCGATCTGTGACGCGATCACACACACCAGGCCGAGCCCTCGCCGCAGGCCGAGCCGGACGAAGCTTGCGCTCGCGGCGGCGGTCGCGGTGGCGGCGCTCGCTGCGCCGGCGCTCGCGCTGACCAGGGTGATCGTCGACTTCCTCACGAGCCCGGCGGCTCCGCGAGTCGTGGTCTTGAGTCGTCGACATGAGCCGCGCCGCGCCGAAAGGGATGGACCCTCGAGCGATCGCGACGGAGGCGCGGACCGTCGCGCAGTTGCAGCTCGAGGACGGAACCGTTGCCCCGTTGTTCGTCGCCCCGACCGCCGCCGGCGGATTCTGCTTCCAGGTCTCGGTCTGGGCGTCCGCCGCAGCCGGCGGTTGCGACGCGAACCGAGAGACGCCGTTTGCGCCGGGGTTCGTCTCGCTCGAGTTTCCCAAGGGGCCGGCCGTCGTGTACGGCGACGTCCTCGACCACCGGGTGACCGCCGTCGAGCTCCACCGGGCGGACGGAGCCGCCGTGCTCCGGCTGCCGCTCGTACGGATCTCGAGCCCGATCGCTGCGTCGTTCTTCCTCGGCGAGCTCAGAGATCCCGACTCGGCATTGCCGCTACAGGTGACGTTCCTCGACGAGGACGGGCACACGGTCGCCAGCAAGACGATTCCGCGCCCACCTGGCTAGCGCAGGGGCGGGAACCGCTCCCGCGGTTCCCGCCCCGCGCAAGACCCCTGAAGGCGTCCGCTTCGCGGCCGCAAAGAAGTAGCTACCGAACCGGCGGGCGCCCACCTGGCTAGCGCAGGCGCGGGAACCGCTCCCGCGGTTCCCGCGACGCGCAAGACCCCTGAAGGCGTCCGCTTCGCGGCCGCAAGGACAGGGGTGCTCTCATTCAGCCTGTCGCGCTGGTGTCGGCGGCGGCCCGGATCAGGCGACCGCGGCGTCTCCCAGCAGCGCCTTCGCCTCGGCGAGGAAGTCCGAGTCGGGGCTCACGCGGTACTCGGGGCCGAGCGCCAGCGTCTTCGGGCCCTGCGAGGTCTCGAGCGACACGAACACGGGAGACTCGCCCGGAAACTCCTTCACGAGGCGCGCCAGCTCGCGGATCACGCCCGCCGGCGCCTCGCGTGCGTCCAACGCGAACCGGACCTCGCGTCGCTCGGCAACAGCCTCGAACGCCGTCAGCTCCAGCGCGATCAGCTTCGTCTCGCCGGCCTGCTTGTGGTCGACGCGCCCTTTCACCACGAGGATGCGGTCGGACGTGCACAGATCGCGGGACTGCGCATACGTCGAGTTGAAGACCACTGCCTCGACCGACCCCGTCGGGTCGTCGAGCTGCAGGAAGACCATCGGCTCGCCGCGTTTCGTCGTGGTGTGCTTCACCTCCGAGACGATCCCGCCCACCGTCACGACCTCACCGTCGCGGCGCCGCTCGAGCTCCGCGAGCGTGGCGTCCGTCTTGCGGCGCAGCTGTTCGCGCACGCCCGACAGGGGATGCTCGGAGACGTAGAGGCCGAGCGTCTCCTTCTCCAGGCGAAGAAGCTCCGGCTTCTCGTACTCCGACGTGGGCAGCGGCGGATACGAGGTCGTCCCGGCGCTCTCGGCCTCGCCGAAGTCGCTGTCGAAGAACGTCGCCTGGCCCAACAGCCGATCCTGGGCGAGCTTCTGCCCGTGCCCGAGCGCCTGCTCCAGGACGCCCAGCATGCCCATGCGCGAGGCACCACTGGAGTCGAGCGCGCCGCACTTGACGAGCGACTCGAGCGAGCGCTTGTTGACCACCTGCGGGTCGACACGCTCGGTGAAGTCCCAGATCGACTCGAACGGCCCGCCCTCGTCTCTGGCGCGGACGATCGCGAAGGCGGCCGTCTCGCCCACGTTCTTCACCGCATTGAGCCCGAAGCGGATCTTTCCCTCGACGACCGCGAAGTCGACCAGCGACGAGTTCACGTCCGGGGGCAGCACCTCGATGCCCATCTCGTCGCAGGCGTTGACGTAGAACGGGACGCGATCCTTCGTGTTCATGACCGAAGAGATCAGCGCCGCCATGTACTCGCACGGGTGGTGCGCCTTGAGCCAGGCAGTGCGATACGCGATCAGCGCGTAACACGCAGCGTGCGACTTGTTGAAGGAGTAGTCCTTCGACTTCTCGATGTCCTCCCAGAGCTGCTTCGCGACCGCGGGTGTGACGCCGTTCGCGAGGCATCCGTCGACGAACTTCTGCTCGAGCGACGCCATCAGCGAGTGGATCTTCTTGCCGATCGCCTTGCGCAGGTCGTCCGCCTCGGCAGGCGTGAAGTCGGCGAGCCGCTTTGCGATCTCCATCGTCTGCTCCTGATACAGGCTGATCCCGAAGCTCGCGCCGGTGATCGGCTCGAGGCGCGGGTCGAGGTGCGTGACTCGCTCACGGCCGTTCTTGCGTGCGGCGTAGGTCGGGATGTACTGCATCGGCCCCGGCCGGTAGAGAGCCACCAGCGCGATCAGGTCCTCGAACTCGGTCGGCCGCACCTGGCGCAGGGCCTCTCGCATGCCCGACGACTCGAACTGGAACACCCCGGTGGAGTCGCCGCGCGCGAGCATCTCGTAGGTGGCGCGGTCGTCGAGCGGCACCTGCGCCACGTCGAGGCCTCCGCCGACCAGGTGCTCTGCCGTCGCGATCACATCGAGGTTGCGCAGGCCGAGGAAGTCCATCTTGAGGAGCCCCAGAGCCTCGACGTTGCCCATCGCGAACTGGGTCACGATCTCTGCGTCGGGCCCCTTCTGCTGTAGCGGGACGACCTCGATCAGCGGCTGGGCCCCGATCACGACGCCGGCGGCGTGGATGGAGTCGGCTCTCGTCAGGCCCTCGAGCGGTCGCGCGAGGTCGACGATCTCCTTTGCGACCGCATCGGCGTCGATGAGCGCGCGCAGCTCGGCCCCCGGCTTGAGCGCGTCCTCGAGCGTCTGGCCGGGGCCCTCGGGAATCGTCTTGGCGATGCGATCGACGACACCGTAGGGCACGTCGAGCACCCGGCCTGCGTCGCGGATCGCAGCGCGCGCGGCCATGGTCGAGAAGGTGATGATCTGGGCCACGCGGTCACGCCCGTACTTCTCGGCCACGTAGTTGATGACCCGCTCCCGGCCCTCGACTGCAAAGTCGATGTCGATGTCCGGCATCGACTTGCGGCCCGGATTGAGGAAGCGTTCGAACAGGAGCTCGTACCGGATCGGGTCGAGATCGGTGATCCCGAGGCAGTACGAGACGAGCGACCCGGCCGCCGAGCCGCGACCGGGTCCCACCTGGATGCCGTCCCGCCGGGCGAAGCCGACGAAATCGGCCACGATCAGGAAGTAGTCCGCGAACCCCATCTCGCGAATCGTCTTGAGCTCGAACTGCAGCCGCTCCTGCAGCTCGGGTGTCGGACGCCCGTAGTGGCGCTGCAGGCCATGCTCGCACTGCTCGACGAGCTCGTCGAACGCCTCACGCCCTTCGGGGAGCGGGAATGTCGGCAACAGGATCTGGTCGAGCGCGATCTCGACGTTGCACCGCTCGGCCACCTCGAGCGTCCTGCGGAGCGCCGCGTCGTGCCCGGGGAAGTCGAGGGCCATCTCCTCCGGCGTCTTGAAATAGAACTCGTTCGTCTCGAAGCGCCAGTGGCTCGGGTTCTTGAGCGAGTCGCCCGACTGGATGCAGAGGAGTGCCTCGTGGCTCGCCGCGTCGGACGCATGGAGGTAGTGGACGTCGCCTGTCGCGACGAGCGGGAGGTCGAGCTTCCGAGCGAGCTCGGCGAGCTGCGGCACGATCTCCGCCTGCACGGGCAGGCCGGCGTTCTGCAGCTCGACGTAGACCTGGTCACGGCCGAACACCTGCACGAGCCGATCGAGCTCCGCCTCGGCGTCCTCCGCCCGGCCCTCCTCCAGAGCCCGCGAGACACGACCGGAGAGACAGCCCGAGAGCGCGATCAGGCCGGTCGCGTGCCGCTCGAGCAGCTCCCAGTCGATCCGCGGCCGGTAGTAGTAGCCCTCGAGGTAGCCGAGCGAACAGAGCTTGATCAGGTTGCCGTAGCCCGTGTTGTCAGCGGCGAGCAGCGTCAGGTGCGCATTGCCCTTGTGCTGCGCGCGCCGGTCGTCGACGACGTACACCTCGCACCCGACGATCGGCTTCACGCCCTGCTTCCGTGCCTCACGGTAGAGGTCGATCGCGCCCGCGAGCGAGCCGTGGTCGGTGAGCGAGACCGCCGGCATCTCGCACTGGGCCGCTTTCTCCGCCAGCGCCGGGATCCGGCACGCCCCGTCGAGGATCGAGAACTCCGAGTGGACGTGCAGGTGGACGAACGGGGCAGCCACGGGAGGGCCATGGTACTGCCCCCGATGGACGGCTCCGGATCGTGGCGAACGCCAGGCGCGCCGCCGCCCGGCCGCGGCGAGCGAGACGGCGTCAGGGGAGGCAACGCGACCATTGCTCCGTAGGCTCGCTATCGTCGGCCCGTGGAGACACTGCCCCGATCGAGGGCTCGGACCGAGTCGAGCCGGGGCCACCTGCTCCCGGGCGGAGACCCGCGTGCCCCAACGAGGCGACCGCGGCCGACCGGCTGCTGCGCGTCGACGCGGCCGTGATCCGCTTCGAGGTCGACCTCGAGCCGGCGGCGCGATGATCGACCACGCGGTCGTGGACGCCGTCCTCGCCGGCGCCTGGAGACGGGCCTCGCCGATCCATGGCGAGGAGCACTGGCGCTGCGTCGCCGCGACCGGCCTCACGCTCGCGGGCGGCACGCAGGGCTGCGACCGCGAGCTCGTTGTGCTCTTCGGGCTGCTGCACGACACACGGCGGGAGAACGAGCACCTCGATCCGGGTCACGGGCCGCGCGCGGCCGCGTACTCGCGGGAGCTGGCCGGAGCCGGGATCCTGGCTCTGGAGGCAGCCCGCCTGGAGCGCCTGTGCCTCGCGATCGCCGAGCACACGAACGGTCTCGTCTCGAGCGACCCGACGGTGGGGTCGTGCTGGGACGCAGACCGGCTGCATCTGCCGCGCGTGTCGATCGAGCCGGACCCTGCCCGCTTCTCCACGCATCTGGCCCAGGGGCGCGAGCCGCTCGCAGCCGCCACCCTGCTCCGCGCCTCGCCGCCGGTCTGGGCAGACCTCCTCCTCGCGCTGTGAGCTCGTGATGCGCCGTCTGCATCTCCTGCGCCACGCGAAGTCCTCGTGGGACGAGCCCGGTCTCGACGATCACGAACGTCCGCTCTCCGGTCGCGGCGAAAAGGCGTGCCAACGGCTCGCCGAGCGCATCCCGCGAGACGGCCCGCACCCGCAGCTCGTCGTCTGCTCGACGGCCATGCGGGCGCGCCAGACACTCGAGCTGGTGCGCCCGGCGCTCGGAGACACGCAGGTCACGCTGGAAGACGGCCTCTACCATGCGTCGGCGCAGGCGCTCCTCGAGCGCGTCCGTGGGCTCGATCCGACGCTCGACGAGGTCCTGTTCGTCGGTCACAACCCGGGGCTGCAGGAGCTCGCTCTCCTTCTGGCGGCGCCCTCCACGCAGCGAGCGCGGATCCAGGAGAAGCTCCCCACGGGGGCCCTCGTCACGCTGGAGTTGATCGACGGCTGGGACGCCGCAGCACCGGGGTCGGCGACGGTCACCAGGCTGGTGCTGCCCCGCGAGCTGGGCTGAGCACGCCTCAGGGGATCCGGTACGCCATCAGGATCGCGTCGACCTCGACGCCGTCGCGCACGTAGTGCCCGCGACGAAGCCCCTCCCGCTCGAACCCGAACGACTCGTAGAGCGCGATCGCAGGCTCGTTCCACGGGAAGACGTGCAGCTCGAGCTTGCGCACGCCTGCCTCGGCCGCCCAGCGCACGGCCTGCTCCAGAAGCGCCCGTCCGATCCCGCGTCGCCGATCGCCGAGGGCGACCATCAGGCCGAGATCGGCGACGTGGCGGCTGGCCGAGTGCGGGTCCCGCGCAAGCGACAGCCGCCCCACGATCCGGCCGCCGTCGTCGACCACGAACAGGGCGACGTCCTCGCTCCTCCGGGCCACCTTGATGTACCGCCGCTCCTCCGCCGCCCCACGCCAGGTCTCGGTGGTGAGCAGGTGCCCACCCGGCTCGCGGCCGACGGACTGGGCCAGCTCGACGAGCTGCTGCGCGTCCCCGGGCTCGGCGGGTCGGATTCGGATCACGGCACGACCAGCCCGTACCCACCGCGGCGCGGGTCACCAGCGGCGGCCAGCTCGCCGGACGCCCGACGCTCGACGGCGGACGCGCCGCCGAAGAAGAGGTTGCGGCCGGCCCAACGCACGAGATCCCAGCCGGCGGCCACGAGCTCCTGCGCGGCGTCGTCACCCCAACCGCCCTCCAGGTGCACGGTGGCCCCGTCCACGTGGAGCCGCGGCGCTGAGACTGCCTCCGCGACCGTGGCACCTCGGACGACACTCCGTGCGACCTGGGCGATCGCTCCGGCGAGCCGCACGGAGCCGGCACTTCCGAGGACGAGCCGCGGCTCGCCGCCCTCGAGCACGAGGGTCGGCGCCATCATGCTCGGCAGACGCTCGCCCGGGGCCCGCGGGCCGGGCCCGATCACGTCGAGCTCGCCGAGCATGTTGTTCAGCTGGAAGCCGTGACGGAAGATGCCCGAGCCCGAGCCGAGCGTCGCGGACAGAGCCGCGATGCGCCCGGCGGCGTCGATGACCGAGACGTGCGTCGTCCCGGTCGGACGCCCACCACCCCCGAGCCGGCCGTACGCCCCGCCGATGGCGCGCGCCCGGTCCACCACGCCGTCGCCCTGCAGAAGCAGCTCGAGGGCATCACGCACGACGGCGCCGCCGAGCGAAGGGGCAGGCGTGGTCACCAGCCGGATGCCGTCCAGCGTCCTCTGGAGCGGAGAACGATCACACACCTCGTAGTCGGCGACATCGCCGGCGAGCTCGGGAAGCAGCTGCGACACGGCCGCAGCACCCTCGTCACGAATCAGCTCGAGTGCAGGCACGAGCTCCTCGGTGCGGAGCGGGCTGCCGTGCGCATAGATGCGCCGGCCCGCCTCCTCGCGCTGGAGGATGGGGACGAGGATCTCGTGGAGGAACGCCTGCGCGTCGTTGACGGGCACGCCGTCACGCGCGAGGCGGATGGCGGGCTCGACGAGATCGCGCCAGGCAAGACCACCATGCCGACGGTGCGCAGCCTGGAGGCCTGCGACGAGTCCGGGCACGGCAACCGACTCCTCACCGATGTGAAACACCTGGGTGGACGCGTCGCCGAAGTCGATCACGAGCTCCTCCATCTGGCCGAGCCTCCGCGACGGGACGGCAAAGAAGCAGTCGAGCACGACGGGCTCGCCGTCCGGCTCGCGCACGAGGAAGAAGCCTCCGCCCGCGGGCCCGGTGAGCGGGCCCTCGGCCACGAACGCCGCGAACGCAGCAGCCAGGCAGGCGTCGACGGCGTTGCCGCCGGCCGCCAGCATCTGGGCGCCGGCTTCCGCCGTGCAGGGATGGCCGGCTGCGATGGCCCCACCCATCGCGCAGAGCGTACTTCCGCCCGGGCCGGCAACGGCGTGTGACGGGCCGCCGGCCCGCCGGCCGAACGAGGCGGGCATCCCTCGTGGTGGTGGTCGCCCTCAAGCGCCGGAGCCCTTCTGCCGAACAACGGCGAGCGGCCCGGATGCGCTCTCTCCTGCGGATACGTCATCTCGTCCTCGCTGCGGTCTCAACCGCGCTGCTCGCGCTTGCAGCGTTCCGGACGGAGCTGCTCGGCGGACGGGTGGCCGAGGCCTACGACGGTCTGCAGACGGCCGAGCCGCTCTGGCTCTGGGCGGCCGCCGTGGGCTTCGCAGCCACCCATGTCGCGGGCGGTCTCGCGTGGCGGTCGGGGCTCGGCGCATGCGGGACACGCATCCGCAGGCGGGATGCGGTAGCGCGTTACGGCGTCGGCAGCGGGCTCAACGCCATCGCGCCGGCGCACCTCGGGAGCGCCGCCCGCATCGTGCTCTTCGCCCGCGTCGTCGAGGGCGACGGCGGCGCGTGGCGGGTCGGAGGAGCGGGCGCAGCCGTGGGCGCGGTCCGCGCCGTCTGGCTCGCGGCCGTCGTGGCGGTCGCGGCCACGGTCGGCGCGGTTCCGGCGTGGCCGCTCGCGGGCCTGGGCGTGACCGTTGTCCTCGTCTGCGCGGTGGCCGCGGGGTCTCGGAGGGTTCGTACCCGGGGACGGGTCTCTCATCTCCTCGACGCCTTCGGCGAGCTCGGCAGCAACCGGCGGGCGCTGCTCTCGGTCGCCGCCCTGACGGCGGCCGGGATGGCAGCCAAGCTTGCGGCCGCCGCCACCGTGGCCGCGGCGCTCGGCGTCGACGACCCGGTGCGGGCTGCCTTCGTGCTCGTGCCGGCGGTGGAGCTCGCCGCCGTGATGCCGGTGACACCCGGCAACGCCGGCGTGGCGAGCGCTGCCGTCGCGCTCGCGCTCGGGGCGATCGGAGTCGAAGCGCAGACGGCGCTTGCCGCCGGGATGGCATTCGGCGCGGTGGAGACTCTCGCCGCAGTTGCGATCGGCGTGGGCGGTGGCCTCGCGTTGTCCGGCGCGTCGCTGCCGCCGAGCGTCCGCTGGGGCGCTGCGTCGGCGTCCGTTTGCGCGCTCGCCTCGGTCTGCGTGGTGACGGTCGTCTGACCGGCATACGTTTCCGGATCCGCTCCCGCAGATCCGAGACCCGATCGCACCCCCAAAGACAGGGCTGGAACCGCTACCGCGACTCCGGGCCTGTGCGAAGATCCCTGAGGGCGTCCGCCTCGCGGCCGCAAAGCCCGGGCACCTTCACATCGAGCCTCCAGCTACCGGAGGAAGCTCGGCAGGTCGTTCTCGTCGTGCGAAGTCGTCGCGGCCGGCTGCGCGGAGGAAAAGGACGGCGCCGGAGCGCGCCGACGGGTGCCACCGAGGCCGGTCGCGATCACGGTCACCCACACCTGGCCGTTGAGGCGCTCGTCGACGGTGGCGCCGAAGATGATGTTCGTCTCGTCGGTGGCTCCCTGGCGCACGACCTCGGCGGCCTCGTTCACCTCCAGCAGGGTCAGGTCCTCGCCCCCCGCGACGGAAAGCAGGATCCCGCGCGCCCCCACGATCTCGGTGTCGATCAGGGGTGAGCGGAGCGCCCGCTCGGCAGCCTGGCGCGCCCGGTCGTCGGGCGCCTCGGAGTAGCCGATCCCCATCAAGGCAGAGCCGGCATCCGCCATCACGGTGCGGACGTCGGCGAAGTCGAGGTTGATCAGGCCCGGCATCGTGATCAGGTCGCAGATGCCCTGGACGCCCTGGCGCAGGACGTCGTCGGCGATGCGAAACGCGTCGACCATCGACGTCGTCCGGTCGAGCACCTCGAGCAGGCGGTCGTTGGGAATCACGATCACCGTGTCGCATTCGGCCCGCAGCGCCTCGACCCCCTGTTCGGCGGACGTTCTCCGGCGCGTGCCCTCGAACTTGAACGGCGTCGTCACGATGCCGACGGTGAGCGCGCCGAGCTCGCGCCCGATCCGTGCCACGACCGGGGCCGCCCCCGTACCGGTGCCGCCACCCTCGCCCGCAGTGACGAACACCATGTCGGCGCCACGGAGCGCGGCGCGCACGTGATCGTACGCCGCCTCGGCGGCTTTTCTCCCCATGGCCGGATCGGCCCCCGAGCCGAGGCCGTGCGTGATCTCCTCGCCGATGTGGATCTTCACGGGAGCGTCCGAGAGGTGGAGCGCCTGCATGTCCGTGTTGACCGCGACGAAGTCGACCTGCGCGATCCCGGCGTCGATCATCCTGTTGACGGCGTTGAGACCCCCGCCGCCGATGCCGACCACCTTGATCACCGCCAGATACGAGCCGAGCTCGCCCGTCGGGGCGACGTTGAGCCGCGCCGCGCTGTCGGGCATCGGCGTCACGAACCGGCTCGACGGGGGCTCGAACGGGCGCTCACGGCGCGCGGCGATGGCGGGCTCGTCCTCCGAGACGGGTCGCCACTCGGGCTCCGGCTCCGACACCGGTCCGGGCTCCGGCTCTCCGGGCTCCGGCTCGGGCGCGTGAGGAGGCGGTGCGACCGGAGCAGCCGGCGCCTCGTCGGAGAGCTCGAAGTCGTAGACGTGCTCGACGGTTGCCTCCAACTCCACGCTCCCACCGGCCGGCTGCGGCGGCACGACGATCGTTTGCTGCTCGTCCTCGGCCCCCTCGTCGGCGGTCGGCTCCGGCTGGGCGGGCGGCGGTTCGCCCGGTGACGGCTCGGGCTGACCGCGCTGCGCGGCTTCGGTGGCGCGAAAGAGCTCGGCGAGCGGGCCCTCACGCATGCTCGCGCGCTTGCGCGCCATGCGCGACCTCCTTCGCGACGAGCTCTCGGGCCAGCTGGCGGTAGGCCTCCGCGGCCGGCCCGGAAGGTTCGTACTTGAGCACCGAGCTGCCCTTCACGGGCGCCTCGGCGTAGCGCACCGTCTTCCGGATCCGTGTCCGGTAGACCAGCTCGCCGAAGTTCTCCTCGAGAATCTCGATCGCCTCCCGAGAGTGAAGCGTACGCCCGTCGTACATGGTGGCGACGATGCCCTGCACGCCGACCTGCGGGTTGAGGTTCTCGCGCACCATCGCCAGGGTGTTCTCGAGCTGGACGAGCCCGCGGAGCGACAGGTATTCGCATTGCACGGGGACGATGATCCCGGTCGCGGCGACGAACGCATTTATGGTGAGCAGCCCGAGCGACGGCGGCGTGTCGATGAACACGTAGTCGTACTGGTCGCGAACCTCGAGCAGCGCCTTCTCGAGGGCGCGCTCACGACCGATCAGCGACGAGAGTGCCAGCTCGGCTCCGGCGAGGTCGATCGAGGCAACCGCCAGGTCGACCTCGGCTGTGGCAATCACGTTGGAGATCGGGATGCGGTGCACGAGGACGTCGAACATCGACTTCTCGATCGCGTCCGGGTTCATCCCCTGGCTCATCGTGAGGTTCCCCTGGGGATCGAGATCCACGAGCAGCACGCGGTGGCCCATCTCGTGCAGGGCGACGCCGAGGTTGAGGGTGGTCGTCGTCTTGGCGACGCCACCCTTCTGGTTGGCGAGCGCGATCACCCGGGTCGCCCCCCGCCCGGGTGTCGGTGCGGTCGGCGTGACAGAGGCGCCGAGCGACGCGGTCACACCGGCCGCGGGCACCGGGTCGAGCTCTGCGGAACGCTCGGGCGCTGCCTCCGCCTCACCGAGCTGATCCGGCTCGCTCACCGGCGCAGCCTCGGCGGGATTGGTGACGACGTTGCCGTCGCGTGGCGCGTTACGTGGTAGCAGGCGCAGAAGTCCCATGACGGCGCCGTCTTCACCGCGGTCCCGCGCATTCCTTCACGCGATCACCTACTCCTCTCCGTCCCAGTAGCCGAGGGGCTCGACGCGAGCGATGAGGCCCACCCCACGAAAGGACACCTTGCCGGACCGAGGGTAGTACACGATGTCGTTCGGCTCGCGCGGCCCGTAGGCGAGCAGGGTGAGGCCGTCCGCGCCCGCGCGGAACGTGTGGGCGATGCCGGTGCCCGGCCGGCGGGACACCGTGGCACCGGCCCGGACGGGATGCGTCGAGGGCTCGGCACCGTCGTCCGCCGCACGCGGCGAGGGGTACAGCTCGAGCGTGCCTCCTCCCTCGAGGACGACGAAGATCTCCTCCTCCGCCGAGTGGCAGTGGGGCGGCACCGCGAGCTTCCCGGGCGACACCGTGACGTGCTTGAGCCCCGTGCGCTCGGAGCCTGCGGCGCGGCCGAGGTCGCGCCAGTCGGAGACGACGGTCGTGCGGCGGCGTTCGCGCACCGGGACGTCGGCAACGTTGACGATCCGCTCCGGGCGGGGCAACGGGTCGCCCACCTCCGGCGGCCCCACCGCAGCCTCTCGTGTCCACGGGTGGTCCTCGGGCGCGCCCTGCAGCACCCAGGTCGAGCCGAGCCATGAGACACCGGCCCGCGGCAGCAACGTGTTCGCCGCGTAGCTGCGCTGCCCGAACGCAAGCACGTCGATGCCGTTCGGCCCGCCCCGGAGCGTGTGCGCATGCTCGAGCGCTCGGTGCACCAGGCAATCCCCTGCAGCGACCGCGTACGCCTCCAGCCCGTCACCGGCGTCCTGGACGGAGAGGCCGTCGCCGGCCAGCACGAAGAAGATCTCCTCCTCGCAGCCTTCCAGGTGCAGCGGCGTGCCCCATTTGCCGGGGTCGATCCGGATGCGCTTCGCTCCGACCATGTCGGAGTGGGCGCCACTCAGCGCAGTCCACTCGGCGGCGATGTGACCTCGCTCTTGTCGGCGTGACTCGAGCTCCTCCCAGTGGGTGATCACACGCCGATCATGTCATGAGCGAGCGAGGCCCGCAGTCGCGCCGCGGCCTCCTCGCCGGCATCACCTCCTTCCGCTTTGGCCCACGCTTCCGCCTCCACGAGAAGCGCGCGCAACTCGTCGAGCAGCTCCGCCGGGCCCGCGTCTGCCCGCTGCATCGACTCGATCCGGTCGAGCCGCTCGAGCACTCTGCGCGCCTCCTCCATGGGGACGACCGTAGCCCTCGCGCCGTGACGCAGGTGTGACTGCTTCGTGCCGATTCCGTGCCGGTCGCTCGGCCCGCTGCTACCGCACCGACACGTGCGGAGAGGTGGTGCCGGTGCCGAGCAGCGCCCGGTCGAGATCGCGAACGAGTGTGCGCCGCTCGCCGTGGCGCAGCGCCTCGACGAGCGCCCTCCGCACGGCGTCGGCTGCGGCAGCGGATGTCTCGGCACCCTCGGCGAGCGCCGCGAGCTCGCCGTGGAGTCGTTCACGCGCAGTCGGATCGTCCTCGAGCAGGACGGCAGTGCGGAGCGGCCAGGTGGCGCCGAGTAGCGCGCCGAGTGCGGCGCGCAGCTGCTCACCCCGAAACGGCTCGTGTTGGAAGAGCGAGAGCTCCCAGCGGTCGAGCGCCTCCGCCAGCGGGGTGTCGGCGTCGGCAAGCCCGAGCCGCGAGAGCAGTTCGGCTGCGAGCGGGCCGCGGAACCCATCCAGTCGCGTCGACTCGCCGGGGGGCTGGGTGGCGGCGATCGGGAGCACGGGCCTGATGCCGTACGGCCGCCCGTCGAGCGTCTCGAAGAGGACAGGACCGGCCGCGAGCGGTGCCGCCGTCGCAAGCCGAACGGCCGAGACCACGTCCGCGATCTCGGCGGGGGCGTCCGGCACCTCGTCCTCGGCGCCGAGCGCGCTCCGAAGCTCAACGACGCAGAAGCGGTCGGGCTCGCGCCCGAAGCCGGGCGGCAGGAGCCCTCCGGCCTCCGGCCAGTGACGAGCAAGCTCGCCGTCGGCCGCCGCGCGGAGCCGGATCCCGGGGCCGAGATCGACCGCCACCCCGACCGAGAGACCCACCAGCGGTGCCACCGCCGTGTAGGTGCGCCGCTCGCCGAACAGCGAACGCTCGAGCTCGCCGTAGACCCGTGCGAACGCCTCGTCGTCCCAGTCGAAGCCTCCGCACGCCTCGGCGGTGCGCAACAGGAGGTCGAGCAACACCGTGCGGTAGAGAGCATCGTCTGCCGAGGGTCTGGGCCCGGCATGGGCACGGGCGTAGATCGCAGCGGCAGGCTCGCGCTGCAGCTCCTCCAGCGCGATCGTCGCATCCTCGCGCGTGCGCAGGCGCGCAGCTCGCTGTTCGACGAAATCGGTTACGAGCGGGCGGTACTCGTAGAGGGAAGGGCCGCGGCGCTGATCGTGCTCCTCGAACGCGAACGGCAGCTGCCCGCCCTCCGCATCCAGCTCTCGCAGCAGGAAGGCAAACGCACCGAGCGCGAACGAGCGCAGTGCATGGTGCAGATGCGGCGAGCGGACGCTCACACGTGGAGGTACGCGACAGGGCGCGCGAGTCCTCCGCCGGACTCCCGGCTGCGGGCTACCGGGTGGTCGCCCGCGGCGGGCCCTGGCAGCGCGGGCAGCAGTACACGGCGCGACTCGAGTCGCCGATGCGGCCCGACGCGACCGGCGCGCCGCACCGAGGGCACGGACGCCCCGTTCGGCGATAGACCGATCGCAGCGGACGCAACCCCCCGACCGCTGCGCGCATCATCGACCGGCCCCAGGCGAACGCCTCACGCAGGCCGTCGTCGGCGACCTCCCGCGCCGGTGACCACGGCGAGAGCCTCGCCTGCCACAACATCTCGGCGAGCCACATCGTCCCGATGCCGGAGACGACGTGCTGATCGAGGAGCAGTTCCCCGATCGGCCGAGCCTGGTCGGCACGGCGCACCGCCCGAACGAGCTCGGCCGGGCCGACGCCGTCGGCAACCACGTCGGGGCCGAGCGTGTCGACCGCCCGCGCGTCGAGCGTGAGCACGGGCCCGTTCCATTGCACGGCCTCCCATTCGCCACCGCGCAGCACGAGCCACGGTCGGCCCGTGCGGTAGGTGCCGACCGGCTCGACGCGCCAACGCCCACTCATGCGCAGGTGACTGCGCACGGTGACGCCGCCCTCGAAATGCAGGAGCAGGTTCTTGCCGACCGCCTCGACGCGGTCGAGCCGGCGCCCGTCCACGGCTCTCGCCACCCCGGTCGCGGCGCCGCGGGGATGAGGGGCGACCGCCTCCACCCGCTCGCCGACGAGCGCGCGGAGTCTCGCGGCCACCCGATGAAGCGCGTCTCCCTCGGGCATCGCCGTCTAGCCGGCTCTGAGCACGGCGCGGCGCGGGCCCGCGAGAAAGCCGGCCTCGACGAGCAGCGGCAGCGCCTCCGTTTCCGCCACGGGACGACCGTCGAAACGCTCCACGGCAAGCCGCTTCGCGTGGCCGGCGCGCACCCAGCCGGCGAGTGCCCAGAACGCCTCTCGCAGCCACGCCTCCTCGGGCTCGCGCAGCGGCACGAGCGTCCGCCCCCCTCGCTCGACGTAGAGAGCTGCCTCGCCGCCGAGCAGTACGACGTGGGCGCCCGCCACGCGGGCTGCACGGGCACCTGCCCGCTTCGGCCACGGGAGTGCGGCGCCATAGGGCTGAGCCGGGTCGGCGGCAGCGAGCACACGTGGCTCCGCCTCGTCGGATGCGCGGAGCTCGCGCAATCGCTCGACCGCGCCCGGCAGCGCGAACTGTGCTCCGCCCAGCCCGTCCACGAAATAGCCACGCCGGCAGACGCCGACCGTCTCGAGCGCCCGGAGCTCGGCGTACACGGCGCCGTACCCTCCGGCGAGCCCTTCGCCCCGGACACTGTCCCGGGTGACGATCCCCTGCCGCTCGAGGAGCAGCTCGGCGAGCGCACGCCGGTCGGGCGCGCCACGGAAGAGCCGCGTGGCAAGCGACCAGCGCCCCGCGGTCGAGATCGCTCCGGCGCCTCGGGCGCGCGAGAAGCGTCGCGGCCTGCTCTCGGGTCGCGGTACCCCATAGCGCCGCTCGGCCCGCAGCGGGGCCCAGGCATCGTTGGTCACCTCGCCGGCCCAGACCAGCTCCCAGAGCGCCGGAAGAGCCTCTTCCGCCTCGAGGCCGGTCGCGGCGAGCAGGTCGAGCCAGAACTCCGCGCTGCCGCCGAGCGCACCTCGGATCGCCGTGTGCTCCTTCCCTTCCGGCAATTCGGTCGCCGCCGGCGCTCCGAGCACGGAGGCGTCGTCGCGGAAGAAGACGGCAACCCGGTCGAGCCCGGCTCCGACCCACACCAGCTCACCGCTCGCACAGAGCGCGTCGAGCGCGGCCGGCTGGAAGGCGCGCACTCGCCGTGGGAGCACCTCGCTCTCCCACAACCCCACCGGCAGGGCCAGCCCTTGGAGCGGAACGAGGGCCTCGCGCAGTGATCCGGCGCGGTCGATCCCGTGCCACGACGGCAGGAAGCGCCCGAGCGCCTCCTGCGCTGCCGGCTCGACCTCGCGACGCAGCCGCGCCAGGGTCGCGCGGCGCAGCCGACGCAGGACCTCGGGGTCGCACCACTCACGCTCGCTGCCGCCGGGCCGCAGCTCGCCTCGGACCAGCCGCTCCCGCCGCTCCAGGCCGCCCAGCACGGTCTCGACGAGCGCGTCGGCGAGCCCGTACCGTGACGCCACTTCACCCGTCGTGAACGGGCCGCGCGACCGCGCGAACCGCGTCAGGAGCGTGGCGAGCGCCTCGTCGACCGGCGCGAGAAAGGCCTCCGGCAGCCCTCCCGGCGGCATCGCGCCGAGCGCATCCCGCGCGAGACCGGCATCCTCCGTGGCGGCGATTGCGTCGGTGCCACCCAACCGGAGCCGGAACGCGCGGCGCTCCCGCACCAGCGTCTCGAGAAAACCGGGGTCGGCCTCCTGCTCCAGCAGGCCACCGGCCCGCCGCAGCAGATCGTGGAGCTCGTCCGCGTTGCGCGGCTTCGGCAGCAAGGAGGCTTCCACCTCTGCGATCGCCTCCCGGTCGAGGAGCTCGCGCAGCTCCTCTGCCCCGAGCAGCTCGCGCAGAAGCTCGCGGTCGAGCGACAACGCCTGCGCTCGCCGCTCGGCGGCCGGCGTGTCGTCCTCGTACATGTACGTGGCGACGTAGTCGAAGAGCAGCGAGGCGGCCATCGGCGAAGCGGACGGAGTCTCCACCTCGACGAGGTCGAGCTCGCGCGTCTGCAGGCCCAGGAGGATGCTGCGCAGTGCCGGCAGGTCGAAGACGTCCTGCAGACACTCGCGGTAGGTCTCGAGCACGATCGGAAACGATCCGTAGCGGCGAGCCACCTCGAGCAGGCTCTGCGCCTTGAGGCGCTGCTGCCAGAGCGGCGTGCGCTGACCCGGTCGCCTGCGTGGGATGAGCAGGGCCCGGGACGCGTTCTCTCGGAACCGCGCCCCGAAGAGCGCCGTCTGGCCGAGCTCCTGCACGACGAGGTCCTCGAGCTCGTCCGGCCCGACGAGCAGGTCGCCGACCGCCGGCGGCTGGTCGGCGTCGGGGAAGTGGAGCGCGATGCCGTCGTCCGACCAGAGGAACTGCACCTCGAGCCCGAGTGCGTCGCGGATGCGGGCGGCGAGCGCCATCGACCACGGCGCATGCACCCGCCCGCCGAATGGCGTCAGGAGGCAGACGCGCCAGTCGCCGATCTCGTCCCGGAAGCTCTCCACGACCACGGTCCTGTCTGTCGGCAACGCGCCGGCGCGTTCCTGTTCACGCAGGAAGGCCAAGAGGTTCCGCGCCGCGAGCTCGTCCAGGAGGTAGTCGTCGCGGAGCCGACTCGTCGCCCCCTCGTCGGATAGCGCAGCGAGCTCGCGCGAGGCTCCACCGATGCGCGCTCCGAGCTCGTACGGCCGTCCGACTCCCTCCCCCTTCCAGAAGGGCACCGCACCCGGGACGCCCGGGGCAGGCGAGACGAGCACGCGGTCGCGGGTGATCTCCTCGATCCGCCACGTCGAGGCGCCGAGCATGAAGGTCTGCCCCTCGCGCGCCTCGTAGACCATCTCCTCGTCGAGCTCGCCGACACGGCCTCCCGCGCCGACCTGGAAGACGCCGTAGAGACCTCGGTCCGGGATCGTGCCGGCGTTCGTCACCGCCAGGCGCCGCGCTCCCGTCCGGCCGCGCACGACACTCCTGACGCGGTCCCACACGACGCGTGGTCGCAGCTCGGCGAACTCGTCGGAGGGGTAGCGGCCCGCGAGCATGTCGAGCACGTTCTCGAGCTGCTGCCGCGAGAGGTCGGCGAACGGGAAGGCGCCACGGACGAGCTCGTGGAGCTCGGCCACGGCGATCTCCTCGTCGGCGCAGATGGCGACGATCTGTTGCGCCAGAACGTCGAGCGGGTTCCTGGGGATGGCTGTCTCTTCGATTGCCCCTTCGCGCATCGCCTTCGCCACGACCGCACACTCGAGCAGGTCGGCGCGGAACTTCGGGAAGATGCGACCCTTCGAGACCGCCCCCAGCTCGTGCCCCGCCCGACCGACGCGTTGCAGGCCGCGCGCGACCGATTTCGGGCTCTCGACCTGGATCACGAGGTCGACGGCGCCCATGTCGATTCCGAGCTCCAGGCTCGACGTGGCGACGAGACAGGGGATCCGGCCCACTTTGAGCAGCTCCTCGATCTCGACCCGCTGCTCCCGGGCGAGCGAGCCGTGGTGGGCACGCGCGAGCTCTTCCTCGGCGAGCTCGTTGAGGCGGAGCGCGAGTCGCTCCGCGAGACGCCGGTTGTTGACGAACACGATCGTCGAGCGATGCGCGCGGACGAGGTCGAGGATGGCGGGGTAGATCGACGGCCAGATCGAGCGAGCGGTGGCCTCGTAGCCGGGCCCCAGCCCCACGCCGTCCGGGAGCACGGGTTGCGCCAGGGCGCTGTTCGAGCCGAGCTCACGGAGATCCTCGACCGGGATCACCACTTCGAGGTCGAGCTCCTTGCGGATGCCTGCGTCGACGAGGTCGATCTCGCGACAGGTTCCCACGACGAAGCGGCCGATCTCCTCGAGAGGTCGCTGGGTCGCAGAGAGGCCGATGCGCTGGAAGGGCTGTGCGACCACGCGCTCGAGTCGCTCCAGCGAGATCGACAGGTGCGCTCCTCGCTTCGTGCCCGCTACCGCGTGCACCTCGTCGAGGATCACGGTCTGCACCGTGCGCAACATCTCCCTCCCCTGCGAGGTGAGGAGCAGGAACAGCGACTCGGGGGTCGTGATGAGGATGTCGGGTGGCGTGCGGAGCATCTGCTGCCGTTCGCGCTGCGGCGTGTCGCCCGTGCGCACGCCCACGGCGAGCGACGAGCCGAGGCCGGCGAGCGGCCCGCGCAGGTTTCGCTCGACGTCGTAGTTGAGCGCCTTGAGCGGCGACACGTACAGCAGCCGCAGCCCTTCGCCAGGGGCGTCGTTGAGGCGATCGAGACCGAGGAGGAACGCGGCGAGGGTCTTTCCCGAACCGGTCGGCGCCTGCACGAGCACGTGCCGCCCGCTCGCGATCGCCGGCCAGGCCTGCTCCTGCGCGGGCGTCGGGCCGGGGAAGGCCTGCTCGAACCAGGCGCGCGTCGCGGGCGACAATGTGGCGAGCGGGTCCACCGGCTCAGGGTATCCCGCCGCGCACGCGCCCCGGGGCAGCGCCGGGGGGCACCGTTCTATGCTCCTGGTGATGACCTTCGACGTCGTCGTCGCCGGCGGAGGCACGGCCGGGTGCGTGCTTGCCGCGCGACTCTCCGAGGACCCGTCCCGCCGCGTGTGTCTGGTCGAGGCCGGCCCGGACTACGGCCCCTTCCACGACGCCCGTTGGCCGGCTGACCTGCTCGATGCTCGGGAGCTGGCGCTCTCTCACTCGTGGGAGACGGATCGAGAGGATCGCTCCCAGCTCCGCGCCCGCGTCATCGGTGGCTGCTCGGCACACAACGCCTGTGTCGTCCTCCGGGGAGCGCCAGAGGACTACGACGAATGGGGTCCGGGCTGGACGGCGCACGAGCTCGAGCCGTTCCTGGCCCGCGCGGAGCGACAACTCGAGACGCGGGTCTTCGGATACGAGGAGCTGTCGCCCTGGCACCGCGCCTTCGCAGATGCCGCGGGCCCCGACGCGATCGTCCACCCCGTGAACGCAAGGGGCACGGTGCGCTGGCACGCCGGGTTCGCCTACCTCGACGCCGCCCGACTACGATCCAATCTCAGCGTCGTGCCGGAGACACTCGTCGGGCGCGTGCTGCTCGACGGCATGCGCGCAGTCGGTGTCGCGACCGACGGCGGCGACATCCGCGCCGGAGAGGTCATCCTCGCCGCGGGGGCGTACGGCTCGCCGGGCATCCTGCTGCGGAGCGGCGTCGGCCCGGCAGGTGGCCTGCCGGTCGGCGAGGGGCTGCTCGACCACGTCGGGGTCGGCTTCGGCTTCGACGGAACACGCCTCCTTCAGGAGGAGGCCACGGTCTTCGCGGTCGACCACCCCGTCTACATGGCGCAGGTCACCGTGTGCGCCCGGTCGAGCTCATGCCCTCCCGGCGTGAACGACCTGTTCGTCTTTCCGGCCCTCGAGCGCTCGCAGGACGGCGTCTTTGGGACCAGTGCCGCCGTGTTCGCGATGAAGCCGCGCTCCCGGGGGCGCGTGCGCCTCACCTCCGACGACCCGCGCGCGCCGCTCGCGATCGAGCACGGATTCCTCACCGACGACGCTGACGTGCGCGTGCTGGTCGACGGCGTGGAGCAGCTGCGGGAGCTTGCTGCACGTGATCCGGTGGCCGGCTACGCGGGCCTCGAGTCGCGACCCGGGTCGGACGTCGCCGCGGTCGACCACGTGCGGGCGGCCGCGCGAGGCTTCTTCCACCCCACCGGGACGTGCTCCATGGGCAGCGTGGTCGACCAGGACGGACGGGTGCTCGGCTACGACGGGCTCCGCGTCGCCGATGCTTCGATCATGCCGACCATCCCGCGGGCGAACACGAACCTGAGCACGGCGGCGATCGCCGAGCGGATCGCCGAGACGGTCTGAGCGGGTAGCGTCCCACTCGCCAGGATCGTAGGAGGAGACCCGATGCAGATACGGGCAGCCGTGCTCGAGGAGTTCGGCTCACCGCTCGTCGTCCAGGACGTCGCGCTCGCCGGGCCCGGCCGCGGCGAGGCGCTGGTACGCGTCCACGCGTGCGGGGTCTGCCACACCGACCTGTACACAGCCTCGGGTGCCGACCCGACCGGGTACGCGCCGAGCGTGCTCGGGCACGAGGGCGCGGGCGTCGTGGAGGCGGTGGGCGACGGAGTCAGGCACGTCCGGCCCGGAGACCACGTGGTGACGCTCTTCGCACCCGAGTGCGGCGAGTGCGTCCACTGCGTCGACCCGCGTACGAACCGCTGCGTTGCGATCCGCGACCGGCAGGGCGAGGGCTACCTCCCGGACGGCACGACGCGGCTGTCCCGTGGGGACGAGCGACTGCGGCACTTCATGGGTACGTCGACGTTCGCCGAGGCGACGGTGATGCCGGAGATCGCGCTCGCGAAAATCAGCCCGGAGGCGCCGTTCGCCGGTGCGGCCGTGTTCGCCTGCGGCCTCTCGACGGGGATCGGCGCAGCCCTCTACACGGCGAAGGTGCAGCCGGGAGCGAGCGTGGCAGTGTTCGGCTGCGGCCTCGTGGGGCTCGGCTGCGTGATCGGCGCGAGGCTCGCCGGGGCGGAGCGGATCGTGGCGATCGACCTCTCGGAAGGCCGCCTCGTGCATGCCGTGCGTCACGGGGCAACGGAGACGATGCTCGCCGGCCCGGAGACGGTCGCCGTGTTGAGGGAGTCGACGGGAGGCTTCGGTTTCGACAACACGTTCGAGGCGACCGGCAACGTCGAGGTCATGCGGCAGGCGGTCGAGGCCGCGCGCGAGGCGTGGGGTCTCGCCACCCTCTGCGGTGTCGCCGGCAAGGGCGAGACGCTCGACGTGGTGCCGCGTCTGCTCATCACCGGCCGACGGGTGACGGGCTCCTCCTTCGGCGGCGTGAAGGGGCGCAGCCAGGTGCCGCAACTGGTCGACCGCTGGCTGGACGGTGAAATCGACGTCGAGGACCTTCTCTCCCACCGCATGAGGCTCGACGACGTGAACCAGGCCTTCGAGCTGATGGAGCGGCAAGACGGGATCCGTACCATTCTGGAGCTCTCATGATCCTCGAGCGCTCGATGGCGCCCGGCTGGCTGTCGAACAGCTACGTGGTCGGCGACCGTGCCGGTGGGCGTTGCGTCCTGATCGACGCGGGCGGCCCGGTGGAGCCGATCCTCGAGGCTGTCGACCGCTTCCGGCTGACGGTGACGCACGTCCTGCTCACCCACCACCACGGTGACCACGTCGCTCACCTCGACGCCTACCGCGAGCGCTACGGCGTGCCCACGCTCGCGCACCCACTCGAGGCCGCGCGGCTCGACGGCGTCGACGGTGCGCTCGAGGACGGCGACACGATCGAGTGCGGGGAGCTGCGCGTCCGTTGCCTGCACACGCCCGGCCACACCGACGGGATGATCGCCTTTCTCGTCGACGGCATCGAGTGCTTCACGGGCGACACGCTCTTCGCCGGCTCGGTGGGCGGCGTGCATGCGCCCGGCTCGACCTCGTTCGAGGACCTGCGCGGCTCGATCATGGAGACCCTCATGGCTCTCGATCACGGGGTCGTGATCGAACCGGGTCATGTCGGCCACTCGACGGTCGGGGTCGAGTGGGAGACGAACGCATTCGTTCGGCTGTGGCGCGGGCTGGACACCGAGGGAGACGAGCGGTGCGTCGCGCTGGGCGAGCCCGCCACACTCGTCCTCTGGGGCGACGACTACGACGGCGGCCACAAAGCGTGGGTGCGCTGGCCCGACGGCCGTGACGACATCGTCCCGGGGAGCCGTGTGGAGCGCAACTCCGTCTAGGATCGAGCCGTGGCTGCGCCGCGCGCCCTCCATTTCACCGGCGACGCCGACGCCGACACCCTTCTGGCGCGTGACCCGATGGCGCTGCTGATCGGCTTCGCGCTCGACCAGCAGGTACCGGTGCAGACCGCCTTCGCCGGCCCGCTGAAGCTGCAGCAGCGGCTCGGGACACTGGACGCCGCCGCGATCGCGGCGACCGACCCGGCGACGCTCGAGGCAGCGTTTCGTGAGCGCCCCGCGATCCACCGCTTCCCCGGGGCGATGGCGAAGCGCGTGCGCGAGCTGTCGGCCGTCGTCGTCGGGGAGTACGGCTCGCGGGCGGAGCGCGTGTGGACGGAGGCGGCGGACGCGGCCGACCTGCGGCGGCGTATCGGCGGGCTGCCCGGGTTCGGGCCGATGAAGGTGACGGCGCTCGGCTCTGTGCTCGCGAAGCGGTTCGACGTCGCGGTCGCGCAGGAGCTCGTACCCGCGCACCCCACGCTCGCCGACGTCGATTCCGCCGCGGCGCTGGAGGCGTACCAGGCCGCGAAGCGGGCGCACCGCTCCGCCCGTCGAGCGCAAGCGCCTGCCGAATAGCCCCTCATCGCTCGTCACGCAGCGCCTCGAGGTATTGCTCGCCGGTCAGCGGCGCGGCGCGAACGGCATGCCTCATTCGCGTGACGGCCGCAAGTTCGGCTTCCTGCGGCGCCGTGTGACGAACCGGTCGAACAAGGCGGCGACGGTGCTGACGACACCCCGTCTGAAGCCGAGGAAGATCACGATCACGACCACGCCGTACAACACCTCACGCAGCTGGAGGCTGCTGGTCAGCACCTCGTCCACGTACCCCAGCACGGCCGCCCCGATCACCGGGCCGAGCAGCGTGCCGAGCCCTCCGAACGCCACGAGCACGAGAACGCGGACGTCCACGTGGTCGAAGCTGTACGTCGCCGGGCTGATGAAGCCCGAGCTGTAGGCGTGGAGCGCGCCCGTCAGCCCGATCATCGCCGAGCCCAGGGTCGCTGCGTAGACCCTGTACCGCGTCACGTCGACGCCCGCGAGCTCGGCGGCCACCTCGTCGTCGCGGAGCGCGCGGAACGCCCACCCGATGTGCGAGAGCTGGAGTGCGCGGAAGACGATCAGGAAGGTGACGAGCACGCCGGCGAAGAGGTAGTAGCCGCCGATGCGGTCGTCAGCCAGGGCGGCGGGAGCCGCCGTCAGGACGAGACCCGTCTCAGCTCCTGTCAGGTCGCGCTGGCCGAGGAGCAGGTTGGTGAACGCGAGCGAGAAGACCAGCGTGACGATGCCGGTGAAGATGACGCCCAGCGAGCGTCGCACCGCCACCCAGCTCAGCAGCCCGCCGACGATCGCCGCGCTGGCGGTACCGACGGCCACGCCTGCCGCCATGGGTAGCGAGGTCTCGTCAGTGAGAATCGCCGCGCCGTAGCCACCGACCCCGGCGAGAGCCCCGACGCACAGGAAGAGCTGGTTCGTGCTCCCGAAGATCAGGTTGAAGCCGACACCGTAGGAGGCGAACACGAGCGCCTGCACGACCAGCGACGTCGTGTATCGCGAGTCCCCGAACCAGACCCACGGCAGAACCGCGAGGATCGCCGCCGTGGCGACGATCGGGAGGAGCGCCCAGCCGATGTTGGCTCGCATCACCGTCCGAGCAGCCCGCGTGGCCGGATGAGGAGGGTGAGAGCGGCGGCGCCGAGAAGGATCACGCTGGTGATGTACTGCCCGATGTAGTGGGCGCTCAGCGTGTTCACGATCCCGAGGAGCACGCCGGCGAGGAAAGCTCCCGCGACGCTGCCGAGGCCGCCAACGACGGTGACGATCAGCGCGAAGGTGGTGAGCTCGAAGCCCGCGGTCACCGTCAGCGGCCCGCCCATCGACTGCGTGACCGCCACGATCCCGGCCAGCGCGCCGCTCAGCGCGAAGATGATGGTACGGACGAAGGACGGGTTGATGCCGACGAGTCGCGCGCCGGTCTCGTCCTGGATCACGGAGCGGACGCCGCGCCCGAAGGTCGTGGCGCCGAGGAACAGAAGCAGCGCCGCCCCCGTCGCGAGCGCGATCGCAGAGGCCCAGATGCTCCCCACCGACATGGGCACGCCGAGGATCGAGATCGGCTCTCCGCTGATGCTGATGTACAGAGCGCCGGTGGGGTAGCGCCAGTTGAGCAGCCCCCCGATCACGAACGCGACCCCCAACGTCAGCAGGAGACCCAGGAGCGTCCGCTCCTCGCCGTGCTGGCGGTAGACCGGCCGCATCAACGTGAGGTCGAGGAGGACGGCGACGCCGGCCGCCGCCAGCACGCCCACGACGGCCGCCGGAGCTGTCGCAACGTCGTCCTCCATGAGGAGCGAGGTGACGATCGCCCCGAGCACGACGATCTGGCCGTATGCGAGGTTGAGGACGCCGCCGAGACCGTAGACGAGCGTCATCCCGACTCCGAGCAGGCCGAACGCCAGCCCGAGCACGATCCCGTCGAAGATGACCGCTCTCACGCCTGCTCCGCGCGGCCGGCGTTGACGGACGATGTGAATCGCAGGGTTGACACAGGGCGTCTCACGCAACGCCCAGGTAGGCGCGCCGCACCTCGGGGTTCTGCTCGAGCTCGTGCGGCACCCCTTCGAGCCGGATCCGGCCGTTCTCGAGCACGTACGCACGGTCGGCGACGGACAGCGCAAGTGGCACCTGCTGCTCCGCGATCAGTAGCGTCATGCCCTTGCTCTTGAGCCCTTCGAGCGCCTCGAAGGCCACCTGCGCCGCGATGGGGGCAAGGCCTGTCGTCGGCTCGTCGAGCATGAGCAGCCGTGGCCGCGCCATGAGCGCGCGAGCCACGGCCAGCATCTGCTGCTCACCGCCGCTCATCGTTCCGGCCTGCTGGCGAAGCCGCTCCTTCAACCTCGGAAAGAGGTCGTACACGAGCTGGAGCGTCTCGTCGTCCGGCCGGCTCGGGTAGGCGCCGAGGACGAGGTTCGTCTTCACGGTCATCGCCGGGAACAGGTGCCGCTCGGCCGGGACGTACGCGATGCCGGCGCGCGCGATGCGATGGGCGGGACGACGGGTCAGATCCTTCCCGTCCAGGACGACGCGGCCCTCCATCGAGGGAAGCAGCCCGGCGATCGTCCGGAAGAGTGTCGTCTTCCCGGCACCGTTCGAGCCGACGATCGCGACCGCCTCACCCGTGCCGACCTCGATGTCGATGCCCTCGATGACCTTCTCGCCGAGGTACCCGGCCGCCAGTGCGGCCACCTCAAGCAATGCGCGCCTTCCCGAGATAGGCGTCGACGACCTTGGGGTCCCGCATGACGACGTCCGGGGAGCCCTCGGCCAGGAGCTTGCCGAAGTCGAGGACGATCGCTCGCTCGGCGAGCTGGATGACGGCGCTCATGACGTGCTCGACCCATAGGATCGTCGTCCCGAACGTGTCGCGGACGCGCCGCACGATCTGGATCGAGGCGGCGAGCTCTGTCTCGTTGAGACCGGCCATCACCTCGTCGAGCATCAGCAGCCGCGGCTGACCCGCGAGTGCCTTCGCCAGCTCGAGGAACCGCTGCTGGTGGAGGTTCAGGCTCGTGACGGGCTGGTCTGCCCGGCTCTCCAATCCCACGAACGCCAACGCCTCGGCGGCGCGGCGCCTCGCCTCACGCTCGCCGACGACGCCGTGATCGGCGCCGAACATCGCGCCGAGGACGGCGTTCTCCAGGACCGTCATCGAGGCGAACGGGAGCGGTCTCTGCATGGCCATCGCAACACCCTTGCGTCTCAGCTGATGAGCGGCGTGACCATCGACCCTCGCACCGTGCAGCCGGACAGCGCCGTGTGTCGGCCGCTCCAGACCCACGATGATCTTCAGAAGCGTGCTCTTGCCGGCTCCGTTGGGACCGACGAGGGCGACGATCTCGCCGTCGTCGATCCCGAACGTCACGCCGTCGACGGCCGGCAGGCCACCGAAACGCTTCGTGACTGCATCGACCTCGAGTAGCAGACGTCCCTCCGCGGCTACGGACGGTATGGGGTCAGCGGCTGCGACACGGACAGCACCCTCGGCCACCAGTCGCCGGCGGCGTTCAACCCGCTCTCGGGAGGCGGGCCCTTGGTGAGGATGGCGAACTGGACCCTGACGCCCATCATCTCACCCCACGCCGTCCACCGCAGCGGCCACGCGTACCCGGGGATGGTGAACGTGTTGGCATGGACGTATGCCGCTACCCGCTGGCTGTTGACGCCAACCTTGCTGATCGCCTCCGCGATGATCTTCACGTACGCGTAGCCGGCAAGCGCGTCGTCCTCGAAGAACTCGTTCTGCGGGAACGTCTTCAGGTACCGCTTTGCGACAGCCTTGTACTGCTTGGTCCCCGTGGCCATGCACTTGAAGTCCCCCCACTTGCCGTACGCCGCCGATCCTGCAGCCTTGGCAGTGAGCGAGTAGGGCGAGTAGGCGCCCACCACCGGCGCCTTCATCCCGAGCTGCCCGGCCTGGGCCAGGATCGCCCCCGCTCCCGGCGGATGACCCGTCGCCACGATCAGCGACACGTCGCCCAGCGCACGTAGGTACGGCGTGAAGTTGGTCGTCGGCACCGGCGCGACCTGGATGTTCAGCTTGACGCCCGGCGCCGCCTTGAACGCCTCCTCGAGCGACTTCTTGATCGACTGGCCCCACGCGTAGTCCGCGATGATCGCGCCCACGCTCTTCAGATTGCGCTTCTCCACCAGCTGGAGAATGGGAACAGCCACCTCGGCGGCAGCGGGCAGGCACGTGCGGAACGTGTAACGGCTGCTCTGCGTCAGGATCTCGTTCGCACCCGCCTTCACCAGGAACATCGGCACCTTCGCTTCCTCGGCGAGCCGCGCGGTCGCCAGCGCGGTCGAGCTGCTGATCACGCCCCCGATCGCGACGACACGCTCCTGCTGGGTCAGCCGCCTGAAGCCGTCGATGCCCGCATTCGTGTTCGTGGACTGGTCGTCCGCGACGGCGAGGTTGAGCAGCCGCCCCTGCCCGCGCCCCTTCACGCCGCCCGACCTGTTGATCTCGTTCACCGCGAGCGCCATCCCGGCGCGGGTCTGGACGCCCCACGGCGTGAACGGGCCGGTCAGCGACGTGAGCACGCCGAGCTTGATCGGGTTCCCCGTCGCGGCGGGGCCGCTCGCCGACCTCGCCCCCCCGTAGGCGTCCGACCCGGCAAACACGGCGGTGAGCGTCGCCAGGGCGCCCGCCACCGCAACCAACCAGAACCGCTTCACGGCTCCCCTCCTTCTTTGGTGGCTGTCAGGCCACTGGAGTGCGTTCGAGGCCCACAGATGTGCCGCGCCCCCGCGTTCACTGTTCGCCTCATGACCCGTGCTCGACCGTACGACGGGACTGTCCGCTTGTCAACACGGCGTTCGAACATCTAGAACCCACCATGAACCGCACCTAGACGACTCCGCGGCCGCTCGAGCGCGGCTCGCGATCCCTCCTCGTCGACGTCGAACCGGCAGCGGCCTCTTTGGCGTGGCGCTCGAGCCGTTCGCGCCGGCAGACGGCCGAGGCTCTCCCTCTGCAGCTCGGGGCTGAGAGAGCTGTGGCCATCACGCCCCTCGACCCGGTTGACCCTCACGTACCCTAGGGCCCTCATGGCTGACCCCCATGCTCGTCGACGGGTCGTGCGACAGGTGCGGAAGCGGGCGCACAAGGCGGAGCTCCGGGCGCAGCAGCGCGGCGGGTGACCGTGCCGATCGAGCTGCGGACGCTGACCGACGGGGGCCAGCGTGCGGCGACAGTCGCCCGCGAGGTCGCGGCGTTCCTCAGCGAGGCCGAGGTGAGCCTCGACCTGGCGTTGTACGACGTCCGCTTCGAGACGGACGCCGGAGCCGTGGTCCTCGCGGCGCTGCTCGGTGCGAAGCAGCGAGGCGTCCGGCTGCGCCTGGTACACAACGTCGACCACCCGGGGCCGATCCCCGTGCCCCCTCCACCCGAGATGTCTCCGGACGCGATCGAGGCGCTTCCGATCGAGGCACGCGGTGTGGCCGGCATCCCTGACCTGATGCACCACAAGTTCGTCGTCCGCGACGGTCGCGACGTCTGGACGGGCTCCACGAACTGGACGGACGACTCCTGGACGCGGCAGGAGAACGTGATCGTCCGGGTTCTCGGCGCCCCCGAGCTCGCCGTCCCCTACGCACTCACCTTCGAGCAGCTCTGGCAGAGCGGACTGGTTGCGGACAGCGGGGCCCAGCCGCGCCCGGTCACGATCGACGGGTCGCCGATGCGCGCGTGGTTCTGCCCGGCTTTCGGTGACGCGCTGTCGCACAGGGTGGCGAAGCACCTCGGCCGGGCCAGGCGCCGGATTCGGATCGCCTCTCCGGTACTCACCGCAGGCCCCATCCTCGGGACGCTGGTCGAGGTCGTCAGCGAGCGCCGCTGTGACATCGCCGGTCTCCTCGACGACACCCAGGTCGACGAGGTCTTCCGGCAGTGGCAGTCGAACGGCGTCAGCGCTTGGAAGATCCCCTTGCTGCGCTCGATCCTCGAGGGCGCCAGCCTGTCCGGGAAGCAGTCGACGCCGTGGTCGCCGACCAGCGTCCACGACTTCATGCACGCGAAGCTGATCGTCGCCGACGACGTCGCCTTTGTCGGCTCGTTCAACTTCTCGAGATCGGGGGAGCGCAACGCCGAGAACGTGCTCGAGATCCACGACGTCGTCGTTGCCGACCGGCTGGCGGCATTCGTCGACACGATCCGGAGTCGCTACCCGCGCGCAACGCCACCCGACCTGCGCCGCTGAGTCCGCATGAATGCAAGCGCCTGTGGACACACTGGCACACTCTCGGCACAGGTACGGGCTCAGAGCTTGTTCGCTCCCCCGCGCGGCCACGGCCGACGAAGCCGTGCCTCGCGCGAGGGATGGCGCCCGTCCCCGAGCGCGGGCAGGCTTCCGTGATGCGCCGCCCCCTCCTCGTCGCGGTGTCGGCGGCGGCGATCGCCACCGGTGTGGCCTTCGCCGCCCCGGTGGCTGTGCCACGTGTCGTCGGCTGCCCTGTCTTTCCGGCGGACAACACCTGGAACCGGCGGGTCGACCGGCTTCCCGTCGCCGCCAACTCCGCCGCCATCGTGCGCTCGATCGGCGCGGACGGGCATCTGCACGCGGACTTCGGCTCGGGGCTCTGGGAAGGTGGTCCGATCGGGATCCCGGTCACCGTCGTCGGGAACGAGACGCAACGTTCGCCGGTGCGATTCGAGTGCAGACTGTGCAGCGAGTGTTCGGAAGCTGGAACAGCGCGATCGCCGCGGCCGGCCTGTTGCCGCGCCCTCAGGGCGCCTGATGGAGCTCCGCCGCATCGACTCGTTGCCGCCGTACGTCTTCGCGACGATTCGCGAACTGACCCTCGAGCTGCGCCGCGCGGGTGACGACGTCGTCGACCTCGGCTTCGGCAACCCCGACCTGCCGTCGCCCGAGGTTGCGGTGGCGAAGCTGCAGGAGGCGGCCGCGAAGCCGCACAACCACCGCTATTCCGCCTCGAAGGGCATCCCGAAGCTGCGCCTGGCCTGCGCCGACCTCTACCGGCGCCGGTTCGGAGTCGAGCTCGACCACGAGACGCAGGTGGTGGCGACGATGGGCGCCAAGGAGGGCTTCGTGCACCTGATGTGGGTGCTGCTCGAACCCGGTGACGCCGCTCTCGTCCCGTCGCCGAGCTATCCGATCCACATCCACGGGCCGATGCTCGCCGGGGCGAGCATCTTCCAGGTGCCAATGGGCCACGACCAGGACCTCTTCGCCAACCTCGAGCACGCCTGGGAGCTGGCGCGGCCACGACCGCGCGTGATCGTGCTCTCCTTCCCGCACAACCCGACCACCGCCACTGTCGAGCTGGATTTCATGGAGCGCGTCGTCGCCTTCGCGCGCCAGCACGAGGTGGTCGTCGTGCACGACTTCGCCTACGCCGACCTCGCCTTCGACGGCTACGAACCGCCGTCGATCCTGCAGGTGCCGGGAGCGGAGGAGGTCGCCGTCGAGCTGTACACGCTGACGAAATCGTTCTCGATGGCGGGCTGGCGGGTCGGCTTCCTGTGCGGCAACGCACAGCTCGTGGGAGCCCTGGCACGGCTGAAGTCGTGGCTCGACTACGGCACCTTTCAGCCGATCCAGATCGCGGCGATCACCGCGATGAACGAGGCTCCCGAGACACCCCGCGAGGTAGCGGAGGTCTATCGCTCGCGGCGCGACACGCTCTGCGACGGCCTCGCCCGGATCGGCTGGGAGCTCCCGCGCCCGCGCGGGACGATGTTCGCCTGGGGCCGTGTGCCGGAGCCGTTCGACCAGCTCGGCTCCCTTGCCTTCGCCGAGTTGCTCGCCCGCGAGGGGAAGGTGGCCGTCTCCCCCGGCGTCGGCTTCGGCCCGGGCGGCGAGGGCTTCGTGCGCTTCGCCCTCGTCGAGAACGAGCACCGCATTCGCCAGGCAGTGCGCGGGATCGGCGCCGTGCTGTCGCGCACGTAGAAGCGGCGGCTCTCCTCAGGCGAGGATCTCGGCGGGCACGAGCTTCGAGACCTCGACGATCGAGTCGACGGGCACGTTGGCACGCTGCGCGGCGGCGACGATCGCGTCGGGCGACGGCGCCTCATAGAGGCAGTAGGAGCGGCGCCTGTCGGCCGAGAGGAACGAGAAGAACCAGCTGACGCCCTCGTCGGCGTTCACGGCCTCGATCAGCTTGACGTCGTCGGCGGTCAGGTCGAGCTGCTCGGCGAAGGTGCGCTCGATCACGTAGAGCGGCATCGATCTCGATCGTAGCGCTTCCGGCTCGTCCCGCCGCCACACGATCCCGGAAGGGGCCGGCGTCGCGGCCGCGCGTGCCTCCCGTCATGTCCAGGCGCTACGACTGCACCAGGCCGCGCCGGTGGGCGTATGCGGCCGCCTCCGTGCGATTGGCACAGCCCGTCTTGCGCAGGATGTTGCGAACGTGGTTGGCGACGGTGTGCTCGCTGATGAACAGATCCTTGCCGATCTCCCGGTTGGAGAGGCCGCGCGCCACACGCTCCAGGATCTCCACCTCACGCGCCGTGAGACCGTCCGGCGGCAGCGGAGCGCGATCGACCGTCTCGCCGAGCGACGCCACCCGTGCCGCGACGGTCGGCATCCCGATCACCTCGGCGAGCGCGACGGCGTCGCCGAGCAGCGTTGCGGCCCGTGCACGGTCGCCCGGCGCGTGGCGGGCGAGCAGCATGCGCGCGTACTCGAACGAGGTGTGGGCGAGCCAAGTTCTCGCCCCGATGCGGGTGTTGAGGGCGAGCGCAGCATCGAAGTGCGCCTCCGCCCTTGGCCAGTCGCCGAGCACTGTCGCCAGCATGCCGAGGTAGCGGTCGGCCGAGCCGTAACACGCGACCAGGTGGCCCACTTGGACGTTGGTGCCGCGATAGGGCTCCAGCTCGGCGTAGACCACCGCAGCCGTCTCGCCGTCCTCGAGGACGGCGCACGCGTCCGTCAGGTACGTGAGGCCCCCGAGCCAGAGCGACTGCCGCAGCGACTCGAGGCCGTCTGCTCGAATGTGCGCCAGCTCGCGTCGTGCCTCCGCCTCCATGCCGAGCCCGGCCAGAACGGCCGCCAACCCGGGAGCCCACGCACCGCCGTGTGGGCCGGAGGCGAGCACGCGGACGGCCGGTGCCAGCTCGGCGAGTCGCCCCTGCTCCCGCCTGATGCTGAACATCTGGATGCCGTGCACTCCGGAGGCGTCGCGCCCGGTCAGCACGCGGCTCCACTCGTGCGAACGCAGGGCGGCCGCCTCCGCCTCCGCGAGATCGCCGTCGCAGAGGGCCAGAGCGGACGCGTAGTGCTCGGCGACGTGCAGGCGGAACGGCTCGTTCAGCCGGCGTGCCAGGTCGAAGAGCCGCCCGAGCGCCTCGCGGGCGCGAGCGTGGTCACGGAGCGCCACGAACGAGGGCACTAGCCACCAGAGCGCCTCGGCACGGATCTCGACGTCACCGAGCTCCTCGCCGATCTCGACCGCCTCGGCGAGCATCGCGTTGATCTCCTCGTGCGTGCTCACGCCACGCGACCAGTAGGCGGCCGACAGGACCCACGCGAGGGCGGCGCGGTCGCCGCGTGAGCGGGCCATCGCGATGGCCTCGTCGCGGGCCGCGACGGCATCGGCCAGCTCGCCCTTGCCCTCGAGCGCGCGCGTGAGCGCTCCGAGCAGCCGCACACGGAGCTCCGACGGCTCGGTACCGACGGCGGCGAGCGCTTCCGCGAGGAGCTCGACGGCACCTTCGTCGTGGATCGCGGGTCGCCAGCACGCTTCCTCGAATCCGATCGCCGCGCGGGCGAGCAGCTCGCTGTCACGGAGCGCCCGGGCGACCGACGCCGTCTCGCGGAACGCGTCCAGGGCGTCCAGCGCGCGGCCCGCGCGGTGACACGCGTAGCCGAGCTCGAGGTAGACCGTGCTGCGCTCGCGCGGATCGCGGACGCCCAGTTGGAGCGCCGTCCGCAGGCGCTCGACGGCCTCGTCGAACGCGAGCGCGGCGGCCGCAGACTCGGCCGCGAGGAGGTTGTACGAGACCGCGCGCTCGACGCCGCCGAGTGGCGCCGCCTCCGCGTAGTGGTGCGCGAGCGCTGCGAGCCGTCCCCGGGTCTCACCGTGCGCGGGCCCGGTCTCCAGCGCCTGTGCCACCCGGAGGTGGATCTCCGCCCGACGGGGAGCCGAGAGCCGGTCGACGACTGAGCGGCGCACGAGCTCGTGGGCGAAGCGGTAGGCAAGCCCCCTGGCGGGTGCCTCCAGGACGAGGCCGTTGCGTTCCGCCTCGTCGATCGCGTCGAGCAGCGAGGCCTCCGAGAGCCCCGACGCGCGGCGAACGGTGTCGAGCTCGAATTCGGCACCGACGATGGCGCCGAGCTCGAGCACCTCACCGGTGGCGGGCCCGAGGCGGGCCAAGCGTTGCGTCACCACCTCGCGCACCGTCTCCGGCGTGCCGATGTCGGCGAGTGGCCGCGCCAACCGCACCGTTCTGGCGCGCACCTCGATCGCATCGGTGTCGACCAGCTCGCGCCACAGCTCGGTGAGCAGAAAGGCGTTTCCCGCGGTGAGGCTGCCGATCGCCTCCGTCACCTCGCGGCCCGCTTCGGCGCCGGTCGCGAGGCGGACGAACTCCGCCAGCTCGTCGTCATCGAGCCCGCCGAGCCGGACGCGAACGGAGCCTTCGGAGCGGACCACGTCGACGAGGGTCTCCGACAGAGTCGGCGCGACGGCGGCGTCCACGTCCCGGACCGTGACCGCCAACAGCATCCGGGCGTTCGCACCCGACCGCACGAGATGGCGGAGCAGCAGCAGCGTGGGAGCGTCCGCCCAGTGCACGTCCTCCAGCACGAGCAGCACGGGCGAGCGCGCCCCGACCGATGCGAGCAGCTCTGCGACCGATGTGTGCAGACGGTGCCGCTCCGTGTCTGCGTCCGCAGCCCGCGGCGATGGAAGCTCACCGACGACGAGCGGCAAGTCGGGGAGCAGCCGGGTCAGCTCGCCGCCGCCAAGTCCGAGGTCGGCCCGCAGCTCCTCCGGGTCGGCGTGACTGACCAGGCGATCGAGCGCCTGCACGAAGGGCCCGTACGGAGCCGGCACGACGGCGTCGCACGCACCGTAGAGGACGAGCGCGCCCTCCCCCGCCAGCCGCTCGGCCAGCTCACGCACGAGCCTGCTCTTGCCGGACCCGGGCTCGCCCGCAACGACCGCGACCCGCCGTCCCTCGCCGTCTGCGCGAGGCAGCAGAGCGGTCAGCGCCCCGAGCTCGCGAACACGTCCGGCGAACGGGAAGGCAGGTGTGAGACGAAGAGGCCCGGGAAGCGTCAGCATGCGACTAGTCAGATCTGATCATCGCGCACCGGTGTGCGGGAAGAAAAGTCGATCAGTCCTCGTCATGACAGCGGCGGACGAGCGCCCTACGCTCGCGACAGTCGAATCGAGGAGGACGAGATGAGCACGACCGTGTCTGCTGCGGAAACCGCACGCACCGAGCTGAGCGGCCTTGCCGGTGAGCTGATCGGCCCGGAGGACACCGGGTACGACGAGGCCAGAGCGCTCTTCAATGCCATGATCGACAAGCGTCCGGCGCTGATCGCACGCTGCGCCGGCCCCGACGACATCGCAGCCGTGATCCGCTTCGCCCGGACGCACGACCTGCCGCTCGCGATCCGTGCCGGTGGCCACAACGGCGGAGGGCTCGGCAGCGTCGACGACGGCGTCGTCTGCGACCTCTCGCTGCTCAAGGCGATCTCCGTCGACCCCGGGGCACGCACCGTGCGAGTCGGTGCCGGCTGCCTGTGGAGCGAGGTGGACGCCGCCACCGAGCAGCACGGCCTCGCCGTACCGGGTGGGATCATCTCCACGACCGGCGTCGCCGGGCTCACGCTCGGGGGCGGGCACGGCCACCTCACCCGTCGCCACGGGCTCACGATCGACAACCTGCTCTCGGCGGAAGTGGTGCTCGCCGACGGGAGCACCGTGACTGCGAGCGCCGACGAGAACCCCGACCTCTTCTGGGCGCTCCGCGGCGGTGGCGGAAACTTCGGCGTCGTCACCGAGTTCACGTTCCGCGCCCATCCGGTCACGACGGTGGTCGGCGGACCGACGTTCTGGGCTCTCGAGGACACGGACGAGCTCCTGGCCGCCTACCGCGAGTGGCTCCCGTCAGCGCCGCGAAACGTGACCGGCTTCTTCAACTTCCACACCATTCCCCCGGCGCCCCCCTTCCCGGAGGAGATCCACCTCCGCAAGGTGTGCGGAATCGTGTGGAGTGTCGACGCCTCGGACGAAGAGGCGGAGCAGGCGATGGCGCCGATGCTCGCCGTCGCAGAGCCGCTCATGCACGGCGTCGGACGCATGCCGCTCTCGGCGCTGAACAGCGCCTTCGATGGGCTCTACGGCCCGGGCGACCAGTGGTACTGGCGCGGCGACTTCGTCAAGGAGATCCCCGACGAGGCGATCGCTCGGAACCGGGAGTGGAACGACCGCATGCCGTCGTGGAAATGCGGCTCGCACATCTACCCGATCGACGGAGCGGTACACGACGTCGCGCCGGAGGACACCGCGTTCGCCTTCCGCGACGCCGTCTGGTCGCAGGTGTTCGTCGGCGTCGACCCCGACCCGGCGTCGGCCCCGGCCCTCCGTGACTGGGCGATCGGCTACTGGGAAGCGCTGCACCCGTTCTCCGCGGGCGGCGCCTACGTCAACTTCATGATGGACGAGGGCCAGGCCCGGGTGAAGGCCACCTACGGCTCGAACTACGCGCGGCTGGCACAGGTCAAGGCCGCGTATGACCCCGACAACGTCTTCCGGGTGAACCAGAACATCGAGCCCGCGTCCTAGCGCGGCCGAGCGGGCTGTCCCCATCGGGGGACAGCCCGCTCCTGGCGTTCTCGCCGGATGCCGATACGGCAGGGATGCGGGCTCTCGCCGTCGTCCTCGCGATCCCGCTCGCCCTCGTGGGCTGGCAGTGGTGGAGCGACCGCGCCACCGAGCGCACGCTGGAGCCGATCGCCTCTGCGGTCTCCGGACGTGACGTCGACGTGGACTGCCAAGGCCTGTGGGCCAACCTCATCGACCCGCTCCCACGCCACGGCGAGGTGTCGTTCGACGCCAACGGCGTCCCGGAGGCGCGCATCTTCCTCACCCACCAGACATGCGACCGGCTGCAGGCCTTCGCCGGCAAGGCCCGGCACGGCCAGCTCGACTGCCTGCGCACGATCGACTGGTCGCAGTCGCTCCCCCTGCAACCGCGGACCGCCTGCTACGAGCGCTCGTCGACGACGATCTACGCGATCCTGACGCTCGCCCACGAGGCGTACCACACGGCGGGCGAGACGAACGAAGCGATCACCAACTGCGACGCGATCCAGGCGATGGCGTACGTGGCCGTCGAGCTCGGCGCCGAGCAGCAGGAGGGCGAGCTGCTCGCGCTCGCAATGGCCTCGCTGGAGCCCCTGCAGGCGGGCGGCTACGGCACCGACCGCTGCCGCGCGGGAGCGGAGCTCGACCTCCACCCGGAGACCGCCGACTTCCCGACCGAGCGCCCGATCGTCGCGCCACGCGGATATCGCGGCCCGGCGTAGGTGCGGCGCGCCGACCGAGGCACGTAGGGCGGGATGTCCCGCCCTTACTACAATCGCGCTCCGGTGATGGCACTCGTCACGGCGCGCGCGGAGCCCGGCCTCTGGCTGGAGCACGTCCCCGAGCCGGAACTCGGGATCGACGACGTCCTCGAGGAACTCGGGAACACGGCGTGATCCTCGCAGGCGGCGTGATCCGGACGATGGACGCGGCGCTCCCGCGCGCGGGCGCGCTGGCCGTGGCCGGTGACCGGGTCGCCGGCGGTGTGGGAACGCACGAATGGGCGCTACCCACGCCGGAGCGGGTCGACCTGCGTGGGCGCTGTGTCGTTCCGGGGCTCACAGACAGCCATGTCCACTTCCCCAGCTGGTCACTCGCGCAGCGCGACGTCTCACTCGAGGGCGCCGCGTCGCTCGCGGAGGCGCTCGATCGCGTTCGCGCCCACGCTCATGCGGGGACGTGGGTGCGCGGCCGTGGCTGGCGCGACGCCGACTGGCCCACGCAACCGACGGCGACCGCGCTCGACGAGGTGACCGGCGCGACGCCGGCTGCTCTCTTCTCCAAGGACTACCACTCGCTGTGGCTGAACTCGGCCGCACTTGCGCTCGGCGACGGAGACCTGCAGGTGCCCGGAGGCGTCGTCGAGCGGGACGACCACGGGGAGCCCACGGGCATTCTGCGTGAGGAGTCCGCCTGGAAGTACCGCGAGCGGTTCGTGACGGTGGCCGAGGACGAATGGGTCGATGCGACGAGGAAGGGCCTGAGCGTCGCCAACAGCCGTGGGGTGACGGCGATCCACGACAAGGACGGCTGGCTCGGAGCACCCGCCATCTTCGGCCGCATCCACGACGAGGAAGGGCTCACGCTGAGGGTCTGGCAGTCCCTTCCCCACGAGCAGCTCGCCGAGCTCGCCGACCTGCGACTTCGGCCGCGGCTGGGTGACGGGTTTCTGCGGCTCGGCTATCTGAAGGTGTTCATGGACGGCACGCTCGGGTCTCGAACCGCCTGGCTGCTGGACGGATCCGGGGTCGTCATCACGAGCGGCGAGGAGCTCGCGGAGATCGTGCGTGCCGGAGCCGCCGCGGGGTGGCCCGTGGCGGTGCACGCGATCGGCGACCGCGCCAACCGTGAGGCGCTCGACGCCTTCGAGGCGACACGCGAGCTGTGGCAGCCCCTCGGGCTGCGACATCGAGTCGAGCACGCTCAATGCCTCGCCCCTGAAGACGTGGGGCGCTTTGCGGCGCTCGGCGTCGCATGCTCGGTGCAGTTCTCGCATGCGCCGTCCGACCGCGACCTTGCGGACCGCTTCTGGGGCGAGCGGGCTGCCGGCGCCTACGTCTTCCGCTCGCTGTGGGACTCGGGAGCCGTCGTGGTGAACGGCTCTGACGCACCGGTGGAGGAGCTCGACCCACTGGCCGGCATCCGCGCCGGCGTGATGCGCACGATCGACGACCGTCCGGCCTGGCACCCCGACCAGGCGCTCACGGTCGAGCAGGCATTCGTCGCCTCGACCGTCACCCCGGCCTGGCTCGCCGGGGACGAGCGGCGTCGCGGCAAGCTGCTGCCAGGCTTTCTCGCCGACCTCGTCGTCCTCTCGCACGATCCTCTCGAGTGCCCACCCGACGAGCTCGAGTCGGTCGCGGTGGTGGCGACGATGGTCGGTGGGCGCTGGGTGCACAACCCTCCACCGTGGGACTGAACTCGCGAGTGCGCGCGCAAGAGCAAGATCCCTGAAGGCGTCCGCTTCGCGGCCGCACTGCATGGCACGTTGACATCACGCGTCAGTCGGCGAGCCGCATGCCCCGTCGGGTCGCCCGTAGAATGTGATCGTGGCGATGACGGACCAGCGGACGATGCTCGCGGTGCACGAGGTGCCGACATGCTCGGTCGCCGGTGCCGCAGAGATCGTCGGCGCGAAATGGACGGTGCTCATCGTCCACGACCTCTCCGAAGGGCCGCGCCGGTTCACCGAGCTCGAGCACTCGTGTGCGGGGATCAGCCCGCGCACGTTGGCCGAGCGCCTGCGTTGGCTCGAGGGCGAGGAGATCCTCGTGCGGCGCAGCTACCCCGAGTCGCCCCCACGCGTCGAGTACGACCTGACGGACAAGGGCCGGGCATTGCTGCCGATCGTGGAGGCAATGCGCACGTTCGGCCACGACTGGCTCGGCTGCGGCGTGCACAGTCACGATCCGGCGTCGCCGGCGCGTGACTGACCCCGGCTCTCGGTCGCGGCGCTGACGATCGATCCAGCCTGCCTCGCTGGAGCGCGGGCTCATCCGTCATCGAGCCGTAGCGGCGGCCGTCACTCCACCGGCCCGCGAGGCACCGGCGCGGGTCGTTCGCCCCAGAGGCGCACCAGCTCGACGACCGTCGCGGCGGCGGCGGCCATGTCCTGCAGCGAGGCCCACTCGCGCACGGAGTGATAGAGCTGGCCGCCGGTGAAGAGATTGGGTGTCGGGAGCCCACGCGCGGTGAGGCGGGCGCCGTCGGTACCGCCACGGATGAGGGTGTGCACCGGCTCGACCCCGGCCCGCCGGATGGCCTCTTCGGCGACGGCGACGACGTTCGGGTGGTCGACGAGGGCCGGCCCCATGTTGCGGTACTGCTCCTCCAGCTCGAGGTCGATCAAGGCCCGGGGCTCTCGCGCGCGCAGCTCGTCGACGAGGCGCCGGAGCAGAGCGAGATGCTCGTCGAGCTTCGCGTCGTCGTGGTCGCGCAGAATGAACCAGACCGTCGCGTCGGCGGCATGTCCCGCGATGCGGGTCGGATGCACGAACCCTTGCCGCTCTTCCGTCGTCTCGGGTGAGAGCGCGTCGCCCGGCAGCGAGGCAACAAGGTCGGCGGCGAGCTTGACGGCGTTCACCATCCGGCCCTTGGCCGAGCCCGGATGCGTGCCGACGCCCTTGATGACCACCTTCGCCTGGTAGGCGGAGAACGACTCCAACTCGATCTCCCCCAGCCCGGAGCCGTCGAGCGTGTAGGCGACGTCGGCGCCGAGAAGGTCCAGGTCGAGGTGTTCGGTGCCATGGCCCACCTCCTCGTCGACCGTGAACACGACCCGCACGGTGGCGCGCGGAAGCTCCTCCCGACCCAGCCGCCGCACCGAAGCCATGATCTCCGCCACCCCGGCCTTGTCGTCCGCGCCGAGTAGGGTCGTGCCGTCGCTCGTGACCAGATCGTGGCCGATTCGCTCGGCCAGCTCCGGGAGCTCGGCCGGGTCGAGCACCTGCCGGGGATCGCCGGGCAGGACGATCGGCTCACCACCCCACGCGCGGTGAACGATCGGCTCGACGCCTGCGCCCGGAGCATCGGGCGAGGTGTCCACGTGCGCCATGAGCGCCACCACCGGGGCCTCCGGCACGGTGCCCGGCAACGTCGCGAGCACGTAGCCGTGCTCGGTCAGCGTCGCATCGCCGACCCCGTCCTCGCGGAGCTCGTCGACGAGGAGCCGCGAGAGGTCGAGCTGCTTGGCCGTACTCGGATACGCCGCCGAGTCGAGCTCGGCCTGCGTGTCGATGCGCACGTAGCGCACGAAGCGCTCGAGCACGTCGGTCGCGAGCTCCTCGGCGAGCGGGCAGGTGAAGCGGGGGTCAGGCAAGTGCGGCCAGGCGGCGATACAGCTCGCACGTCGTCTCGATGCCGAGCGGCAGGTAGTGCGCGACGAGGCGCTCGTTCGGGGAGTGCACATTCGACTCGTTGAGCGCAAAGCCCGTGAGGATCGTGGGCACCCCGCGCGCCGCGAGCGCCGACACGAGCGGGATGGAACCACCCGACCGATTGAGCAGCGGCCGGGTGCCGACCACGTGCTCGAACGCGTCGAGCCCGATCTGCACCGCACGGGAGTCGGCGCGTACGACGCCGGCGGGCGACGCGGAGTGGCAGGTGACCTCCACCTCCGAGCCGGTCGGCGCGGCCTCCCGCAACAGCATCGTCACGGCCTCGACGATCTCGGCCGGATCCTGGCCCTCGACGAGTCGAATCGAGACGTTCGCCTGGGCTGCGACGGGAATCACCGTTTTCACGAGGACGGGCGACCCGCCGGCGATCCCGTGCACGTCGAGGGACGGCTCCGCCCAGGTGCGCAGATAGAACTCCGCGGCGGCCTCGTCGTCGGCAGGTCGAGCGCCCGCGGAGGCGAGCTCGCTCTCCCCGGCGGGCATCGACGCCCACGCCGCGACCTCCTCGGGGCTGGGGAGCACGACCCCGTTCCGCAAGGGCTCGGGCACGCACCCGTCTCGCGGGGTGACGCCTTCGAGCGTGCGCATCAGCGCGTGCATTGCGTTGAGGGCCGAGCCGCCGTAGACGCCGGAATGCAGGTCTCGCTCACCGGTGCGCACGGCGACGTGGAACATGCACAGGCCGCGCACGCCGAGCGTGAACGCGGGCACGTCGCGTGACACCATGCCCGCGTCGTAGACGACCGCCGCATCGGCTCCGCGCTCGTCCTGCACGAGCCAGTCGACGATCGAGGCCCCGCCGATCTCCTCCTCTCCGTCGCACGCGAAGCGCAGGTTCACCGGCAGCTCACCGGCCGCCGCCAACACCTCCGCCGCCTTGAGCAGCATGAAGAGCTGTCCCTTGTCGTCGGCGACGCCACGCCCGAAGAGCCACCCGTCACGCTCCACGAGCTCGAACGGCGGTGACTCCCACAACTCGAGCGGGTCGGGCGGCTGAACGTCGAAATGGCCGTAGCAGAGGATCGTGGGCGCTCGGTCGGCATCCCGCGAGGCGCGCACCTCGCCGATGACCAGCGGCCGCTCACCCCATTCGACCAGCTCCCCGTCGCCACCGGCGACCCGCACCCGGTCGCGCACCCACTCGGCGGAGCGACGCACGTCAGCCTGGTGCACGGGGTCGGCGCTGACCGACGGGATGGCAATCCACTCGGCCAACTCCGCGGTGAGGGTCTCGGGAGACGGCAGCACGGCCGCGGAGTCTAGCCACCCGGGGGTAGGTCTTCGACCGGCCACGGGCGCCTCCCCCCGACGCGCCCGGTGGGCGCGTGGCAGGCCGCGGCATCCGTATCGCGAGCACGCCGGCCGGCGCGAGGGTGTGACCCCCCGCTCGGGTCACTCGCGCGGCGACCCGGGCGAGACGGAGCCCGAGAGCTGCGGTGCGTGAGGACGGCGCAGATGCCACCAGTCGCGCACGCGCCGTGCCGGCGATCGCCGCCGCTGGGTCACGCGACGTCCTTGACGTTCCTCGCCTCGGCCAGCGCGCGCAGCTTCTTCAAGCTCTGGTGCTCGATCTGCCGGATTCGCTCGCGCGTGACGTTGAACGTCCGCCCCACTTCGTCGAGTGTGCGCGGCTGCTGGCCGTCGAGCCCGTAGCGCAGCTCGAGCACGGCACGCTCGCGAGGCGAGAGGCTGTCGAGGATCGCACGCAGCGCCTCGCGGCGCAGCGCCACCTCCGCCTGCTCCTCCGGCAGCGGCGCCGACTCGTCGGTGAGGAAGTGGCCGAACTCGCTCTCCTCCTCGTCGCCGACCGGCTTCTCGAGCGAGACCGGGGTCTGCGCGCTGCGGCGGATCTGCTCCACCTCGTCGATCGTCAGCTCCAGGTCGTCGGCCACCTCGGCGGACGTCGGCTCACGGGCGAGCTCCGCACGCAGCTTGCGCTCCGAGCGGTGGATCTTGTTGAGCTTCTCGACGACGTGCACCGGCATGCGGATCGTGCGGCCCTTGTCCGCGATCGCCCGCGCCACTGCCTGTCGGATCCACCAGGTGGCGTACGTCGAGAACTTGTAGCCCTTGCGCCAGTCGAACTTCTCCGCGGCGCGCACGAGCCCGATCGTCCCCTCCTGGATCAGGTCGAGGAAGGGGAGCCCCTGGTTGCGATACCGCTTCGCGATCGAGACGACCAGCCGGAGATTCGCCTCGACCATGGCCTGCTTCGCGCGATGGTCGCCGCGCTCGATCCGCTTGGCGAGCTCCACCTCCTGCGCGGCGGTGAGCAGCGGCACCTTGCCGATGTCCTTGAGGAACAGCTGCAGCGTGTCCGTCGAGATCTCGGTGTCGGCCTCCCATTCACGCTCTGCAGCCGCGTCGTCGTCCTCGCCACCGGCGACGACCTCGATCTGCTCCTCGTCCAGCTGCTGGTAGAAGGCGTCGAGCTGGCCCGCGTCGAGGTCGAGCTCGTCGAGGGCGAGCGCGAGCTCGTGTGCGTCGAGGCGGCCGGCAGCACGACCGGTTTCGAGCAGCGCACGGGTCTCGTCCGAGTCGGGGACGCTGTCCACCGGCACCGAGCTCGAGCTCCTCGGATCAGCTGCGCTCAGGATCGCCCCCTTCCGTCGCGTGAGACGTCACGGTAGCCAGAGCGACCGTGGCCCGTCAAAGATTGGGCTCGGCCGGACGGGATCATCCACATCGGCCTTATCACGACGCGCGGGCGAGAGCGCCGAGGTAGCGGGTCGCCTCGTGGGCGATCGTTGAGCCGGGCTCGGCCTTCTGCGCCAGGCGCAGCTGGCGCTTCGCCTCCTCGAGCTCGCCCGACCAGAGCAGCAGCAAGCCCAGGTGGAAGCGGACCGTGGCCGCGCGCGGAAAGCGCCTGGTGAGTGGTCCGAGTCGTGAGAACGCCGCCTCCGGATGCGCCTTGTCGAACCGCGCCACAGCTGCCGCGACCCGCGCCTCGGCGTCGCCTGGGTGCCGTCGAGCGTACGCTCCGAGCACCCTGGCGGCGGACAACTGGTGTCCGAGACGCTGCAGCGCAACGCCGTAGTAGAGAGTGCCGAGCCGTCCTCCCGCGCGCGACCGCCGTGCAAGCTCGGAAAGCTGCTCTGCCGGCGTGAGCCCGCTCAGGCCGGCGGGCAGAGAGGCCGAGGGAACGAAACGAGGGAGATCGCGGGCGTACTGCGGGTACAGCAGGTTGTCCGCCGCGACCGCATACGGCGTGTCGGGTGCGGACTGAGTGACAGCTCGCCACGCGTCCTCGGCGCCACTCTGACGCGCCCAGTAGAGCGCGATGCCCAGATGCAGCTGCACGACGGGGCTGCGTGGATGCAGGCCGGCGAGCCGGTTCAGCCTGTCGACCGTGCCGTCCGGCCAGCCGGCGAAGGCGTGGCCCACACGCGCCTCGAGCGAGTCGTGCCTCCCGAACAGCGCCGCCGCCCCTGCGAGGTCCCCCGCCGCGTACCGGTCCTGTGCGCGGCGCAGATCGCGGCCTTCGGCGTCGTCGCGCACACCGAGCTCGAGCACGAGGGGCGGCAGGCCCTGACGCGGCTCGGTCTGCTCGGCCGGAAGCGGCGCGGGCCGGTCGCTCTGCGCCGCCACGACGCCGACGACGAGCGCGGCGGCGCCCGCCGCCGCAGCCGCCGTGAAGGCGAAGACACGCGTGCGAGGGCTCACGAACGCACGGTACCCGGGAACAGATCCGGCACGGCTGCGTTAGAGAGAGGACGCGGGCTGTACCCGCTTTTCGTCTCCGCTATATTCACGAAAGTAATGTCGACGTACAGGGAGCTTCTGGCACATGTCCGGGAGGAGATCGACGAGATCTCCACGGTCGAGGCGCACGAGCGCCTCCGGTCGGACGCGCCACCGCTGTTCGTCGACGTGCGGCCGCCGGACGAATGGCAGGAAGGGCACATCCCCGGCGCCGTGCTCGCGCCGCGCAACAACCTCGAGTCACGCTTCGAGACGCTCGTTCGCGACCATGAGCGCACGATCGTCGTCTACTGCGAGAGCGGCACCCGCTCGGCGTTCGCCACGAAGACGCTCCAGGAGCTCGGGTACGAGAACGTCGTCAACCTCGCCGGCGGGTTCTCCGACTGGAAGCGGAACGGCTACGACTTCTCCACCCCGAAGACGCTGTCGCCCGCCCAGCGCACCCGCTATTCGCGGCACCTCCTCATCCCCGAGGTCGGAGAGGAAGGGCAGCAGAAGCTGCTCGACGCCCGCGTGCTGCTCATCGGCGCCGGCGGGCTCGGGTCACCCGCCTCGCTGTACCTCGCCGCAGCCGGTGTCGGCACGCTCGGGATCGTCGACGCCGACGTCGTCGACGACTCGAACCTGCAGCGCCAGATCGTGCACTCCACCGAACGGCTCGGCGAGCCGAAGGTCGCTTCGGCGAAGCGGACGATCGAGGCGCTCAACCCCGACGTCCGTGTCGTGCCGTTCGAGGAGCGGCTCAGCTCGGAGAACGTCGAGCGGATCCTGGCCCATGGCTGGGACGTGATCGTCGACGGCACCGACAACTTCCCGACCCGGTACCTGATCAACGACGCGTCGGTCTGGCACGGCATCCCCGTCGTGCACGGGTCGATCTACCGCTTCGAAGGACAGGCGACGGTCTTCCACCCAGGTGAGGGGCCGTGCTACCGCTGCCTGTACCCGTCGCCACCGCCACCCGAGCTGGCACCGAGCTGCGCCGAGGGTGGCGTCCTCGGCGTGCTCCCGGGAATCGTCGGCTCGCTGCAGGCGAGCGAGGCGTTGAAGCTCGTGCTCGGGGCGGGCGACACGCTGACCGGGCGGCTGCTGCTCTTCGACGCGCTGCACACGACGTTCGACGAGGTGACGATCCGGCGCAACCCGGAGTGCCCCGTCTGCGGCGACCACCCGACGATCACCGAGTACGTCGACTACGTCGAGTTCTGCTCGGGAGCAGGGCCGGCCTCCACCGCTCTGGGCCGGGGAGTCCACGCATGACGATCGTTCGGATCCCGCCGACACTGCGCAACGAGGTCGGCGGCGCCCGCCAGGTCGACGCGGCCGGGACGACCGTGCGCGAGGTGCTCGACGACGTTGCCGGCCGCTACCCGGCGCTCGGCGCGCACCTGTTCGCCGACGGAGAGATCGCACCGTTCGTGAACGTCTACCTGGGCGGTGAGGACGTGCGCACCCTGGACGGGCTCGAGACCGCCGTCGACGCCGACTCGACCGTGATCCTCCTCCCCGCCATGGCGGGCGGCACGGACATCCACGATCCGTGCAAGCCGGTGGCGGCGCGGTCGGTGCTCGACCTGATCGGCCAGACGCCGCTGGTCGAGCTGTCTCGTCTCTCGCCGAAGCCCGCCGTGCGCATCTACGCCAAGCTCGAAGGCCAGAACCCGTCCGGCTCGGTCAAGGACCGAGTGGCGAAGGCGATGATCGAGGCTGCCGAGGCGTCGGGCGAGCTGCAGCCGGGCCGCAATCTGCTCGAGCCGACCTCGGGCAACACGGGCATCTCCCTCGCGATGGTCGCGAAGCTCAAGGGCTACCCGCTCACCTGCGTGCTGCCCGAGAACGCGACCGAGGAGCGGAAGCGGTTGCTGCGCCTCTACGGGGCCTCGCTCGTCCTGTCACCGGGCGAGGAGGGATCGAACGGCGCCGTGCGGCTCGCGCTCGAGTTGGCGGAGCGCGACCCCCGCTTCTTCATGCCGTTCCAATACGCAAACGAGGCCAACCCTCGCGCGCACTACGACGGCACCGGCGCGGAGATCGCGGAGGCACTCGACCGTGTCGACGTCTTCGTGGCCGGCCTCGGCACCGGAGGGACGCTGATGGGAACCGGCGAGCGCCTGCGCGAGACGTTCCCGGACGTCATCGTCGCCGCAGCGGAGCCCCTCCCGGGCGACCCCGTGATGGGTCTGCGATCGCTGGCGGACGGATACGTCCCACCCATCCTCGACGTGTCGAAGCTCGACCGGAAGGTGCTCGTCTCGAACGACGAGTCGCTCCACGGCGTGCGCGACCTGCTCGAGCGCGAAGGGATCTTCGCCGGCGTCTCGTGCGGCGCCGTGATCCACGTCGCCCGCCGGCTGGCGGAGGAGCTCGACGAGGGCGTCGTCGTGGCCGTGCTTGCCGACGCCGGCTGGAAGTACCTCTCCGCCGACTTCTGGGACGCGCACACCGCCGAGGAGGCCGAGCGCGCGATGGAGCAGACCGTCTGGTGGTAGTGCAAGCCGCGACGCGCCTCGCACTGGAAGAACACGCACGGAGAGAAGCGCCGAACGAAGCCTGTGGACTTGTCGTCGTGGAAGACGACGTGGCGGTCCGCTACGTCCCGGGCGTCAATGCGGCGGCCTCGCCGTACCGCTTCGACCTCCGCATGGCCGATCCGGAGGTGTGGTTTCTGGAGGACGACGGCTACGAGCTCGCCGTGTTCCACTCCCACCTGTCGTCCCCGCCGCGCCCGTCGCGCACCGACGTGCGCAACATCGGCATGTGGGAAGGAAAGCCCTACCTGATCTACACGGTGCGCACCGACGAGCTGGCGGCCTGGCGGATCGCCGGCGGTGCAATCGAGCCGCTGCCGCTCGCTGCGGGCCCGTGAGGCGGCCGGGGGCGACCAGGCCGCCCCCACCGTTCGTCCGCCGCTCGATCCCGACTCTACGCCGGGACCTTGAACGACCCCTTCATCGAGCTCGCATGCGGATCGCAGACGAAGCGGTACACCTTCCCAGCCTTGAGCTTCACGGTGAACGTCTTCGTGCCGACGGCAGCCACGGACGTCGTCACGTTCACGCCGGGCCCCGTGAGGTGGAAGTTGTGGATGCTCGACTTGTCCTGCACGACGAGCTTGTAGGTGCCGGCCTGCTTCGGCTTCGTCATGGTGATCGTGAAGCCGGGGCCCACGACTCCCTTCAGCGTCGGCGTCGCCGCGACAGCGGGCAGCGCAGCGACGAGCGCCCCGCACGTCGCCAGTAGAACGAGCTTGACCTTCATGCGTCTCCTCGGTTCGCTTGCGGTTCGTCTCGATGGTACGGACCGCGGACGGGTCTGCGTCGCGTCACTGCACCGTGAGCGTGCCGTTCATCGAGCTCGAATGCGGGTCGCACACGAACGTGTACGTGCCAGGCTGGAGCTCCACCGTAAACGTCTTCGTGCCCTCCTCGCCGACCTCGGTCGAGACGTCGACGCCGGGGCCGGTGAGGTGGAAGTTGTGACTGGTCGACTTGTCGTCGACGATCAGCGTGTACGTGCCGGCCGTGACGTCGGTCTTGTCCAGCGAGATCTCGAAGCCCGGGCCGACCGATCCCGCCAACGTGCCGCCGCTCGACCCGCCGGCGCTCGTCTCGGTCGTCGCGGTCTCCGTGGTCGTGGCTGTGCTCTCGTCGTTAGAGCCGCCGCACCCCGCGGCGGCGAGCAGTGCAGCCGCGAGCACGGCTGCCGAAGTCACACGCCTCATCGCGTCCTCCTGTCGTGGTCGTCGTCGTGGACTACGCACGGAACCGTCCGGCGGTTCGACGCCATCGGGTGCACGGCCGGCTGTCGACCCGCCGATCAGTCGAGGACTACCGCCTCGCCGGCCGCAGCCGACCGGTAGAGCGCCTCGATCGCCCGTGCCTGCCCGAGCGCATCGGCGCGACCGAGCAGCGGAGGCGCCGTACCGGCGATCGCGTCCGCCAGGTTCTCGAGCTGGAGCCGGTAGGAGTTCGCCTCGGGCACGGCGACCTCCTCCACCTCCCCGTCGCGGACGACCTGCAGCGCGCCGGCCCAGTCGACCCGAAACGGCGCGTCCGCAACCAGGACACCGTCCGCGCAGACGACCTCGACGTACTGCCGGCGGGGAGCCACGAACGACGTCTCGATCTGGGAGACCACGTCTCCCGCGAAGCGCATCGTCCCGTAGAGCGCCATGTCGATCCCTGTCGGGCCGATCACCTGCTCCGCGAGCACCGAGACGGGCTCGCCCGCGACGAGACGCGAGCCGCTCACGCAGTAGCAGCCGGCGTCCATCAGCGCACCCCCGTCGAGCTCGGGCAGGGCGCGCACGTTGGTCAGGTCGGTGAGCGGGAAGGTGAACTTCGCGGTGACCGAGACCACCCGGCCGAGTGCTCCGTCACGGACGATCCGCTCGATCTCGCGTGTCTGCGGATGGTGCCGGTACATGAAGGCTTCCATGAGCACGAGACCGGCTGTTTCGGCGGCGTCGAAGGCTTCCTCCACCTCCGCCGGGTGCCGTGTGTACGGCTTCTCGCACAGGACGTGCTTCCCGGCCGCGAGTGCCTGCATCGTCCACTCGTGGTGCATCCCGTTCGGCAGCGACACGTACACCGCGTCGACCTCGCGGTCGGCGAGGAGTGCCTCGTACGACCCGTGCGCGCGCGGGATGCCGTGCTCGTCGGCGTAGGCCTGCGCCCTCGCCGCGTCACGGCTCCCGACGGCGACCACGTCGACGCGTTCTGTCTCAGCCGCCCCGGCGAGAATCTGGAGGTTGATGTTCGCGGTGCACAGCAGGCCGAGTCTCATCGCAGAAGTCTCCTTGGTGACTGGCGTGGGCGCCATTGTCGGGCCACCCTAGCGAGCGACTCTAGACACCCGCACGCTCGAAGGGACGCAGCGCCGGGTACAACGCGCGATACCGCTGGTGCAACTCGCTGTAGGCAATCTGCCAAGAGGCCTGCGGCTCGACGACCTGGCCGGCGCGCACGGCGGCAGCGACCGCCTCGTGCACGTCGGCGAACACGCCACCGGCGACGCCGCCGAGCAGCGCGGCGCCGAAAGCGGACCCCTCTTCGACCACCGTCCGCTCGATCGGGACACCGAGCACGGAGGCGCAGATGCGCAGCCACAGATCCGAGCGCGCGCCGCCGCCCGACGCACGCGCACTGGAGACCTCGACCCCGAGCCCGCGCAGCAGATCCAGCGAGTCGCGCAGTCCGAAGGCGACTCCTTCGAGCACCGCCCGCACGAGCGCGCCGCGGTCGTGACGGAGCTGTAGCCCGACGAACGCACCGCGGGCGTCAGGGTCCGCGTGTGGCGTCCGTTCGCCCTGCAGGTACGGGAGGAAGACCAGCCCTTCCGCCCCTGGGGGCCAGCTCTCTGCCTCCTCGACGAGCTTGGCGAACGTGAGGTCCGGGGCGATCGTGTCGTGCAGCCACTGCAGCGAGCCGGCGGCGGAGAGCATCACCCCCATCGCGTGCCACCCGCCGGGGACGGCATGGCAGAAGACATGCACGCGCGCCAGCTCCTCGGCCCGGTACGCCGGCAGCGCGGCGAAGACGACGCCCGAGGTGCCGAGCACGACCGACGCCGGGCCGGGACGGTCGACCCCGACGCCGAGAGCAGCCGCAGCGCAGTCGCCGGCTCCTGCAGCAACGGGCACGCCGGCGGCGGTGACCCCCGAGACGGCCGGCGACTCCAGCACCGGGGGTAGCCAGCCCGCCGGGACGTCGAGCGCCTCGAGCATCTCTCCGCTCCAGCGCCGGCCGGCGACGTCGAGCAGCAGCGTCCCCGAGGCGTCGGCGGCGTCGATCGCGAACGAGCCGGTGAGGCGGAGCCGGACGTAGTCCTTCGGCAGGCAGATGCGCGCGATGCGCGCGTACACGGCGCGCTCGTGCGTGCGCAGCCAGAGGAGCTTGGGCGCCGTGAATCCGGGCAGGGCACGGTTGCCGGTCAGCGCGATCAGCCGCTCGAGGCCGACCGTCTCCTCGATCAGCGCGCACTCCGCCGCGGTGCGCTGATCGTTCCAGAGGATCGCCGGTCGTACGACACGATCCGCGTCGTCGAGCGCGACGAGCCCATGCATCTGCCCTGACAGGCCGATGCCCGCCACCTCCCGCCCTTCGGTCACCTCGGCGAGGGCCGCTGCGGCGGCGCGCCACCAGTCCTCGGGGTCTTGCTCCGACCAGCCCGGCCGGGGCGTCGAGAGCGGGTACCCGTGCTCGGCTCGCGCGAGCACCGCTCCGTCGGGTGTGACGGCGACGGCCTTCACGCCGGTGGTGCCGACGTCGAGACCGACGAGCGCAGTCACCGCGGCAGCACCTCGTCGAGGCGCACGGGGCGACGCTCGTCGCAGGAGCGGGCGAGGGCGACCATGGCGGCGAGGGTCTGGAGGTTGTCACGCACGCTCACCTCCGGCTCGTCGCCGGCTCGGATGGCGCGCCGCAGCTCGGCGATCACCCCGAGGCGATCGGAGACCGCAAGACGCGGGAGCGGGGCGCGGCGAGACCGGTCGCCGTATCGCTCGAGCCGTACGACACCGGCGAGCGCGTCGTCGATGCCCTCCGTCCATGTGGCGCGGGCCTGCTCTCCGATCAGCTCCCAGTCGCCGTTCCACGACGTCTCGCCGAACGGCGGAGCCCAGCTGCCGTCGTAGGAGACGTCGATCGCACCCTCGAGCTCCAGCAGCGCCGTCACCGTCGGAGCGTGCCGGAACGGGCCATCGGGGGCGGGCCAGCCACGAGCGTCGACCGCGACCACGTCACGGCCGGTACAGGCGCGCAACAGGTCGACGTGATGGATCGCCATGTCGAGCAGCAGAGGGTGCGGCATGCGGCCGCGCCAGTCATCGGACGAGATCCAGGCCCGCCGCAGGTCGCGCCGGAACACGATCCGCACGCCGTGGAGCGGGCCGAGCGATCCGGTGCGCACGAGCTTCTGGAGCGCTCGCGGCTGCCGGCGAAAGCGGTAGTTCTGGGCGACGACGGCGTGGCGGGCGTTGCGCTCGGCCGTGGAGGCGATCGCGATCGCGTCCGCAAGCTCCGTCGTCACGGGCTTCTCGATCACCACGTGCCGGCCGGCCTCGAGGGCCTGCTCGGCCAGTGAGCGGTGGGTCGAGGGCGGTGACACCACGAGCACCGCGTCACAGGGCACCTGGTCGAGCGCCCGGTCGAGGGTGCGGAAGGCCGGCACGCCCAGCCGGCCGTGCGCCCAAGCTCGAGCCTCGGGGCTCGCGTCGACGAGCCCCACGAGTTGCGAACCGCGCCATCCGGCCACGAGCTCGGCCCAGCTGCGGCCCCAGAGCCCAGCTCCGACCTGCACGATGGAGAGCATCCGCGGCGTGCTCACGCGCAGAACTCTGCGGCGACGGCCGTGTACACGTCTAGGCAGCGCTCGAGGCTGGCCACGTCGACCCATTCCACGGCCGCGTGCGCGCCGTCCCCGCACGGGCCGAAGAGCACAGTCGGTATCCCGGCCTCGTGCAGCAGCGCCGAGTCGGCCCAGTACGGGACGCCGACGACGTCGGGTCCACCCGCGTGTCGCGCCACCAGCCCGGCGATCTCCCCGTCGGGCGCGGTCTCGAACGGCGGGCGCGTCATGAGCACCTCCCACGACCCGTCCACGCCGCCGAGCAGCGACTCGATCTCGGCGCGCACGTCGTCGTCTGTCTCGCCCGGAATGGTGCGTCGCTCCGCCACGAGCCGGCACGAGGCCGGGTAGCTCGAGTACTCCTGCCCGCCGCTGACCAGCGACGCGTGCACCGAGCCGGGACCAAGGAGAGCGTGGCCCGCCTCGTCGCGCAGACGCTGGTCGAGCGCCGCCAGGCGCACCAGCACCGGCCCCATGTTCGCGATTGCGTCGACGCCGAGGTCGGGTCGTGACCCGTGGGCGGCCCGGCCGGCCACCTCGATGGCGAAGCCGGCGAAGCCCTTGTGCGCGAGGGCGAGGCGCTCGTCGGTCGACTCGGTGACGATCGCCGCGTCGGCGCGGCAGGAGCGTGCGACGGCCTCGGTGCCGAGGCTCCCCGCCTCCTCGTCCGACACGGCAGCGACCACGACGTCGCCGCGCAGTCCGAGCCCCAACGCCCGCGCGCCGGCGAGCATGCATGCGGCCAGGCTGCCCTTCATGTCGAAAGCGCCGCGGCCGTAGACCCGTCCACCCTCGATGCGCCCCGAGAGCGGCTCGTCCATCCCTGCGAGGCCCACGGTGTCCATGTGCGCGTTGAGCATCAGGGTGCGTCCGCCGCCCGACCCACGCGCCACCGCAACCACGTTCGGGCGGCCAGGGGCGGCCTCCTCGACCGCCACGTCGAGCCCCGCCCCCCGCAGCCAGTCGGCCACGAAGGCCCCCAGCTCGGCCTCCCCCGCACCGTCGGGGACGAGGTCGGGGTTGGTCGAGTCGATGCGGACGAGGGCCGCGGTGAGGTCGGCGACGTTAATCTCGGCGGGCATGCGCGTGCAGAAGGTGGAGACCGGTCTGTGGCGCTGGACGGGCCTCCATCCCGACTGGACCACGGACTCCGAATGGGATCGGGAGGTCGGGTGCGTCTACGCCGAGACCGCCGACGCCGTCGTCCTCGTCGACCCGCTTGCTCCACCCGAGGACGAGGACCGGTTCTGGCGAGCGCTCGACCGCGACGTCGAGCGTGTCGGGCAGCCGGTCCACGTGCTGCTCACCGTCCACTGGCACGCCAGGAGCGCGAACGCGATGCGCGAGAGGTACGGAGCGGAGATCTGGGCGCACGAGCGTGTCCTGCGCGACGAACCGCGCGAGATCGAGCCGACGCGCACGTTCACCTTCGGTGAGGCCCTGCCGGGTGGCGTGATCCCGCACGACGCCGTGCACTTCCCCGAGGCGGTCCTCTGGCTTCCGTCCCATCACGCGCTCGTCTTTGGTGACATCGTGACCGGCTCGCCCGATGCACTCGAGCTCGGCCCCGAGAGCTGGCTGGGCGAAGCTGCCGGCCATGTGGAGCTGCGTGAGGCGCTGCGGCCGCTGCTCGAGCTGCCCGTGCGCCATGTGCTCGTGTCGCACGGCGAGCCGGTGCTGGGAGACGGACGCACAGCGCTCGCGCGTCTGCTCGAGCCTCACGCGTCCGCGCCGAGCGCCGCGTAGACCAGCTCGTAGGCGCGCACCGCGTCCTTCGCCTGCTGCGCCTCACGGAGGGCGGCGTCGTCGATCCGCCCTGACACGTCCCAGATGAAGTTCCACTGCTTGACGCTGCGCTCGACCGCCGCAACGGCGTCCTCCGTGTACGGGTAGAGGTCGAAGCCGAGCCGCTCCCCGTTCTCCCCGTAACGGGCGCGCCGCAGCTCGAGCGCCAGCTCGAGCGTCTCCATGAACGCGGTGGCACCGACCATGTTGTCGTCGTCGAACGTGCCCCAGCCGGAGTTTGCGTGCTGGTGGCCGAGCAGACCCTCCGCGGCGAGCATCGCCGCGTACTCGCCGAGCGACTCGCCGTTCATGAGCAGGTGCTGCCAGTCCATGTTGACCTTGACGTTCGTGATGCCTCGCTCGCGGAGCTTGTGGATCACGTGCAGCGTCATGCCGACGTTGCGCATGAGGATCTTCATCGCCGGCTCGGAGTTCTTGTGCTCGAGGAAGAGCTTGATGCCACGCTCTTCGCAGCGTGCCGCGACGTCCCCGACACCGTCCACGAACCGCGACCACGCCGCCCGATACGGCGTCTGGAACGGGTAGTTGTAGCCCTCGACCCCGGGCCACAGGACCATCTGGGCACCGATCGAACCGGCAAAGTCGGCGGCGCGCAGCGCCTCGGCGAGCGCGTCTGCGCGCACGGCGTCGTCGGGGGACGAGAGCCCACCCTTGCCGAAGCGCGGGTTCAGGTGCGTCCCCGTCGCGATCGCGTAGATGCCGTGACCGCCGAGGGCGGCCCGCACCTCGTCGACGTTCTCCTCGGAGAGCTCCTGCGGGTAGTGGAACTCGTAGTCGTCCATCAGGTCGCCCAGCCCGGCCACCGCCCGCGCCACCTTCTCGGCCGTCGACTCGCCGGCGTGCTGCGGCTGGTAGCCGCCGGGGACGAAGCGGGTCACCATCGGGCCGAGGGCCCAGATGCCGAGTGAGGTCCTCACGGCCCTACCGACCCGACTTCACCTGAAGCCGGCGCGCGATCGTGTCGAGCGTGACGGCGAGGAGCAGGATGATGCCGGTGACCGTGTAGATCGTGCCCGTGCTGTAGCCCCCGATGTTCAGGCCGTTGGCGATCGTCGCGATCACGAGCGAGCCGAGCAGCGCGCCCCGGACCTCGCCGCGGCCGCCGAACAGGCTCACGCCGCCGATCACGGCGGCCGAGATCGAGTCGAGCAGCAGCGTCCCGCCCCCGGCGTTCAGGTTGACGGACTGGAGGCGCGCCGCGAGGATGATGCCGCCGACGCCGGCCATGACGCTCGAGATCATGAAGACGATGATCCGGACGCGCGCGACGCTGATGCCCGCGCGGCGAGCTGCCTCCGCATTCCCGCCCACGGCGTACACGTGCCGCCCGAACGTCGTCCGCTTCGCGAGGTAGGTGAGGCCGACGAGGAAGACGACCATGAGCAGTCCGGCGAGCGGCAGCCCGACCGGCTGGGTGCAGGTCACGGTGAGAGGCGTGCCTTCCGGGCACGGCTTCGGCTTCTCGGCGTGGTTGCAGATCGCAACGATTCCGAAGGCGGCAACTGCGACCCCGACCAGCTTGGCGATCATCAACCCGGGGCTCACGCGGAGCCCCGCTCGGCGCTTCCCGATGACGCCTCCCAGGGTCACGAGAGCATACGACCCGGTGATGACCGCCGCGATGAGCCAGCTGACCGTGCCCGAGAAGTAGTACGTGGCGGTGTTGTTGATCCAGTTGTCCTCGATGATGATCACCCCACGCAGCTCGAGCACCTTCAGGATCACGCCCTGCCAGATGAGGAGCCCCGCCAGCGTGACCACGAAGGACGGCACGCCCACCTTGGCCACGACGGTGCCCTGGCCGAGGCCGATCGCGGCGACGATCCCGAGCGCGAGCAGGATCGCGAGCCAACCCGGGAAGTCGTGTGAGCTGCTGGGCAGCTGGAACTCGGCTGCAGCCAGCGCGGCGATGCCGCCCACGAACCCGATCGAGAGATCGATCTCCCCGAGCAGGAGGACGAAGACGACGCCGAACGCGATCATCGTCACTCCCGCCATCTGGAGGATGACGTTGACGAAGTTCGAGGCGGTGAAGAAGTTCGTCGCCGTCAGGCCGAAGTAGAGGACGATCACCAGCTCGCCGACGACGACGGGCAGGACGCCGAGATTGCCCGACTTGACGTTGTCGCGGACCTGCTGCCACATGCCGGTCCGCTCGTCGTTGCTCCCGTCCTCGGGGAGTTCGACACCCGGGGCAGTGACGTCGGCGCTCACTGGATGATTTCGGCGTCGGTCCCGGCGATGCCGGCGACCTTGGTCGGAATGCCGGCGGTGATCGCCGTCACGACCTCCTGCTGGCTCGTCGTGGAACGTTCGTACACCCCGACGTCCCGCCCGAGGCGGAGGACCGTGATGCGCGTCGCGACCTCGAAGACGTCGTGCAGGTTGTGGGAGATGAGCACGACCGCGAGCCCCTTGTCGGCAAGGCGCTTGACGAGCTCGAGCACCTGCCGCGTCTGCGCGACGCCGAGGGCGGCCGTCGGCTCGTCGAGGATCACGAGCCGGGAGTTCCACTGCACCGCCTTCGCCACCGCGACCGACTGGCGCTGCCCGCCGGAGAGCGACGCGACCGGCTGGCGGATCGACCGGATGGTGGTGACCGAGAGCGAGCTCAGTGTCTCCAAGGTCTGCTGTTCCATGACCGGCTCCTTGAGCCGGTAGAGCCAGTCGCGCGCCTCCCTGCCGAGGAACATGTTCTGGACGACGTCGAGGTTGTCGCACAGCGCGAGGTCCTGGTAGACGACCTCGATCCCGAGCTTGGCGGCGTCCTTCGGCCCGTGGATCGTGACGGGCCGGCTGTCGAAGAGGATCTCGCCCTCGTCGTAGCCGTGGATGCCGGCGATGCACTTGATCAGCGTCGACTTGCCGGCGCCGTTGTCGCCGACGAGCGCCATCACCTCGCCCTCGCGCACCTCGAAGTCGACGTCCGTCAGCGCCTGCACGGAGCCGAACGTCTTGGAGAGGCTGCGAATCTCGAGCAGGGGGGTGTCGGTCACAGGGCGCGCTCCCGCGACGAGCGGGTGGGGGCGCACGAGCGCCCCCACCCGTCCCGCCGATTGCCTACTTGCAGTACTGCTTGTACTCCCCGGAGCACACATCGCTCCGCTTCAGGAACTTGTCCGTGAACAGCCGCGTGTAGTTGGCCTTGGTGATCGAAAACACCGGGATCACCTGGGTCGGCTGCCTCTTGCTGCCGTTCGGCCGGGTCGAGTTCGCCGCCGGCTTCTTGCCCTTGAACAGGGCCACCGCCGCCGCTGCGGCCGCGTTCGTCTCGGCGGGCACGTACTTGTAGACGGTGTTCGTCTGCCAGCCCGAGATGATGTTCTGCACGCCCTGGACGGTCGCATCCTGACCCGACAGCGCGATCGGGTCGAGGCCCTTCGCCTTCAGGGTCGCGACGACGGCGCCGGCGATGTTGTCGTTCGCGCCGACGACGCCCTGGATGTTGTTGTTCGTCTGGACGAGCATCTGCTCGAAGATGGTCTGAGCGTTCTTGTCGCTCCACTCCGGCACGAACTTCGCCGGGCCCTTCTTGACCTTCTTCGCCTTGAACAGCGGGTTCAGGACAAGGTCGTTCCCGCTCTTGAACCAGAAGGCGTTCGCGTCGGTCGGGCCGCCCCACAGCTGGGCGACGACGCCGTTCGGGCCGTACGTCTTCTTCGCCTTCATCCCGGCGAGCACGCCCTGTGCCTGCAGGCGACCGACCTGGGTGCCGTCGAACGAAATGTACACGGAGCCCGTACCGCCGACGATCTGCCGGTCGTAGTCGATCGTCTTCCCGCCCGCGGCGGTGAACTTCTTCTGGATCGCGATCGAGGTGCCGGTGTCGAGCGACACGATCACGCCGACCTTGGCCCCTGCCGAGATGCACTGCTCCGCCTGCGCCAGCTGCTTCTGCGGGTCGTTGAGCGCGTTGACGATCGAGGCCGTGAGGCCTGCCTTCTTGAACGCCTTCGCGAAACCTGGCCGGTCGAACTGCTCCCAACGGACCGACGACTTCGTGTCCGGGAGCAGGACGCACACCTGCGTGCTCGCAGCGCTCTTCCCGCTCCGCGCGATCGCGGCGGTAGTGGCGAGACCCGCCAGCAGCACCGTGATCGCGAGCGAGATGATGACCTTCTTCACCCTTGTTCCTCCTCTGTCGTTACCTCCCGACGCGGAACGCTACTGCGTCCGTCGTCGACGTTCAATCCTATGCAATGGCGACGCAGCCCGATCCACCTCTGGGCCCGGCGACGTCGACGAGTCGGCTGCGACGATCGAGCGGGCGATCGCCGGCGCACACACCGACCTTCAGGCCGGAGGCAGGTCTCGCCGTCCGCCCCACGCGATAGGAGGAAGCCGTGATGATCCGCGTTAGCGGCGAGCCCGTCGGCGACCGGCGTGCGCGGGTCTGGACCGAGACGCGCACGTGACGACGGTCGAGCAGCTCGTCGGGCCCGAGACCGAGGCCGAGCAGGAGCGGCGCACCAGCTACCTGGAGCTCTTCTTCGACCTCGTGTTCGTCTTCGCGATCACGCAGGTGACGACGCTCATTCTCGACGACCCGTCGGCGGCCGGGTTCGCCCGTGGCGTCCTCGTCCTCTGGCTCGTGTGGTGGGCCTGGGGTGGATATGCGTGGATGACGAACGCGATCTCGATCGAGAGCCGTGGCGTGCGGATCGCGTTCCTCGGCGTCACGCTGGGCTGCTTCTTCGTCGCGCTCGCCGTCCCCGGCGCGTACGGCGACAACGGCCTGTGGTTCGTCGTCCCGTACTTCGCCGTGCGTGTCGCGCACATCGGCCTGTACGTGTGGGGTCTGCGCCTCGCGCCGGAGCACCAGGCGGCGATCCGCAAGCTCGCCCCGTGGTTCCTCGTGGCGCCCTGCGTGGTGCTCCTCGGCGGATTTCTCGAGGGCGACGCCCGCGTCGCCCTCTGGCTCGGTGCGGCGGCGATCGACATCGCGGGGGCCCTCAACGTCAGCAACGCGGGATTCCGGGTCTCCGCGGCCCACTTCGCCGAGCGGTACGGCCTCTTCATCATCATCGCCCTCGGGGAGTCGATCGTCGCGATCGGGCTCGGTGCGTCCGAAGCGCCCCGCGACGCCCTCTTCGCCGCCTCCGTGACGATCGCCTTCGTCGGCGTGGCGGCCCTCTGGTGGGCGTACTTCGACTTCCTGGCGCTCGGTGCGGAGCGCGCCCTGGCACGACTGCCGATCGACCGTCGCGGCCCCATGGCACGCGACATCTTCTCGTTCTTCCACTTCGCCTTCGTCCTCGGGATCATCTTGTTCGCCGTCGGCGCCAAGAAGACGCTCGAGCATCCGGACGAGTCACTCTCGCCCGCAGGCCGCTGGGCGCTCGGACTCGGGGCCGCGGTCTACATGCTCGGCTCGGTGCTCGGGAGGTTCCGTGCCATCCGGAGGCTCGCCTGGGAGCGGGCGGCCGGAGCCGCGGCCGCTCTCCTGTGCGTCGCCGTGCTGGACAGCCTCCACGCCGTCTGGCTGCTCGCCGTCGTCACATGCATCCTCGGCGCCGTCGTCACCGTCGAGTCGGCGCGCCTGCGGGAGTTCCGCCGCAGCCTCGTGGAGCACGAGCGATAGCGGCTCAGGAGCCGGTGTCGCGCGGTGCGTAACGGTGGTGGAACATGAGGGTGTTGCCGTCCGGATCCGCGAAGTGCGCCATGTGGCAGACGCCGCTGTCGAGCGTCTCGGCGGGGAAGGTGACGCCGCGCGCCTCGAGCTCGGCGCGCGCGGCACCGACGTCCTCGACGTGCAGCGCGATCGGGTGGGTGTGCGGCTTGAACTCGATCCCGAACGCGTCCGACTGCATGACGGCGATGGTCAGCGTG
>CAVPGO010000023.1:0-131201 GCA_963703975.1 uncultured Actinomycetes bacterium
ACGGGACGCTGATGAATCTCGAAGGGCGCCTGCAACGCGTGCGGCGGGCGGTGCTGCCGCCGGTTCCCGACGAGCTGGCCTGGCTGGCCAAGCTCGCGGCCCGGTTCGAGGTCGACATCTCCCCGCACGCAGCGGTTCTGTTCGAGGAGGTGGCGGCGCGCATGTTCCGTGGCGTCGACCTGGCCACCATCGGGGAGCACTCCCCGCTCCCGGCGCGCGCGCCGTGGCTCGAGCCCGAGCCCCCTCAGCCGTCCGTTCACGCAACGGCGCCCACGGCGCCCGGCGACCACTTCGTCGGCGAGCTGCGCCTGCTTCGCTACCGCCCACTCTTCTCGGGGCCGCAGGTGGAGCGCGTCGCAGAGCTCCAGTTCCAGCGACCCCCCCGCGAGGCCGCCCTTTCGCCCGACGACGCCGGGAGACGAGGCATCACCACCGGCGACACGGTCACGCTGCGGTCGAACGGGACGTCCGTCGAGCTGCGGGCACGGGTCGATCGCAGGCTCGTGGCCGGCGTCGTACGCGTCGCCGACGAGTTCGCCGCCGACCTGCACCCGTCGGTGGAGGTGGTCAAGACGTGACCGGGCTCGTCGCAGCTGCCACGGAGGCGTGGTGGATCAGCCTGATCAAGTGCTTCGTGGTCATCAACCTGATGATGCTGGTCTTCTCCTACCTCACCCTCGCCGAGCGCAAGGTGATGGGCCGCATGCAACTCCGCTACGGGCCCAACCGCGCAGGGCCCCGCGGTGTGCTGCAGCCCTTCGCCGACCTCCTGAAGCTCCTCAACAAGGAGAGCTTCCGGCCGAAGGACTCCGTCGACGTGCTCTACATCCTCTCCCCCTTCCTGGCCGGGTTCACCGCCCTCGTCACCTTCTCGGTCATCCCCTGGGGGCCGGGCTGGACGATCGGGGGCGAGACGGTGACCGGCTACGTCGCGGACGTGCCGATCGCACTCGTGTTCATCTTCGCGATCGGCTCGCTCGGCGTGTACGGGTTCATCGTCGGCGGCTGGTCGTCCGACTCGAAGTACTCGCTGCTCGGCTCGATGCGCACCTGCGCGCAGCTCGTCTCCTACGAGGTGTCGCTGGCACTCTCAGTGCTCGGCGTGGTGATGATGGCGAGCTCGCTCTCGCTGACCCAGATCGTCGCCGCCCAGGACGACGAGGTCTGGTACGTGCTGCCCCAGTTCGTCGGCTTCCTCGTGTTCTTCCTCGCCGGGCTGGCGGAGACGGCGAGGGCGCCTTTCGACCTGCCCGAGGCGGAGCAGGAGCTGGTGGCCGGCTACCACACGGAGTACGGCGGCATGCGCTTCGGCCTGTTCACGATGGCCGAGTACATCAACCTGATCACGCTCTCGGCGCTCGCCGTGACCCTCTTCCTCGGCGGCTGGCACGGGCCCGAGTGGCTCTGGGGGCTCTCGGGGCCCGCGTGGTTCCTCGTGAAGCTGTTCGCGCTGCTGTTCGTCTTCATCTGGATCCGCACCACGCTGCCCCGTCTCCGCTACGACCAGCTGATGCGCTTCGGCTGGAAGGTGCTGCTGCCCGTGGCCACCGTCAACGCCATCGTGACCGCGATCCTGGTCGTCGCCATCTAGCCATGCCGCAGCCGTTCTCGACACTGAAAGGCTTCGGGGTCACCTTCCGGCACATCTTCAAGAAGCCGATCACGCAGGAGTACCCGGAGGTCAAGCGCCCGGTGTACCCGCGCTTCCGGGGCCGCCACCGTCTGCACCGGCACGAGAACGGGCTCGAGAAGTGCGTCGGCTGCTCGCTCTGCGCGGCGGCGTGCCCGTCGGACTGCATCCGGGTGGTGGCCGCCGAGAACACCGCCGGCGACCGCGTCTCGGCCGGCGAGCGCTACGCCCGCATCTACGAGATCAACCTCAGCCGCTGCATCTTCTGCGGCTACTGCGAGCTCGCCTGCCCGTTCGATGCGATCACGCTCGGCAACGAGTTCGAGCTGTCGGAGTACTCGCGCGACGACCTCATCTACACGAAGGACATGCTGCTCGACGCACCCGTGAAGACAGTGCCCGTGGCGGACCCCGACCTGTACGACACTCCGACGCCGATCTACCAGTCCTCGTCCTGACGCACGAGGGCGAGCTCCACCCAGCGATGACGACAGACACCGCACCCCGGATCGAATCGAGCTCAACCGGCGCCGGACTCGCGGTCGGGTCGCCGGAGGCGAGCTGAGCCCATGGGCAACTTCCTCGTGTGGGTGATCTGGATCCTCGCCGCCGGCGCATGCCTCGGGTCGGGCGTCGCCGTGGTCACCCTCAACAACCCCTTCTACTCGGCGCTCTCCCTGATCGGGAACCTCGCCTCGCTTGCCGTCCTCTACCTGCTCGCCGCCGCCGAGTTCGTGGCCGCGGCGCAGGTGCTGGTCTACGCGGGCGCGGTGATGGTCATGTTCCTCTTCGTGATCGCGTACCTCGGTGGACGTGCCGACGCGCCGTGGGCGGGTGGGCCGCGCTGGATTCGCGTGGCCGCCCTGGTTGCATCCGCGGCGCTCCTCGCCGAGATCGTCGTCGCCATGGGCCTCGCGGCAGGGGACAGCCTCTCGGACGAGGCCGACATCTCCGGCGCGTTCGGAAGCCCGGCCGAGATCGGCCGGCTCTTCCTCACCGACCACCTGCTCGCGTTCGAGATCACATCGATCGTGCTCCTCGTGGCAGCGGTCGGGGGTGTGGTGCTCGGGATCCGCGCCACCTCGGAGGACGAGGCGGCCTGATGCTCGGGCCGGGAGTCACCTGGTACCTCGTCGTCGCGGCGGCGCTGTTCGCAATCGGCACGCTCGGCGTGATGCTCCGCCGCAGCCCCCTGATCGTCCTGCTCTCGCTCGAGATCATGCTCAACGCCTCCAACCTCACCTTGGTCGCCTTCTCGCGCTTGCACGGTCAGCTCGACGGGCAGGTGTTCGCCCTCGCGGTGATGGCGGTCGCCGCCTCCGAGGTGTGCGTCGGTCTCGGCCTGATCGTCGCGATGGCGCGGCGGCGGCTCGCGCTCGACGTCGACACGATGACGGAGCTGCACGGCTAGATGCCGACGGCCGGCGCATGGGTCTGCCTGGTCGCCCCGCTCGTCGGGGCGCTCTCGATCACGCTCGCGGGCACGCGCATCACACGCCGCCACGCCGGCTGGATCGCGACGCTCTCCGTCTTCGTCGCCTTCGCGGGCGCCGTCGACGCGTTGGTGCTCATGCTCGGCGAGGATCCCGAGAAGCGGACGCATCTCTCGACGGCCTACACCTGGCTGCAGATCTTCGGTTTCCAGGTCGACATGAACATCCTCGTCGACCCGCTCTCGATCACGATGATGCTCGTCGTCTCCGGGGTCGGCGGGCTCATCGTCTGGTACTCGATGGGCTACATGGCCGGCGCGGACGAAGAGCGCCGCTACTTCGCGTACATGGCGCTGTTCGTCTTCTCGATGCTGCTCCTCGTCGAGGCGGGCAACCTCCTCATCCTGCTCGTCGGCTGGGGGCTCGTCGGCCTCGCCTCGTACCTCCTGATCGGCTTCGACCACGAGCGGCCCGCCGCGATCGCCGCGGCGAAGAAGGCGTTCATCGTCAACGCCGTCGGCGACGCGACGATGGCCCTCGCGCTCTTCCTCCTCATCTCGCGCCTCGGCACCGTCGACTTTGGTCCCGTCTTCGAAGCCGCCCGGACGGGCGGGCTCTCGGACACGGTGATCGTCCTGGTCGCGCTCGGCCTCCTCGGCGGCGCAGCCGCCAAGTCCGCGCAGGTGCCGCTGCACACATGGCTCCCCGACGCCATGGAAGGCCCGACCCCGGTCTCGGCCCTCATCCATGCGGCCACCATGGTCACCGCAGGCGTCTACCTGATCTGCCGCACGCACCCGATCTTCGAAGCGGCCCCCGACGTGCAGCACCTGGCCGCGCTGCTCGGCCTCGTGACGCTGCTGCTCGCCGGCTCGATCGCTCTCGTGCAGAACGACATCAAACGGGTGATCGCCTATTCGACGATGTCCCAGATCGGCTACATGTTCGTGGGAGTCGGAGTCGGTGCGTACGGCTTCGCGATCTTCCACCTCATCACCCACGCCTTCTTCAAGGCGCTCCTCTTTCTCTCCGCCGGGCTCGTCATCCACCGGCTGGCAGGCGAGCAGGACATCCACCGTATGGGGGGCCTACGTCGCTTCATGCCATGGACCCACGTGGCCTTCCTCGTCGGGACGCTGGCCCTGATCGGGATCCCGCCGCTTGCGGGGTTCTGGTCGAAGGACGCGATCCTCGCCTCTGCGCTGGACCTGGGCGGACCGCTCGGCTGGACTCTCTACGCAGGTGGGCTCGCGGGTGCGTTCCTGACCGGTCTGTACTCGATCCGTCTCTACTGGCGGGTCTTCCGGGGCGAGCCCTCCGAGCTCGTGCTCGAGCACTGCGCAGGTCACGGCGTCGGACACGCGCACGGGCCCGAGGACGCCACCGGGCACGAGGAGCACGCGCACGGCGAGGGCCCGTTCTCGATGCTCATCCCCGTCGGCGTGCTCACCGTGCTCACCGCCGTCGGCGGGATCCTCGGCATCGCCGGTGTGCTGGAGCCGCTCGAGCGCTGGCTCGAGAGCGGTCTGAGCCCGCTCGTCGACCCGAGCGTGACCGACGACTACGTGACCAGCTTCATCGCGGTCGGCGTCGCCGCTGCGGGCGGGCTCGTCGCCTGGCGGGTGACGCGGACCGGCCGGGAGCTGGTCTCACGTCGCCCGCTGCTCACGATCCTCGAGCACAAGGCGTTCTTCGACGAGCTGTACGACGCGATCTTCTCCCGGCCGGTGCAGGCGGCGGCGGTGCGTCTGCGCGACGGGATCGAGCGCTATGTCGTGCACCGCTCGCTCGACGAGATCGCGCGCGGCTCGCTCGAGGCAGGTGCCGGGGTGGCCCGCGCCCAGTCCGGACTGCTGCGCACCTACGCGCTCGTGATCGCAGCTTCCGTCGTCGTGCTCGCAGTCGTCTTCCTCGTGGTGCGCTGATGCAGACGACGCTCCTCATCGCCTTCCCCCTCGTCGGCGCGCTCGTCGTCTGGCTCGCGCCGCTGCCTCGCGATTGGACCGCCGGCCTGGCCTTCCTCGTCGCCGTGGCAGAGGTGGGCTGGTGGATCGGCAGCATCTTCCAGTACGACAGCACCTCGCCCGTGCGGCTCTCCGTCCAGTTCGACTTCGACTCCGACGAGCTGCAGTACGCGACGAGGCATGAGTGGTTCGACGCGATCGGAGCCTCCTATTCGGTCGGGTTCTGGGGGATCTCCTTCTGGCTCGTCGGGCTGGCGGTCGTCGTGGGCGCCGCAGCCGTCGCGTACGCGACGTGGGCCGGCCGCGATCGCCCGCGCGCCTACTACGGGCTCATGCTCTTCCTCATCGGCTCGGTCGTCGGCGTCTTCGCTGCGCAGGACCTGCTGCTCTTCTACGTCTTCTTCGAGGCCATGCTGATCCCGCTGTACATCCTGATCGGCGTGTGGGGCGGCCCTGAGCGGCAGCGCGCGACGCTCACGTTCGTGCTCTACACGATGGCGGGCTCCCTGCTCATGCTCGCCTCGGTCGTCGCGTACGGCGTCAGCGTCGGCACATTCAGCCTCGTTCCCGGCGACGGCACGAGCTCGAACGACTGGATCTTCCTGGGCTTCGTGGCGGCGTTCGCCGTGAAGGCTCCGTTGCTGCCCTTCCACGGCTGGCTGCGCGGCGCGTACACACAGGCGCCACCCGAGGTGTCGGCGCTGCTGTCCGGCGTCGTCTCGAAGGCGGCCGTGGTGGGCTTCGTGTGGATCATCCTCTTCCACCTGCCGGAACCCGCCACCGACTTCCGCACCCTCATGCTCGTGCTCGGCGCGGCAACCCTCGTCTACGGCTCGCTGCTCGCCTTCCGCCAGCCGGATCTACGCGGGATCGTCGCGTACTCCTCCATGGCCCAGATGGGACTGATCACGCTCGGCATCTTTACGGCGAACCAGCTCGGTGTGACCGGCGCGGTCCTGCAGTCGGTCGCCCATGGGCTCGTCTCGGCGACCATGTTCCTGGTTGCCGGGATGCTCGAGGAGCGCTGCGGCACCGGTGAGTTGGCCCGGCTCGGCGGGATGGCGAAGGGGCGGCCCGCCCTCGCCACGCTGGTCCTGACGACCGGGATGATCATGCTCGCCGTCCCCGGGTCGGTCACCTTCGCAGGCGAGTTCGCGATCCTCTCGGGCGTCTTCGTGCAGGGCTGGGGCTACGCCGTCGTCGGCGCCGTCGCGATGGTGCTCGCCGCCCTGTACGGGCTCCGGCTCATCTCGGCCGTGCTGCACGAGGCCCGTGGGCCCGCCGTGCGGATGGACGAGCCCGACCTCGCCAGCGGAGAGCTGTGGCTCGTCGTGCCACTCGTCGCCTGCCTGCTCGCGTTGTCGGCCTGGCCCGCGGCGGTCACCGGCAACACCTTCCCCAACGACGAGCCGCAGCAGGCGGCCCAGGTGAGCCAGTGATCGCAGCCACGATCCCGAGCCCGCACGTCGACTGGCTCGCGCTGTCGCCGTCGCTGGCGCTGCTCGCGGCGTCAGGCCTGTGCCTGCTCGGCGCGGTGCTCTTCCCGCGCGACAGCCGCCGCCTGTTCTCCGCCGTTGTCGCCTTCGCCGGCTTCGTCGCGGCAGGTGTGCTCGCAGGTGGCGTGTACGCGGACACTCCGGACGGGACGTCGCTGCTGGCCGACTCGATGACGCGCGACCGCCTGGCCGCGTTCACGCAGGTGATCCTCGCCGGGATCGGCGCGCTCGTCGTGCTCGTCTCGCATGGCGACCGGCGCCGTGACCACGTCGGCGAGTACTACTCGCTCGTCACCGCCGCTGCCGCCGGGATGCTCTTCTTCGTCTCCGCGGGGAACCTGATGACCCTGTTTCTCGGGCTGGAGTGGTTCTCGATCGCGCTCTACGTGCTGTGCGCGCTCGACACGCACCGCGAGCGGTCGCTCGAGGCGGGGCTGAAGTACCTGATCATCGGGTCGTTCGGCTCGGCGATCCTGCTCTTCGGCTCAGCGCTCGTCTACGGCGCCACGGGCGAGCTCGGCTTCGACGCCGTGCGCGACGCGCCGGGCGCGGACGACCCTCTGTTCGTGACCGGGATGGCGCTGATCCTGGCCGGCCTCGCCTTCAAGGTGTCCGCGGCGCCGTTCCACATGTGGACACCCGACGTGTACGAGGGGGCGCCGACGCCGGTGACCGCATTCATGGCGGCGGCAACGAAGGCGGCGGCGATCGTCGTCACGTGGCGGGTGCTCGTGACCGCATTTCCCGAGCAGTCGGAGATCTGGACCGTCGCGGTTGCCGCGCTCGCCGTCGCTTCGCTCGTCGTCGGCAACCTCGCCGCGCTCGTGCAGCAGGACGTGAAGCGGATGCTCGCCTACTCCTCCATCTCGCAGGCAGGGTTCCTGCTCATCGCAGTGGCGGCCGACAGCTCCGCCGGCGGCGAGGCGCTGCTCTACTTCCTGATCCCGTACACCGCGGCCACGGTCGGTGCGTTTGCCGTTGTCGCCGCGCGCGAGCGGGAGCTCGACCGCGCCGTGACACTCGACGCGCTGGCCGGTCTCGGCTGGGAGCGGCCGCTGCACGGCGTCGCCATGTGGGTGTTCATGCTCTCCTTCGCCGGCTTCCCGCTCACGGGCGGCTTCCTCGGCAAGTTCGCGATCTTCTCCGCCGTCTACGCCGCCGGCTGGTGGTGGCTCGTCGTGATCGGCGTCGTCGCCACCGCGCTCAGCGTCGCCTACTACCTGAATGTCGTGCGTGCTCTCTACATGCGGCCGAGCCAGGTCGTAGGCACCGCGCCGGCCGTGGTCGGCGGCTCGCCACCCGAGGATCTCGCGCTCGACGCGACACTGCTTGCGGGGATCGTCGTCGTCGTCGGCTCCTTCTTCTTCGTCGAGCCGCTCTTCGAGCTCGCCGGCAAGGCGGTAGCGCAAGTCCTTTGAGCGCAGGGACGAGCCACTCCCTTGCTGTGTGCGCAAGTTGCAGGGCGGCGATGGTACGGTCAGGCTGTGGCGACGCGGCTGACGTGGCTCGGTCATTCGGCCTTTCGGCTCGAGACGCCCGCCGGCACACGCGTCTACGTCGACCCGTTCCTCGCCGGAAACCCCTCGTGCCCGGCGCACGAGCTCGAGCCGGAGCGCTGCGACGTGATTGCGCTCACTCACGGTCACTCAGACCACGTCGGTGACACCGTCGCTCTCGCCGGCCGCTTCGGGTGCCCGGTCGTCGCGCAGGTGGAGCTGCGCGGCTGGCTGACGGGTCAAGGGCTTCCGGCAGACGGGCTGGCGACGTCGCCGAACAAGGGTGGCACGGTGACGGTGGCCGGCATCTCGATCACGCTCACCGATGCCAACCACTCCTCGAGTGCGCCGGACGGCCGCTACCTCGGCGAGCCGTGCGGGCTCGTGATCGCCGCCGAGGATGCACCGACGATCTACTTCGCCGGGGATACGAACGTCTTCGGGGACATGGCGTTGATCGGCCGGATCTACTCCCCCACGGTGGCGGTACTGCCGATCGGAGACCATTTCACGATGGGCCCACGCGAGGCCGCGGTCGCGCTCGAGCTCGTCGGCTCGGCCCGGTGCGTGCCGTGCCACTACGGCACGTTCCCCGTCCTCACCGGAACACCGGACGAGCTGCGGCGACTGGCACCCCCCGGCGTCGAGGTTCTTTCCCCTGCCCCTGGGGAGACTCTGGACCTCTGATGCGGGAGCGCTGGTTCGGTGCCACGGGGCGCCGCGTGCCGGAGATCGCCGTCGAAGGCACCCTCGACGTCGGCAGCGCCCTGGTGCTCGACTCGGTCGACGACCAAGCCGCCCTCTCCGACGCACATGCGGACGGCGTCCCTGTCGTGGTGCGCGCGGCGACAGCGGAGGCTGTCGTGGCGGCGCTCGCGCGGCCCGAAGTGGCGTGCGTGCTGGTGCCTGCCGCGGCCTTGCTCGAGCTGGACCTGGCCGAGATCACGTATGGGCCGTAGCCGATGAGCGAGCAATGGATGGCGATCTCCCTCGACGAGGTCGAGGGCTGGGCAGACGTCGGCCGGCCACGCTGGCACATGGTTCGCTCGGTGCTCGGCGTGGAGGGCTTCGGCGTCAACGCCTGGCGGGCCACGACCGCCGGCCAGGAGCTGATCGGGGAGCACGACGAGCTCGGTCGTGGCGCGGGAGGCCACGAGGAGCTCTACCTCGTCGTGTCGGGTCACGCGACGTTCAACGTCGACGGTGCAACGGTGGAGGCCCCTCCACGGACGGTGGTGTTCGTGAAGGACCCGGCCGTGAGACGGTCGGCGACGGCGCGGGAGGAGGGGACAACGGTGCTGGTCGTGGGAGGGAGACCGGGAGAGCCCTTTGCGGTCTCGGACTGGGAGCGCTCCGCGGAGGCACTCAGGTACTGGTCGACCGAGGAGTGGGACAAGGCAATCGAGGTGCTGCGCCGCCAGCATGCAGAGCACCCGGACAACGCCGGCGTGCTCTACAACCTCGCCTGTGCCGAGTCTCGCGCCGGCCGCCGGGAGGAAGCGCTCGGTCACTTGACCGTGGCGGTCACGCTCGAGTCGCGCTTCCGCGAGAACGCGCTGAGCGACCCCGATCTCGACGCGATCCGCGACGACCCGCACTTCCCTGCGTTACCTAGCGCAGGGCCGGAATCCGCCCCCGCGGATCCCGGCCCGCGCGAAAACCCCTGAAGGCGTCCGCTTCGCGGCCGCAAGACATTACTTGCCGCGCAAGGTGGGAATCCGCCCCCGCGAATCCCGGCCCGGGCGAAGCCCCTCAAGGCGTCCGCGGCGCGGCCGCAGGGCGGTGGCAGGTGCCGGAAGGGGCTGTCGTGGGAGCCAACGGGGGGGCGCTTGCCCGACCAGGACCGGCTGGGGGAGACTGCAGCACGACGACGAGCGAGGAGGCCGAGATGGATGAGAGCGTGAAGTTCGTGCTGGACGAGAGCAGCCTGCCGCAGGCCTGGTACAACATCGCGGCCGATCTGCCCGAGCCTCTCCCGCCCGTCCTGCACCCGGGCACAGGACAACCCGTCGGCCCGGACGACCTCGCGCCGCTGTTTCCGATGGAGATCATCCTGCAGGAGGTCTCGACCGAGCGCAGCATCGAGATCCCCCCAGAGGTACGCGACATCTATCGCCAGTGGCGGCCGACTCCGCTCTACCGTGCGCGCCGTCTCGAGCGTGCTCTCGACACTCCCGCACGCATCTTCTACAAGTACGAGGGCGTCTCCCCGACGGGGAGCCACAAGCCGAATACGGCGGTGGCGCAGGCCTTCTACAACAAGGAAGAGGGCGTCAGGCGCATCACGACGGAGACCGGGGCGGGGCAGTGGGGGTCGTCACTGGCCTTGGCCGGCGCGCTGTTCGGGATCGAGATCGAGGTCTTCATGGTCAGGGTCAGCTACGAGCAGAAGCCCTACAGGCGCGGGCTGATGGAGGCGTTCGGCGCACGCTGTGTGCCAAGCCCGTCCGAGGAGACGGCTGCGGGGCGGGCCATCCTGGCAGACCATCCGGACTCCACCGGCAGCCTGGGAATCGCCATCTCGGAGGCGGTCGAGGTGGCGGCGCACCGAGACGACACGAAGTACGCGCTCGGCTCGGTGCTCAACCACGTCCTCATGCACCAGACGGTGATCGGGGAGGAGGCGATTGCGCAGATGGAACTGGCCGACGCCTGGCCCGACGTGATCGTCGGCTGCACAGGCGGCGGCTCGAATTTCTCCGGGCTCGCGTTTCCCTTCCTGGGACGGACGCTGCAGCGTGGCGGCGAGCTGCGGCTGGTGGCGGTCGAGCCGGCCGCCTGCCCCAGCCTGACCCGTGGCCGCTACGCGTACGACTTCGGCGACACCGGCCACCTCACGCCGCTCGTGAAGATGCACACGCTCGGCTCCACCTTCGTACCACCGGGATTCCACGCCGGCGGCCTGCGCTACCACGGGATGGCGCCGCTCGTGAGCCATCTGCACGAGCTGGGTCTGATCGAGGCGACCGCCTACACGCAGACGGACGTGTTCGCGGCGGGGGTCCAGTTCGCCCGCGCGGAGGGGATCCTGCCCGCGCCCGAGGCGAATCACGCCGTGAAGGGAGCGATCGACGAGGCCCTGCGCTGCAAGGAGGAAGGCATCCGCGAGACGATCCTCTTCAACCTCTGCGGCCACGGCCACTTCGACATGCAGGCGTACATCGACTACTTCGCGGGCCGCCTCGAAGACCGCGAGTACGACGAAGGCGACCTGGCACTCGCCCTCGCGGGGCTGCCCGGCATCGGCGGATAGGCGAGCCCGGACGCTCTAGAGGCTTGATGCGTATTCGGTAGGGACCCGCGTCTGGACGACGAAGGGCTTCCGGTCAGTGTCCCCTCGAGATGGAGGCTCGAGATGACGCCCGATCTGGAAGCCCTTGTCGTTGCAGCGTATGTGTTCGCGGACGAGTATCCGGTCCCTGCCAGGTCGGGGCCGCCGGCCAGGATCAGCGATGCGGAGCTGGTCGCTCTCGCGGTCTGTCAGGCGGCGATGGGGATCAGCTCTGACCGGCAGTTCCTCGGTCTTGTCGGCTACCGACTGCCCGGCTGGTTCCCGCACCTGCCCTCGCAGTCGCAGTACAACCGGCGTCTGCGCGCTCTGACGGGGCTGCTGACGGTGGTGCAGCAGCGGCTTGCCAGGTTGCTCGACAGCGGCGGCCCACGCCTTGCCGACGGGACGCTGGTCGGGGTTGCCAACTACGCTGGCTGCGCGCAACGAAGCGAGTTTGCCGGCACCGCCGCCTATGGCTACTGCGCCGCCAAGAGCGAATACGTCTGGGGTGTGCGGCTGGTGCTGCGCACCGATCGGCGCGGGCTGCCGCTCGCCTACACCTGGGTGCCCGCCAACGAGCACGAGTACGAGCCGCTGCTCGACCTCGTCGACACAGGCGAGACCGTCATCGCCGACAAGGGCCTCTGGGGACGCGCCTACAACGAGCGGATGGCCTGCAACGAAGTGGAGCTGCTGACCCCGGCGCGCAAGCGCACCACCGCCAACCACAGACGCGAACGCGTACTGGCAAGCGCGAGGCTGACAATCGAGAGCGTCTTCTCGAACCTCAAAGAACAAATGAGACTCGAACGGCACCTCGCGAGAACACCCCGCGGCCTCGCGCAACGCATCGCGCAACGCCTACTCGCACTCACACTCGGCATCCTCCTCAACACCCTCACCGGCAGACCAGCACGCGCCCTCGCCGCCTACGACGGCCGCTAATACACATCAAGCCTCTAGCTGCGCCGCTCCTCGATCGTCATCAGGCCCAGGCTGACGATCGTGCGGTAGCGCTCGGACGCGTGGTGACCCCGTTGCACCAGGTACTGGTTGTCCGCCTCGACCATGCGACGGTAGACGTACAGCGGCACCCTCACCGACCGTTCGCAGTCGACTGTCATGCACTCGCAGTCGAACTCGACGAGCCCCTGCGCGTCGGCGGCAGGGCTGGGTGCCGCTGCCTTGCGCTGGTTCGCACGCCGTCGCGTCTCCCGATGCTCGACCCCCTCCTGCGCAACGGCCGGCGGCTCACTTGCCACGCGAGGTCTTCTTCTGTTTCTTCTTCTTGACCTTCGTGCTCGGGAGGCGGGCACCCGCCACCGGGCTCGGTGTGGCATCCCCCTTCGGCTTCGCGGCCATGACGTTCCTCCTGGTCGGGTGGGACTGCAGAGCGGTCGGCGATCGTCCCGCAACCCAGAACGTGCGTGGTCACAGTACAGCGGAACGGATCCCGCGCACGGTCGCGCGCAGCCCCGATGTCGCGGTCGGATGCTCAGCCCGTCCGGCCGAGCTGTTCCTCGATCCAGTCCTCCGCTTCCGTCTGCTCGAGCCCACGAGCCTGGGCGATCTCGCCCGAGAGCAGCTGTCGCGCTCTCACGAACAGCTCCTTTTCACCCCCCGAGAGCTGCGGCTTCCTTCCCTTCACGTTCAGCGCCCTCTGCCGCTGCGCTCCTTCTCCGACGATCTCCGCAAGCTCGACCGGGTGGCCGCCCGTCAGCTTGGCCAGCGTCTCGCGCCGTCGCACGAGCCACGGCTCCTCGCTGAGCACGCGGTCGGCACGCAATGCCGCCTGCACGGCACGGAGGTCGGCCTCGCTGGCCGGGGGCCGCAGCTGGGAAAGAGCGCGTTCGAGCGGCAGCGTCACGGTCAGGCTGTCCTCGAGCTCCAGCACGACGACCTCCTGGCGCTCGCCGGAGACCTCGCGTGTCTCCCGAGCGGCGATGCGGCCCATCCCGTGGGTGCCATACACGACGACGTCGCCAACCGAGAACTCCACCGAGACAGCGTATCTGTGCGCCGTGCGTCGCCACGCCAGACCACGGCTCGCCGGTCTCAGGCGAGCCGGTCGCGCAGCTGCTCGCGAAGGTTCTGCCCGGAACCCTGCGGCAGCAGGCCGCCCCATTCCTCGTCCTCGGCGGCCGCAATCACCTCTAGCGCGGCGGCGGCATTGCCGTGCGGGAGCGACACATCGCCTCCCTGGCGCCACCCGGCGGGCGACTGAACCTCGCGCAACTCGGCCCGCTCGTCGTCGGTTGCAGTGTCAACGATCGTGGCGAGCCTGCGCTGCAGCTCGTTCAGTCGTTTCTGCATCGCCGCTCCTCGCTAGGGACGGCGAGCATAGCTGGTGATCCGTCCCCCGGGGCCCGAACGCTCGGGTGCGTGGACGGTGCAATCGCGCCGGAGGCCCCCGCATGTCGCCGCCGCACTCGGCGAATGGGCGGCTCCGGGGGTACCGTGGTCGGGAACACGGACCTTCGCAGTCCGGTCCGAGCGAGCGAAAGGATGGCGAGGATGAGCTCGAAGAGACAGACGACGATGGCGAAAATGCAGCGCGAGCAGGCCGTGAGAGAGCGTCGTGCTCGAAAGCAAGAGCGGAAGCAGGAGCGAACGGCCGACCGGAAGCGGGCCGCCGCCGCGGCGACGGCGGAGAGCACCACGCCCGAGGCACCGGAGCCGGCGGGTGTTCCTGCCGAGCAGGAGGCTGACGACGTCGAAGAGCAGCCCGAGGGTGAGACGGAAGCGGACCAGGAGGACGACGAAGGCGTCGGCTGGCCCCTGAGAGCTCCCGGACAACAGAGCCTTTCCTAGCGCAGAGGGGAATCCGCTCCCGCGGATCCCCACCGCGCAAGCAGCAGGAGACACCTTCACACCGACCCCTAGCGAGGGTCGCCGGGAAGCCGTCGGCCGGCCGCCAGCGCGCGGAAGGCCGGGGCGGGGTCGTGCTCCGGCCGGGCCACGAGCAGCACGGCTGCGTGCGCCGGGCCGGCAAGGGCGCTCACGAGCAGCTCGAGCCCGGCCGCGAGCGCGAATGCCTTGTACGCCTGCGGGCCGCCGAACGGAACGAGCTCCTCGCGCCGCGCGATCCCGGCGAGCACATCGCCGTGCGTGACGGCACCCATGGAGACGTCTGCAACGACCGGATGGCCGTCGCTCGAGGGAATCGCGACGGCAAGCGGGTTCGTCCCCGTCAGCGGCTCGCCGCCATCGGGGTGCGGCAGGCGCCGCGGCGAGGTCGCCGTCAGCGCTGCGACGAGCCCACCGTCGGCCAGCATCCGCGCCCACACGCCGAGCGCGCCCGTCGGGAAGCACCGCTCCAGGACGATGAGCCGTGCCCGTTGGGGCGGATCGGCCAGCGTCGCCCGCACCGCAGCGGCAAGCGTCAGGTAGCCGAGCGCACCGCACCCGTCCCACCGCTCGTAGCCCGGCTCGGAGAGCATCCGGCGAGGGCGAGCGGCAGGGTCGATCGCCTGCGTCTCCAGCCAGGCGATCCGTGCCAGCCCGTGGCCGCGCTTGCCATGCCGCTCGGCGTCGAGGAAGTGCTCGAGCACCGTCCTCGCGTCGGCCTCCGCGAGGCCGAGCGCGAGCAGGCGCGACAGCGAGTCGTCGGTGGCACTGCTCACGGGCCAATCCTCACACGATGCCCGCGACCCGCCAAAGGAGTCCCGGGCGACGGGCTCGAGACCGAGAGGCGCCTTGGGCTGTTCAGAGAACGGTGAGCGGCTTGCGGATGGCGCCCGGGCGGGCCCGCTGCACGGCCTCTGCCACGGCGGCGATCGCCACAGCGGCCTCCGACCGCGGCGCCGCTTCGAGCACCGGCACGCCCGCATCCGCCGCCTCGCGAAGGGCCGGATCGAGCGGAATCCGCCCGAGCAGCGGAGCGCCGACGTCGGCGGCGAGCCGCTCGCCGCCACCCGAGCCGAACACCTCTTGTCCGGTGCCGACGAGCCACGACATGTTCTCGACCACGCCGGTGATCCGCATGCCGAGCTTCTCCGCCATCTGCGCGGCCCGTACGGCCACCTGCTGGGCCGCCGGCTGGGGCGTTGTCACGACCACCACCTCGGAGCGCGGGAGCAGCTGACCGAGCGAGATGCCCACGTCTCCGGTGCCGGGAGGCATGTCCACGACGAGCGTGTCGATCTCGCCCCAGTGGACGTCGGAGAGGAACTGCTCGAGCGCGCGGTGCAACATCGGCCCGCGCCACATGATCGGAGTGTTCTCCTCCATGAAGAAGCCGATCGACATGATCCTCAGGTCCCAGTTGACGGGGGGCACGATCATCTCGTCCACGACGACGGGTCGTTGCTGGATGCCGAGCATGTGCGGGATCGAGTGGCCGTACACGTCCGCGTCGAGCACGCCGACCTCCTCGCCGCTCTGGGCGAGCGCGTACGCGAGGTTGGCCGTCAGCGTCGACTTGCCGACGCCGCCCTTCCCCGAGGCCACGACCACGACCCGCGTCCGCGGATCGAGCTGCGGGCTCTTCTCCGGTCGGTTCCCGCGCAGCCGGGTCGTGAGCGCTGCCTTCTCGTCCGGTGACATGACATCGAACGAAAGACGCACCGCCGTGACACCGTCGACCGCGCCGACGTGACGCTGCACCTGCTCGTCGAACGACGCACGTAGCGGGCAGCCCGCAACGGTGAGCGCAATCGTCACTTCGACCGAGCCGTTCTCGGCCACGACGACGTCCCGCACCATGTCCAACTCGGTCACGGGTCGGCGCAGCTCGGGGTCGATCACCTGCTCGAGCGCAGTGAGGATCGCGTCGCGGTCGGGTGTCATCTCGCTTGAGCGTAGACGATCGGTGTCCGTAGAAGGCCGCAACACGCGCTCGCGATTCACGCAGAGCTTCGGGCGTCTTTGCCCGATGCGGCGAACGCGGGCACCCAGGACAGTGGGGTGCACATCGTCGTAGTTTCCAGTTCGGGAGGAGGAGCAATGAACACACGGAGGTTTCTCGAGATCGGCGGCCTCATCGCCGGCGCGGTGCTGATCGTGTTCGGCGCGGTCGCCATCTTCATGGGCGTCGACGCACGTTCCACGGTGCGTGATGGCATCAACCAGGAGTACATCGTGGGGTCGGGGGACATGAACCCGACTGCCATCGCGGCCGCTGCGAAGGAGGCGGGACTCCCGCTCACGCAGGCCGAGGCCGACGCGAAGGGCCTTGCGGCTCCGATCGCGCTCCCGACGTGTGACGTCGCGGACAAGTCGATCGAATCCGGCTCGGACGCCCGGTGCTTCGCGCAGTACATGCGGATCCATGCGCTCGAAGGGACGGGTGGCCTCACCTACGCCCAGATGGGCCGCTTCGTCGCCAAGGCGAGCCCCGATGATCCGAAGGGGACGAGCGACGAGGCTGCAGCACTGACGGACGACAAGGGGCAGCCCGTCTCGAACGGGGCCCGGAACACGTGGGTCACCGAGACGGCGCTCTCGACCGCGTTGAACGTGACGTACATGGCCGAGAACCTGGCGCTCTTCGCCCTGGTCGTGGGCGTCGCGCTGCTGCTCACCGGGATCGGGCTTCTGATCCTGGCGCTGGCGGTGTTCGGCCGGGCGCCCGCAGAGGCACCGGCCGCGGTGCAGGCGCGATCCGCTGCCCCCGGCGCGGTGTAGGCCGCCCAGGGAGGAGGTGGCCGGCAAGGTTGCTCCACCTCCCGGAGCACACCCGCGGGGCGGCGAGAGCCGCCCCGCGGTCGGGTCAGGGCCGGGTGAGTGCCTCGGCGATCACGGCGACCGCGCGGGCGGAGCCGGCGGCGGCGGCGCGTGAGCGTTGCGCGAGATCGAGCGCTGCGTTGCCGAAGGGCGGGTCCTCGAAGAGCTCGATCGCGTAACCGCGCTCGCGCACCGCGAGCTGGGCTGCCGCGATGTCGATCGAGCGAGCGGGCTTCAGCGAGCACACGGCATCCACCCGGCCGGCCGCGAGATGGCAGAGCGACAGCGCCAACGAGCCCATCACCCGGAGCCGAGCGGCGGCGCCTCGCATCGCGGGCGCCGCCTCGGCGATGTACTCCGTCGTCGTGCCCTCGAGCGAGAGGATCTCGATCGGCTCCTTCGGTGCCGGGCCGTCGAGTGGGGCGCCGTCGAGCAACACGCCGTGACCACGTTCGGCGACCCATTCCTCACGCGCGCCGAAGTCGTAGACGTAGCCGAGGACGACGTCGTCCATCGTCGCCCCCTCCGCCACGGCCAGCGAGAACGAGAAGAACGGGATGCCGCGCTTGCAGTTGACCGAGCCGTCGATCGGGTCGACGACGACGTGCAGAGCGCCGCCCGCGCCGAACGAGCGCACGCCGAGCTCCTCCGAGACGAGGACGAGGTCCGCCCCGAGCTCCTCGAGACGCGCGACGACGGCCTCCTCCGCAGCCGCGTCGATCGCCGTCGTGTCGTCGCCTCCCTCCCCGGCGCCCAACACCGGCTCTCGCTCGACCCTCGTGGGAAGACGCCGGAGCGCTGCATCGACGTCTGCAGCGCAGCCTCGGGCGAATGCGAGCCAGTCGACGCTCATGTGCTCTCCAGCGGGTGGAAGAGGAGGCCTGACGTGAGCTTGGGGAAGAAGTGGGTCGCCTTGGGCGGCATCACCTCGCCGCGCCGCGCGCGCTCGAACACGTCCTCGATGCGCGTGGGGCGCACGAGGTACGCGCAGTCGGCTGCGCCGCTGTCGACACGACCGACCGCCTCCTGCCGGTCGACCGTGTAGGAAATCCCCTCGAGACCGGCGCGACCCACGAGCTCGACGTCGAGCTCGCCGGGCGGGCCACGCACCAGCGTCGCCGAGCCGCCGCGATAGAAGACGGCTGCCGAGCGCTCGTAGCTCTCGCCCGCCAGACGAGTGATGGCGTCCTCGAGGTCGCGGCACGGCACGCCGTCGGGCGCGAGGTCGGGCCGGCCGCTGAAGACGCGGTGTGCCGCGAGAATCTCCAGCCCGGGGTCCGCGGTCGACACCAGTACCGCCATCACCCGCGCTGCGCCGGGCGTCGCGGTCTCGGCATCGAACGCGAGCGAGGTCTCATAGCGGTGGTGGCCGTCGGCGATCAGCACCTGCCGGCCCCGGAAGAAGCCGCTCACGACACCGCCGTCCGCGATTCGCCACAGGCGTGTTCCGTCGGCCTCCAGGTCGGGTGGGCGCTCGGGCGCACGCAGCGGAGGCTCTCCCTCGTGGAGGAAGAAGAGCGGCTCCAGCTGGGCCCGCACCGCGCGCAACAGGCGCAGGCGGCTCTGGATGGGCTCGGCATGCGTGCGCTCGTGCGGGATCACCACGCGGTGTTCGTACGGCTCGGCGCGCAGCGACGCGACGACGCCGAAGCGGCTGCGTGGAGCCCCGTCGGCCCCTCGAAAGCTCTGCTCGCACGCCCACACGGCGGGTGAGTCGTCGTGGACCAGAACACCTTCGGCGAGCCAGGCCCGGTAGAGGCGGCCCGCCTCCTCCTCGTCGTCGGCGAGCGTGAGGTGCGCCACGTTGTGCGGGTCTCGCCGGAGGAGCACCTCGCGCTCGTCCGGCGAGACGACGTCGTAGGGCGGTGCGACGACCGTGGACGATGGCCGCGCGTAGCGGACGGCGCGAAAGGGCTGGACGTCTGCCACCCGGCGAGCCTACCTTCGGTCATAGACTCACGGCTGTGACCGCGATCGCCGAGCTGGCCGAGGATCGCACCGTGGACGGCGTCTACGCGGTGGCGCGCAAGCGGCGCCTCAACACACGGGCGGGAGCTCCCTACCTCGCGCTCGAGCTGGTCGACGCCACCGGCCGTGTCGAGGCTCGAGTGTGGCGCGACGTCGAGCTGCTCGACCGCCTCTTCGGCGAGGGCGACGCGGTGCACGTGCTCGGTCGCGTGGAGCGCTACGGGAAGCGCCTGCAGGTCGACGTGCGCACGCTCGAAGCTGCCGCGGACACCGACGCGGCCAGCCTGGTGCCGGCGCTACGCCGCGATGCAGACGAGCTCGAGGGGTTCCTGGACTTTCTCGCCGCGGAGCTGGCCCACGAGGGCCTCGCCGACGTGGTGCGCGCCGTGCTGGGGGACGCGCGCATCCGCGACGCGTACCGGTCGCTGCCGGCCGCCGGGGCCGACGGGCACCACGGCTACGCCGGCGGGCTGCTCGAGCACACCGTCGGGGTGGCCACGCTCTGCCGCGAGACCGCGCAACTGCACCCGCGGTTGCGGCACGACCTGCTGCTTGCCGGGGCGCTGCTGCACGACGTCGGGCGCACGCGCGAGCTCGTCCCCGGACCGGCGTTTCGCCAGTCCGAGGAAGGGCGGCTCCTGGGCCACGTCCACCTCGGCCTGCGCATCGTCGAGGAGCGAAGCGGGGTGCTCGACGACGCCGCCCGCGCCGAGCTGCTGCACGCGATCGCGACGCACCACGACCGGCAGGGCGCCCGCACGGCCGAGGCGGCCGTCCTGTACCACGCCAACCAACTCGACGCCCAGGCGGCGACCCGGCCCGTGGGCGACGAGCAGTAGAAGATCGCGTCAGCCTTTGGGTCCTGCGAGGCTCCGGGTGCGCGTGCCGGCGACGGAGGATCAGGCTCGTCCGCCCCGAAGTCGGCGAGTCGATGGAAACGGCGTCGCCCCTTCGCATCGGAGCGCTCGTCAGCGTCGCGACGCTGGGCTTCGCCGCCGTCGTGGGTCTCGTCGCCGTCGTCGACGCGGACGACGTTCAGTCGGCGGTCGGGGTCGGCGTCATGGTCGGGGTGACGACCTTCGCGACCGGGGGCACGATCGCCTGCGGTTTGTCCTGCCTCGTCCGTCACAGACTCGAGTGGGTGTCGGTCGCTGCGCTCGCGCTCGCCGGACTCGGCCTCGACCTGCTCGTGCTCGCCGTCTGGCAGGGCATCGACAGCGAGGCGTACGGCAAGGCGACCGCGATCGCCTTCGTCTGGACGCTGTTCGCCCTCCTCGGCCTGGGGCTGACCATCGCAGTGGGCGAGCTTGGACAGGCGGCACGGGCCGCGTATCTCGCAGCGATCGTCTCGACGGTCGCGGCAGCCGCGATCGCCACGTGGCTGATCGTCACCGCGGCACGGGAAGCGTGCTCGACGACCCGCTCGCATTCGTCGGTGACGACGGCATGCTGCGAGCCCTCGGCGCGGCCATCGTGTTGCTCGCGACGCTCTGGTTCTCCGCGCTTGCGGTCAGCCGGGTCGACCGCCCTGGACGTTGAAGCGCAGGTCGAGTAGGCCGGCTTGCGCCCGCAGGCCTGGACGAGCACCCATTCCGGGCGCCAAGGAGGGCCTCAGGTGCTCTTCGTGCCGGATGCGCCGAAGTTACCCCTGATGTTGAGCACGTCGCCGTCCTCGACCACGTAGGTCTTGCCCTCCAGGCGCTGCAGCCCGCGCTTCGCTGCCTCCGCGTGCGAGCCGCAGGCAAGCAGGTCCTCGGCGCGGATCACCTCGCAACGGATGAAGCCACGCGCGATGTCCGTGTGGATGGTGGCCGCCGCGTCGAGAGCGGTCTGGCCGCGGCGCAGCGTCCACGCCCGCGTCTCCTTGTCGCCCACCGTGAAGAACGCGATCAGGTCGAGCGCGTCCTTGAGCCGTGTCACGACCTCGTCCAGCGCCGAGCGGCGTCCCTCGCGGAACTCCGCCGCCTCCTCGTCGGTCAGGTCTGCAAGCTCCGCCTCGAGCGCGCCATCGATGCCATCGGGACCGTTCTCGATCGCCAGCAGCGGCTTCGTCGTGAGCGGGTCGAGCTCGGTGGGAGCTCGCCCGGCCACTCGGACAGCGGCCGCCCTGCTTCGACGTGGGCGAGCACCGCGCGGAGCTCCACCGCCTCCTTGCGCACAGCCGGGTCGCCGGACTTCGCCTGCTTGGAGATCCGATCCAGGCGCCGCTGGATGTGATCGGTGTCGGCCACCAGCAGCTCGAGACGCAGCGTCTCGAGATCCGACTCCGGATCACGCGTGCGGGAGAAGCCGTCCAGGACGGCAAGCAGTGCGTCGATCTGGCGCAGGTTGCCGAGCAACTGGGCCCCCGTGCCCGGCACGTCGACGACGCGGATCGCGGCAGGCGTCACCTTCCTGGCCGAGACGAGCGCCGCGAGACGTCCGAGCCGCTCGTCTGCGATCGCGGCCATGCCCACGTTCGCCTTGTCGGTCACGGACGCGTACGCGGTGATCTCCGCGCCCGCTTTCGTGAGGGCGTTGAACAAGGTCGTCTTGCCGCTGTTCGGCAGACCGACGATTCCCACTTCGAGCGCCATCGGCCGCCAACGCTAGTCGAGACGCGTGCGGGGGCCGTCTAGGCGCCGAAACCGACCGAGGCTTCACGCGCGTATCGCTTCGCATAAACGACCTGTGGCAGCACGACGGTCAGCCGTCCGTCGTCGGTGTCGAGCTGCAGCGTGCCCTGTGACCCGGCGTTCAGAGCTCGTTCCACAGCGTCTGCCGTCTCCTGCGCGACGTTGGCGGCGATGATCTGTCCTCCTTCGAACGCGAGCTCGATGCGGACCGACTCAGCTTCTGTCACTGCTGACGACCTCCGTGAGGACGCCGTGGACGGCGTCTGGGTGGACGAATGCGACCTCGAGCCCGAACAGCCCGCGGTGCGGCTCGGCGTCGATCAGCTGGGCCCCCGCCGCCGCGATCTCGGCGAGCGTGGCTCGCACGTCGGCGACCTCGTAGGCGACGTGGTGCATGCCGGGTCCCCGCTGCGCCAGGAAGCGGCCGACGGGAGTGTCGTCCCCGATCGGCATCACGAGCTCGAGGCGCCCGCTTCCGACGAGCACCGAGGCGGCCTCGACACCCTGGTCCGGCACGACCGCCCGGTGCTCGACGGTGCCGTCGAGGAGCGTCGCGTACGTCCGGATGGCCTCGTCGAGATCGCGCACGGCGAGGCCGAGGTGGTGGATTCCCCGTGGTCTCACCCGGCCGATGCTACTTCCTGGCACTCCGCCGCCCGGGACGAATCGGCCGTACCCGCGGAACGGGAGCGGCGCTAGTCGGCTTCGGCAGCGCTGCCGATCAGTCGCACCGTGCCGACCGTCTCGGCGGAGCGCGACTCCGGCGTCACATCGGACAGAAGCGCGTTCAGCTCCTCGCGGTCGATCGTCTCCTTCGCGAGCAGCTGGTCCGTGACGCGGTCCAGAGGACCGCGGTGCTTCGTGAGGAGGCGCAGGGCCTCGGAGTAGGCGTGGTCGGTGAGCCGCGCCTGCTCGGCGTCGCGCATGCGCTTCGTCTCCTCCGAGAGCGCGTAGTTGTCGGCGCGCATCGTCCGCGAGTTCGCGAGGTCGGACATCCCGTACTCGAAGACCATGAGCCGCGCGATCTCGGTCACCTTCTCCAGGTCGTTCGAGGCGCCGTTCGTGACGCGGCCGAAGACGAGCTGCTCGGCAGCTCTGCCGGCGAGCGCCACCTTCATCACGTCGAGGAGCTCCTCCTTCGTGTGCAGGTAGCGATCCTCACTCGGCAGGTAGTAGGCGAGCCCGAGAGCGTCGCCGCGACCGACGATCGTCACCTTCTGGACCGGCATGAGGTCGCCCATCAGATGCGCGATGAGGGCATGGCCGGCCTCGTGATAGGCCAGGATCCGCTTCTCCTTCTCGGTCACGATGCGCCGCTTCTGCAGGCCGGTCAGCACCCGCTCCATCGCCCCTTCGAAGTCGGCCATGTACACGTGCTGCTCGTTGCGGCGACCGGCGAAGATCGCGGCCTCGTTCGCGATGTTCGCCAGCTCGGCACCGGTGAGACCGGCGGTGCGCCGTGCCAGCAACCCCAGGTCGACGTCTGAGGCCAATGGTTTCGAGCGCGTGTGGACGCGCAGGATCGCTTCGCGCCCGGTGATGTCAGGCGGAGCAACGTTCACCTGCCGGTCGAAGCGACCCGGGCGGAGCAGAGCAGGGTCGAGGTCCTGCAGGCGGTTCGAGGCGCCCATCACGATCACGTCGTCCATCGCGTTGCCGAACCCGTCGAGCTCGACGAGCAGCTGGTTCAGGGTCTGGTCGTGCTCGCGGTGGAGCCCGCCGCCCATGCGCTTGGTCCCCACGGCGTCGAGCTCGTCGATGAAGACGATGGCGGGTGCGTGCTTCCGGGCCTCATCGAAGAGCTTGCGTATGCGTGCGGCGCCGAGCCCGGCGAACATCTCCACGAACGCGGCGGCGCTCGACGAGTAGAAGTTGGCGCCCGATTCCTTGGCCACCGCCTTGGCGAGCAGCGTCTTGCCCGTCCCGGGTGGCCCGTAGAGGAGGATCCCCTTGGGGACGCGCGCTCCGAGGCGTGCGAAGCGCCCCTTCTCGCGGAGGAACTCGACGACCTCTTCCAGCTCCGCCTTCGCCTCGTCCACGCCGGCCACATCCGACCAGGAGACGTCGTCGATCGCCTCTCGCTGCACCGGCGCCGGCTTCACGCGCGGCATGAAGCGGACGGTCATCAACAGCAGGACGATGATCACCCCGAAGAAGACCACCGGCATCCAGATGACAACGGTGTCCTCGAACTGCGCCCACGTATATGCGACGACCGGGTCGAGGAGGTTCGCCCAGCTCACGTACGAACTATCGGCGCGACCAGCTCATGGGTCAAGCTCGGACGCCATGTGGCGGCGATCGCACGGCCCGCGCCGCGCCGCGTAGGACGTCGACCCGGGTCTCGACGTCCGACAGAACGCGGTCGCCGGAGCCGGTCACGTCACGAGCTCGAGACGCTCGCTCGGCCGGAACCGGCGGCCGACCTTCGCCGCGGGTCTGCCGTCGCAGAGGACGATGTCCGCGGTGAAGTCGTTCTCCCCCCGGATCAGCGACGAGCCCACACCGTAGGCGTCGACCGGTACGTGCTCCTTCTCGAAGGCGTGGATCTTCTCGACGGTGAAGCCGCCCGAGACGACGATCCTGACCCGTTCGAAGCCATCCGCGTCGAGCGCGTCGCGCACTCCCCGCACGAGCTGCACGTTGACGCCGCGTGGGTCGAAGTCGCCCAGCTCGTCCCACAGCGACCGGTCGACGAGTTGGCCGGAGGTGTCGAGCCGGACGCCCCACAGACGCGGTCCGAGCGCGCGCGCGACCTCGAGCGCGGTACGTACCGAGTCGTTCTCGAAGTCGACGAGGACCGTGATGCGAAAGTCCTCCGGCGCCCACTGCGCGAACTTCGATGCCGCGAGCACGGTGTTGCCGCCGTAGGCGGCGATCAGCCCGTGCGGAACCGTGCCGACGCCGCGGCCGCCCCACCACGATGCCTGCGCGTCGGACGTGACACCGACCGGTACGCCGATCATCGCCCCGGCGACGTACGCCGCGTATCCGTCACCCGTCTGCACGCGATGGTGGTCGTGCCGCGCCGGCATGAAGATGATCGGCTTGCCGCCGGCGGCCTCGAGCACGCGTGCCACGTTCGTGGCGATCAGCGTCCGGCGGGCAAGAACTCCGAGGTAGACGGTCTCGAGGTGCGCGAAGTGCGTGTAGTCCCCTTCGATCGTCATCACCGTCTCCCACGGCTCGACCCGGTCGCCGTCGTGCAGCGCATGCACGGTGAGCGCCTCCCAGTCGTGGGAGCACAGCGTGAGGATCGCGATCGCTTCGTCCATCCCGCCCAGCATGGCGTGACGCTTCTGGAACACCTGCATCAGCACCCGGGGGCGCCGGTCGTCGTGGAGTAGCGCCGAGCGCGTGTGGTTGAAGTACGCGTCGGTGTAGTACCCGTCGCGCATCTTCTCGACCGGCAGCTCGAACACCTCTGGTGGCAGGCGTTCGCCGCGCACGCGCCCGGGCGCGACGCTCACGCCGCGGCTACCTCGGCGGCGAGGCAGGCTGCGAGGGCCTGACCGGCGACCTCCAGCTGCGCTGGTGTGGGCTCCGCGGTCGACAGCCTGTGTTGCAACTCGTATCCGGGCCGTGCGAGGGCGCGTGCGAGCCTGCTGTCGGGATGCCGCCCCATCCACGCGAACACCTCCACGGACAGGCCGAGAGCACCCACGGCTCCTGTCAGCCGCGCGAGCCCGCGAGTCCGCTGCGGGGCGCGCGCGGCGAGAACGCCTGCGACCGCCGAGGAGGCCAGCAGCGGGCCGATGAGGTGCGAGCCGCAGCGATCGTGCTCCTTCGGCGCGGCCTCGCCGTCCCGTTCGTAGCTGCCGATCGAGACGTGCTCGGCGCCGTGGTAGGAAGCGAGCTCGCCGCCGCGGAGAGCGATCGCCGCCGGAGCGAGCGACGCGATCGCCGCGATCGCCTCGCGCGCCAGAGAGGAGATCGGAGCGCGCCGCGCCGCGGCGGCGAGTGCGGATCCCGCCACGACTGCGCCGGCCACAGCCGGCCGCTCGAACGGGAAACGTGCCTGCGGCAGGCGCCGCTTCACATCGGGCAGGAGGGCGAACGCCTCGGCCAACCGCAATGGGCCCCGCACGACAGGTGTGGTGATACCCGGCGCGAGACGACGCTTGCTCCCCGAGGCGACGTGAACGCGACCGTCCCGGTCGCGGACGGCCGCGGCCCACGCCGTGGGGCCGTGCACGAGCACGCCGTTCTGGAGCGCCATGCCTCCGAGTCGGACTTTGTCCATCTCCCAGAGGGTAGCGTCAGCCGTGATGGATGCCAGGGCCGTACTCGGTCTCGTCGAGACCGCCCGACAGAGAGGCGTCGAGCCGCTGCTCGTGGGCATCGGGGGCCGTGGCGGCGCGGGCAAGACGACCCTGGCCGGGCTCGTTCCCGGCGCGCAGGTCGTCTCCACGGACGAGTTCTGGAACGGAGAGTCCTTCGACATCGCCCGACTGCGCCGCGAGGTGGTCGAGCCGCTGACGCGCGCCTCACCGGCGCTCTTCTCGTCGTACGACTGGGCGGCCGGCGAGCAGCGCGGGCTCCGCGTCGTCGAGCCGACCGGCGTGATCGTGATCGAGGGAGTCTGTGCCCTGCACCGGAGTCTGCGCCTGGCGTACGCCGTACGCGTCTGGGTCGAGGCGCCGTACGAGGTGCGCCTTGCGCGCGGGCTGACGCGTGATGGCGAGGCAGCGCGCGGCACCTGGGTCGGCGTTTGGATGCCGTCGGAGGACCGCTACGTGACCGAGGACGACCCCGTCTCGTGCGCGCACATCGTCGTGGACGGCGGCGAGCCGGCCTGAGTGTCTCGGGTCCGAGGCCGTCGTCTTCCCGCCGCGGTCACCCGCGCTCTGCGACGTCGCGGAGCGCGCGCTGCAGGCTGTCCGCCGCTTCGCCTCGTGGGATCGCAGTCTCGTTCACGGCGACGACCGGGAGCACCTCGCGTACCGACGAGGACGTGAACGCCTCGTCCGCGCGGAGCAGACGTTCGAGCGGGTAGGCGCCCTCCTCCACCCCGTAGCCGAGGCCGCCCGCGAGCTCGAGCAGCGCGGCGCGCGTCTCACCCGCCAGGATGCCGAGCTCGAGCGACGGCGTCACGAGTGTGGTGCCCTCACGCCACCAGACTGTGGTCATCGGACCTTCGAGGATGATGCCTTCCGCATCGACGAAGACCGCGTCGTCCGCCCCCCGTCTCTTCGCCTCCGCCTCCGCGGCCATGTTCACCGCATAGCTGGTCGACTTGGCCCCCTCGAGGAGCCACGGCTCGGAACGCCTCGGCACGAGCAGCGAGACCAGCCGCTGGCCGCGCGCGCGCAGCTCTTCGACCCAGCCGGGGACGGCACCCACGACGGCCAGCGCGACCGGCGGCCCGCTGGGCGGGCCCGGTGTCCAGGTGAGCCGCAGCGTGCAGTTCGCGACCCCGGAGGCAGCTACCGCCTCGAGCGCCAGGGCCTCCACCACGGCGGCGTCGGGGGGCGGGATGCCGATCCGCGCGGCCGAGCCGGCCAGCCGCTCCAGGTGCTCGGCGAGCCGGAACGGGCGGCCGCCGTACACGCGCAGCGTGGTGAATGCCGCACGGCCGCGCACGAAGCCCTCGTCGTCTGCTGCGATCACCGGGGCGGTTGGCTCGATGACCCCGCGTCCGGAGACGGCGACCGCGAGCGGTCTCATCGCACCCGCTCCGCGCAGCGGCCCGACGCCGGGTCAGGGAGCCAGCTCATCCGAGCGGCGTGCCAGTTCGACGTCGCGCTCCGTGATCGCGGCCTGCGAGTGGGTGCGCCAGCGCAGCGTGACGCGATTCCAGCGAATCTCGATGTCCGGGTGATGGTCGGCATGCTCCGACTCCTCGGCGATCCGGTTGACGAACTCGATCGCGGCGGCGAAGTCGTTGCAGCGAAACACGCGCTCGAGCGCGCCGTCGATCTCCTCCCAGCCATCCGGAGGCGCCCCCATCAGGAGCCCTGCGCGGCACGGTAGCGGCGCACGAGGGTGTTCGTGGAGGAATCGTGGCCGGGCTCGGGGGCGTCGCCCGGGGCCAGCTCGGGCACGATGCGACCGGCCAGCGTCTTGCCCAGCTCGACGCCCCACTGGTCGAAGGAGTCGATGCCCCAGACCACACCCTGGGTGTAGACGCTGTGCTCGTACAGCGCCACGAGCGCGCCGAGGGAGAACGGCGTCAGGCGATCGAGCAGCAACGTCGACGAGGGTCGGTTGCCCGGGAACGTCCGGTGCTGCGCGAGTGGCTCCGGGACACCCTCGGCACGCACCTCCTCCAGGGTGCGGCCGAAAGCGAGCGCCTCCGCCTGGGCAAGAGCGTTGGCCACGAGCAGCCGGTGGTGGTCGCCGAGCGGGTTGAGGGTCTCGCGGAAGACGATGAAGTCGCAGGGGACGATCACGGTGCCCTGGTGCAGCAGCTGGTGAAAGCTGTGCTGCCCGTTCGTCCCGGCCTCTCCCCAGACCACAGGCGACGTGGCTACGTCGACGGGATCCCCATCTCCGGTGACCGACTTTCCGTTCGACTCCATCACGAGCTGCTGCAGGTAGGCGGGCAGGCGCTGCAGGTACTGGTCGTAGGGCAGAACGGCCTGTGTCTCGGCGCCGAGAAAGTCGCGGTTCCACACCGCGAGCAACCCGAGCAGCACCGGAAGGTTGCGGGTGAGCGGAGCCGACCGAAAGTGCTCGTCGACCGCATGGAACCCGGCGAGCAGTTCCCCGAACGCGTCGGGGCCGACGGCCACCATCGTCGTCAGGCCGATGGCGGAGTCCATCGAGTAGCGCCCTCCGACCCAGTCCCAGAAGCCGAAGGTGTTCGCGGGGTCGATCCCGAACCCGGCCACCTCCGCCAGGTTGGTGGAGACGGCGACGAAGTGTCGCGCCACCGCCGCGTCGTCGCCGAGCGCGCCGACGAGCCACGCCCGCGCCGTTCGGGCGTTCGTCATCGTTTCGAGCGTCGTGAAGGTCTTGGACGAGACGACGAACAGCGTCGCCGCGGGATCGAGGTCGCGGGTTGCCTCGGCAAAATCCGTCCCGTCGACATTCGAGACGAAGCGAAAGACGAGGTCGCGCCGGCTGTAGTGGCGCAGCGCCTCGTAGGCCATTCTCGGGCCGAGATCGGAGCCGCCGATGCCGATGTTGACGACAGCACGCACCGGACGCCCGCCGTGACCCGTCCACGCGCCCGAGCGCACCGCGTCCGCAAAGGTCCGCATGCGGCCCAGGACCTCGTGCACGCCGGCGACGACGTCGCGGCCGTCGACGATCAGCGACGCCGTCCGTGGCAGGCGCAGCGCCGTGTGCAGTGCCGGCCGGTCCTCGGTGACGTTGACGTGCTCTCCTCGGAACATCGCCTCGATCCTCGTCGGTAGCCCGACCGACTCCGCCAGCCGCACGAGCAGCACGAGCGTCTCGTCGGTGACCCGTTGCTTGGCGTAGTCGAGGTAGATCCCCGCGGCTTCGGCGCTCAGGCGCTCGCCGCGGCTCGGATCGGCGGCGAAGAGGTCGCGCAGGTGCGCGGCGCCGGCGTCCTCTCCGTGGCGCTCGAGCGCCTGCCACTCCGGCAACGCACGCAGCGAGGTCATCGAGGCATCTTCGCAGCGCCACGCCGCCGGCGTGCATGGTTGCTCGCGGCAACCGCGCGCGCGCTACGTTGCCCTCGCATGAACGCCGAGCAGGAGAAGCGCCTGGCCGCCGAGGAGGCGGCGGCGCTCGTCGCGGACGGCATGACGGTCGGCCTCGGCAGCGGCTCGACCGTCGCCTTCCTCCTGTCCGCGCTCGCCTCCCGCGGTCTCTTGCTCCGCTGCGTGGCCACATCTGTCCAGACCGAGGCGAGAGCGCGGGCCTTGGGACTGGCCGTGGAGACGTTCGCCGGCGCCGATGCGCTGGCCCGCCTCGACATCGCCGTCGACGGCGCCGACCAGGTGGCACCCGGCGGCTGGGTCGTGAAGGGGGGCGGCGGCGCGCACACGCGCGAGCGGGTCGTCGCGGCGGCGGCCGACCGCTTCGTGGTGATCGTCTCATCGGACAAGCTCGTCGACCGGTTGCGACCGCCGATCCCGCTCGAGCTGCACGCGTACGGTCTCGCATCGACGCTGCGGCGCCTCGACCTCGCAACGCTGCGTGACGGGCCCCCGAGCCCGGACGGCGGCGTGATCGCCGACTACCACGGCGACGTCGGCGATCCGGAGGAGCTTGCCGCGGCTCTCGCGGCAACACCGGGGGTCGTCGATCACGGCCTCTTCCCGCCGTCGCTCGTGAGCGAGGTGCTGGTCGGGCGGGGCGACCTGGTCGAGCGTCTGGCGTCGCCGCTGTAGGCTCGCAGCGGCGACGCGAAGGGAGCGGCATGGCGACAGCGACACCGGTGCAGCTGGGCATGGTGGGTCTCGGGCGCATGGGTGCGAACCTGGTGCGTCGCGCCATGCGCGACGGGCATCGCTGTGTCGCCTACGACGTCTCGGCCGACATCGTCGACGCGCTCGCCGCGGAAGGAGCGACTCCCGCGCACACGCTCGAGGAGCTCGTCTCGCACCTCGAGGCACCCCGCGCCGTCTGGGTGATGGTCCCCGCAGGAGAGATCACCGAGCGCGCCGTGCGCGACGTGGCAGCGCTCCTCGACGCCGGTGACGTGATCATCGACGGCGGCAACACGCGGTACCACGCCGACATCCGGCGGGCGGAGGAGCTCGCCCGCCACGGCGTCCACTACGTCGACGTCGGCACGAGCGGCGGCGTGCGGGGCCTCGAGCGCGGCTTCTGCCTGATGGTCGGTGGCCCGAAGGACGTGTTCGAGCGGCTCGAGCCCCTCTTTGCCTCGCTCGCTCCAGGGCTCGAGGCCGCCCCTCGCACGGAGGGACGCACCGGACCCGCAACGACCGCCGAACACGGTTACCTGTACTGCGGGCCGGCGGGTGCCGGGCACTTCGTCAAGATGGTGCACAACGGCATCGAGTACGGCCTCATGGCAGCCTATGCGGAGGGTCTGAACATCCTCGCGGGCGCTGCGGCGGGCCTGCACGAGCGAGAGGCCGACGCCGAGACGGCGCCCCTCGACGCCCCGGAGCACTACCGCTACGAGATCGACACGGCAGCGGTGGCCGAGGTGTGGAGGCGTGGCAGCGTGGTCGCCTCCTGGCTGCTTGACCTGACGGCGGCGGCTCTCGCGGAGTCTCCCGGCCTGGACGGGTTCTCGGGGCGTGTCTCCGATTCGGGCGAAGGGCGCTGGACCTCGATCGCGGCGATCGAGGAGGGCGTCCCGACGCCGGTGCTCACCGCCGCGCTGTACGCCCGCTTTGCCTCGCGCGGCGAGGACGACTTCGCCAACCGCGTCCTGTCGGCGATGCGCCTGCAGTTCGGCGGACATCGGGAGAAGCCCAGCTGACGCAACGCCGTGTCGAGGTGCTCCCCGACGCCGGCGCTGTCGCAGCCCGGGGGGCGGCGATCGTGGCAGAACGGGCGCGCGCCGCGATTGCGAAGCGCGGACGGTTCGCGCTTGCGTTGAGCGGTGGGCGTACGCCGTGGCTGATGGTGGCCGCGCTCGGCGACGAGGACGTGCCCTGGGCTCAGGTCGCGATCTTCCAAGTGGACGAGCGGTGCGCACCGGACGGCAACCCCGAGCGAAACCTGACCCAGCTCCTCGCCGCATTGCCGCGGAGCGCCGACGCGGCCGACGTGCAGGCCATGACGGTGACCGGCGATCTCGAGGCGGCGGCCGCCGAATACGCGGCCAGGCTTCCCGACCGGCTCGATCTCGTGCACCTCGGTCTCGGTGTAGACGGGCACACGGCGTCCCTCGTGCCGGGCGACCCCGTGCTCGACGATCGCGATCGCGACGTGGCGCCGACCGAGCCGTATCAGGGCCGTCGCCGGCTGACGCTCACCTACCCGGCGCTCGACAGGGCGCGCGAGGCACTGTGGCTCGTCACGGGCGAGGACAAGCGCGGGGCGCTCGGGCGGCTGTTGGCCGAAGACGCGTCGATTCCCGCCGCACGTGTGGGCACGCCCGTGCAGCTCGTCCTGGCGGACGCTGCGGCCGCAGGCTAGGGCGCGCCGAGCGTGGTGACGACGTGGCGGTAGAGGTCGACACCGAGCACCAGGTCCTCGACCGCGATCCGCTCGTCCGCGGAGTGGACGAGCCTCGCGGCAAGCTCGGTGTTCATCGCCTTGAGCGGAAAGAACCCGTACGCGGTGGTGCCGAACTCCGTGCGGAGATAGTGGCTGTCCGTGAAACCCGCGCCGACGAGCGGAACGAGGCGCGCGCACGGCTCGACCGCCTCGACCCACGCCTCCAGCGCACGCCAGAGCGGCGTGTCGACGGGTGACGAGGTTCCGCCGACGAGGTCCTCCGGGATCCACTCGAGCTGCCAGTCGCCGTCGCCGAGCGCGGCCCGGAGCAAGGGCTCCACGGACTGCGGCGTCTGCCCCGGCAGCAGCCGGCAGTCGACGGTGATCGTGCAGTTCGCCGGGACCACGTTCCGCTGGCGCGACGCCTCGATCATCGTCGGCGACAGCGTGAACGAGAGCAGCGGCTCGACGAGCTCCGCCGCGAGTGGGCTCATCCGGCGGGCACGCTCGAGCACGTCCTCGAGCGGCGGCACCTCGCCGAGGACGGCCTCGAGGAACTCCCTCACCTGGGGCAGCAGCTCTTTCGGCGGCTCATAGCGGCCGAGAGCCTCCAGATACCTGGCGGCCTTGACGAGCGCGTTGTCGGCGACGGACGGAACCGACGCGTGACCGCTGCGCCCTCGCACGTGGACGCGGAAGGGGGCTGACCTCTTCTCGCCGACGCCGCACAGGTAGAAGGGGCGACCACCGAAGAGGCAGCGCTCGCCGCCGCCCTCGTTGAGCGAGAAGTCGCAGCGCACGAGTTCGGGATGCTCACGCGCGAGCCATGACGTGCCGTGGTCGAGACCTACCTCCTCGTCGGCGGTGAGGGCGAGGATCACGTCACCCGCCGGCCGGAAACCCTCGCGGGCGAGCGATGCGAAGGCGACTGCGGCTGCAGCCACCTGACCTTTCATGTCGAGCGCTCCGCGCCCCCACACCTCCCCGTCGACGACGTCGCCGGACCACGGGTCGCGGGCCCACTCGTCGGAGTCGGCGACGACGGTGTCGGTGTGCCCGATGAGCGCCAGGGCGGGGCCGTCACCACCGGGGAGCCGGGCGACGACGTTCGCCCGCGCCGGCAGCTTCGCAACGAGCTCTGACCGAACACCGCTGCGCGCCAGGTAGTCGCGGAGCAACTCGGCGGCTTGTGTCTCGTTGCCGGGTGGGTTGACCGTGTCGAGCCGGAGGAGCCCCTGCAGGAGCCCGACCACCTCGTCTCGGAGGCTCACGTGGCCTTGGCCTTCGACAGCGCGGTGAGCTCGTTGCGGATGTCCCAGAGCTCCGGGAACTCGATCTTCTGTACGAGCCGCCCCAGTACCTCCACCGGTGTGCCCTGTGTGCCGACGACGGCGTCGCCGATGACCCGCGCGACGACGCGGTAGTGGCGGATGCGCCAGGTCTGCGCGCATTCGTCCAGCTCGATCAGACCCTCGGCCAGCTGGTAGAGCTCTTCGTGCTCTCTCCCGCGCACGTACAGGTCGGCGAGCGAAAGCCCTGCCTGCTCGCGTGCAGCGTGGAAGGCGGCTCCGAGCGCCGGCAGAGCGTCGCGCAGGCGCCGGAAACCCGGCGAGTCGAACCCCGAGCCGTGACCCAACACCTCCCTGATCGTCTGGTACTCCCACGGCGACATCTGCTCGAGCATGTCGAGCTGGTTGGTGATGTACCGCAGGCAGAGCGCCGCCCGGCGCAGGCTGCGCACGGCGCCGCCGCGGTCGCCGCCGTCGATCAGCCCGGTCGCCTCCTCGACCTCGCTGGCCGCGAGCTTCAACCACAGCTCGGCCGACTGGTGCACGACCTGAAAGAGGAGCTCGTCGCGATGCACCCACTCGTCGGGTCCCTTCTGCAGGGCGAGCAGCTCCTCGGTGTTCAGGTAGCGCTCGTAATCGGTCGCCGCCGACCCCGGAAGCAGCGGCTGCGAGAAGTCCTCCGCCTCGTGCTCGGCCATGGGGGAAGAGCATACTGGCGCCCATGGCCGATCTCTTCGAGGACGCCGCGCGCGACCTGTCGGCAGAAGTCGCTCCCCTCGCACAACGTGTGCGGCCGCGATCGCTCGACGAGCTCGTGGGACAGCGTCACGTGCTCGGGGAGGGCTCTGCCCTGCGGCGCGCGATCGACGACGACCGTCCCCCGTCGATGATTCTCTTCGGCCCGCCCGGAGTCGGCAAGACGACGCTGGCACGGATCGTCGCCGAGCGGACCGGGGCCGTGTTCGAGGAGCTCTCGGCGGTCTCCGCCCGCGTGGACGACGTGCGCGCCGTGATCCGGCAGGCGCGCGACCGGCTCGGCGCCAACCGGCGCCGCACGATCCTGTTCATCGACGAGATCCACCGGTTCGACAAGCGACAACAGGACACGGTCCTGCACGCCGTCGAAGAGGGCACGGTGACGTTGATCGGGGCGACGACCGAGAACCCGTACTTCCAGGTCAACTCCGCCCTCCTTTCTCGCTGCACGGTGATCGAGCTGGAGCCGCTGACGGAAGACGACCTTCGAGCCGTGATCGGCGCCGGCGCGGCGGAGCTCGGCGCGACCATTCCCGACCACGTGGCCGCCCTCATCGCCCGCCGCGCGGGCGGCGATGCTCGCGCCGCGCTGCAAAGCCTCGAGCTGGCGTGGGAGACGGCGCAGTCCGAAGGCGCCCCGCTCGAGCCGCGTCACGTCGACGATGCTGCCCGCAAGCGGCCGCTTCGCTACGACCGTGCAGGCGATCAGCACTACGACCACGCCTCCGCCTTCATCAAGTCGATGAGGGGCGGGGACGCCAACGCCGCCGTCTACTACCTGGCGGTGATGCTCGAGGCGGGCGAGGATCCACGCTTCGTGGCCCGGCGCATGATCATCCTCGCCAGCGAGGACATCGGCAACGCCGACCCCCGTGCGCTCCTCGTCGCGGTTGCGGCGGCACACGCCGTCGAGCACGTGGGGCTCCCCGAGGCGCAGCTCAATCTGGCCCAGGCCGCGATCTACCTGGCAGGGGCTCCGAAGTCGAACGCCTCCGCGACCGCGATCTGGTCGGCCCGCCGCGACGTCCGCGAGGACGGCGCCAGGACTCCACCACCGATGTTGCGGAGCACGGCGTACGGCGGTGCGAGCGCGCGGGGCCACGGTGAGGGGTACGTCTCTCCGCACGACGACCCCGGTCACGCGCTCGCGTACCTGCCCGAGGAGCTCCGCGGCCGCAGCTACTATCGACCGTCCGGCGCCGGGGAGGAGCGAGAGGAGGAGCGTGGCGATCACGACGGGTGACCAGGCTCCCGAGTTCGACCTCGAGGAGACGCCCGGCCGCCGTGTCCGGCTCGCCGACTATGTCGGTCGCTCGAACGTCCTGCTCGTGTTCCACCCATTCGCCTTCACCCCCGTGTGCGAGGAGGAAGCCCGCGACCTCCAGGAGAACCTCGAGTCGTTTCGCAACGCGAACACGGAGATCGTGTTCGTCTCGTGCGACACGTCGGCGGCTCGGCAGGCGTGGAAGCGAGAGCTGGGAGCCGAGTACACGTTCGCCTCCGACTTCTGGTCGCACGGAGCCACCACGAAGGCGTACGGCGTGTTCAACGAGACGAACGGCGCACCATTGCGTGGCACGTTCCTCATCGACCGCGGCGGCACGGTCGTCTGGACGCTCGTGAAGGAGAGCGAACGCCGGACGGAGATGGTGCCCGAGTCGCTCGAGACGCTCGGGGAGCTTCCCGGCTGACCGCGCCGCCGAACGGGCACGTCTGCGACGCGAAGCCGGCACGCTTCCGTCACGAGCGCCGCGGTACCTTTCCGGTAGGGGGATCGGCTCCCCCCAGGCGGGGGCGTGGTCGCCGTCGCCGCGGGTGTGTGGTCCGGTTCGCTCTGGGGCGTTCGTGAGCCGCGGGCTGCATCTGCACGCGTGGGGTGCCCCGGGCGCGCAACGCGTCGTCTTTCTCCACGGCGTCACGGGTCACGGCGGTCACGCCCGGCTGCTCGCAGAGGACTGGCTCTCCGACCGGCGCGTGCTCGCCCCCGACCTCCTGGGCCACGGTCTCTCTCCGTGGGAGCCGCCGTGGTCGCTGGATGCGCACCTGTCGTCGATCCTCGAGACGGTCGGGCGTGAGCCGGCCGACTGGATCGGTCACTCGTTCGGCGGCAGGCTCGTATTCGAGCTCTCGGCACGGGAGCCGGAGCTCGTCCGGCGGCTCGTGCTGCTCGACCCGGCGATCCATCTGCCGCCGCCCGTCGCTCTGTTCGCGGCCGAGAACGCACGCAGCGACCGCGCGTACGTCTCCTTTGCCGAGGCGGTCGAGCGTCGCTACGAGGAGAGCCAGCTGTACGGCGCGCCCAGGGCGCTCGTCGAGGAGGAGCTCCGCGAGCACCTGATCGTCGACGAGGACGGGCACTGGCGCTATCGCTACTGCCAGGCGGCGGTCGTGGCGGCCTACGGTGAGCTGGCGTCGGCTCCGCCGGCGTTCGCGGAGGTGCGCATCCCGACGTTGCTCGTCCTCGGCGCGCGCAGCTACCTCCCGTACGACCACCTACTCGAGGCGCACCGGGCAGCCCTCGGCGACCTGCTCACGGTGGTCACCGTGGCGGGCGGTCACACGCTGCTCTGGGACGCGCTCGACGAGACGGCGTCCGCGATCGACGGCTTCCTCGGCTCGAGCGCTCCCTAGGAGCAGTACTCGTCGGCGATGGCGAGCGCGTCGTCGAGAATTGCGACGCCCTCGTCGACCTCGTCACGGGTCACGGTGAGCGGCGGCACGACCATGATCACGTTCCAGTGGGTCATCAGATACAGCCCCTGCTCGAGCGCCGCCTTGGCGAGCCGCCCGACAGGAGCGGCCGCATCGCCACCCGCGTTGAAGGGAACGAGCATCTCCCTCGTCCCACGGTTCTTGACGAGCTCGACACCCCAGAAACAGCCCAGCCCGCGGACGTCACCGATCGACGGATGACGCTCGGACAGCCCGCGCAGCGACTCCCCGAGGTACGCACCGACCGCGGCGGCGTTCTCGACCACCCCCTCCTCCTGGAACGCCTCGATCGATGCGACTGCCGAGGCGCAGGCCAGCGGGTGACCCGCATAGGTGAGCCCGCCGGGGAAGAATCGGTCGCGCACGCGGTCGACGATCTCGCCACGGGCGATCATGGCTCCGATCGGCACGTAGCCGGAGTTGATGCCCTTGGCCACGGTGATGATGTCCGGGACGACGTCCCAGTGCTCGCATGCGAACCACTTGCCCGTGCGCCCGAAGCCTGCCATCACCTCGTCGAGGATCAGCAGGATCCCGTGCCGGTCGCAGACTTCGCGCACCGCCTGGAGGTAGCCGTCGGGCGGGGGGATGACGCCGTTGGTGCCCGTCACTGTCTCGAGGATGACCGCCGCGACGTTCTGCGCGCCCTCGTACTCGAGGATCTCCTCCAGATGGGGTGCGCCGCTGCAGACGGGGCACGGGTCCGGATGGCCGGCGGGGCAGCGATATGTGTACGGATCGAGCATCCGCACCACGCCCGACATCGATCCCGGCTCGACGGCCCACCGGCGCGGGTCCCCCGTGAGCGTGACGGCACCGTGGGTGGCGCCGTGGTAGGAGCGGTAGCGCGCGATGATCTTCGAGCGGCCGGTGGCCAGGCGGGCGAGCTTGATTGCGTTCTCGTTCGCCTCCGCGCCGCCGTTCGTGAAGAACGAGACGGACAGATCGCCCGGAGTCACCTCGGCCAGCATCCGGCCGAGGCGTGAGCGCGATTCGTTCGCCATCGGCGGCCCGATCGTGCAGAGCTGGTCCGCCTGATCCTTGATCGCCTGGATGATCTTCGGATGCTGGTGGCCGATGTTCAGGTTGACGAGCTGCGAGGCGAAGTCGAGGTAGCGCTTGCCGTCGTAGTCCCAGAAGTAGCGGCCCTCGGCGCCGGCGACGGCGATGGGGTTGATCGCACTCTGCACCGACCACGAGTAGAGGACGTACTCCTTGGCGTCGGCGACGATCTGCGCGCCGAGGTTGGGGTTGGTCTCGATCGTGGCCATCGCCTGCTCCTTCGCGTCGGGACGCCTAGAGGGTAACCCGAAGCGAGCGCCGGGTCGACGTCCCGGCCCGAGGCCGTGGTGGGTGACCCGGCGGCGGTGTAGGGTCGCGCCGTGGCATTGGAGCCGTCACGCGTCGTCGCGCGCCTGAAGGAGTTGCGCGAGCTGACGGGCGACGCCGACGGCGCGCAGCGTGTTGCCTGGACCGAGACCTGGGCCCGTGCGCGCGCTTGGCTCCACGAGTCGCTTGCAGACCTGCCGCTCGAGGTCGCGCGTGACGAGGCTGGCAACGACTGGTACACGCTGCGTGGCGGTTCGGACCGAGCCGTCCTGCTCGGCGGGCACATGGACTCGGTGCCGAACGGCGGTTGGCTCGACGGCTGTCTCAATGTGCTCGCCGCGGCCGAGGTGGTGCGGCGGTTCGCCGAGGACGGCACGCCGCCGGTCACCGTGCGCCTCGTGGACTGGGCCGACGAGGAGGGTGCGCGGTTCGGGCGCTCGCTGTTCGGCTCGTCGGCTGCGGCCGGCTCGATGTGCGACCAGGACGAGCTGCGCCAGCTGTCCGACCGCGACGGCATCACGCTGCCCGACGCGCTCGGCGCCTTCGGCGTCTCCCTCGACCGCGCGCTGAACGCGCGGCAGCAGCTGGCGTCGGCGGCCGCCTATCTCGAGCTGCACATCGAGCAGGGGCCGGTGCTCGAGTCGCTCGACCTGCCGCTCGGCGCGGTGCTGGGCACGTTCGGCGTGGAGCGGTGGCGCATCCGGTGGACCGGCCAGGCCGCTCACGCCGGCTCGACGCCGATGGACAGCCGGCGCGACGCGCTTGCCGGAGCAGCCAAGCTCGCGCTGGCGATCCGTGACATCGCCCGCGAGACCGGAGACGGCGCCGTCTGCACCTGCGGCGGAGTGGTCTGCAAGCCGGGGATCGTCACCTCGGTCGTCGAAACGGCCGAGCAGCTGCTCGACCAGCGTCATCTCGACGCGGCCAAGCTCGCAGCCATGCTGGCGCGCGCACAGGATCTCTCGCGACGGTTCGCCGCCGAAGAGAACGTCGACGTCGAGTGGGAACGGATCTGGAGCATCGAGCCGATCCTCTTCGACGAGACGCTGATCGAGCTCTGCGACGAGGCGATCCGCGAGGTCGCGGGCACGTCGCAGCGCCTGCCGTCCGGCCCGTTGCACGATGCTGCGGAGGTCTCCCGGGCGGGAGTGCCCACCGTGATGCTGTTCGTGCAGAGCTTGCGCGGCCTCTCGCACACGAAGCTCGAGGACACCCGGGAGGAGCACCTCGAGCTCGCGGTGGCCGCGCTCGACCGCCTCGCCGACAAGACGGTCGCGCGGGTCGCCGCAACCTCGTAGGGGCCCGGTATATCCCGCCCGGGGTCACGAGCCGCCGTCGCTGCCGGTCTTGCCGTCGGTGCGCTGCTGACCTGGAACGTGTCCAACGTCGGCGCAGTGGCCGACCCGCTGGCGGAGACGTACGGGGTATCGCTCGCCGCCGTCGGGCTGCTCACGACCGCGCTGTTCATCACGCACCTGGCCGTGCAACTGCCGGCGGGGATCGGGGCCGACCGCCTCGGCGCACGGACTGTTGCGCTGGCCGCCTGCGGGGCAGCCGCGGTCGGGAACCTTCTGCTCCTGCTCTCCGACTCGTACGGCCTCGCGACCGTGGGTCGGCTGGTGGTCGGCCTCGGGTCGGGTGCCGGCTTCTTGGCGGGGCTCGATCTCGTTCGCGCCGGAGGTGGTGGGCCGCTGTGGGGCGGCGTCTACGGCGGCGCCACGATGGCCGGCGGCGGCCTCGCATTGATGGTGGTGCCGGCGCTGACAGAGGCCACGAGCTGGCGTGCGCCGTACTGGAGCGCCCTCGTGCTCGCCGTCGTCGCCGCCGCGGCGGTGCTGGCGGTCGGCGCTCTCCCCCGGGTCGGACACAGGGGCACGGGAGTCCTGCGCGACGCGAGACTGCTCCCGCTGGGGTTGCTGCAAGCGGCCACCTTCGGGCTTGCCGTGGTGGCCGGGAACTGGGTCGTGACGCTGCTCGAGCACGGCGGCGCGGGCTCAGCCGCGGCCGGCGTCGTGGGCGGCCTGGTGCTGTTCGCCGGCATTGTCACACGGCCGCTGGGAGGCGTTCTGGCGCAGCGGGCCACCGTGCGCCGGAAGGCGCTGGTCGGCGCCAGTCTGGCGGTCGCCGCTGCTGCGTCGCTTCTGCTCGCGCTTGCAGAGCCGCTGTGGCTCTCGGCACTCGGTGCGCTCGCGCTCGGTCTCGCGGCAGGCCTCCCCTTCGCGGTCATCTTCGACGCGGCTCGGCGGCTGCGGCCCGACGCCCCTGCGGCCGCGGCCGGGCTCGTCAACGGCTGCGCGGTGCTGGCGATCCTCGCCGGGACACCGCTGACCGGTCTCGCGTTCGCACTCCCCGGTGACGGCGCTCTCGCCTTCGTCGGGATCGGCGGCCTCTGCGCGCTGGCGCTGTTCGTGCTCCCCCGGGCGCGGCTCGGTTAGCGCGCGGAGCGCGGGAGAACAAAGCAGGCCGGGAGCCGTGCACCTCGATGGGGCTCCATGGAGGCGCTTTCACGTCGAGCCTCTGGCAGCCGGCGGGCCGGGGGCGGATAATCGGGCCTCGAAAGCGACGAAGGAGAGCACACGATGGCCTTGAGTTTCGGTGTCACCGTCCTGCCCGATCCGCCCGCCTCGCGGCTTGTGGAGCTGATGCAGCTCGGCGAGCGGAACGGCTTCGAGATCGGCTGGACCTACGACTCCCACGTGCTCTGGCAGGACTCCTTCCCGCTGCTGACGCTGGCCATCCAGGGGACGTCTCGGATGAAGTTCGGGCACCTGGTGACCAACCCGGGCACGAGGGAACCGACGGTTGTCGGGAGCCTCTACGCGACGCTGCACGACATCTCGGACGGGCGCATGGTGATGGGCATCGGTCGCGGCGACTCGGCCCGACGCTACATCGGCCAGCAGCCGGTACGGGTGGCGGAGTTCGAGACCGCCTTGCGCATGATCAAGCCGTTCATGAACGGCGGCGAGGTGCACTGGAACGACAAGGATCTGCAGCTCAAGTGGGTGCGGCCGGAGCTCCCGCAGATCCCGATGTGGGTCGCGGGCTACGGACCGAAGGCGCTCGCTGTCGCCGGACGTGTCGGGGACGGCGTCATCATCCAGCTGGCCGACCCGGAGATCATTCAATGGATCATGGCCACCGCCCGCGCTGCCGCCGAGGAGGCGGGTCGCGACCCGGCCGAGCTCAAGTGCATCGTCTGCGCACCGAGCCATGTCGGCCCGATCGAGGATGGCCGTGAGCAGACGCGCTGGTTCCCGGCCATGGTCTCGAACCACGTGATGGACCTCATCGAGCGCTACGGAACCGACGGCTCGATGATCCCCTCCGCGCTCACCGACTTCGTGGCGGCGCGCAAGTTCTACGACTATGACCAGCACTCCCGTGTCGGTGCTGCCCACGGCGAGTTCGTCACCGACGAGATCTGCGACCGGTTCTCCGTCCTCGGCGACGTCGGCCAGATCCGCACGAAGCTGGAAGAGCTCGAGTCGATCGGCGTCGACCACTACTCGATCTACCTGATGACGCACGGTCAAGAGGCGACGCTCGAGACATACGGTCGCGAGATCATTCCGCCGTTCTCGGTCACGGCCGCATGAGCGACGCCTTCGCCGAGCAGGTCGACGCGTGGCGCTCCGTCGCCGCCGGCTGGGAGAGGAGGCGGGCGCTCTTCTGGGACGCGACGCGCACGCTGTCCGAGCGGCTCGTCGACCTGCTTGCGCCTCGGTCGGGGGAGACGATCGTCGAGCTCGCCGCAGGGCCTGGCGACACCGGCTTCCTGGCGGCCGGGCGCCTCGGCTCCGCCGGACGCCTGATCTCATCCGACATCGCGCCCGAGATGGTGGAGGCCGCGCGACGCCGGGCACTGGAGCTCGGCGTGACGAACGCCGAGTTTCGGGTGCTCGACGCGGCGGCCATCGACCTGCCCGACGGGTCCGTCGACGGCGTCCTGTGCCGGTTCGGGCTGATGCTCGTCGTGGACATGGAGCAGGCCGTCGCGGAGCTCGCCCGTGTCCTGCGGCCGGGCGGGCGCGCCTCGATCGCGGTCTGGGGCGAGCCGGAGCGAAACGAGTGGATCACGGCGGGTGGGAAGGCAGCCCAGCAGCTCGGGCTGGTCGAGCGGCCCGATCCGGACGCCCCGGGTCCGTTCCGGCTCGCCGACTCGGCCCGCCTGCGAGCGTTGGTCACGGCCGCCGGCCTGCAGTGCGTGACGCTCGAAGACGCACGCGTGACCTGGCGGGCCCGGTCACTGGACGAGTGGTGGGAGACGTCGCGGGACACGTCACCGACGCTGTCGGCGCTCTCCGGACAGGTCGGCGTCGCGCAGCTCGAGGCACTACGGAAGGCTGCCGAAGAGCTTCTGGCGCCCCACGTCTCCGCCGACGGCTCGCTCGTGGTGCCGGGAGTGGCGCGGGCGCTGCTCGCCGTGCGTCCGTCGTAGGGCACTCGTGGAGGCCCTACAGGATCGTCTTGCCGAGCGCGCTGGCGACCAGCTCGACAGCCGTCCGGGCGGTCGAGTTCTCCCGGTCGAGGATCGGGTTGACCTCGACGAGCTCGAGCGAACCGGCCAGGCCCGACTCGGCGACCAGCTCGCAGGCGAGGTGCGCCTCGCGATAGGTGAGACCACCCTGGACCGGCGTGCCCACACCAGGGGCCACCTCCGGGTCGAGCGCGTCCAGGTCGAGCGAGAGGTGCACGAAGCCGGGCCCCGCGACGCGTGCCAGCGCCTCGGTGATCGCACGTTCGATCCCGATGCGGTCGATCTCGCTCATCGTGAACACACGGATCCCGTGCGCGCGGATCAGCTCTCGCTCGTCCGGGTCGAGCGACCTCGCCCCGACGATCGCCACGCGTGCCGGGTCGACCGCCGGGAGACCGAGCCCTTCGCGCGCGAAGCGGTCGCCGGCGAGGCCGAGCGCAGCCGCAAGCGGCATCCCGTGCACGTTGCCGGACGGGCTCGTCTCGGGCCGGTTGAGGTCGCCGTGCGCGTCGATCCACAGGACGCCACCCAGCCGCCCGGCGGTGGCCGCCAGCCCGCCGAGCGTGCCCATGGCCAACGAGTGGTCACCGCCGAGGACGAGGGGTGTCGCGCCTGCGTTCACCGCGTCGGCGACGGCGCGGGCGAGCCGCGCGCAGGCATCGAGGATCTCGTCGAGGTAGCGGGCGTCCGGTTCACCGACCGCGAGCGCCTCGGGCTCGCGCGTGACGACGTTCCCGCGATCGGCGCAGAGGAGACCCAGCGACTCGAGCCGCTCTTCGAGCCCTGCATAGCGGATCGCCGAGGGACCCATGTCGACGCCGCGCCTGCTCTGGCCGAGGTCGAGGGGAGCGCCGATGACGGTGATCGTCCGCGCGCTGCCCACGGCCGGGGAGCCTACTCGCTGCCGAGACGCCGCACGCCGTCCACCCGGCGTCTTCCCAGGCTCGTCGGCCCGTGGGGAACGGCGTTGGCGAGCGCGTAGATGCGCCCTTTCCCCACCAGGTAGGCGCGGGTGCCGTCATGCACGAGCGGCGAATATTGCCCGTCGGGGAATCGCCACTGCACCGTGCCGTCGTGGGCGTCGAGAACGAACGTCTCGCGGTTCAGGGTCGAGACGTAGACGTAGCCGTTGGTGACGGTCGCCGACCCCAGGATCTTCCCGGGAAGCTTCCGGCTCCAGCGGGTCGCGCCGGTGGAGGCGTCGAGCGCGACGAACGTTCCGCCCGAGGAGCCGACGTAGACGGCGTCGTTCCACACCGCGGCCGAGCCGTAGATGGCGCCGCCGAGATTCCGCGACCAGCGGTGCGTCCCCGTGCTGGCGCTGAACGCACTGAACACGCCGTCGATCGAGCCGAGGAAGACACGGCCGTAGGCGATCGTCGGTGTCGCGTAGTAGCCGGCTTCGCTGAAGGAGGCGTGACGCAGGAGACTGCGCAGGGCGAGCAGCATCCGCCCGGGGCCACGCTGCGGCAGCGCCGAGGAGCGCCAGCGCAGCCGGCCGGTCAGCGCGTCGAGCGAGTAGAGCCGGCGGTCGTATGCGGCGACGAAGAGCGTCCTGCCGATCAGCGCGGGGCTCGACGCGATCTTCGTCGGAAGCTTGAAAGTCCACAGCAGACGCCGGGGGTTGAGCCGGAGCGCATAGACGGTCGAGTCGGACCGGGTGCGGTACGCGGCGAAGAAGAGGAGGTCCCCGAGTAGCAGCGGCGAGCTTTCGACGTTCCCCGTGCGAAACCGCCAGCGCACATGGCCGTCGCTCAGGTCGATGGCGGCCAGGCCTCCGGACTTGTCCTTCCCGCGTCGACACGGGGCCGGCCCGGACCAGCCGAGGTAGATGACGCCCGGGCCGGCTGCCGGGGACGAGGCGATGCAACCGTCGAGGTCGGTCTCCCAGAGTGGTGCGCCGTCGCTCGTCCGCGCGGCGTGGATGACACCGGCGTGCGTGCCGAAGACGAGCTTTCCTTCGGCGAGGACGGGAGGCATCTCGATCAGAGCCTGTCCGGGGACCCGGTAGAGCACCCGGAACGGCGGGCGCAATCCCGAGGGGACGAACCGGGTTCTCGCCGGCGTGGCACCCCAGAGCGGCCACGCCGCCGTCGGGTGGACGCTCTTCCGCTGGCCGAGGACGCGCAGTGGCGTGTCCGTGATCAGCGCGTGCCGCTCCCCGGTGCTCGACGCCGCGAGCGGCGGCGCAGCCAGCGCGACGTAGACGAGCGATATCCCGAGCAGGCCGGCGATCATGACTGTTGCGAGTGCCGGGGCGCGTCTGCGCGCGCGCCGCTTTCGTTCACGACGTGGACCAGCCCGCGGGACGGTACTGTCGCGCCGGCGGTGAGTGTCTCCGGGTAGCCGCTCGATGGGACCGTAGTTTCACCCGTCCGGCCACTCGATGCACGCGGGAAGCCGACGGCGACGTCGCTACACTGCGTCTCCGCGGCGAGGTAGCTCAGCTGGTAGAGCACTCGGCTGAAAACCGGGGTGTCGCCGGTTCGAGTCCGGCCCTCGCCATAGCGTCGCGCTACCGCTCGAACGAGGAAAGGGCGTCGGGGCCGGATGACCGCGCCGACGACGCCCTTTCGATGCTTCCGACCTTACGCCTCTCCGTGCGGGGTGGTCAAGCCGGCCGGATCCGGATCGGCTGTCCGTGCGAGGCGTGGAGCGTGGCGGCGGCGGAGCCGCTCGAGATCGCGATGGACATGTTCCGGTAGCTGTCCTCGAAGAGGATCATGTCGCCGGTTGGTGCGTCTGCGAAGGTCCGTGTGGCGACGGCGAAGTATCGACGGCCGCCGATCTCGAGCTCGACGCGCGTTCCGGGAACGACGCCGATCCGCTCGACATCGTCCCGGGTCAGGTTGAGCGCAACGTTGCCGAAACTGTCGACGTAGAGCATCGTGCCGCGGACGGCGTCGGCCTCGAACGTCGGTTCCGGGAGATCGAGGCGCGTCAGCGCGTCGGGGGCGAGCGGTGGGCCGAGCTCCTCGAGCGGCACACCGTTGGCGAGATGCGCGGCGGCGGGTGCAAAGAGATCCCGTCCGTGGAACGTCCTCGAGATGGTCTCCAGCGCGTAGTCGGGGTTGGCCAGCTCGTGCACCTCGACGATGCCGCTTCGCTCGGCGGCGGGCAGGAGGAGGCCGTTGTCGGGGCCGACGAACAGCCGGCCGTCGGCGCTTCGTAGGGCCACCGGGCGGCGGATGCCCCCGACCCCGGGATCGACGACGGCGAGGTGCACGCCGATCGGCATGTAGGGCAGCGTGGCGGCCAGCACCAGTGCGCCCTGCAGGACAGCCTGTGGCGGAATGCCGTGCGTGACGTCGATCACGCGTGCGTCCGGCGCGATGCGAGCGATCACACCGTGGCAGGTGCCGACGAAGTCGTCCCGCAGCCCGAAGTCGCTGAGGAAGCAGACGACCACCTCGTCGACCCTAACGCGCTGCGGCCGCCGTCTCCACGGCTTGAAGCAGGCCGGCGACATCGTGCGTCGGGGCCTCCGCCACCACGTCGACCCCTGCGTCGCACGCCGCCCGCGTCGTCTCCGGCCCGATCGAGACCGCGGGCACACTCGTGCGCAAGGCCGCGAAGGCCCGCGCCGCCGACGGCGACGCGAGCACGACGAGGTCGCTCACCGGCAGCGTCTCGGGAAGCAGCCGGCGCGTGCGGTACAGCGCGACGAAGTCGGCGCCGAGCTCGTCGACGAGCAATTGCCGCGCGCCTTCCGCGCCCGCGAAGAGCACCCTGCCCGCCGGCCGCGGAAGCTCCGCGAGCAGCCCTTCCTGCGTCGAGACTTCCGGCACGAGGGCGACCTGCGCGCCCAGCTCGGCGGCGGTGGCGCGACCGATGGCTGCGACCCGCGGGAGCGGGCCGGCGGCTCGCTGCCGCAGCTCGCGGGCTCCGTTCACGCTCGTGACGATCACCCAGTCGTAGCCCGAGACGTCGATCGGGTCGGTACCGAGAGGCTCGACGGCGATGAGTGGGCAGTGCACCGGGTCGTGCCCGAGCTCGGCCAGCCGCACCATCAGCTCACCGGCCTGGCCCTGAGGGCGGGTGACGAGAACGCGCATGGGCCGTCCCTAGCCCTCGTCCTTCCGGGCGGTGACCCGCGGTGCTTTCGATGCGCGCGCGGATGGGTGCCGATCGAGTGCCGTCATCGTCGCCGGGCTTGGCTGGCTTCGATCAACTCGGCTGCGACACGCTCGGGATCGTCACCGCTGCGTCGCTCGATCCAGGTTCCGTCCTCGTCGGCGACGAGCGCGGTGAGGCGGCTCCCGTCGTGGTGAGCCGCGACCGGCGCCAGGCAGCCGCCGCCGACGAGCGCGACGCAGCGTCGCTCGGTCTCGACGCGGCGCCGCGTCTCGGTGTCGTCGGCGGCAGCGACGAGCGTTCCCTCGCCGGCTCGCACCTGCAGCGCCAACGCGCCCTGGCCGGCTTCCGGCAGCAGCTCGTGCGCGGAGAAGCGGTAGCCGATCTCCGCAGCGAGCCCGAGGCGGTCGAGGCCGCACGCGGCAAGCACGACTGCGTCGAGCCCGCGCTCTCCCCGCTTGCGGAGACGCGTGTCGATGTTGCCGCGCAACGGCTCGATCAAAAGCGTCGGCTCGAGTGCGAGCAGCTGTGCCCGCCGTCGCACCGAGGCGGTGCCGATCCGCATCCCCGGTCGCAACCCAGCTGCGCCGCAGAGTGCGTCCCGCGGATCCTCACGGGCCGTGAAGGCGCCGACCGCGAGCCCGTCCGTGTCGGTCGACGTCATGTCCTTGGCGGAGTGAACGGCCACGTCGATACGCCCGGCGAGCAAGGCCTCTTCGAGCTCCTTGACGAACACGCCGCGCGCGCCGATCTCACCGAACGGCCGCGTCCGGTCGCGATCGCCCGTCGTGGTGATGGGTATGAGCGCGATCTCGATCCCCGGCCGGCGCAGCGCCGCGGCGGCGCGCTCGGCCTGGGTCAGCGCGAGCCTACTGCCGCGGGAGCCGATGCGAAGCAGCACAACGGCGCCTTGGTGCGGTGCGCGGCTCGCCGCAGGAGCGCCGCGTCGACGGCCTGATGCGAACGAACGCCGTGGGGATCTGCAGCGGCAGCGGACGGCCGACGGAGGTCGGCCGGTTCACGCCTGGTCCTCTTCCCCGAGACCGAACAGGTGGCGCACGACGTCAGCATAGACCACTCCGTCGGAGGTCACCGCTGCCTCCTTCATGCGCACCGTCGGGAGGTGCAGAAGCTTGTTCACGATCTGGGCCGTGATCGCCTCGACCGCGCGGCGCTCGTTCTCGGGCAGCCTGCCCAGCCGTCCCTCGGCGCGCGCGAGTTCCGCGGTGCGAATCGCTTCGGCGCGAGCGCGGAGCGAGGCGATCGCCGGCACGACGGCGAGAGACACTTGCCAGTCGCGGAACCGCTCCGCCTCCTCCGCGACGAGGCGCTCCGCATGCACCGCCTCGGCACGCCTGCCCGAGAGGGACGCCTCGACGACTGCCTCCAAGTCGTCGATGTCGTAGACGAAGCACCCATCGATGGCGGCGAGGCTCGGGTCGACGTCGCGTGGCACGGCGAGGTCGACTAGGAGCAACGGCCTACCGCGCCGCGCCCGGAGCGCCTGCCCCACTTCGGCGGCGATGAACACGAAACCGGGCGCGCTCGTGGACGCGACGACCACGTCGGCGCCGCCGAGCTCGTCGGCAATGCGGTCGAGGCCGACGGCGCGCGCGCCGAGGCTTCGCCCGAGCTCCTCCCCGTGCTCCGCCGTGCGGTTGGCCACGGCCACGATCACCGCGCCGCGCGATCGCAGGTTGCGTGCGGTCAGCTCGCTCATCTTCCCGGCTCCGACGAGCACGACGGTGCGTCCTTGGAGGTCACCGAACACCTGCTGGGCCAGGGCGGCTGCGGCTGCAGGCACCGAGGCGGGGCTTTCACCGATCGCGGTCTCGACACGTGCGCGCCTGGCTGCGTGCAACGCGCTGCGAAAGAGGCGGTCGAGGAGCGGGCCCGGGCTCCCCGCCTCGAAGGCGTCCCGAACCTGGCCCAGGATCTCGCCTTCGCCGGGGACCATCGAGTCGAGGCCCGCAGCGACTCGGAAGAGATGCAGCGCAGCGGACTCATCGGGGAGGCGGTAGAGGACGGGCTCGAGCGCGACCGCATCGGCCCCCGCCAGCTCGAGCAGCGCGGTCACGGCGCGGTGCTCGAGCGATGCGTCCTTGTCGGCGGCGAGGTACAGCTCGGTGCGGTTGCAGGTGGACAGGACGACGGCCTCGCACCCGGCGGCCAACGTCCGGGCCAGTGCAGCGGACCCGGCAAGATCCACCGCCACGCGCTCCCGCAGCTCCACCGGTGCCCGGTGGTGCGAGACGCCTACGAGGGCGAGGTTCATGTCGCAGTCTCCGTCACGAGGCGAAGTGGGTCAGCGGCAGGACGACGGCGACGAGCGCGAGACCCGCGATGAGCGACCATGCGGCGCGGCGGCCGCGCAGCCCGATCTCGCGCCGCAGCAGGAACGCCGTCGTGTACAGCGCCCAGATCGCTGCGGTGACGACCATGGCTGCGTCGATCTCACCGCGCTCGAGACTGGTGAGGCCGACGACGATCCCGGCGGTGAGGAGAGCAAGACCCGCGGCGGCAACGCGGGCGGAGAGGCGATCCAGGGTCTCGAGCGGCGGCAGCCGCAGCCGCAGCACGCGCGCGTCGCGGCGCTTCAGGCGTCGCTCTTCCCACAGGTAGAGCCCGGCCATGCCACCGGCGACGGTGAACCCTGCGAAGCCTGCGAGCATGAGCGCCACGTGCGCGGCGAGGGCCGCCCCGGAGTGGTCGACGGAGTCGACGCCGGTGCCGCCGCCGGCCCAGGCAACGAGCAGCAATGCCACTGCGACCGGCATCACGGCGAGGCCGAGGAGGCGGTATCGGGGGCGGCAGCCCCAGATCAGGTAGACGCCGACGGTGAGCCAGACGAAGAGGTTGAGCGCACCGGCCCACGTTCCCCAGGGGAAACCGTCGCTCGAGAGCGCCTGAACGGCGAGCAGGGCCGTTTGGGCGAGCCAGCCGATGCGGACTCCCCAGGTCCCCATGCGCCCCGCACGACCGGCGCCGCGCAGCTCGCCCGCATAGGCGACGACGGCCTCCCCGTAGGCGATCAGAGCCGGCCAGATGAGCAGCTCAGCCATCTGTCTCCCGCTTGCGCGCGAGCTCTGCGAGCTCGGCGGTCTCTCGTTCGAGCCGCGCGAGCTTCGCGGCGATGATGGCCGCCCAGACGAGCACGAAGAGGAAGACGACGCCGTACGCGGCGGCGGCGTACTTCTCGCCGGCACTCATCGAGCGAGCGCCTCCCGCAGATCACGAAGGTGGGCGTCCGTGCGCTTGCCCGCGAGCTCGACGCGATACATCACGTACGCGAGCAGCAGGATGGCCGCCCAGGCGATGCAGAACGCCGTGAACATCCGGCCCGTCATCTGTGGGCCTGCCCGCGTGAACACGGTGGGATGAATGAAATCGCTCGCCAGGCGGATGGCGAAGAAGCTGACCGGGATGAGCGCCACACCGAACAGCGCGTAGACGGCCGACACCCGCTCCCGCCTCGACCCGACCTCGATCGAGAAGCGGAGCATGAAGTAGGCGCAGTAGAAGAGGAAGAGCACGAGGAAGAGCACGAGCTGGTTCGAGCTCCACGTCCACCAGACACCCCAGGAGGCTTTCGCCCAGATCGAGCCGGTGACGAGCGTGAGGGCGCCGAAGATCGTGCCCTGGTGGATTGCCGTGTAGCTCTCGAGGTCGTAGCGTTCGCCGCGGGTCCACAGCACGCGCAGCGCCTTCCACGCACCGAGCCCGAAGCACGCATACGCCGTCAACGCGATCGGGACGTGGAAGAAGAAGATCTTCTGCGACAGGCCCTGGTCCGCGTCCTGCTCGGCGACGAAGAAGATCAGCAGGAGCGCCAGCGCCATCAGTCCCGTCGCGGCGACGGCGAGTACCGGCAGGGTGAGGCGTTTGGTGGACATGTCGGGGTCGCCTACTCGGTGACGACGTACTCGAACGAGGCCCAGGAAAGTATCGCGAACACCGCGTCGTAGAGAACGAGGAAGAGGAGGTAGTCGGCCGCCTGCGGTGAGATCGCCGCTCCGACACCGCCGACGACGAGCGGGATCGCGAGCGGGAGCACGAGCAGCGGGAGGACGACCTCCCGCCCGCGGCCTGCCGAAGCGAGGGCTGCTGCGAGCGACCCGACCACGCAGATCCCGATGCTCGCAAGCGCGGCCCCGGCCAGTGCCGCCGCATCGAGCGGAGCGAAGAGGAGCGCGAACACGGGCAGGGCAACGAGCTCGGCCGCCAAAAGAAAGGCCAACGCGGCAAGCGTCTTCGCGACCCAGATCGCGCTGCGGTCGCGTGTCGCGAGCACGAGCGCATCCATGGCGCCGAGCCGCCCTTCGGGCACCCAAGCCCGAGCGAGGCCGACCAGCGACGTGAAGATGATGGCCAGCCACAGCAGCCCGTACGCCGCGTCGTCGCCTGCGCCGGCCGGGAGCGCGAAGTGGAAGACGACGAGCGCGGCGAGCACGAAGACCAGCATCGCGGGCAGCGTGTCTCGCGAGCGGAGCTCCAGCGCCAGATCCTTGCGCGTCAGCGCCGCGACGTCGGCGAGGTAACCGCTCACGGCGTGGCCAGCGCCAGTCGCCCGGTGCCGAGCGGAGCGACGCGGTCGGGATCGTGGGTGGAGATGACGAGCGTCGCCTTGCCGGCCAGCGTGGCCAGCTCGCCGTCGAGGAGCTCCGCTCCATGCTCGTCGAGGGCGGTGAACGGCTCGTCAAGGACGAGCAACTCGGGCTCGTGCAGCAGGGCCCGGCAAAGGGCGAGCCGCTGCACCATCCCGCGCGAGTAGTCGGCGACGCGCTCGCCGCGTGCCTCCCAGAGGCCGAAGCGCTCCAGCAGCATGCCGATCCGTTCACGCCGTTCGGGCATCCGGTAGAGCCGACCGAAGAGGTCGAGGTTCTCGAGCGCGGTGAGCTCTCGATAGACGAGCGGATCGTGCGCGAGGTAGCCGAGCCGCGAACGGTCGGCGTCGACCGACAGGATGCCGCGTGTGGGCACCGTCAACCCTGCGACGACCCGGAGCAGCGTGGTCTTCCCGGATCCGTTCGCGCCGGTGACGATGAGCGTGTCACCGCGATCGACCGCGAACGACACTCCCCGCAGCACTGCGTGGGACCCATACCGCTTTTCGATTCGTTCCGCCCTGATCACGCCGTCCTCCCCAACCACCCCCAGGGGACCCCCCGGGTCCCTGCTGTCACGGTATCGAGGAATCAGGCGCGGGTGTGTGACGTGATCGTGCCGAGAGTGTGTCGCCCGCAGCGGGACGCTCTCCACCAGGATGGCCAGAGGGCCGGGTGGCGGCCTCCGCTGTCACGCGCCGCTCCTCGACTCAGAGCAACGTGTCGAGCGCGACGAAACCGCAGAACACGACGCTGATCACACCGTTGACGGTGAAGAAGGCCTGGTCCAGGCGCCGCAGGTCGCCAGGACGCACGAGCAGGTGCTCGTAGAGGAGGAGCGTCGCCACGGCCACGACGCCGACCCAGTACCACGCGCCGGCGCCGAGACCCCACCCGGCGATACCGAGCGCCACCACGGTCGCCGCGTGCAGCGCGCGCGCTCCGCGGAAGACCCCCACCTCGCCGAATCGGGTTGCCCACGAGTGCAGGCCCTCGGCCCGGTCGTGCTCGAGGTCGAAGAGCGAGTAGAAGAGATCGAAGCCCGCCACCCAAAGCGCGACGGCAACGCCGAGCACCCACGCCTCCCACGGTGCGGCACCGGTCACCGCAAGCCAGGCGCCGGGCGGCGCCAGACCGAGGCAGGCCCCGAGCCAGAAGTGGCACAGCCATGTGACCCGCTTCAGGTACGGGTAGACGACGAAGAACGCGACGGGAATCGGCCAGAGCCAGTGGACGATCGGGTCGAGCGAGAACACGGCGACGAGGTATACGACGAGCGCCGCACCGCACAAGCCCCAGACCTGTGGCCGCGAGAGCGCGCCCGCCGGCAGCTCCCGCATCGCGGTGCGGGGGTTGCGGGCGTCCAGTTCCGCATCGAGCAGGCGGTTGAGGCTCATCGCCAGCGTCCGCGCCCCGATCATCGCCACCGTGATCCAGCCCATGGCGCGCCAGCCCGGCCAGCCGTCGACCGCGAGCAGCGCGCCGACGTACGCGAACGGCAACGCGAAGACGGTGTGCTCGAAGCGAATCAGCCGCGCGAACCGGCGCGGCAGGGAAAGAGCGTGAGTGCTCACGTCTGCGCGTGTGACGTGGCCGTGTTCCCGGCCGCGAGCTCGAGCCCGTGGGTGAGGGCAGGGCGCAGCACCTCGTACCCGTCACGACAGCCCCCCGGCGAACCGGGCAGGTTCACCACCAGGCTCGCACCGACGAGCCCGGCCGCACCGCGGGACAGAACCGCGTGCGGCGTCCGCCGCCGCGCGTCCTCGCGGATCGCTTCCGCGATTCCCGGCGCTGCACGGTCGAGCACTTCGAGCGTCGCCTCAGGGGTCACATCGCGTGGCGCAAACCCGGTGCCGCCCGTGGTCAGCACGAGACTGGCATCCGTTGCCAGGTCGGCGATGGCCGCGGCGATCTCCGTGCGCTCGTCGGGGACGACACGACGCGTGACATCGAAGGCATCCGCGCGCAGGAGCTCCTCGAGCACATCGCCGCTGCGATCCTCACGCGTTCCGTGGTGAACGCCGTCGGAGACGGTGAGCACCGCGGCTTTCAGACGGCCTCCTTCGTCTTCTCCACGAGCGTAACGTCGGTGATCGACATCTCCTTGTCCACGGCCTTGGCCATGTCATAGACGGTCAGTGCCGCGACCGTGGCGGCAGTGAGGGCCTCCATCTCCACTCCGGTCTGCGCCGTCGTCTCGGCGGACGCCTCCACGGCCACTCCCTCGCGGGTCGGGGCGAGCGTGACCTGGACGACGGACAGCGGCAGCGGATGGCACAGCGGGATCAGCTCGCTCGTCCGCTTCGCGGCCATGATGCCGGCAAGCTGGGCGGCGACGAGCGCGTCGCCCTTGGGGAGGTGGGCGAGACGTGCCGCGGTTTCGGGTCTCATCCGCACCACGGCTCTGGCGACCGCGCGGCGTCGGCTGAGGGGCTTGCCGCCGACGTCGACCATGCGAACGGCGCCTGTCGCCTCGTCCACGTGCGAGAGATCGCTCACCGTCCCAACACCCTCCGCACCAGCTCGGCGCTCCCGCCGCGATGCCGGGTGAGAGCCCTCGCGCGGGCGGGGAGCCCGTCCCCGTACAGCGTGCCGAGCGCTCCGCGAAACCCGTCCAGCACACCCTCCGAATACGGGTACCACCAGGGCGGGCGCAGGCGGCCGGCATCGGCGTCGGTGAACTTCACGTGTGTCATCGCATAGAGGCCGTGCTTCGAGTGCGTGCGGCCGTGCCCCGACGTCTTCCGGCCGCCCCACGGCGCCTGGCAGACACCGTAGGAGTATGCGTGGTCGTTCACCCACACCGAGCCCGCCTCCAACGCCGCGGCGACGCGTCGGCCGCGGTCGCGGTCGCGCGTCCAGACGCTGGCGCCGAGACCGAAGGCCGAGTCGTTTGCCCGCTCGATGCCGTCCGACTCGTTCTCTATTCTGACAACGGTGACCACCGGGCCGAAGATCTCCTCCCGACGGATCCGCGCCGGTGGCGGCTCCCCGACCAGAACCGTGGGCTCGTGAAACCATCCCGGGAGCCCCGTCTCCGGGCGGCCGCCACCGGCGACGAGCTCGGCACCGTGCTCGATCGCGTCTGCGATCAGCGACTCGACCCGCGTACGCTGCTGCTCGGTGACGAGCGGGCCGAGGTCGGTGGCGACGTCTTCGCCGCGGCCGGCCCGAAGCGACGCCGCCCGGTCGCAGAGGCGTTCCAGGAAGGGGTCGAAGAGCGCGCCCTGGACGTACACCCGCTCGATCCCGGAGCACACCTGCCCGCAATTGGTGAACGCCCCCCACAATGCGCCCTCGACGGCCCGATCGAGGTTCGCGTCGTCCAACACGAGCATCGGATCCTTGCCGCCGAGCTCGAGCGTCGCGGGGATCAAGCGCTCGGCGGCGCGAAGCCCGACGCGGCGGCCGACCTCGGTCGAGCCGGTGAAGACGACGGTGTCGACGGCGGGGTGCTCGACGAGGGCGCTGCCTACCGTGACGCCGCTTCCCTGAGCGACCCGAACGAGCCCGTCGGGCGCACCGGCGCGGCGGAAGAGCTCCTCCAGCCACGCGCCCGTGTGGGGCGTCAGCTCGGACGGCTTCACGACGACGGCGTTGCCGGCGGCGACCGCGGTGGCCACCTGCGTGAACGGAACACCGAGTGGAAAGTTCCACGGAGAGACGACCGCGACCACACCGACGGGCTCGTAGCGAAGCCAACCACGCTTGTGGAGAACGTACGGCTGCCGCAGAGGAACACGCTCCGGGCGCAGGATGCGGGTGGCGTGCCGCGCGAGCCACGAGGCGTGATCCAGGCAGACGAAGAGCTCCGAGGTGTAGGCCTCGACGATCGGCTTTCCCGTCTCGGCAACGATCGTGCGGGCGATGTCATCCGCCGCCTCGAGCAGCTCGTGGCGGACTCGGCGCAGGACCCGGCCGCGCTCGTCGAGTGGCCGTCGCGCCCAGTCGACCTGGGCCGACCGTGCCGCGGCGACGATCTCCGCCAGCTCCTCCGGAGACGTCACCGAAACCGCGCCGACCGGCTCCAGCGTGGCCGGGTTCACGGGTACGAGCACACCGGCCACCGGCGACGTCATGGGCTCGGGGATCGCGGCCACCCGGGCATCGTAGACGCCGCCGGGAGTTGCTCAGTTCTGCGGGCCGAGCGGCCGCTCGCCGAGCGTGACCTGCAGCGTACGACGCTCCGTGCCGTTGCGCAGCACCGTGACCGCGACCGTCTCGCCCGGCCGCAGCCGCTCGGTGACGATCCTCGAGACGTCCTCCGAGCTTCTCACCGGCAGGCCGGCGATACTGACGATCACGTCTCCACCGAAGGCGAGCGTGACGCCGTTGTAGCTCTCCGTCTGGTTGCCGCCCTGGATGCCGGCCTTGGCCGCAGGTGTGCCGTCCTCGACCGCTCCCACGAGCGCGCCACGTGGGACGCCGATCCCGAAGCGCTTCGCGATGCCGGGGGTGACGTTCTGGGTCGTCACCCCGATGTACGCGTACGAAACCTTGCCGGTCTGCTCGAGCTGCCCGAGCGCACGCCGGGCGACGTTGATCGGGATCGCGAAGCCGACGCCCTCCGCGGTGCCCGAGTCGGAGCGAATCTGGGCGTTGATGCCGATCACACGGCCACGGGCGTCGAACAGCGGGCCGCCGGAGTTGCCGCGGTTGATCGGGGCGTCGATCTGAATCGCATCAGCAACGCTGTAGCGCGAGGTGAGCGAGTCGATCGACCGCCCGGTGGCGGCCACGACGCCGACAGCGAGCGAGCTCTGGTTGCCGAACGGGCTGCCGATGGCGGCGACCGGCTCTCCGACGCGGACGGCAGCAGAGTTGCCGAGAGGCACGGGGTGCACGGGATGGTCGCTCACCTTGACACGTACGACGCCGATGTCGTTGAACAGGTCCCAGCCGACGATCGTGGCGGGCACGCGCTCCCCGTCGCGGAACTCGACGTACACCGCCCGCGCGCCGCGCACCTCGGTGGAAACGGCGACGTTCGTGACCACGTGCGCATTCGTGAGGATCGTGCCTCGACTGTCGACGACGAACCCCGAGCCTTGCGACTGGCCGTCGGCGCCGAGATCCGCGTAGATCGTGACGACACCGCCGGCCCGCCGGGCGTAGAGCGTCGCGGGGTCGAACCCGTTCCCGGACAACGGCCGCGCGGTGCCGGTCGTATCGGCGGTCGGCGCCGGTTCGGCCGAGACGACGGTCGTCCCGCCGTCGACGATGCCGGCGGCGTCGGCGAGGAAGACGCCGGCGACGACGCCTAGCGCGGCCGCGGCGGCAGCGAGCGCGATGACAATCGGGGTGCGCACCTCGTCGCACTGTAGCCAGCCGCGCGCGGGACGCCTCCCCCGTTCCACGTGAAAACGCAGGCGGTGTTTTCACGTGAAAACGCCGCTACACGTTTGCCGTCACGGGCGCGAAGGCCGGTGCGGGGTTCGCGGGCAGCTGGAGCGTGAACACCGTCCTGCCGGGACGGGTCTCGACGGCCACAGCGCCGCCCATCTGCGCTGCAAGCTCTCGTGCGATCGCGAGACCGAGACCACTGCCCGAGGCCTGGGTGCCGTCGGCCCGGTAAAAGCGGTCGAAGATGCGCTCCAGGTGCTCCGGAGCAATTCCGGGGCCGTCGTCGGTCACCTCGAGCAAGGCGTGATCACCGGCGAGGCGCGACGAGAGCACGACGCGAGTGCCGGGCGGGGTGTGGACGAAAGCATTGCCGGCCAGCGCCCGCCCGATCTGCAGCACGCGCTCCTCGTCGGCCAGCGCCCATGCCTCCACGGCCGTCACGTCGAGCTCGTGACCCGTCGACTCCGCCAGCGGCTGCAACTCCTCCGCCAGGACGGTCACCGCCTCCGCGAGGGGAACATCCTCGCGCTCGACGCGAAGCCGGCCGGCGTCCACCCGCGAGAGATCGAGAAGATCGCCTGCCAGCCGAGTGAGGCGAGCGACCTGTTCCCGCGTGGTGCCGAGGAACTGACGGCGGGTCGCGTCGTCCAAATCCTCGTCGTCCATCAGCTCGAGAAAACCCGCCAGCGAGAAGAGCGGCGTGCGGAGCTCGTGCGACGCGTTGGCGACGAACTCCTTGCGCGCGCTGTCGAGCTGCGACACCTGCACGCGCATGTCGTCGAACGCCGCAGCCAGCTGGCCGAGCTCGTCATCTCCGGTGTCCGCGATCGGCTCGTCGAAATGGCCCTGCGCAATGCGGTTGGCGGCGCGCTCCAGCCGACGGATCCGGCGTGCATGCATCGCGGCCGCTGCGCTTCCCAATGCGAGCGCGATGCCCACCGCGGCCAGCGTGGCCACCAGGAACCGGCGCTCGACGAGCCGCACTGTCGCCAGCTGGTCGGCAAGGGACGACGACAGCAGCAACACGCCCGACGAGGCGAGCAGAGGCACGGCAACCTCGCCATAGGGGTTGCCGTTCCGGTTGACCGTCGCGGTGACCACACGGCCGGTGTGAGCCGCCTCGAGCGCGGTGGGGCTCGATGAGACCGCATCGGTGCCCTCCTCGAAGGAGTCGGCCAGCCGGGACAGCGCGACGGGCGGCCCGAGCACGCCGAAGACGACGACGCGGGTGTTGAACCCAGCCGCCGAGACGTCGACGAACGTCTGCAGGCTCAGTGGCTCCGAGACGTCCCGTACCGCGAGGGCGGTGGACAACGTGGTCGCGTCCTTCTCGAGTTGATCGAGACGGGCGCCGATCAGCGCGTGCTCGAGCGTCGGGACGACCAGGACGTAGGCGACGGCCTGCGCGCAGCCGATGATCAGCACCAGCGCCACCGCGATCTTCGTCCGGATGCCGCCCGGCACGCGCTCAGGCCTCCCGGAAGCGGTAGCCCGCGCCACGCACCGTGAGGATCAGCTCCGGCTCCTGCGGGTTTCGCTCGATCTTCTCTCGCAGATGTCGCACGTGGACGTCGATCGTGCGCGGCTCGCGGTAGTCGGCGCTGCCGCGGATCCGCTCGAGCAGGCGGCGGCGCGAGTGCACCACGCCCGGGCTCGCTGCGAGCAGTTGCAAGAGCTCGAATTCCACGAAGGTGAGCTGCACCTGCTCACCACGCACGGTCACAGTGCGACGCGGGACGTCGATGATCACGTCGCCCCGGTCGATGACGTCCTCGCCCCGGCCCGACACGTGCGGCGTCGCCGCGCGTCGCAGCAGCGCCCGCACCCTGCTGCGGAACTCCCTGATCGAGAACGGCTTCGTGATGTAGTCGTCGGCGCCGAGCTCGAGGCCGAGCACCGTGTCGAGCTCGTCGTCGCGGGCCGTCAGCATGATGATCGGGACGGTGCTCGTGGCGCGGAGCCGTCGGCACACCTCGAGCCCGTCGATGCGCGGCAGCATGATGTCCAGCACGACCAGGTCGAACGTCCCCTCCCCGAACCGGCGCAGCGCTTCCTCGCCGTCGCGCGCCTGGACGACCGTGTACCCGTCTCGTTCGAGGGGGTACGTGAGCAGCGTCTGGATCGATTCCTCGTCGTCGACGAGGAGGATGGCGGAGGTGTCGGGCATGGCAATGATATTCGCCCACAGGGGCGAGGTCGCCTGCCCCCCCGTAGACTAGCCGATCTCATGGAGCCGGCCCGGCCCCGGAGCCCTCGTCGGAGGCCGCGCCGCGGCCCTGTCACGCGCACCGTCGACGGACGGCTGGTGCGCAACGCGGCGCTGCTCCTCCTCGCGCCGCTGCTCCTGCTCATGTTCACGGCGAGCAGACCCGGCCCCCTTCCGGCGCCGGTCCTTCCGCCGGCGTTCCCGGCAGCCGGTGCACTCGAGCTCACGACCGAGCTGGCGCGTGACTACCCGAACCGCGTGCCCGGGACGGTGGGGGCGGCCCGAGCCGCCCAGTGGTACCAGGAGCAGCTCGCCCTGTACGGGCTCACGACACGCGCCGACCGCTGGCGCGAAGATGTTCCCGGTCTCGGCGAATCCGAGCTCGTCAACATCGTCACGGTCGTACCCGGCACGAAGGAGGAGCCGATCGTGGTCGTTGCCCATAGAGACAACAACGGGACCAGCGGCGGCGCCAACGACAACGCCTCCGGCACCGTCGCTCTCGTCGAGCTGCTCCGCGGGTACGCCGCCACCGGGGCTGCGGGGCGGCGGCTCGAACCCGCCCACACACTCGTCTTTCTCTCCTCCGACGGCGGGGCGTACGGCGCCCTCGGCGCGCGCCGTTTCGCCGGGCGCTCTCCCCTGGCGAAGCGCGCCGTCGCCGTCTTGTCGCTGGACGGGCTGGCGGGTCGCGCCTGGCCTCGCCTCGAGCTCGCGGGGCCTGCCTCTCGCTCACCGGCGCCCTCGCTCGTCCGCACCGCGACCGTGCGCGCGGAAGAGCAGCTCGGCGCCGATCCGGCGCGCCCGGGTCTCCTGACCCAGCTCGTCGATCTCGCGCTCCCGTTCGGCTACGGGGAGCAGGGGCCGTTCATCGAGGCGGGCCGCTCTGCGATCCGGCTCACGACGGCCGCCGACGTGTCCACGGGCGAGCAGGACGAGCCGGACGGCCTGAGCGCGCAGCGGTTGGGTCAGCTCGGCCGCGCAGCCCAGTCGACCCTCGCCTCACTCGACGGCGCCATCCAGCTGTCGGGGCAGGCGACGCCGTTCGTCTATCTCGGTGACCGCGTCCTGCGTGGCTGGGCGGTGGAGCTGCTCCTCGTCATGGCCCTGGTGCCGTTCGCCGTCGCCGTCGCCGACCTTCTCGTTCGCGCGCTGCGGCGTGGCACGCGGCTCGCCCCTGCCGGACGAGACCTGCGACGCCGTGTCGCGCTCTGGCTCGCGGTCGCCGCGCTTGTCTTCCTCGCCGCTGCTGCCGGCGTCTTCCCGCTGGGAGGCACGGTGCCACCCGTTGCGGACGCGCCACCGGCCGACGGATGGCCGGTCGTCGGCCTCCTCGTACTCGCCGCAGCAGCGGTTGCCCTGTGGCTGCTGCTGCTGCTGCTGCGCCGCGGCAGGCCGGCCGGACAGCCGGCCGAAGATGCGATCGCGGGCTACACCGTCGCGTTCACTGCGCTCGCCGTCATCGCTGTCGTGATGGCCGTCGTGAACCCGTTCGCGCTCGTTTTCGTACTGCCGTCCCTCTACGCCTGGCTGTGGTTGCCCGCCCTGCAGCGACGTGCGGGCTGGCTCACGGACACCGTGTTCGGGCTCGGCCTGCTCGGGCCCGCGCTCGGCCTCGTCGTCCTCGCGGAGCAACTCGGGCTCGGCGCTCGCACGGCGCTCTACGCCGTCGGGCTGGCAACGTCCGGGACGATTCCCTGGATGCTGGCGCTGTGCGGGTTCGCCTGGGTGGCGGTGGCAGGGCAGGTGGCCGCGCTCGCCGCCACCGGCCGCCGACAGTAGCCGGATCAGCCCAGCCGCGTGTAGCGAACGGTCTCGCCGGCCCGGAGCTCCCCTTCGCCGCGTGGCACATGCACGAGCACGTCGGCTGCCGCGGCACGCACGATCATGTGCGACTCCTGGCCGGCGACGGGCGTCAGCAGGAGACCTGCGGCGACGGAATCGCTCCTCGCGCGAATGAAGTCATCGCGGTGCGAGTTCCGGTGCACGCCTTCGGTCAGCGCGCCCGTCTGCCACAGCGGAGCCGGCGACGTTGCGCCCTGGAGCGCAAGCAGCGCCGGGACGACGAACAGGGTGGCGCCCACCAGCGCAGAGACCGGGTTGCCGGGAAGCCCGAACACGAGCGTTGCACCGTGGGTGGCGAAGGAAAGCGGCTTTCCCGGTCGCATCGAGACCCCCCAGAAAAGCTCCTCGACTCCCAGCTCCGCCGCAACGCGACGGACGAGATCGTGCGGGCCGACCGACACGCCTCCCGAGGTGACGACGACATCTGCGTCGAGCGCGCGCTCGAGTGCGTCCCGGTGGGCGGCGGCGGTGTCCTCGACCGGGGCCAGTCGCGTGACGGCACCTCCAGCTGCGCGAATCACGACCTCGAGCATGCGGCCGTTCGACTCGTAGATCTCACCGGCCTGCAGGGGCTCACCCGGGGCCCGCAGCTCCGTTCCCGTCGTCAGAATCGAGACCCTCGGCCGCGTTGCGCACGAGACCGTGACGACGCCGGCCGCGGCCAGTGCAGCCGTTTGGGCCGCGCCGATGCGGACCCCCGCGCCGAGCACGATCTCCCCGGCTCGCACGTCCCCACCGCGCGGTCTCACGTTTTCGCCGGGCTGCGCGGCGCGCGGCACCTCGACGGAGTCGCCCTGGTCGACCACGTGCTCGATCGGAACGACCGCGTCCGCACCCTCCGGGACGACCGCCCCGGTCGCGACTCCGATGGCCTCGCCCGGGCGGAGCTGCCGAAGCGCAGGGCGGCCGGCTGCCGCACGGAGCTCCACACGAAGGCGGCCCGGTGTCTCCGCCGCCAACACCGCGAAGCCGTCCATCGCCGAGCTGGGGAAGGGGGGCAGATCGACGGCGGCGCGGGCGTCCTCCGCAAGTACGCGGCTCGGCGCCCCGTCGAGGGACACCGGCTCGGTCGACAGGCGGCGGGAGTGTTCGAGCACGATCTGCAACGCCTCGTCGACGGACAGCAACTCGGTCACGCAGCCACCCTACGGCGTGCCGGCGTCGCGCGGCGACGGCCTCGAGCGGGCAGGCGAGGTGCCGGTTCGCTCGGTCGGCTGGGTGGCGTCGGTTCCCTCGGTCGACTCGGTGGTGTCGAGCGGGTCGAACGACAACGCCCACGGGCCCCGCTGGAACGGCTGCCATTCGACCGGGTTCGCCGGCTCGTCCGGGAACTCGCGTGGCGTCCTGCCCGCGAGTGCCGCCTCCATGAACCGCCGCCAGATCTCGGCCGGGAAGCTGCCGCCCGAGACCGCGATCCCGTGCACGCTCTCCATCGGGATCTCCCCGCGCGTGTAGCCCATCCACACCGCGGTCGAGACGTCCCGCGTGTAGCCGACGAACCAGGCATCGGCGTGCTCGTCCGTCGTGCCCGTCTTACCGGCCACCGTCCGGTCGGAGAGACGGGCGCGCGTGCCTGTGCCGTAGCGGACGTTCTCGGCCAGGATCTGCGTCACCTCCCAGGCGACGCCGTCGGAGATGACCCGGCTGCGCTTCGGTGTGCCCCAGCCGTGAGTCGTGTCCTCGCGGCCACCGGGTAGGAAGACCTTTCTGATCGCGGTCGGCTGCGCGTACACCCCGCCGGCGGCGAGCGTCGCGTACGCGGAGGCCATGTCGAGCGGCGAGACGGCGATCGAGCCGAGCCCCATCGCGGGGACGAAGCTCCCGTTCACGTCGAGCGGCGTCCGCACGCCGAGGCGGCGAGCGACCTCGGCCACCCGCTTCGGGGTCACGTCGAGCGTGAGCTGTGCATACACCGTGTTGTCCGAGCGCAGCGTCGCGTTGCGGATCGAGGTCCACCCGTTGTAGGTCGAGTCGTACGTCTTGACGCACCACCAGGACTCGTCCTCACAACTTCCGTCATCGGTGGGCCGGTAGGTGAACGGCGCCGACACGTAGTACGTGTTGAGTGGGTCGATGCCTCGCTCGACCGCAGCCGTGAGGACGAACGTCTTGAACGTCGAGCCCGGCTGTCTCCGCGCCTGCGTGAGGAGGTTGAACTGGTTGTGCTTCCGACCCGGGATGGCCGCCGTCATGGCCCGGATCGCACCGCTCGAGGGATCGATGGAGATGACTGCGGCCGCCGGATCACCCGGCTCGGTGAGCACACTCGCGATGGCGCGTTTGGCCAGCTTCTGCCAGCGCGGCAAGATCGTCGTGTAGACGCGGAGGCCGCCGGAGCGCACCGTCTCGGCACCGTAGGCCCGGATCAGCTCGTCGCGGACATAGCCGAAGAAGTACGGCTCCTTGATCTCCCGGTACAGGTCGCCCGGCTGGAGCCGCGGGGTGCGAGAGGCGACGGCCCACGCATGCTGCTCGGGTGTGATCATCCCCTCGTCGAGCATCGCTGCGAGCACGGCGTCGCGTCTCGCGATCGCCTTCTCCGGCGCCAGGACGGGGTCGTAGACAGACGGCGCCTGGGTGAGACCGGCCAGCAGCGCCGCCTCCCTCAGGTTCAGCGACCGCGCCGGCTTCGAAAAGTATGTCTGGCTCGCCGCCTCGATTCCGTAGGCCTGGCTGCCGTAGAAGACGTGGTTCAGATAGGAGGCGAGGATGCGGCGCTTCGACCAGGACCGCTCGAGCTTGATCGCGAGACAGGCCTCGGAGACCTTGCGCGTCACGGTCTGCTCCCGCGCCGTGGTCAGGTTTCGCACGAGCTGCTGGGTGATCGTCGACCCGCCCTGCACCACCTCGCCGGCACGAAGGTCGGCCCACAAGGCGCGCACGATGCCCTCCGGGTCGATGCCGCCGTGCTCGAAGAACCGCCTGTCCTCGATCGCGATCGTCGCCTTCGGCACCCACGCGCTGATACGCGAGAGTGGCACTACCTGCCGGTTCTGCTCGGCGGGGATCGACCCGAGCAACGATCCGTCTGCCGCGTAGACGAACGTGTTCTGGCCGACGCTCTCCGCGGGCAGCTCGCCGAGCTCGCAGTCGGACCCGAATGCGTAGACACCTCCTCCCGCCGCGGCCGCGGCCGCGATCAGCAACCCGAGCACGACGCCGAGCACCAGCAGAGGAGACCGGCGGCTGCGCCGGCGGCGGCGGCGCGGCAGCGGGTCGACGGGCCCGCGCGGTCGCGGTGAGCGCCTGCGAGGCGGAGGAGCCACGAAGCGATGGTAGCCACGGCGGCCGGCGCAGTTCCCGGGGCGCCGCCGGCGCTCGGCGTGGTTCCATGCGGCGATGAGCGTCGAAGAGACAGCCGGCGGGCGCGCCGGCGCGCTGATCCCGGGAGGCCGGCTGGTCGGCTGGCTTGCGCTCGTCGGCGCGCTCGCGGCGCTGTCGTACGCCGCGCATTTCTCCGGCGGCGATATCCCCGACGACGTGCTCTACGAGTGGGGCACCGCGGCCGCAGCCCTCGTGCAGTACGCGATCATTCTCGGAATCGTGCTCGCGCTGTGCCGCGGGCTCGATCCGGCGGTGCTCGGGCTCAAGAGGCCGATCTCGTGGCCGCGCGCGCTCGGGCTCGTGGCCGCCGCCTACGGCGCCGTGGCGCTCGCAGCCGCGGCGCTCAACGTCGTGCTCAAGGCTGGGGAGGAGCAGGGCTTGGTGCCGCACGAGTGGGACTCGGCTCGCGCGGCGCCGTTCGTGGTCAACTTCCTCTTGGTGGCCGCGGTAGCCCCGGCGGTGGAGGAGCTCACGTACCGTGGCCTCGGATTCGCCGTCACGAGTGACCGCTGGGGCCTGTGGCCGGCGGTTGCCGTGACGGCGCTCGCGTTCGGGCTCTCGCACGGCCTCGTCGTGGCGCTGCCGGTCCTCACGCTGTTCGGCGTCGTCCTGGCGCTCATCCGCATTCGGACGGACAGCCTGTACCCGGCGGTGCTCCTTCATGCCATCTTCAACGGCGTGGCGCTGATCCTTGCCGTGGCGTTCGGAGCCGGATGATGGACGAGCCGCTGCGCGACGTTCGAGCCGAGATCGACGCCGTCGATCGGCGCATCGTGGCAGCCGTGAACGAGCGGCTCGCGCTGGTGGATCGTCTCTGGCGACTCAAGGCAGAGCTGGGTGTCGACCGGATCGACCGCGACCGCGAGGCGGCGATCCGCGAGGCGCTCCGTGCCGCGAACCCCGGGCCCTTGACCGAGCAGGGCCTCGAAGAGCTCATCACGGAGCTCCTCGCGCTGACCAAGCGGGAGCAGGAGCGCGGGTAGCGCGGCCCATCCGTGGATCGTGGTGCGGCGGATGCGTTCAGGGATTTTCGCGCGGCGGGGAGCCGCCCGGCGGATCCCCGCCTTGCGCAACAAGCGCGCTAGTTCTCGTCCTCCGTCTCGGCGGCTCGGAACTCGTCGGGGCTGACGGTGTCGAGAAAGCGTCGGAACTCGCCGAGATCGATCTCCTCGATCCCCGTGTCGCCGAGCGGCTGCGGGGTGACGCCGTTCTCGAGCTCCGGCTCGCCGTCCTCGAACTCGACGCCGGACTCCTCGATCACCTCGTCCGCCGCGTAGATCTTGGCGTCGGCGCGCAGGGCGAGCGCAATCGCGTCCGAGGTGCGCGAGTCGACATCGACCTCGTCCCCGTTCCGCAGGAGGGTGATCGCCGCGTGGAACGTGTTCTCGCGCAGCTCGGTCACCGTGACCCGCGAGATCTCCGCGTCCAGAGACTCGATGATCGAGCAGGCGAGGTCATGGGTCAGCGGGCGTGGGGGATCTGACCCCTGGAGCTTCATGAGGATCGCGACCGCCTCGGGCTGGCCGATCCAGATCGGCAGGAAGGTGCTGCCCTCGACAGTCCTCAGGAGCACGATCGGCTGCTTGCTGCCGAGGTCGAAGCTCACACCGTAAACGGTCATCTCCTGCACGGCGCCCTCGAATTCAGTGTAGGTGTTCTCACCGGGGCACGGTACGGTCTGGCGTCGCCCTGCGGTTCGCTAGACTGCCGCTCCGCGGAGGCCGACCGGGCCTGCGCGGGCGATTAGCTCAGTCGGTTAGAGCGCCGCTCTGATAAGGCGGAGGTCCCTGGTTCGAATCCAGGATCGCCCACTTCTATTGCGCAGGTGGGGATCCGCCAAGCGGATCCCCACCGCGCGAAGACCCCTGAAGGCGTCCGCTGGCGCGGCCGCAAGCCCACCACCCTTCGGCCCCGACACACACCCGCCAAGCGGATCCCCACCGCGCGAAGACCCCTGAAGGCGTCCGCTGGCGCGGCCGCAAGCCCACCACCCTTCGGCCCCGACACACACCCGCCAAGCGGATCCCCCCGCAAGTCACGACTCCTCGACGCCCATGTCCGTGGCGGTCGGTGTGGTGTGAATGGGCTACAGGGACTCGAGGGTCTCGGCCAGCTCGGCGAGGCGGGTCTCGTCGTCGAAGCGAAGCTCGAGGCGGCCGGCAGTGACGCGGGCCGGCAGCCCTGTGATCCGCTCGGCGGCCTCGCGCACTCGCGCGGCGAGCGCGGGGTCGATCGCCGCCGTGGCGGCTCGGCGCGGACGGCGGCGAGCGCCGCCGGCCTGCGCCGCCCGCTCCGCAGCCCGTACGGTCATCCCTTCCGCGGCGATCCGCCGCGCGAGCCGCAGCCTCGCCCCGTCGTCTCGCAGCGCGAGGACGGCGCGACCGTGGCCCTCGCTGATGTCGCCACGGGCCAACATCCAGAGCACCTCCTCGGGAAGCTCCAGGAGGCGCAGCCGGTTGGAAACGGCCGGCTTGGAACGGCCGACACGCTCCGCGACGTCGCCCAGTGCGAGATCGAACTCGTCCATCAGCATCGCGTAGGCCCGCGCTTCCTCGACCGGGGAGAGATCCTCGCGGGCGACGTTCTCGGCGAGGCCGAGCAGCAACGTGTCGCGGTCTCCGACCTCGCGGACGAGCGACGGCAGGGTCGGGACGCCGGCCTCTCGCGCCGCGCGCCAGCGGCGCTCGCCGGCGATCAGCTCGTAACCCCCCTCTGCCCGCGGCCGCACGACCACCGGCTGCAGGACGCCCTGATGGCGAATCGACGCCGCCAGCCCGGCCGTTGCCTCGGGCTCGAACCGCCGGCGCGGCTGGCGCGGATTGGGATGGATCGCCTCCACCGGGATGTGCAGGAGCTCGCTCGCGATCGCATTGCCGCCGATCAGGACCTCGAGGCCGCGGCCCAGACCACGGCGCGGGGTGTCGCTAGGGACGCTCGACAAGCTCCATCGCCACCTTCCAGTACGCCTCGGCGCCGGCCGAACGGCGGTCGTAGGCGATCGCAGGGAGCCCGTGACTCGGGGCCTCGGCAAGGCGCACCGAACGGGGCACGGTCGTCGTGAAGACGAGGCCGCCGAAATGGCGGCGCAGTTCGCGCTCGACCTCCGCGGCGAGGCGTGTCCTGCCGTCCACCATCGTGAGCAGGATGCCCGCGACCGCGAGGCGGGGGTTGAGGCTCGCCTTTGTGAGGTTGATCGACCCCATCAGCTGCGCCAGCCCCTCGAGCGCGAAGTACTCCGCCTGCACCGGGACGATCACCCGATCGGCCGCCGCGAGGGCATTGACCGTCAGCGGGCCGAACGTGGGCGGGCAATCCAGGAAGACGAAGCGGTAGGGCTCCGTCCCGATCGCCAGCGCGTCCGCCAGATACCGCTCACCGCCCGCGAGACCCGAGAGCTGGACACTCGCCGCTGCGAGGTCGGGCTTGGCCGGCACGAGGTCGAGGTTGGGGAAGCCTGTCGGCTTGGCGAGCTGCACCAGCGGTACCCCGTCGAGCAGATCGTGCGTCGACGTGCCGTTGGCCCACGCTCCGAGCCCCGAGGTGGCATTGGCCTGCGGGTCCAGGTCGACGAGCAGCACCCGCTCTCCTGCCTCCCCGAGGCAGGCTGCGAGGTTGACGGCGGTGGTGGTCTTGCCCACCCCGCCCTTCTGGTTGGCGACTGCGTAGACCCGTGTCCGCACCGGTCAATTGTCGCGGCGGCGGCGGATGCTGCCGCCCGTGCCGCTACGCCAGCGGACGCTTCTTCGCCATCCCCGGCCGGCGAGGGAAGCCGGGGGGTGTCGGGCCGGTCTTGCGCACGATGACGAGACCGGCAGCAACCGATTCGCGCTCACCGCCGAGGCGGGAAGCTGCCGCGCCAAGGCGTTCCAGATCGGCTGACGGCCCCGTCCACAGGATCACCGCGCCACCCACCCTGACGAGCGGCAGACACCACTCGACCGCGACTGCGGGCTCCGCCAGGGCCTTCGCCACGGCGACACCGAAGGTCTCCACCGGCTGGTCCTCTGCGCGACCCCGGACGACACGCAGATTGGGGAGCTCCCCGATCCAGCGTTCCAGGAACTCGCACTTGCGGCGCTCTGCCTCGAGCAGGGTCACCACCCGGTCGGGCAGAGCCGCGGCGAGCGGGATCCCGGGGGTGCCGCCCCCCGAGCCCACGTCGACCACAGGCCCGTCCTCGGCGACGACGAGCGGAACCGCGCGCAGCGCGTCTTCGAGCAGGGCGCGGTGAGCTTCGTTTCCGTCCCGGATCCCCGTCAGGCCCGGCGTGGAGACGACCTCGGTCAGCCAGCGCTCGAGCAACCCGTCCGGGCCGGGCGGAGTCACGGCACCCGCGGGCACGCCGGCCGTGCCGCCGTCAGTCGACCGACCGCCGTGGCACGACGACCACGTAACGGTGCGGCTCGGCGCCCTCGCTCGCCGTCTCCACCTCGGGGTCGTCCTTGAGGGATTCGTGGACGACCTTCCGCTCGACCGCGGTCATCGGCTCGAGCGGAACGCTCTGCCCGGTGGCCGACGCACGCTCCGCCGAGCGCCGCGCGATCGCCTCGACCGTAGCCGTCCGCCTGGCGCGGTAGCCGCCGGCGTCGACCGTGACGGGCCGCCGCGCATCGCCCTCGAGCCGGTGAGAGATCGCATTGGCGAGATACTGGAGCGCGTCGAGTGTCTGCCCGTGCCGTCCGATCAGAACGCCGGTGTCGGCGCCGACCAGGGTGGCGGTGATCGCGTTCTCTCCCTCCTCGACCCGGACGCGTGCGGAGACCCCGATCGCCGCGACCGCCAGCTCGAGCAGCTCCAACACCGCGGAGGCCTGTTCGGTCTCCGGGGCCGGCGTCGCCTCGGGGGATGCGTCGCCGCCCGGCGCAGTGGCAACCACGCGTGCGGGTGTGAAGCCGACACCGAGGAGCCCGCGCTCGCCTTCCGACACGACCTGCACCTGGATCGACGTCCGGTCGACACCCGGGATGAGCTGCTCGAGCTCCCGAATCGCCGCCCACTTGGCCTCCCCGACCGTCTCGCCGGTCGCCTCGACGGAGACGTCGTCGCTCATCGACGCTTGCTGCCGCCCGTACGCTTGCGTCGCACGCGGCGTGGAGGGCCGGCAACGGTGCCGGATCCGCCCGTGGGTGGCACCCCCTTGCGCTTGCTGCCGTTCCCCGCGTCCGGTGGCGCGTCCTTCGGCGGCGTGCGGGAGCTCCGTCGTAGCTGCGCCTCCGTGCGCGGCATCATCCGCCGCGTGACGATGCCCTGACCCGTCGTCCAGAGGTTCGTCGTGAGCCAGTAGATCATCAGCCCGGCTGGGAAGTTGATGATGAACGGAATGAAGATGACCGGAAGCGCGAAGAAGAGGTAGCGCTGCGCCTTGGGCATCGTCGCGCTCGCGGTGGTGAAATACGTGGAGGTGAGCTGGCTCGCCACGTAGATCACGAGCAGCAAGGGGCCCCACGCGTCCTTCGTGGGCTCGGTGATGTTCACCAGCCCGAGGAACTCGACATTCGAGGACGGGTACAGCGGGAGAATGTCCTTCTCGAACCCACGCAGCGTGAAGTAGAGCCCCATGAAGATCGGGATCTGGAACAGGATCGGCAGGCAGGAAGCGGCCGGGTTGATCTTGTTGTCCCGGTAGAACTTCATCAGCTCCTCGTTCTGCCGCTGCTTGTCGTGCTTCCAGCGCTGCTGGATCTCCTTCATCTCGGGCGCGTGGATCTGGAGGTTCTGCATCGAGTGGATCTGCCGCACCGTCACGGGCACCAGCAGGATCCGGACGCAGACGACGAGTGCCACGATCGACCAGGCCCAGGGCAGCCCGGCGGTGTTGTGGAACCACTCCAGGATCGTGGTGAGAACGTTCTCGAGCGGGGTGAGGATGCCGCCGACGATCACGCCCTGGCCCTCCGCCGCCGGAACAGGGTCTGGTCGCGTGCGTGGTCGACGCCGCCGTGCGACCACGGGTTGCAGCGGAGCAGCCGCCAGCCGGTGAGCACGGCACCGCGGGCCAGCCCGTACTCGCGGAAGGCGTCCATCGCGTACTGCGAGCAGCTCGGATGGAACTTGCACGTGCCGGCCGGCGTGAGCAACCCCAGCGTGCGACGCCAGGCCCATACGGCCGCCACGCCGATGGCGCCCAGGCCCGTCACGAGGCTGCCTTCCCCAGCACTTCGCTCACCTGCTCGGCGAGCCAGTCGCCGCCGCGTGACTCGGCCGGCTCCGCGATGCCAGGCCTCGCCACGAGCACGTAGTCGTGCCCCGCGCGCGGCGAGTCGGCGAGCTGCCGCCACGTCTCCCGAAGCTGCCGCTTGATCCGGTTGCGCGAGACGGCGGGGCCGACCGACCGCGGCACGGCGAGGCCGAGACGTGGTGAGCCGTCCGGGTCGTCTTCGCGCGGAAACCAATGCAGCGTCAGGTAGCGGGTCGAGACGGAGCGACCCTGCCGGTAGACCGCGTCGAAGTCCCGCGAGCGGGACAGGCGGTACCGGCGCTCCACGATCGCAGCGCTCAGGCGGAGAGGCGCTTGCGGCCCCTCGCGCGGCGGCGCTTCAGGATGGCGCGGCCGCCGCGAGACGACATGCGGGCACGAAACCCGTGCTTGCGCTTCCGGCGTCGGACGTTGGGTTGATAGGTGCGCTTCACGATGAGAGCGAATCGGGAACGGGCCGGCTGCGGCGGGCGAGCCGCGAGTATAGACGAGGCCGGTCGGCCGCCGTTTTCCACAACGTGTCGGGTGGTCGTACGAGAGGGAAACCGCTGCACACCCCGGCTTGGGCGTCGCCTGAACTGACGCCGCATACGCTCCTGTCCACACCTGTGGAAATCCTGTGGGGAGCGCAGGAAATGCCTGCAAAAACAGTGGTTTCTTGTTGTGCACAGCACGGGTCTGCGGCTCCTGTGCGGGCGTCTCGAGCGGTGCTATGCTCGCCCCCTCCCGACCCCCCGGAAGGAGTCCCCACGCAGCGTGGATCGTACGGTCGAGCCCACCGCCGAGTCGCTCTGGATCGACCTCTCGAGGCGACTGCGAGAGACTCTCAGCGACTCGACCTATGCCACCTGGTTCAGTGAGGCCGGCCCCGGTCAACTCGGCACCGACGCCTTCCAGATCGTCGTCGGCAACGACTTCACCAGAGAGTGGATCGAGGGTCATTTCCTCGGGCTGATCAAGGCAGCCGCGCGTGACACCCTGGGCCGCGAAGTACGGGTTGCGGTGACCGTGCGCGACGACGAGCCCACGGTCGCGGTGGTCGAGACCCGCGCTGCAGCCGAGACGGCCGAGCCACAGCCGGGCGCGAACCCCAAGTACACGTTCGACAACTTCGTGATCGGGTCGTCGAACCGCTTCGCGCACGCTGCGGCGCTCGCCGTCGCAGAGGCTCCGGCGCAGGCGTACAACCCGCTGTTCATCTACGGCGGCACCGGCCTCGGGAAGACGCATCTCCTGCAGGCGATCGGCGCCTACGTGAGCGAGCACTCGAAGCGCTGGACGACGCGGTACGTCACGAGCGAGACGTTCATGAACGATTTCATCAACTCGCTTCGCGACAAGCGCATCGAGGGCTTCAAGCAGCGCTACCGCACCTATGACGTGCTGCTCGTCGACGACATCCAGTTCTTCGAGGGCAAGGAGCGAATCCAGGAGGAGTTCTTCCATACCTTCAACTCGCTCTACGAGGCCGGGCGGCAGATCGTGATCTCGTCCGACAGGCCACCGAAGGAGATTGCGACGCTGGAGGACCGGTTGCGGTCGCGCTTCGAATGGGGCCTGATCACCGACATCCAGCCCCCCGACCTCGAGACGCGGATCGCCATCCTGCGCAAGCGCGTCGCGGCGGACGGAATCGCGATTCCCGATCCCGAGGTGCTGACCTTCATCGCGAGCCGGGTGGCGAGCAACATCCGCGAGCTGGAGGGCGCCCTGACCCGTGTGCTGGCGTTCTCGTCGCTCACCGGGCTGCCGCTCACGGTCGACCTCGCGGAACAGGTGCTGCGTGACCTGTTCCCCGGCGAGGGAACCGGCGCAGTGACGATCGGCCGAATCCAGGAGGCGGTCTCCGATCGGTTCGGGCTCACGGTGCTGGAGCTCGTAAGCCCACGGCGTTCCCAGGCCGTCGCGTACCCGCGTCAGGTGGCGATGTATCTCTCGCGAGAGCTGACCGACGCGTCGCTGCCGAAGATCGGCAAGGAGTTCGGCGGGCGCGACCACACGACAGTGATGCACGCGAACGCGAAGATCACGCGCTTGATCAGTGAGGATAGGTCTGTGTACAACCTCGTCCAGGACCTCACAGCACGCATCAAACAGACACGATGACGCGTCCCGGCGTTCACGATCGAGGCGTGCCTGTGGGACCGGCGAGGAACTCCACCGCGCCGTCCACCGGTGCATACCCGCATCAGGACTGGGGTGGAGGTTGTCTTCCCCGGCGTCCACACTCCCTACTACATCTATGAAAGATTTTAAGTAAGAAGATCATGGAAACAGAGACGCGCCCCACGACCGAGCTTCTGGTCACCTGCACGCGGGATGATCTCACCGCCGGGTTGACCATTGTCACCCGGGCAGTGTCGACCCGTGGCGCCGTGCAGGTGCTCTCCGGCGTCGAGCTTCGCGCCGAGGACGGCGCGTTGCAGCTGGCCGCCACGGACATGGAGCTCTCGCTGCGCACGAGCGTGCCGGCCCAGATCCGAAGCGAAGGCGCCGTCGTGGTCCCGGGCCGGCTGCTGGCGGATCTCGTGCGGCTGCTGCCCGCAGACGACGTCGACCTGTCGTTCACGCCGGAGGACGGCTCGCTGACCGTTCGCTCCGGGGCGCATTCGTCGCGGCTCAACGTCTATGCGGCGGAGGACTTTCCGCGGTTACCCAGCACCGATGTGGCGGTCCAGGAGATCGAGGCACCGTCGCTTCTGGCCACCATCGACCAGGTCTCGCGCTCCGCCTCGCGTGACGAGTCGCGACCTGTGCTCACCGGGATCCTCGTCCGGTTCGAGGGCACGAAGCTCGTCATGGCCGCCACCGACTCGTACCGCCTCTCCGTCAAGGAGACGGAGTTGAGCGCGCCCGGACCGGAGCTCGAGGCGATCATCCCGGCACGCGCGCTCGGCGAGCTCGGCCGGATCGCCGCAGACGGCACCGTTCGGCTCGGGGTCAACGAGAACCACGTGATCTTCGGCGCGGGATCCTCGTGGCTCACCACCCGCCGCATCGACGGCCAGTTCCCGAACTACAAGCAGCTCTTGCCGGAGTCCTTCGAAGTGGAGCTGTCGCTCCCGCGGGCGGAGCTGCTCGGGGTGGTGCGACGCGCCGCCGTGGTCGCGCAGCGAAACACCCCACTGCGCCTCCGCTTCGCCGAAGGCGAGCTGACGGTGGCGGCGCAGAGCCAGGACTACGGCGAGACCACCGAGTCCGTACCGGCACCGTATTCGGGCGACCCGCTCGAGATCGGCTTCAACGCCGATTTCCTGCGCGAAGGCCTCGAGTCGATCGCCTCGGAGACTGTGAAGCTGCAGCTGATCAACCCGCTCCGCCCGGGGCTGCTCAGCGACCCCGACGAGGCGTTCTGGTACCTGATCATGCCGATCCGCCTCGCCGGCTGATCGTCCAGCACGTCACGGTCGCAGACCTCCGGTCCTACGCCCGGCTCGACCTCTCGCTCGAACCGGGACTGGTGCTCGTCACCGGCACGAACGGCGCCGGCAAGACGAACCTGCTCGAAGCCCTGCACCTCGGGACGCAGGGCTTCTCGCCGCGTACCCGCGCAGACGCGCAGATCGTCCGCAGCGGGGCGGAGCGCGGCCGCGTCTCGCTGCGAGGAACGCGAGGTGGAGTTCCGACGACGGTGGAAGTGACGCTGAGCTTGCGCGAGCCGAAACAGGCGCGCCTGAACGGAACCGCGGTGCGGTCGGCCGAGCAGCTGCGCCGTGAGTTGACGACGCTCGTCTTCACACCGGACCGGCTCGCACTCGTGAAAGCTGGCCCGGCCCTGAGACGTGCCTACTTCGATCGCTCGATCGCGCGCGCCTTCCCGGCTCGTGCGGAGCTCCCGCTGCGCTACGGGGCCGCCCTCGGGCAGCGGAACGCGGCTCTCCGCGCCGTTGCGAACGGGTCGTCAGCTCCCGCTGCGATTGCGCCATGGACGGAGCAGGTGGCGGAGCTCGGTGCGGAGCTCGTGACCACACGACGAGAGCTGCTCGAATTGCTGGCACCGCCGTTCGCGGCGCGAGCAGGGGAGCTCGGGCTCGAGGGCGCGGTACTCGCATACCACGGAGAAGCGCCGACGGCGGCCGCACTCGACGAGCGCCTCTCCCGCGATCTCGAGCGCCGCTCGACGGGGTTGGGCCCGCACCTGCACGATGTCGAGGTGCTGGCCGACACACGCGACCTGCGCATGTTCGGCTCGCAGGGCGAGCAGCGCCTCGCGGTGCTGTCGCTGCTGCTGGCCGAAGCAGAGCTCCTCGCAGCCCGCGGTGCCGAGCTGCCCTTGCTGTTGCTGGACGACGCGCTCTCCGAGCTCGACGGAGACAGGCGCCGCAGGCTCAGCGAGCGGCTCGGAACCGCCGGGCAGACGGTGATCACCGCGACAGGGGCCGAAGCGCTGCCGCTGGCCCCCGCCCAGCTGCTCGTCGTGGAGCACGGCACGGTCCGGGAGGCCGTGTGATGGAGCGGCTCGGCGACGAGGTGCGGGGCTCGCTCCGCGCTGCTGGCGTGCCCGACGCCGGCCTGCTTGCAGACGTCACCCGGGCGTGGCCCGACGCCGTGGGGCAGGGAATCGCCGCTTCGGCCTGGCCGTCGCGAATCGGCCGCGACGAGACGCTCTTCGTCACGACCGAGTCGTCGGTCTGGGCCTTCGAGCTGTCGCGTCTCGAGGAGGAGATCCTCGGCCGCCTTGCTGCCGCTCTCCCCGGAGTGGCGCTACCGCTCAGGATTCGCTTCGCCGTCGGCGCCGTTCCCGCGGCGCCGGCGCAGGAGACCGCGGCACCCGGGCAGATCCCGGTTGCGGGGCCCGAGGAACGCCGTGCCGCCGACCAGGTGGCGGCTTCGGTGGAGGACGAGCGGCTGCGTGAGCTGGTGCGCAGGGCGGTCGCTGCGGGCCTCTCCACCCGGCGGGACAACCGCTCGTTCTGATAGACTTACTGCAGCCCGCAAAACCTCAATTTTGCAGGGCTTTTCCTTATGACGGAGACAAGCTACACGGCCAAGGACATCACCGTCCTGGAGGGACTCGAGCCGGTCCGGCTCCGGCCGGGGATGTACATCGGCTCGACCGGTGCCCGTGGCCTCCACCACCTCATTCACGAGGTTGTCGACAACGCCGTCGACGAGTCGTTGGCGGGCCACAACGAGCGGGTCGAGGTGACCATCCACCCGGACAACTCGGTCACCGTCCGCGACGCCGGCCGCGGCATCCCCGTCGATCTCGTGGAGGACCAGGAGCTGCCGGCGCTCACCGTGGTGCTCACGAAGTTGCACGCCGGCGGGAAGTTCGGCGGCGACGGCTACAAGGTCTCGGGCGGCCTCCACGGCGTCGGCGTGTCCGTGGTCAACGCCCTCTCCGAGTGGCTCGTGGCCACCGTGTGCCGTGACGGGAAGACGTACCGGCAGGAGTTCGCGCGCGGAGCGCCGCAGGGCGACCTCGAGATGGTCGGCGAGTGTGCGGAGAGCGAGACCGGCACCACCATCTCGTTCCTGCCCGACTCGGAGATCTTCGACGAGCTGGAGTTCTCGGCGTCGACTCTGTCACAGAGACTGCGCGAGACGGCGTTTCTGACCCGTGGCCTTCGCATCAGCCTGAACGACGAACGGGCCGGCGGAACGACGGAGGAGTTCCACTACGAGGGCGGGATCAAGGACTTCGTCACCCACATCAATGCCGAAAAGGATCCGATCCATTCCACGATCGCCTGGTTCGAGGCGGAAGACGACGAAGGTCGCGGAGCGGTCGAAGTCGCGATGCAGTGGAACGCGAAGTACGTCGAGTCGGTCTTCTCGTTCGCGAACAACATCAACACGCACGAAGGCGGCTCGCACCTGTCGGGCTTCACGGCTGCGCTCACGACGACGATCAACAAGTTCGCGAGAGACGACGGCCTGCTGAAGGAGAAAGAGGAGAACCTCGAGGGAGAGGACGTTCGAGAAGGTCTCGCCGCGATCATCTCGGTGAAGATCCGCGAGCCGCAGTTCGAAGGCCAGACGAAGACGAAGCTCGGCAACCCATGGATTCGCGGATTCGTCCAGCAGGGCGTGAACCAGAAGCTCGCGGAGTTCCTGCACGAGCACCCGGCAGAGCGAAAGAAGATCCTCTCCAAGGCAATCGACGCGGCCCGTGCCCGCCAAGCCGCGCGCAAGGCCCGCGAGGTCAGCCGGAAGGGGGCGCTTGCAGGAGGAGGGCTGCCCGGCAAGCTCGCCGACTGCCAGTCGAGCGATCCGGAGAGGTGCGAGCTGTACCTGGTGGAGGGGAACTCGGCAGGGGGCTCGGCCGTCGACGCCCGCGACAAGAATTTCCAGGCGATCCTGCCGTTGCGTGGCAAGGTCATCAACTCGGAGAAGAACCGGATCAGCAAGGTGTTGTCGAACACGGAGATCCAGGCGATCGTCACCGCGATCGGTTGCGGTATCGGTGCCGAGTTCGATCTCGAGAAGCTGCGCTACCACCGCATCGTGGTGATGACGGACGCCGACGTCGACGGGTCGCACATCCGCACCCTGCTCCTGACGTTCTTCTTCAGGCAGATGAAGGAGCTCGTCGAGCACGGGCACGTGTACATCGCCGTGCCGCCTCTCTACCGGATGAAGGTCGGGAACCAGGAGCGCTTCGTCGAGAAGGAATCGCAGTTCGAGGAGATCCTCGTTCGCGACCGTGCCACGGACGTCGAGGTCACCGATCGCAGCGGCGAGCAATGGCGGGTGACGGAGACCCGCCACCAGCGTCTCGCGCGCGCACTCAACGAGTTCGATGGATGGATCGCGCGGCTGCGTGCCGACCACGGCACTGCAGCAGCGACCTTCGTCGTCGAGCAGCGCCTGGTGGAGACCGGGGCCAGCACCGCCGCAGAGGTGGAGCACGTGCTCGGGGACCTGGGGAGCGATCAGTACACCCTGGAGCTGGCCGGCACGAGTGAGGACTCCCTGCGGATGAAGCTGGTCGAGCGGGAGACCAACGCGGCAACGCATGTCGAGCTTCCGGTCGAGCTGCTCACGTCATCCGTGTACGCGGGACTGCGCAAGGCGTACGGCCGCCTGATGGAGATCGCCGGCCTGCCGCCGTTCACGGTTGTGCTCGGGAAGAAGTCGCGCATCGCCGCGACGTTCGAGGATCTCCGTCGGGCGGTTCTCGACCTGGCGAAGGAGGGCGTCCAGGTGAGCCGATTCAAGGGCCTCGGCGAGATGAACCCCGAGGAGCTGTGGGAGACGACCATGAATCCCGAGAACAGGGTGCTCGTGCGGGTCGGCGTCGAGGACGCAGCCCTCGCCGACCAGGTCTTCTCCATGCTCATGGGCGACGAGGTCGAGCCCCGACGCGACTTCATCGAGCGGAACGCAAAGTACGCGCGGCTGGACGTGTGATGCGCTCGATCGAGCACCGGCCCGCGCCACCGGCCCCCGTTCGCAGGTGACACATGTCGACCACTGATCCGCTGGGCGCGGGCCGGATCGAGCCTCGCGAGCTCGAGGAGGAAATGCGGGCGAGTTTCCTCGACTACGCGATGAGCGTGATCGTCTCGCGCGCACTCCCGGACGCGCGTGACGGCCTGAAGCCCGTTCACCGCAGGGTGTTGTACGCGATGCACGATCTCGGGCTTCAGCCGACGCGTCCCCGGATCAAGTGCGCGCGTGTCGTCGGGGACACGATGGGGAAGTTTCATCCCCACGGCAATCAGGCGATCTACGACGCGCTCGTCCGGATGGCCCAGCCGTTCTCGCTGCGCTACCCGCTGGTCGACCCGCAGGGCAACTTCGGGAACATCGACGGGTATCCGGCGGCAGCCGAGAGGTACACCGAATGCAGGCTCGCGGCGATGGCAACGGAGCTGCTCCGGGACATCGATGCAGACACCATCGACTTCGTCCCCAACTACGACGGCTCACAGAAGGAGCCGGCAGTGCTACCCGCACGGTTCCCGAACCTGCTCGTCAACGGCTCCTCGGGGATCGCCGTCGGCATGGCGACGAACATGCCGCCGCACAACCTCTCCGAGGTCGTCGACGCGATCGTCGGCTTCATCGACGATCCGGCGGCGGACGTCGAGAAACTCTCCCAGCACCTCCGCGGTCCCGATTTCCCGACCGGAGGGATCATCGTCGGCCGCTCCGGCATCCGGGAGGCGTACCGCTCGGGCCGCGGCCGAATCGTCATGCGAGCCCGTGTCCATGCGGAGGAGCTCCGCGGCGGCAAGACCGCCGTGATCGTGTCGGAGCTCCCGTACGGCGTCCGCAAGGGGGGCGAGGAGGGTGTCGTCGCAAAGATCGCCGAGCTGGCCAAGGACGGCGTTCTCTCGGAGATCGCGACGCACAGGGATGCGATCAAGGATCTGTCCGGCAAGGACGGGATGCGCGTCTACATCGAGTTGAAGCGAGACGCAGTCCCCCAGGTCGCGCTCAACAAGCTCTACAAGCACACGGCTCTCCAGACCACGTTCGGCTACAACGCCGTGGCCCTTGTCGACGGCGTGCCGAGGACGCTCTCGCTCCTCGAGCTCATTCGTCACTACCTGGATCACCAGCGCGCGGTGGTCACTCGCCGGCTCAAGCACGAGCTGCGAAACGCCGTTCGCCGCGCACATCTGGTCGAGGGCTACCTGATCGCCCTCGAGAGCATCGACGAGGTGATCAAGGTGATCCGCGCCGCCGACTCGGCGGACGACGCGCGCGAAGCCCTGATGGGCCGGTTCGGCCTCTCCGAGGTACAGGCCCAGGCGATCCTCGACATGCGCCTCCGCGCGCTGACCGCGCTGGAGCGCAAGCGGCTCGAGGACGAGTTCAAGGATCTCCAGGAACGCATCGCCGAGCTACGGGAGATTCTCGGAGACGAGTCGAGGATCGACGGCGTGATCCGCGAGGAGCTGCTCGAGATCAAGGAGATCTACGCAAGGGGAGACGAGCGCCGCACCGAGATCGTCGCGGCCGAGGACGAGTTCGAGCTCGAGGACATGATCGCGGAGGAGGACATGGTCATCGCGATCACACGGTCGGGGTACATCAAGCGCCTGCCCGTGACTGCCTACCGCGAGCAGCGGCGCGGCGGCATCGGCGTGATGGGCATGGATCTCAAGGACGAGGATTACATCGAGCACCTCTTCGTCGCCTCGACGCACGACTACATCCTCTTCTTCACGAGCGTCGGCAAGGTGTACCGCCTCAAGGTGCACGAGCTGCCGCTCGGCTCGCGCCAGTCGAAGGGCCGGGCGATCGTCAATCTGCTGCCCTTCCGGCAGGGGGAGCTGGTGCGGGCCGTCATCGCGACGCGGAACTTCGAGGAGGCGAAGTATCTGCTCTTCGCGACGAAGAAGGGCATCGTCAAGAAGACGAAGTTCGGCGAGTACAACACTCCGCTCAAGGCGGACGGGATCATCGCGATCAAGCTCCGCGACGACGACGAGCTCGTCGGCGTGCGTCTCTCCGAGGGCACGGAGGACGTGCTCATGGTCTCGCGCGGCGGCCAGGCGATCCGCTTTCACGAGCAGGACGTCCGCCCCATGGGCCGCCCGGCATCGGGCGTGCAGGGCATGCGGTTGCGCGGTGACGACGAGGTGATCGAGGTGGACATCGCGAAGGACGACGCCGACCTGCTCGTCGTCACCGAGAACGGGTGGGGGAAACGCACCCGAGTCTCGGACTACCCGGTGAAGGGTCGCGGCGGGCTCGGGGTGCAGACGGCCAAGCTCGTCGAGGCGAAGGGAAAGTTGGCAGGCGCCCGGATCGTCCGTGACGGCTACGCGGTGATGCTGATCTCCGACGGTGGCACCGTGATCCGCATGTCGGTCGACGACGTGAAGCGGTCGGGCCGGGCCACCCAGGGCGTGATCGTGATGCGTCTCCGCGAGAGCGAGCAGGTCTCGAGCCTCGCCCCGGTCGTGTCGGGCGACGACGAGAACGGCGACGACGCCGGCGAAACCCCGCTCGAGGACACGGCAGCGGCCGCGGCCGAGCGCGGCGAGGACGGCGACATCGCCGAGAGCCCGCCCGATCAGGGCTGACTCAACCCGCGCTCGCGAGCTTCGAGAGCGCCGTGAGGATGTCGATCGGGATCGGGAACACGATCGTCGAGTTGTTGGCCGACCCGATCTCGAGCAGCGTCTGGAGATAGCGCAGCTGGACGGTGATCGGCTCCTGCGCCATCACCGCGGCGGCATCCTTGAGCCGCTCGGAGGCCTGGTATTCACCCTCGGCGGAGATCACCTTGGCGCGCCGCTCACGCTCGGCCTCCGCCTGTCGCGCCATGGCACGCTGCATGTCGGACGGGATCTCGACGTCCTTCACCTCGACGACGCTGACCTTGATCCCCCACGGGGAGGTCGACTCGTCGATGATGCGCTGCAGGATCTCGTTGATCTTGTCGCGCTCGGACAGGAGCTCGTCGAGCACGTGCTGGCCCAGGACGGAGCGCAGCGTCGTCTGTGCGATCTGCGAGGTCGCGACCATGTAGTTCTCGACTTGGACGATGGCCGCCTTCGGCTCGACGATCCGGAAGTACGCCACGGCGTTGACACGCACGGGGACGTTGTCCTTCGTGATCACCTCCTGCGGCGGCACGTTCAGGGTGACCGTGCGCAGCTCGACCTTGACCATCCGGTCGACGATCGGGATGAGCAGGAACAGGCCGGGCCCCTTCGGCTCGGGCAACAGCCGCCCGAGGCGGAAGATCACCCCGCGCTCGTACTCGCGGGCGACCTTGACGGAGGCTGAGATGAGCAGGATCACCATCGCGAGGACGATGGCGGCGACGATGAGCGCGATCACGTGGGCACCCTTTCGGAGTGGATCGAGGACGGGATGACGACGAGCTCGAGCCCGTCGCCGACAGCTTGCACGACGACGCGCTCCCCGGGGACGAGCGGCGCTCCGTCTGCTCGGTGCGCGTGCCAGAGCTCCCCCGAACCCGCACGAGCCCGTCGCGCCGTACCTCCGCCTCGCCGCCGACGATGCGTTGCACGTCGACTTCCGGCGGCCGGCGCCGGGCCGCGGCTGCCTTCGTCAGACCGAGACCGATGAGGAGAGCCAGCGTCCCGGCGACCGCGACCGCCGTCCACAGTGACACCTGGTAGGCGGGCCCGGCAGGGTCGAACAGCATCAGCGCCCCGATCACGAAGGTGACAGCGCCCGCCACCGTGAGCGCACCGTGCGTCGGCAGGTAGAGCTCGGACACGAAGAACGCAGCGGAGAGCAGCATCAGCAACACACCGGCGACCGACACGGGCAGCACCTGGAGTCCGTAGAGCCCCACGAGGAGCGAGATCGCGCCGACCGTTCCGGGAAAGATGAGCCCCGGGTTCCAGAGCTCGACGAGGATGCCGACGAGCCCGAGCGAGAGCATCAGCGCCACGATGTTCGGATCGATGAGGAGGTCGAGCGCGCGCTTCCAGAGGGACATCTCCACGTGGTCGACCTCCGCACCGGCCGTGTGGAGCGTCAGCGCCTTCGGTTGGGTGGTTGTCCCGTCGATCCGACGCAGGAGCCCCGGCAGTGTCGGTGCCACCACGTCGACGACGTGGCGCGCCCGTGCCTCACGCGCGCCGTAGTTGGCCGCCGTTCGTACCATCGCCTCCGCGGCGGACCCGTTGCGGCCGTGCTCCCGCGCGAGCTCCCCGACGTACGCCGCCGCGTCGTTGACGACCTTGCGCCGCAGGTCCTTGGAGAAGTCCTGCCCGCCGGTGGTGATCGGGGTCGAGGAGCCGATGTTCGTCTGCGGCGCCATGGCGAGCACGTCGGCGGCCTGACCGATGACGGCACCCGCCGAGTCGGCGCTCGACCCGCCCGGTGAGACGTAGACGATCACCGGGATCGGCAAGGCGAGCATCGTCTTCACGATCGCGCGCATCGACGAGCCCAGACCACCGGGTGTGTCCATCTCGATGACGACGGCGTCGTAACCGTCGTCCACGGCGCGAGCCATCACATCCTGCAGGTAGCCCTGCGTGACGGGATTGACGTCGTTGTCGAACGTGGCGACGAGGACGCGCGGGGTCGCCGCTGTGGCCGCCGGGACGATGATCACGAGCATCGTCCCAGCTGCTGCGAGCAGGAGGCAAATCCCCCGCAAAGACGCCATCTTCACGTCTGTAAGGAGAGTATCAGGGGGAGGGCCTCCACCCTTGCCGCCGAAGCGGGCGTGGGCCACCCTGGACGTGCCGCCATGATGCTTCCCCGTCTCGCCGTCGCCGCCCTCGCGGCGCTCGCGCTGCCGAATGCCGCCCACGGGGGTCTGACCGCGGTGCGGTCGCACGACGTTGTCGCCGGCGGCCCGCAGACCGTCGCCGCTCGTCTCACCGGCCGGTTCGAGCTCGTGGGCCTCCACTGGCGCGGGCCCGGGCGGGTCGAGTTTCGCACCCACTCTCTGGGAGGAGGCTGGAGCGCCTGGCACACGGCTGCGCCGGAGGAGGAAGACGGACCCGACACCGGCTCGAGCGAGGCAGGCAGGAGGGGCTGGCATCTCGGCAGCCCCTGGTGGGTCGGGCCCTCCGACCGCCTGCAGCTGCGAACGCACGGCCGCGTCAGCCGTGTACGCGCCTGGACGGTGCGAAGCCGTGAATCGCTGGTGCCGCTACGCCGCACGGCCGCGACCTCGATGCCGGCCATCGTCTCGCGCGTCGCGTGGGGCGCCGACGAGACGATCCGTCGCAACGAGCCGGTCTACGCACCCGAGCTGCGGTACGCCGTCGTCCATCACACGGCCGGCGCGAACAGCTACACGAAGACAGAGGCCCCCGCGATCGTGCGGGCCATCGAGCGCTACCACGTGCAGGCGAATGGCTGGAACGACATCGGCTACAACTTTCTGGTCGATCGCTTCGGAACCGTCTACGAAGGCCGCTACGGTGGCGTCGACGCGAATGTGGTCGGTGCGCACGCGGTGGGCTTCAACACCGGCTCGGTCGGCGTGGCGTTGCTCGGCACCTACGGCACCGCCGCTCCGTCCGCCTCGGCTGAGCGAGCGCTGTCCTCCCTGCTCGCGTGGCGCCTCGACCTCGCGCACGTCGACCCGGCCTCGCTGCTCACGATCGCCTCGGGGGGCTCACCGAAGTTCGCCGCCGGAGTACCCGTCACGCTGCGCGCGGTCTCCGGCCATCGTGATGTAGGCCTGACCGAGTGCCCGGGCGATGCGCTCTACGGCCGGCTGCCGGCCCTGGCGACCGCGACCGCCGCGACGGGACTGCCCAAGCTCTTCGAGCCCTCCGCCGTCGTCACGACCGGCTCCGTCGAGTTCCGAGGCCGGCTCTCCGCTCCGCTGCCGTGGACGGTCGACGTCACGGACTCGAACGGCACAACCTTGGCGGGTACGCAGGGCGAGGGTGGCCTGCTCGACTGGACGTGGGACACGGCAGCGGTTCCTGCCGGCACATACCGCTGGTCGATGGGTGCCGGGGTGCCGCCGGCGACCGTCACGCCGGCGACCGGGGAAGTGGTGACCGGGTCGGGGACGACGCAGCTGGCGGTCGCGGATGTCACTGCCGAGCCGGCCGTCGTCTCGCCCGACGGGGACGGCACGGCCGACGTGGCCACGATCTCGTACCGGCTCACCGCTCCGGCCACGGTCGCTGCCGTCGCGATCGACTCGTCCGGCGTGGAGGTCACCGAAGTCGAGGCGCCGACATGGCGCCGCGCCGGCAACCACACCGTCACCTTCGACGCCGCCGGACTGGCGGACGGCGTCTACATCGTGGAGCTGCGCGCGCGGTCTGCAGACGGCGCCGAGGCGACGGCAGCGGCAACGATCACCGTCAGCCGTACGCTGAACACGCTCGCGCTCACGCCGGCGCTCCTGTCTCCGAACGGGGACGGCCGGGCGGACGTCCTGCGGATCGCCTTCACCCTCACCAGGCAGGCCACCGTCACGGTGCGCGTGCTTCGCGACGGCGCCGCCGTGACGACGGTGCTTGAGGGCCGGCTTCCCGCCGGCCGGCGGGTGGTGCGCTGGCATGGAAGCAAGCGGAGCGGGACGATCGGCGACGGCGCGTTCAGCGTTCTCGTGCAGGCGAACGACGGAAGTGCAACCGCGCAGGCGGAACGCGATTTCGTCAGCGACACGACGCCACCGCAGGTTCGGCTCGTCTCCCGTACGCCGCCGCGTCTCTTCGTGAGCGAGGCGGCGACGCTCCGGCTGACGGTGAACGGCCGCGCCCGCGGTCTCTTCGTGGAGAGACCCGCGACGGTGACGATTCCCGGAGTACGCACCGTGGCCACGCTCCGTGCCGTCGCGTGGGATCGCGCCGGGAACCCGGGCACGCTCCGCGTACGCGGGCCCGCGTACCCGCCCAAGTAAACTCGCCCCCGTGCAACCTTCTCTTCGCCGGCGGTGCCGAATCGGCCGCGAGCTGCGTCCCGAGCCGCACCTCGTCCACGTGGCGGCGGCACCGGAGAAGGCCAGGGCGTGACGCCCGAGGCACCCTTCGGGCGGGACGTGATCGAGTCGATCCTGCCTCATCGCGATCCTTTCCTGTTGCTCGACGAGGTGACGGTGCTCGAGCCGGGACGCCGCGTCGTCGCACGGCGAGAAGTGCGAGCAGACGACTGGTGGGTGCCCGGCCACTTCCCGTCGCGGCCCGTGATGCCGGGTGTCCTCATCGTCGAGGCGATGGCGCAGGCCGGCGCCGTCGCCGTGCTCGCCGAGGAGGCGAACCGAGGCCGGATCGCCTTCTTTGCGGGCATCGACGACTGCCGCTTCAAGCGGATCGTCGAGCCGGGGGACACACTGACGCTGACCTGCGAGATCGACCGATTGCGCGGGCCGGTCGGGCGGGGAAGGGCAACCGCGCACGTCGGCGACCAGCTCGCCGCGCGCGGCACGCTCACCTTCGCGGTGGAGCGATGATCGGCTCCGCCAACGGCGCCCGGATCGGCATTACGGGCCTCGGCGTCCACGTCCCGGACCGCGTGCTCACCAACGCCGACCTTGCGCGCTGGGTCGACACCTCGGACGAGTGGATCCAGGAGCGAACAGGGATCCGCGAGCGGCGCATCGCGGCTGACGGCGAGGCGCTGACCGACATCGCGCAGCCCGCCGCGGAGGCAGCGCTGGCCGAGGCCGGGGTCACGGGGAAGGACATCGACCTGCTCATCTGCGCGACGGTGACGCCGGACATGATGTTTCCCACGTCCTCTGCGTTGATGGCCGATGCGTTGGGCGCGAGCGACGCCGCCGCGTACGACCTGCTCGCCGGATGCACCGGGTTCGTGTACGCGATCGCGCAGGCGTACGGAATGCTGGCCGCCGGACTGTCACGGCGTGCGCTCGTCGTCGGCGGGGATGTGCTCTCCAAGATCCTGGACTGGGAGGATCGCTCGACAGTCGTGCTCTTCGGAGACGGCGCCGGCGCCGTCGTCATGGAGCCGGTCGACCGGGGTGGTTTCCTCGGCTTCGAGCTCGGTGCGGACGGCGCCGGCGGCAAGCATCTGTGGCTGCCGGGGAGCGGCTCGCGACACTTCGACGATCCGGATCAGATTCTCAAGATGAACGGCCGGGAGGTGTTCAAGTTCGCCACGCGCGTGATGGTCTCGTCGGCGGAGGCGATCCTCGCCGAGTGCGGCCGCACCGTCGACGAGATCGACGTCTACGTCCCCCATCAGGCGAACAAGCGCATCATCGACTACGCGGTGGCGAAGCTGGGTGTCCCCCCGGAGCGTACGGTGGTCAACGTCGACCGCTTCGGCAACACGTCGTCCGGCTCGATCCCCTTGGCGCTCGCCGACGCGCGCGCCGATGGCAGGCTTCGGGACGGCGCTCTCGTATTGATGACAGGGATGGGTGCCGGTCTCACCTGGGGCTCGGCCTTGATTGAATGGACCGAACGAAGGAGCTAGGGATGGGAAAGGTCGCGTTCTGCTTTCCAGGCCAGGGATCGCTCGAGCAGGGGATGGGGCGGGAGATCGCCGAGGCCATACCCGAGGCGATGGAGGTGTACCGCGTCGGCAGCGCGGCATCGGGGCTCGACCTGCAGCGGCTGTGCTTCGAGTCGCCTCTCGAAGCTCTCGTCGAGACCGAGGTGCAACAACCGGCGCTCGTGGCGACGAGCCTCGCCATTCTGGCAGCGCTGCGCGAGGCCGGACTGGAGCCGGACGTGGTCGTCGGCCACTCCGTGGGAGAGTTCGCCGCGCTCGCGTCCGTCGGTGTGCTCGGCACCGGTGAGGCGATTGCCCTGGTCCGTGAGCGCGGTCTCGCCATGGCGGAGGCCGCTCGCCAACGCCCGGGCTCGATGGCGGCGATCCTCGGTCTGGAGGACGAGCAGGTGGAGACGCTGTGTCGCAAGATCCTCGGCGTGTGGCCGGCGAACTACAACTGCCCAGGCCAGATCGTCGTCTCCGGCGAGAACGAGGCGGTCGAGGAGTGCTGCGCCGAGGCCGAGAGCCTCGGCGCCCGACGAGCGATCCGCCTCAAGGTCTCCGGCGCGTTCCACAGCCCGCTGGTGGCGAGGGCGGCCGACAGGCTCAAGCCGGCGATAGACCGCGTCCGATTCGCGGAGCCGGTGGCGCCGTTCATGTCGACGGTGACCGCCAAGATCGAGCCGGCACAGCGGCTGGCCGGTCTGCTCGTCGATCAGCTCACCGCGCCGGTGCGCTTCACGCAGGCCGCCCGCGAGCTGATGCGTGAAGGCGTGGAGACGTTCGTCGAGGTCGGTCCCGGCAACGTGCTCAGCGGCCTGGTCAAGCGCATCGACCGCGGCGCTCGCGCGATCTCCGTCAACGACCTCGCAAGTCTGGAGAAGGCGAAGGACGCACTCACGTCGTGAGCGACTTCAGTCGGCTCGACGGCAAGCTGGCCCTCGTCACCGGCGCGTCGCGCGGTATCGGCCGCGCGATCGCACTCGAGCTCGGCAACGCCGGCGCCGACGTGGTCGTCGGCTATCACACGGGCCGGGACGAGGCGGAGGCCGTGGCAGCCGAGATCGGAGGTCGGGCGCTGCAGGCGGACGTCTCCGATGCCGCCTCCGCCGGCGCGCTGGTCGAGGCGGCAGGCGACGTGGACATCCTCGTCAACAACGCAGGGTTGACGCGCGATGGGCTGCTCGCGCGCATGTCGGACGACGACTGGCGCACGGTGATCGAGACGAACCTCTCGTCGGTGTTCTACACCTGTCGTGCCGTGACGAGGCCGATGATGAAGAAACGCGCGGGTGCGATCGTCAACGTCTCCTCCATCGTCGGCGTGCACGGGAACTGGGGGCAGACGAACTACGCTGCCTCGAAGGCCGGGATCATCGGCTTCACGAAGTCGCTGGCCCGGGAGCTCGGCAGCCGCAACGTGCGCGCCAACGCCGTCGCGCCCGGTTACGTCCGCACGCAGCTCACGGACGTACTGCCCGAGGAGGCGACAGAGCTGATGCTGCGCAACACGCCGCTCGGCAGGCTCGGCGACCCGGAGGACGTCGCCGGCGCGGTGCGCTTCCTCTGCTCCGACGAGGCCTCCTTCGTGACGGGTGCAGTGCTGCTCGTCGACGGCGGCCTCGGCATGTAGCCTCATTCTCCGTGAGCGTGAACGGCAGGCGCCGTGTGGTCATCACCGGCCTCGGCATGGTGACGCCACTCGGCAACGACGTGGAGTCCACGTGGTCGGCCCTCGTCGCAGGCGAGTCCGGTGCAGGGCCGATCACGCAGTTCGATACGCGCGGCTATCCGGTCACGTTCGCCTGCGAGGTGAAGGACTTCGAGCCGACCCGGTGGATCGAGCACCGGGCGGCGCGGCGCATGGACCGGTTCACGCAGCTGGCTCTGGCGGCGGCCCGTCAGGCCGAGGCCGACTCCGGGCTCGACATCGCCTCCATGCCCGAGCGGGTCGGTGCGGCGGTGGCGACCGGCATCGGCGGGCTCAAGTCCTTCGAGGCGTGCTTCGACACGCTCACCGAGCGAGGCCCTGACCGCGTCAGCCCGTTCGCGATCGTGCAGATCATTCCGAACCTCGGCGCCGGCTGGGTGTCGATGGAGCTCGGCACCCGCGGGCCGCTCCTCTCGGAGTGCACGGCCTGCGCCGCGTCGAACATGGCGATCGGCGACGGCCTCGACGCGATCCGCCTGGGCCGGGCGGACGCCATGGTGTGCGGCGGCACCGAAGCACCGATCACCCGCGTCGGGATTGCGGGGTTCGGCGCCATGCGTGCCATCTCGCGCCGCAACGACGATCCGCAGCGCGCGTCGCGCCCGTTCGACGCGGAGCGGGACGGGTTCGTGATGGGCGAGGCGGGCGCGATGCTCGTGCTCGAGGAGCTCGAGCTCGCGCGTGAGCGCGGCGCCCGGATCTATGCCGAGCTGCTCGGCTACGGCCTCTCCTCCGACGCGAACCATGTCTCCGATCCCGATCCGACCGGAGAGAACCCGGCGCGGGCCATGCGGATGGCGTTCGAGGACGCGGGCGTCGACCCGTCCGAGGTCGGGTACGTCAACGCCCACGGAACCTCCACACCCTCGGGCGACTCGGGCGAGACGCGGGTGCTGAAAGTCGCGCTCGGCGAGGAGAAGGCCTACGCCACACCCGTCTCCTCGACGAAAGGCGCGACGGGCCACTGCCTCGGCTCCGCGGGCGCGGTCGAGGCGATCTTCACGATTCTCGCGCTCGACCGCAGCATGCTGCCGCCGACGATCAACTACGAGGTGCCGGATCCGGAGTGCGACCTCGACTACATCCCGAACGAGGCCCGCGCGGCCGACATCGAGCTCGCGGTGTCCAACTCGTTCGGGTTCGGCGGGCACAACGCCTGCCTCGTGTTCAGGCGCTGGCGCGACGCCTGACACATTCGCCCAGCATCTACGCTGCCGCGGTGCGAATCTCGAGGCCCACGGCTGTGCCACACGCGCACAGCATCGCCGTGCGTCCCCACGCGGGGGTCGGGATGCGTGCGACGCGACGGACGACATCCACGAGCGGCGGCCCTGAGTGTCCTCGCTGCGGGCCCGGTGCCCCCGCTGTCGCGCCCTGACGGCCGTCGCGGTGGACAGCGGCTATGAGTGCCACAGCTGCGCCGCCGTGTTCGCCGGTGGTCTGGTGCGGGTCCCCCGTACCTGGGGGGAGGGCGGCCGAGCGATGGCGGACGCGGCCTCGCTCGCGCTCGACTACCCGGAGACGTCCGTCGTCGCCTGCGACTCTCTGGCCGAGCAGACGAAGGCACTGGCGGCGGCTCTTCCCGCACGGCCTCTGGTGCTCGGGGGCTGCTGCTGCGCCCACACGGGAGCTATCCGCGGGTTGGCCGGCCGGTGCGACCGCCTCGCCGTCGTCTGGCTCGACGCGCACGGTGACCTCAACACACCGGAGACGTCGCCGTCCGGTGACGCCTGGGGCATGCCCTTGCGGGCGGCGCTCGACGAGGGCTTCGTGCGGCCGGAAGACGTCTGCCTGGTCGGCGCCCGCAACCTCGACCCACCCGAGGTCGAGTACATGCGGAGCCAAGGGATCGACGACGACGTGAGCCGTGCACTCGGGGGCGCCGCCGCCGTCTATGTGGCGCTCGACTGCGACGTGCTCGACCCGGCCGAGATCGCGTGTTTCATGCCCGAGCCGGCCGGGCTCTCGGTCGCCGAGGTCGAGTCGATCCTCCGTACCGTCGTCACCTCCCCGGTGCCGCTGGCCGGTCTCGGGCTCACGGGGCTGCGCCCGACTGCGGACGTCGTCACGGTGACGCGGCTGGTCGCGGCGGCCGCGTTGTAGCCGGCTCCGGGAGGGCCGGGTCTAAGATGGCGCAGATGTCCGAGCCCGACCAGCCCGACCGAATCGACGTCTCGATCGAGCACAAGCGGTCGGAGCCGGAGCCTGCGGGGAAGCGTCATCCCAATACGTGCCCGGGCTGCGGCTCGCACTACCGCGAGGAGGAGCTCGCCGGGCACCTGCGCGTGTGCCCGCAATGCGGCCACCACTTTCCCGTGCGTGCCCCGGAACGGATCGCCCAGCTCGCCGACCCGGGGAGCTTCCTGGAGGCCGACGCCGACCTCCGCTCGGCCGACCCGCTCCGGTTCTTCGACCTGAAGCCATACGCGGAGCGGCTCGCGGAGGCGGAGGTGTCGACCGGCCTCGGTGACGCGCTCGTCACGGGTAGCGCCGCGATCGAGTCGATCCCGTGCCGCCTCGCGGTGATGGACTTCTCGTTCATGGGCGGCTCGATGGGCAGCGTCGTCGGCGAGAAGTTCGCACGCGCCTGCGAGGCGGCCGCCGAGGACGGCGCGCCGCTCGTCTCGGTCTCGGCGTCCGGCGGCGCACGCATGCAGGAGGGGATTCTCTCCCTCATGCAGCTGCCGAAGACGGTCTGCGCGGTGGAGGACCTGCGCGACGCGGGCGGCGTGCTCGTGTCCGTGCTCGCCCACCCGACCACCGGCGGGCTGTTGGCGAGCTTTGCCAGCCTCGGGGACGTGATTCTGGCCGAGCCGGGCGCGCTCATGTCGTTCGCCGGCCCGCGGGTCGTCGCACAGACCACCCGCGAGAAGCTGCCCGACGACTTCGGCCTCGCCGAGTCCAACTACCGGCTCGGCCACGTCGACGCGATCGTGCCCCGCGGAGAGCTCCGCACCACCGTGGCACGACTCCTGCGGCTGTTCGGCGGGCCGTCGTGAGCACCGAGGCCGAGCTCGGCTTGCGCGACAGGCTGGCCAAGCTGTCGGGCGTGAAGCTGCTGCGTGGCACGCGTCTCTCGGCCGAGACAGAGCGGCTGCAGCGCCAGCTGGAGCGGCTGCGCTCCGACACGAGCGACGAGGAGATCTGGCAGCGCGTCGAGCTCGCCCGCCACCAGGAGCGCCCGTACACGCTCGACTACGTGGAGCGCATCTTCCAGGACTGGTTCGAGCTCCACGGTGATCGCGGCCGCATGGACGACGCGGCCATCGTCGCCGGGCTCGGCCGCCTCGACGGCCGTACGCTGGCGCTCGTCGGGCACCAGAAGGGCCGCGACATCAAGGAGCGCACGAAGCGCAACTTCGGCATGGCCTATCCGGAGGGCTACCGCAAGGCGATGCGCGTGATGGAGCTCGCCGAGCGGCACGGCTTCCCGCTCGTTTCGCTCGTCGATACGCCCGGTGCCTACCCGGGGGTGGCGGCCGAGCAGCACGGGCAGGGGGGCACGATCGCGCGCTCGCAGGCGGCGATGGTACGGCTCGCCGTGCCGACGGTGGCGGTGGTCATCGGCGAGGGGGGCTCGGGCGGCGCCGTCGCGATCGCGGTGGCCGACCGCGTGCTGATGCAGGAGAACGCGATCTACTCCGTCATCTCGCCGGAGGGCTGCGCGGCGATCCTCTGGCGCGACGCGTCACAGGCGAAGAAGGCCGCCTCCGCATTCAAGCCAGACGCAGCTCATTGCCTCGAGCTCGGCGTCATCGACGGCATCGTGCCCGAGCCCGAAGGCGGCGCTCATCTCGACCGGGACGCTGCTGCACAGCTGCTCCGGGAGGCGATCACCTCGCATCTCGATGACCTCGCCGGCCGCGACGCCGACGATCTGCGCCGCTCGCGGCGGGCGAAGTTCCGCTCGATGGGCATCTTGAGCGCCCACGCCTGAGACCGGCCGGCTGAAGCTCTCCACACTTTCCACAGGCTTTTCCCCGGCCTGGAAGGACTGCGGAGCAGGGAAAACACGCCGCGCGTGATGTCCGTGTTAAGAACACGCGTAGGTCGTGGGCCAGTTTGAGCTTCGGGCTTCTGGTCTTCGGGGCCGTTCCCTGAGTCACACGGACGGTGGAGCGGTGATGATGGCGCTGTGGCGCTCGATCAGTACCGCGGCAAGCGCGATCCCGCGCGGACACCGGAGCCGTTCGGCCGCGTCCGAGGTCGCCGCGGAGGGCTGCGCTTCGTCGTGCAGCGCCACGCCGCCCGCAGGCTGCACTACGACCTGCGGCTCGAGCGCGACGGGGCGCTCGCGAGCTGGGCCGTCCCCAAGGGTGTCCCGGAGCGCGCCGGTGAGCGGCACCTCGCAGTCCACGTCGAGGACCATCCGCTCGAGTACGCGGACTTCGAGGGCGAGATTCCGGCGGGGCAGTACGGAGCCGGCACCGTCGAGATCTGGGATCGGGGCACGTACGAGCTTCTCGAGGAGAAGCCCGACGGCGGTCTCACCGTCGCTCTCGCCGGCGAGCGGCTGCAAGGCGTATGGGCACTCGTGCCGGCCTCACTCGACGGGGACCCTCGCAACTGGCTGCTGATCCGCAAGGGTGCGGCGAGCGACGGGGACGACCACGAGTACCGGCCGATGCTGGCCACGTCGGTCGACGCGCTGCCGCAAGGGCCGGGATGGACGTTCGAGCCGAAGTGGGACGGGTACCGGGCCCTGCTCACGGTCCGCGGCGGTGAGGCCCGGCTCACGAGCCGCAACGGCAACGACCTCACGGGCCGTTTTCCCGAGCCGGCACGCGCCGCGGCGCGTGCGTTTCGCTCACCGTCCGTCGTGGCCGACGGCGAAGTCTGCGTGCTCGACGGCGAGGGCCACTCGAGCTTCGGGCTGCTGCAGCGGGGAGCCGACCAGGCGACCCTCGTCCTGTTCGACCTGCTGGAGCTCGACGGCGTGCCGTTCGTCGACCTGCCGCTGCACGAGCGCAGGTCACGACTCGAGCGCGCCGTCGACGGGCGCGTCGGCGGTGTCGTTCTCTCGCCACAGTTCGACGACGGTGAGGCGCTCCTGGAGGCGGCACGCGAGCATGGGTTGGAGGGCGTCGTCGCGAAACGGCTCGACTCCCGCTATCAGCCGGGCCGCAGAAGCCCCGACTGGCGCAAGGTGAAGCTGCGCCGGGAGCAGGAGCTCGTGGTCGTCGGATACACACGAGGCCGAGGTCGCCGGGCGAGCTCACTGGGCGCGCTCGTGTTGGGCGTGCGCGAAGCCGGAGTGTTGCGCTTCGCCGGGAACGTCGGCACCGGGTTCACCGACGACGAAGCGGGCCGCCTGGTCGACCTCTTACGGCCGCTCGCACGCACCAGCTCACCGCTCGCCGAGGAGCCGCGGCTCCCGCGCGTCGCCAAGAGCAACATCGTGTGGGTCGAGCCGGTGCTCGTCGCCGTCGTCCGGTTCGCCGAATGGACGGCGGACGGGCGGCTGCGCGCCCCCGTCTACGTCGGCCTGCGCGACGACAAGGACGCCGACGACGTGCGTCGCGAGCCCCGCCCACTGCCGGCCGTCGTGCGACGACGCGGACGGGAGCTCGCGCTCTCCAACCTCGACAAGCCGTTCTGGCCGGACGAGGGGATCACCAAGGGAGACCTGCTCGCGTACTACCGCGACGTCGCGCCGGTGCTCGTGCCCCATCTGAAGGGACGCCCGTTCACGATGAAGCGGTATCCCGACGGCTGGCAGGGCAAGCACTTCTTCCAGAAGGACACGCCGAAACACGCCCCGGCCTGGCTGCGCACCGCACGCTTTCCCGCGACCACTCGGGAGGGCGAGACCCGTGAGATCGACTACGCGCTCGTGGACGACGAGCTCGCCCTGCTCTGGGTCGTGAACATGGGGTGCATCGACCTGAACGCGTGGTCTTCACGGGTCGACCTGCCGCAACGGCCGGACTGGGTGGTGTTCGACCTAGACCCGGCCGCCGATGCCGGCTTCGGCGAGGTGGTGCAGGTGGCGCTTCTGGTCCGGGAGGCGCTCGACCTCCTCGGGCTCGAGAGCTATCCGAAGACCAGCGGCTCGCGCGGGATCCACGTGCTCGTTCCGATCGCACGACGGCACAGCTACGCGGAGGCGCGGGAGCTCGCCTCGATCGTCGCGGGGGCGCTCGCTCGCGCGCACCCCGGGCTCGTCACGACGGAGTGGGCTCGGAGCAAGCGCCGCGGGGTGCTCGTGGACGCCAATCAGAACGGGCCGGCGCGAACCAACGCGACCGTGTACTCGGTGCGCCCGCGTGCCCGCGCGCCCGTGTCGACGCCGCTGCGGTGGGACGAGGTGACCTCCACGCTCGACCCGGCCGCGTTCACGATGGAGACGGTGCTCGACCGGGTTGCCCGCCACGGCGACCTCTTCGCCGGAGTGCTCCGAGGTCGTCAGTCGCTCACGAAGGCGCTGAGCGCCCTCCGCTAGAAACCGACGCTTCACTGGCCAGCCGAAATCGATCGTCCCTCAGAGACTCCTCCCGGCTGGCCACGCCGGCGAGAGCTACGGATCCAGCCTCCTCGGATGCCCCAACGCCGAGAGCTCCGCGATGTCGCGGCGGAAGAAGAGCGACACCGTCCAGTCCGCGACGACGCGAATCTTGCGTCGCACCATCGGGAGGGCGTAGAGGTGGTACGTGCGCGCGACGAACCAGCCCGGAAAGCCGCGCAGCCGGATGCCCAGCACGTCGGCGATGCCCTTGTACCGACCGAGCGTCGCGACCTGGCCCAGGGTGCGGTACCGGTACGGCTGCGGAGGCCCCGTGAGGTTGCGGGCCAGCCGCCGTGCCTGGCGGAGGGCGTGTTGGCACGTCGGAGGGTCGAACCGGCCCGGGGTGGCTGCGTTCGGGACGGCGGCGCAGTCGCCGAGCGACCAGACGGCGTGGAGACCGCTGACCGCGAGCGTCTCGTCGACGATGACCCGCCCGCGCTCGTCGAGCGGCAAGCCGAGCTCGGCCACGACCGGGTTGGCCCGTACACCCGCGGCCCACACGAGCGTGCGGGCGGGGATGCGCGACCCGTTCGACAGCACCGCCTCGCGGCCTGTGAACTCGGCCAGGGTCGTCCCGGTGTGGATCTCGACACCTCTGCGCTCCAGCTCGTGGTGCGTGTAGCTGCCCAACCGGGAGGGGATCTCCGGGAGGATGGTCGGGGCGGAGTCGACCAGCACCCAGCGCTGCCGCGCACCCCGCAGCTCGGGGATCAGGCGGGCGACGTCCGCCGCAAGGTCGTTCAGCTCCGCGAGCGCCTCGACACCGGCGTAGCCGGCCCCGACGAAGACGAAGCCGAGATCGCGCTCGCGCTCGCTCTCGTTGCTGCGCGCGGCAGCCGACTCGAGCTGGCGGAGGACACGGTTGCGCAGCGCGATCGCGTCAGCGATGTCCTTGAAACCGAGCCCGTGCTCGTCCACTCCCGGCACCGGAAGCACTCGTGTCACGGCCCCGAGAGCGACGACGAGGCGTTCGTACGAGATGGCGAACGTTCCGCCGAGCGTCTCGGCGGTGACCGTCTGCGCATCGTGGTCGAGCGCGCCTGCAGTGCCGAGCAGCAGCTCGCTGTGCGGGCACATGCGCCGCAGCGGCACGACCACATGGCGCGGCTCGAGCGTGCCCGCGGCCGCCTCTGGCAGGAGTGGGGTGTAGAGCATGAAGTTGTCCGGCGACACGATCGTCGAGCCGCGCCGGCCGAGCAGTCGCGCGACGTACCCGCCGGCGAAGCCGCCGCCCAGGATGAGGGTTCCGCCACGCGCCACCCGTCGCTCCACACCGGCAATGCTTACGATCGGGCCGTGGGGCGGCAAGTGTCGGTCATCGGGAGCGGCATCGAGCACGAGGCCGCCGCGGAGGAAGTGGGGCGGCTGCTCGCCGAGCGTGGCTGTAGCGTCGTCACCGGGGGGCTCGGCGAGGTCATGGCCGCCGCCCACCGGGGATCGAAGTCCATTGGCGGCACGACGATCGCGATCCTTCCGGGTGACTCGCGCGACGGCGCCAATCCTTGGGCCGACCACGTCGTCGCCACAGGCATCGGCGATGCACGGAACCTGGCCGTTGCCGCTTCGGGCGACGCAGTGATCGCGGTCGGCGGCAGCTGGGGCACGGTGGCCGAGATCGCCTTCGCGATGCGGCTCGGGCGGCCGGTGGTGATCCTCGAAGGCGGCCCGGAAGTCGTGGGCGTGCCGCGCGCGGCAACCCCCGACGAGGCGGTGCAGGCTGTTCTGGCCGCGCTCGGCGGGCCTCCGGAGCGCGACTAGCGACCGCCGCGCCGGCTCTCGTGCAGGAAGCCGAGCGCCGTCGCGGTCTGCGAAAGCGCCACGAGTGACGCCACGGGCAGCGCCCGTCTGGCGGGCATGTGACCGAACGGGAAGCGGAGCATGCGTGCGTAGAAGACGGGCAGCCCGACGCGCAGCCGCGGCTGGCCGCGGCGGGCGCGCGCATCCTGCAACCGACGTGCGCCACGGCCGTACTCGACGTGCTGCCGTACGAAGGAGTGCATGCCCATCGCGTGAGCGTGCCGCACGAGCGCCTGCTCCTCGTAGTGCAAGGGCCGTCCCTGTGCCTTCCAGCGGTCACACAGGTCGCGATCCTCCGCGGCGGCGCCGGGAAAGGACGTGCTGAAGCCTCCGACCTCGTCGAAGGCGACGCGTCGCATTGCGAGATTGTTGCTGGCGAAGAACCTGTAGCCGCCGTGGCGCTGCGCGTCGGCATGGAGGTAGCGGAGGAGCGCCTGGCTCGCCTCGGCGTAGAGGTTCGCCTCGAGCGCGTTGACCGTGCGGCCGCCCACGAGCGAATCCGGCCGGCGACGAAGGACGCGGACGAGCGCCTGCAACCAGCCGGCGCCCGGCATGCAGTCGTCGTCGGTGAACGCGAGCAGCGCCCCTTGGGCAAGCGCCGCGCCGGCGTTCCGCGCGGCCGCGGGGCCGGATCGCGCTTGGCGGTGAACGGTCATGCGAAGCGACGAACGGTGACGCTCGAGCACACCGTCGAGAGGCTCACGGCCCCCGTCGTCCACCACGACGACGTCGAACTGCTCGGTTCCGATCGTTTGCGCTGCGAGAGCCGTCAAGCACGCGTCGAGCGCCGCCGGTCTCGCGAGTGTCGGGATCACGACCGACACGACGGCGTCTCTTGCACGCGCGCTCACGACGCGCGTGCGGCGGACGACCTGGCCTCGACGCTCCGCCAGAGCGCCTCCACGGGTCGTTGGTCGAGCGATCGAGGGAGTGCGAAACGCCGTGGCTCAGGGAAAGGGCGGTTCCCCACCCGTGGCACTGTACGCGCCTGCAACCACGTACCGGCCGCAGACGTCCGTGCGCTCTTCCTCCTCCTGCAACGATTCCCAGGCTTCGCTCGTCGTCACGGATGAGTATCCGGTGCTCCACGTGACTTCCTTCGAGGCCGACTGCCGCATGGAGACGAACACCGCCACGCGAGATCGACACCCTGCCGTCGCGCGCCGCCTCGTGGCGCTCACGTTGCTGCTCGCGCTCGGCGCAGCGACCGCGGGCTCCCTGACCCGGCAAGCCGCGTCGTCCACGGCGGCGCCCGCGGCCTTGTCGCTGCCGCGCCCGCCGATCGTCTGGCGGCCGATCCCCTACGGGCCACGCCGGCAGGCGGAGATGGCCGCCTACGCTCGGCGTCACTACGGGATCGCGAGCGCGCGGCTCGTCCCGCGCATGATCGTCGAGCATGCCACCGCCTCGACCACGTTCGCCTCCGCCTACTGGACCTTCCACGCCGACCGTCCGAGCCCGGAGTTGGGCGAGCTACCGGGTGTGTGCGCCCACTTCATCGTCGACACCGACGGGACGATCTACCAGCTCGTCCGACTCGATCTGATGTGCCGCCATACAACCGGGCTCAACCAGCACGCGATCGGCATCGAGCACGTCGGCCTGAGCCACCGCGACGTGCTGCGGAACCCCCGCCAGATGCGCGCCTCGCTGGCGCTCACGGCCTGGCTCGCGGATCGCTTCCGCATTCCGCTCGCGAACGTGATCGGGCACAACGAGTCGCTCGACCACCCTCTCCGGTACGAGCGCTACGCGGCCTGGAGCTGTCAGACGCATGGGGACTTTCCCCGCGCTGCCATGGACGCCTACCGCCGCCGCCTGAGGCCGCTCTTGCGCTCGGCCGGTCTCTCGCCGGCGCCGACTCGGTGGGTCGACACGTCTTGCCGTTGATCAGGCCGTAGCCATTCGCCCGATGAGCGTGCGGGCCGCCGGCTTGTCGAGCAATTCGTTGAGGTTGCCGCACTTGGGGCTCTGCACGCACGACGGGCAGCCGTCGCGGCACGGGCAGCCGCTGAGCATCCGCGCGGTATCGGCCACCCACCCGGCGAAGCAGGCGAACCCCCGTTCGGCCAGGCCCGCTCCGCCGGTGTGCCCGTCGTAGACGAAGATCGTCGGCCGTCCCGTCTGCGGGTGCACGTTGGTGGAGAGCCCACCGATGTCCCAGCGGTCGCACATCGCCCAGAGCGGTAGCAGGGCGATCAGCGAATGCTCCGCCGCGTGGAGCGCACCGAGCAGCGTCGGCATCTCGTCGATCCCCTGGAGCAGCCCCCCTCCGGGGGAGAACCAGATCCCTTCGGTCTCGAACGTCGTCTCGGGGAGGTCGAGCGGTACCGTCTCGATCGTCGATCCGTCGGCGATGGCCCGGCGCTGGTAGGCGATCACCTGCTCGGTGACCGCGAGGCGCCCGAAGTGCAGCTCTACACCGCATGCGTGCTCGGCCCGCTGCGGCTCTTCGATCGTCGTCGTCGATTCCTTGCGCGGCTGCGTGTACCAGTCCACCTGGACCTCCGCCGCGAGCGCGACCCGGGATTGGAGATCGAGCGCCTGGACGAGGTACTGATGCCCGAGGTGCAGGTACACTGCGCCTTCGTGGACGGTTGACCACGCGCGCTCGCGTTCCACCTGCCCAAGCACCGCCCCGGACAGCGCGTCGACGACGATGAACGCCTCCGTGTCACCGGAGCGCAGCGAGATGCGTGCGGCGGGGTAGTCCCGGCCGCTCCATACGAGCCCGGCCGGGGTTCGCTCCAGGTCGGACAGCTCCCCTGCCCGCCGGATCGCCTCGGCGCCGAGTGTGTCGGCGTCCGCCGCGGTGATCGGCCCCTCGAACGCCGCCGCCCGAAGGTGCGGATCGAGCACGCGCGGATTCGCGTGGTCGACGACGGCGGCCTCGACGCGCCTGCCGAGCAGCGCCTCCGGCTCGCGCATGAAGAACTGGTCGAGCGCGTCGTCGCTGGCGACGAGCACCGCGAGTCCGCGATCGCGGCGTCCGGCACGGCCCCACTGCTGCCGAAGCGAGGCGACCGTGCCCGGGAACCCGACCGAGATGGCGCAGTCGAGCAGGCCGATGTCGATACCCAGCTCGAGCGCGTCCGTCGCGGTGACGCCGAGCAGGTCGCCCTCCACGAGCCGCCGCTCGATCTCCCGGCGCTGCTCCGGCGTGTACCCGGCCCGGTACGGTGCCAGCCGTCGCGCGGTCGCTGCATCCACGCGGTCGACCGTGAACCGGTGGATCAGCTCGGCCGCCTTGCGGCTCTTGGTGAAGCAGATCGTTCGCGCTCCTCCCGAGACGAGCTCCCCGAGGATCCGTGACGCCTCCGCGAGCGCGCTGGCGCGCAGCCCGAGTTCGGGATCCGTGAGCGGCGGGTTCCAGAGCACGATCTCCCGCTCGGCCCTGGGCGCCGTGTCACTCGCAACGACTGTCGCAGTCCGGCCGGTGAGCGCGGCGGCCAGCTCCCCCGGGTTGGCGATGGTGGCGGAGGCGAGCAGAAGCTGGGGCTCGGCCCCATACGCCCGTGCCAGGCGCCGGAGCCGCCGGAGCACGTTGGCGACGTGCGAGCCGAACACGCCGCGGTAGACGTGCGCCTCGTCGACGATCACCCAGCGCAGGTTGTGCAGCACGTCCCCCCAGCGGTCGTGGTGCGGCAGCACCCCGACATGGAGCATGTCGGGATTCGTGAGTACGGCGTTGGCCCACTTCCGGACCTGCCAGCGGCGCTCCGTGTGGGTGTCCCCGTCGTAGATCGCCGGACGCAGTCCCGGAAGCCGGTAGGCGGCGAGCGAGCGAGCCTGATCCTGCGCCAGGGCCTTCGTCGGATAGACGTAGAGCGCCCGCGCGCGCGGGTCCCGCGCGATGCCGTCGAGGACGGGCAACGTGAACGCGAGCGACTTCCCGGAGGCGGTGCCCGTGGTCACGATCACGTCCTCGCCGCGGCACGCCGCCTCCCAGGCCTCTGCCTGGTGGCGGTAGAGCGCGGTGACACCGCAGCGGACGAGCGCGCTCACGACGGCCGGATCGAGGTCGCCCGGCAAGCTCTCCACTCTGGCCTGGCGGGCCGGCTCGACGGTGTGGTGGGCCACCTCCTCCAGGCCGAGCAGCGGCAGCCAGGCAGGCGCCTCGACCGCACTCACGTTGCGCGCTCGGTCTGCACCGGTTGCGCAGACCTCGCCCGGACCGGCCGGCCCAAGGCGTCGATCATGCGCCCTCGTCCGTCCAGGGAGCGAAGGCCTCCTTGAAATGGCGCGGCGGCCGGGCGCCGACGACCGTCACCTGCGGCTCGCCCGCGGCGAACAGGATCACCGTCGGGACGGTGAGGACGCCGTAGCGGGAGGGAACGCCGAGGTTGGTGTCGATGTCGAGCTTGACGAGGCGCACCCGTCCGCCGCTCTCCGCCGCCAGCGCGACGAGGTGCGGCTCGATCGCCCGGCAGGGCCGGCACCACGGCGCCCAGAAATCCACGACGACCGGCACGTCCGAGCGCAGGACCTCGGCCTCGAAGGTCTCGTCGGTGACGTCGACCGGCATCGTGGGCCCAGGCTACAGGCGCCCTCGCAGCGCGCGCAGGCGCAGCGTCGGCACCTTCCACACGGCCTCGAGGACGATCGCGCGGCTCATCTTGGAACCGCCTGCGACGCGGTCGACGAACGTGATCGGGAGCTCGACGACGCGGAACCCCTGACGCAGCGCACGGTAGGTCATCTCGATCTGGAACGTGTACCCGTTCGCGGTCACCGCCCCCAGGTCGATCGCCTCGAGCACCTCCCGGCGGAAGCACTTGAAGCCGCCCGTGAGATCGCGCACGCCGACGCCGAGCACGACGCGTGCGTAGAGCGACCCACCGCGCGAGACGACGCGCCGTAGGACACCCCAGTTGCGCGTGCCGCCGCCCGGCACGTAGCGGGAGCCGAGGGCGAGATCCGCGTCGCGCTGGCAGGCGTCGATCAGGGCCGGCACGGCGCGCGGATCGTGCGAGAAGTCGCAGTCGATCTCGAGCACGAGCTCGGCCTCGAGATCGAGCGCCAGCTCGAACGCGGCCAGGTAGGCGCGGCCCAGGCCTTCCTTGTGCTCGCGGTGCAGGACGCGGACCCAGGGCAACTCGCCGGCAAGCCGGTCGGCGATCGCTCCGGTGCCGTCCGGCGAGCCGTCGTCGACGACGAGCACGAGGTCGCGGCCCGTGTCGATCGCCTCTCCGAGCGCTCGCACCATCGGCTCGAGGTTCTCCCGCTCGTTGTACGTCGGGACGCAGACGATGGCGCGCGGCATCGGCGAATCGTGCCTGTCGCGGGCGACAGGCACCCCCGCCCCGCCCAACCCGCCGAACCTATGATCGGCGCGTGGCCGCACGACTGCCCACGAATGACGCGCTGGCGGGCCAGCTCGAGCTGCTTTCCGACCTCTCCGAGATCCTCGGCGAGGACGGATTCCGCATCCGCGCCTACCGCACGGCTGCCTCGCGCATCCGCGAGACTCCCGTCTCGGTCGCTCAGCTGGCCGTCGACGGAAAGGCGACCGAGCTGCCTGGGATCGGACGCACGATCGAGGCCAAGATCGTCGAAGCGGTGGAGGACGGTGAGATCCACGCCCTCGCCAAAAGGCGCACCGAGGTGCCCGGCGAGGTCGCCACCTTCCTTCGGCTGCCGGGCCTGGGCCCGAAGACCGCTGCGCGCATCTGGCGTGAGCTCGGCGTGACGACCGTCGCAGAGCTGCGCGCCGCGGCCGAGACGGGCCGGCTCCGGGGGCTTTCGGGTCTCGGCGAGCGCAGCGAGGAGAAGATCCTCGTGGCGCTCGCGCAAGGAGCGGGTGAGGACGCGCCGCGCCGCGGCCTGCTCGGCGCCGGGCTGCCGGTCGTCCGGGACGTCGTCGAAGCGCTGCGCGCCCATCCTGCCGCGGTTCGTGTGTCGGAGGCGGGGAGCATTCGCCGGCGGCGCGAGACGTTCCGCGATCTCGACGTGATCGCCACGGCCACCGACCCGGTTGCTCTGACCGCCTTCTTCACGACGCTGCCGGGCGTGCTCGAGGTCGTGGCGCACGGAGACACGAAGGCGACGGTCGTCACGCAGCAGGGGCTCCGCCTCGACCTGCGCGTCGTACCGCCCGAGTGCTACGGAAGCCTGCTGCAGCACTTCACGGGCTCGAAGGAGCACAACATCGCGCTCCGCGAGGAGGCCGTCCGCCGCGGGCTCTCCGTCTCGGAGTACGGCGTCACCGTCGTCGAGACGGGCGAGGTGAAGACGTTCGCCGACGAGGCCGATCTCTACGCGTTCCTCGGCTACCACTTCGTGCCGCCTGAGCTGCGCGAGAACGCCGGCGAGTTGGAGGCCGCGCGCCGGGGCGAGCTGCCGGATCTCGTCGGGGTCGACGACCTGCGCGGCGAGATGCACTGCCACACCACGTGGTCTGCCGACGGCAAGAGCTCGCTCGAGGAGATGGCGCTCGCCGCCCGAGGGCGCGGCTACCGGTTCCTCGTGGTCACCGATCACTCGCACTACCTGCGCGATGGACGCCTGCAGGCGCAATGGGAGGAGATCGCCGAGCTCGACCGGCGGCTGCGCCCCTTTCGCGTGCTGCGCGGGATCGAGGCCAACATCCGCGTCGACGGGACGGTCGACGTCGCCGACGAGGAGCTCGCGCAGCTCGACTGGGTCGTCGCGTCGCTCCACACGTCGTTCGACCGCAATCCGACGGAGCGCGTCCTGGCCGCGATGGACCATCCCCACGTCGACTGCATCGGCCACCTCACGGGGCGCAAGCTGTCCCGGCCGCAGCGGGCACTCGGCGCCCCCGTGGACGCCGAGCGCGTGGTCGCGGGTGCGGCGGCGACGGGCACCGCGCTGGAGATCAACAGCCAGCCGGATCGCCTCGACATGCGCGACGTCCACGCCCGCCTCGCGGGCGAGGCCGGTGTGCTCGTGCCGGTGACCACGGACGCGCACTCCACCCGGGCGCTCGGCTACGCGGAGCTCGGCGTGAGCCAGGCACGCCGCGCCTGGCTCACGAAGCAGCAGGTGCTGAACACGCGCACGTGGGCGCAGATCGCGAGACTGCGCGGGTGACCGACCTCCGCAGCGACGGCGCCTCCGCGCTCGAGTGGGTGGCCGCCTACCTGGAGCGGGTCCGCGAGTTTCCGGTGCTGTCCCGTGCCCGACCCGGGGAGCTCCGCGCGGCGCTCCCGCCGTCGCCGCCGGACGAGCCCGAGCCGTTCGGGGCCGTGCTCGACGACCTCGACAGGATTCTCCTCCCCGCTCTCACGCACTGGCAGAGCCCGCGCTACTTCGCCTACTTCGCCAACACGAGCTCCGAACCCGGGATCCTCGCGGAGCTGCTCGCCGCAGGGTTGAACCAGGTCGGGATCCTCTGGCGCACGTCGCCTGCCCTGCAGGAGCTCGAGGAGCTGACGCTCGACTGGCTGCGGCAGCTGCTCGGGCTGCCCGCAGACCTCGTCGGCCACATCGAGGACTCGGCCTCGAGCGGGACGCTCGCAGCCCTCACGGCAGCCCGCGGCGCCGGGGGCGGCCGCCGTGTCGTCGTCGCGTCCGAGCACGTGCACTCGTCGATCGACAAGGCGTGCCGCATCCTCGAGCTCGAGCTCCGTAAGGTGCCGGTCGACGACGCATTCCGCCTGCGCCTGGACGCGCTCGACCTGGATGGCGCGTGTGCGGTTGTGGCCGCAATCGGGACGACCTCGACGAGCTCGGTCGACCCGGTGCCGGCAATCGCGGACGCCTGCGCGAACGCAGGCGTGTGGCTCCACGTCGACGCTGCGTACGCGGGGTCGGCGGCGGTGTGCCCCGAGCTGCGAGGCCGCTTCGCGGGCTGGGAGCGCGCCGACTCGCTCATCGTCAACCCGCACAAGTGGCTGGCGACGCCGATGGACTGCTCCGCCCTGTGGACGCGGCGCGTAGAGGACTTCCGCCGCGCCTTCAGCCTCGTCCCCGAGTACCTCCGCTCCCCCGACGACGCCCTCAACTTGAGCGAGCTCTCGATCCCGCTCGGTCGGCGGTTTCGCGCCCTCAAGCTGTGGGCGGTGCTGCGCTGCTACGGTCGGCAGGGGCTGCAGGACCACATCCGCGAGCATGTGCGCTTGGCGCGGCTGTTCGAGAGCTGGGTACGCGACGAGCCCGGCTGGGAGGTCTCGGCGCCGGTGCCCTTCTCGCTCGTCTGCTTCCGTCTGGACGCCGGCGACGACGTCAACGCGGCACTGCTGGGACGGGTGAACGACGCGGGTGAGGTGTTCCTCTCCCATGCGAGGCTGGACGACCGGTACGTGCTGCGACTCGCGATCGGCAACTATCGCACCACGGAGGACGACGTCCGTCTCGCGTGGGACGTGCTGCGCCGCGAGGCGCGCGCGGTGTCGTCCTAGCTCCGCGGGGCGCGCAACCACACCTGAACGGCGACGAGCACACGCCCTGTGCCGGCCGGGCCCGCGTTCGGCACAGCGCGGACGGTGCCGGCTGCGAGTATGCCGCCGCGCGACAGCGACGGCAGGATGCGGCGTCGCGTGTCCGGCGGAAGGTCGACGCGCGTCGTGTCGACATCCGAGAGGCGGAGCACGCGGTCCCGCTCGAGCAGCGTTGCACGGTACGAAAAGCAGGGCGCGGTCACGCAGCGCACCCCCGTGTCGACCACGCGATACACCGGCGCCCGTCGCGCAGGCTCGCCCGTCTGTGTCCACACGCCGGCGGCGACGAGCTTCCCGAGCCGTGGGTCGCCGGTGCTCTCGTCGAGGAGCAGGCGTCCGAGCACGATGTCGCCGGCCGCCGCCGAGCGGGGCACGATGGACGCGGCGTAGCACTCGCTCCGCGACGCCCCGTCGACGCAGCGGGTCGTCGCGTGGTTGACGCGGCGCACCCACACGCCGCCGCACATCGGGCTCGGGCACATGCGCAGATCCGGCCGCACGAGATAGTGCACAGGCGTCGTGGCGGTGCCGCTTCCTGCTCCCGCGCCCGCGGCGACCGCGAAGGCCGTCGCGGCGATGAAAGCCCACGCCCGCATGACCGTCACCCAGCGTAGCGCCGCGCGGGACGAGAACCACCCGGCGTCCCGTTCTCCCTCCACTGTCGCCGGCGGGAACCGCAGGGCCTGCGGACCCGGGATCCTGAGTCGACCGTACGATAGGTCGCCGCCGTGGTGCGCCTCATCGGGATCGGGCTCGTGGCCGGGGTTTTCAGCTCGCTCTTCGGCGTGGGCGGTGGGATCGTCATCGTCCCGCTGCTCCTGCTGCTCGCCGCATTTCCCGCACGGGAGGCCGCCGCCACCTCGCTCGGAGCGATCCTGGTCACCGCGTGCGCCGGCGTTGCCCTGTACGCGGCCCGTGGCGAGGTTCGGCCGGGATATGCGCTGCTCGTCGGCATTCCCGGCGCGCTTGGCGCGCTTGCGGGCGCGTCGCTCCAGCAGCGGCTCTCCGGTCGCGCGCTCACGCTCGGGTTCGCGGCGCTGCTCGCCGGAATCGCGATTTGGCTGGTCACCGGGTGAGCACGACTACGATCCCGCTCGCCGTCCTGCTCGGCCTGACGGCGGGGCTGCTGTCGGGGGTCTTCGGTGTCGGCGGCGGCATCCTCTTCGTGCCGACCCTGGTGCTGCTCGGGCTTGGCCAGGTGGAGGCGGCAGCGACGTCGCTGCTCGCGATCGTGCCGACGGCCGGGGTGGGCGTCGTGCGCCAGCTGCGGTACGGAAACCTGAGAGTGCGGCCCGCGATTCTGCTCGGGCTGGCGTCGATCGCGGGCGTGGAGGTGGGTGTGAGAGTCGCCACGTCGCTTTCCGAGGAGACGCTGCGGCGCCTCTTCGGCGTCCTGCTCTTCGCGGTCGCGGTGCAGCTCGGGTGGCAGGCCCGCCGCCGGCCGCCGCTACCCTGAGGGGTTGTGAGACGACTCGCAGCGCTCGCCGCAGTGATCGTCGTCGCCGCGCTGGTCGGTGTCGCCGGTGCTGCGCCGCGCCCTCCCGATGCGGGCGCCTCCGCCCTGCTCGTCAAGGTCGCGCTCCCCGGAGCCACGCCCCTGACCTCGGGTGAGCTCGTGGCGCCGCCTGCAACCGACATCTCCGCCCCGTTTCTGTACCCGGAGGACGGCTCCGTCGTGCGTGTCGGCAGCTCCAGCTCGAGCGTGGCTGCCCAGGCGGGCACGTCGTCGAGCGCGCAGTCGGTGGTCAGCGCTCTCGCGGTCTCGCTGCTCGGCGGCGAGGTGACCGTCGAGTCGTTGAACGTGCAGGCGACTGCAGCCGCGGGCGTCGCCGGGGCCTCCGCGAGCGGCGCGGACTCGACGTTGAGCGGCCTGATCGTCCTCGGCCAGCCCGTCACGGCGACAGTCGGTGCCACCCAGACGCTCGGCGACTGGGGCACCCTCGAGCTGCTGCCGACGACGGAAAGGCTCCAAGAGGCTCCGGTTCGCGCCGCCGACGCGACCGTTACCGGGCTGCGCCTCACGCTGACCGCCGACCACGCAGGCTTGCCGGCCGGGACGGTGATATCGATCGGCGCGGTCTCGGCACAGGCGGACGCGGGCGAGACCGAGGCCGCCCTCCCACCGAAGCCGACCAAGCCGAAGCCGGCGAAGCCGAAGCCGGCGCCCCGTCCTCCGGGCGCGCCGCAGGAGCCGGGGACGTCCGTTGCCGGCACGCCACCCGAGCTCGTCCGCCCGGCCCCGGATGTGACCGCACGCCTGACCGACGGCGGGTACGTGTTCCCCGTGTTCGGGCCGGCTTCGTTCGGGGACACGTTCGGCGCCCCTCGAGCCGACCTCGCCAGTGGCTGGCACCACGGTGAGGACATCGTCGCTCCGCTCGGAACACCCATCCTCGCCGTGACCGACGGAACCGTGTTCGGCGTCGGCTGGAACGAGCTCGGCGGCTGGAAGCTGTGGGTGCGCGACGGGGCCGGGAACGAGTTCTACTACGCCCACCTCTCTGCCTACTCGCCCCTCGCCGTCGACGGCAAGCGGGTCCAGGGCGGCGACGTGCTGGGCTTCATGGGCAACACGGGTGACGCAAAGGGCGGCATCGTCCACCTGCATTTCGAGATCCACCCTGCCGAGCTCCTCTACCTCGGCTACGACGGCGTCGTGGCGCCGTACCCGTTCCTCGTTGCCTGGCGTCGTGCGGAAGACGTGTCGTTCGCTCTGGGGCGCCGCTACCTGAGCTTCTCCCCGGGCCGGGGCTTGGCTCCGCCCGCCGGTGCGGTACTGCTCGAGATCGACGACATCTCCCGCACGAGCGGACTCGTGCCAGGCGCGCTCGAGCGCGCCGTCACGGTGGAACGGGTCGACGTCGAACAGCTGCTCCGCCGCGGGAGCTAGCGTCGACTATGCGTTGACGGCATCGTCGGCCGTGTCGCCGTCGGCAGACACGATCTCTTCGGCGATGTCGGCGACGGTCTCCTCGTCGACCTCGATCAGCGGCTGCAGGTCGTCGCTGCCGGCGATCTGGTCGAGCAGCCACTCCCGCGTCTGCGGGCCGGTCCAGGGGTTGTAGAGCGCGCCGACGATGATCCCGGCGAGCAGCACCATCTTGCGTCCGCGCTTCTTTTTCTTCTTCTTGCCCTGGAGCGTGGCGGTCGCGCTCTGCAGGTTCTCCACGGCGCGCCGGACCTGCTGCTGCGCCTTCTTGTCGGAGGCGAGCGTCTTCGCCGCGTTGGAGACGTTGCCGTTCCCCTTCGTCAGCGGGCCATAGAGCTCACGCGCGGCCTCGAGCGCGTCCCTGAGGTCGCCGCGGAACTCCGGGTCGGTGAGCGCGCGGTCGAGATACGGCTTGAACATCTCGATCGTGTCCTGAAACCGCGCCGGCTGTTTCTTGGCCATCCGTGGCCGTCCTTTCGATTGTGGATCGTCCTCCAGTATGCCGCGTCACGACCGTTCGGGCGGCAGCAGCCCCGCCGGCCGCCGTAGGATGGCAGGCGTGGTGAGCCCGAAGCGGATTCTGCCCACGGCCGCTGCGCTCCTCGCCGGGGTCGCGTATGTGTGGGTCGCCGCGGTGCGGGCCGTGCCCGACGTCCGGCGGCGCAAGGTGGCCGCCCGCCGGCGTCGGCGGGCGGCCTGATTCGCGCTCGGCCGCGGGCGTGCCCTTCCGAGGGTCTCCGTGCCGATGTCACAAACTTCGGGCGAAGGCGCCAATTCGCTCAGGTGACACTGTTACGATCGTGCGAGGCCAGTGAGGGAGGCAAACGCTGATGGAACGCTGGACGCGCTTCGTCCTACGGCACCGCTGGCTCGTTCTCGCCGGCTCGCTGCTCGTCTTCGTGGTGGCGGGGTGGGCGTCGTCGCAACTCGGCGACCTGCTCACGAACCGGTTCACGCTGCCGGGGACGGACACCGAGCGCGCCGAGACGATTCTCGAGGATCACTTCGGCCAGCGGACGTCCGGCTCCTTCACCCTCGTCGTCCAGACGGACGGCGACACCGCCTCGCTGGTGCCCGAGGTGCGCTCAGCGGCAGCGCGCGCGGCCGCCGAGCTGCCCACGTCAAGGGTCGTCGGCGTGCAGCCCGTGGCCGACGGCGTGCTCACCGCGCAGATCGTCTCCGACCTCGAACCGGCCGACGCGAAGGGCCACACCGAGGACATGCGCGCCGCGATCGGCGAGATTGCCGGCGCGAGCGCGTACCTCACCGGCCAGGCCGCGACCGAGCACGACCTCGACCCGGTGTTCCAGGAGGACCTGCAGAAGGGTGAGCTGATGATCGCCGTGCCGATCGCGCTGATCCTGCTCATCTGGACGTTCGGCACGCTCGCGTTCCTGCTCCCGCTCGCGTTCGCCTTCGTGACGATCCCGACCACGCTCGGGGTCATCTACATCTTTGCGAACTTCATGGAGCTGACCACGTACATCACGAACCTGGTCAGCCTGATCGGCCTGGGCATCGCGATCGACTACTCGCTGCTCATGGTCTACCGCTTCCGCGAGGAGCTGCGGGCCGGAGAGTCCACCGACGACGCGATCGTGCGTACTGTCGCGACCGCAGGCCGCGCCGTCGTCTTCAGCGGCACCGCGGTGGCGATCGGGCTGGCGCTGCTCCTCTTCATGCCGCTTCCGTTCATGCGGGGCTTCGGCGTCGGAGGGCTCGTGATCCCCATCGTCTCGGTGGTGGCTGCGCTGACCTTCCTGCCGGCCGTGCTCTCGCTCGCGGGCCGTCGTCTCGAGCGCGTGAGGCTGCTGCCGAAGCGCTACCTCGAGCGACGCGCCGACCATGAGCGCGGCTTCTGGGCGCGTCTCGCGCAAACGATCATGCGGCATCCGAAGACGTTCGCGATCGGTGCGACGGCGCTGCTTCTGGCCCTCGCGCTGCCGGTGGTCGCCCTCGAGACGGGCCCGGGCTCGAATTTCGGGCTCCCCCAGGACCTGGAGAGCGTCCAGGGCATGAACATCCTGACAGCCGCCGTCGGGGCCGGCGCGACGGCGCCAACCGCGATCGTGGTCGACACCGGGAGCGCCGGCGGCGCACGGGGCGCCGCGGTGACCGAGGCGATGGGCCGTCTCGAGCAAGGCCTGCTCGCCGACCCCCAGGTGGCGACGGTCGACTTCTCGCCACCCGGGCCCCAGTACGTCGACTCGACGGGCCGCTACCTGCACCTGCAGGCGATCGGTGAGGAGGACTACGGCACTCCGGCCAGCCTCGAGTTCGTCGACCGGCTGCGCGGCGAGATCATTCCCTCGGCCGGCTTCCCGGACTCCGCCCGCGTGTACGCGGGAGGGGGCCCGCCAGGCGGCAAGGACTTCCTCGACCTGACCTACAGCTGGTTCCCGTGGCTCGTGCTGGGCGTGCTCATCGCCACCTACTTCCTGCTCATGCGCGCCTTCCGATCGGTTGTCCTGCCGCTCAAGGCGATCGTGCTCAACCTGCTCTCGATCGGAGCGGCCTACGGGCTCACCGTGGTCGTCTTCAAGTGGGGCGCGGGCGAGCCGCTCGGCTTGCTCTCCTACGACCAGATCGAAGGCTGGATCCCCGTGATGGTCTTCGCCATGCTCTTCGGCTTGTCGATGGACTACGAGGTGTTTCTCGTCAGCCGCATGCGTGAGGAATGGGACAGCGGTGCTTCCAACGAGGAGGCCGTGGTTGCGGGCCTGGTGAAGACCGGGCGCCTCGTCACCTCGGCCGGCCTGATCATGTTCGCCGCCTTCATGGGCTTCGTCGCCGGGTCGATCATCGGCCTGCAGCAGTTCGGCTTCGCCCTCGCGGCAGCGATCCTGATCGACGTGACGATCGTGCGGGCGCTGCTCGTGCCGAGCGCCATGAAGCTGTTCGGGAAGTGGAACTGGTGGCTGCCCGACGGCCTGGCGAAGGTGCTCCGCGTGCCGCCCTCGCACCTCGGAGAGCACCGGCCCGCGTTCAAGCCGGCGGGAAAGTAGGCATCGGCGGCGAGCTCATCTCGCCCGAGCGTGCTCGCCCCTCCCATCATCCGCGGCGGCGCCGCCGCCCGCATTGCCTCGCTCGTCGTCGGGCTCTTTCTGTTCGCCGTCGGCATCGTGGCGCTGCTCGAGTCGGAACTCGGTCTGTCCCCGTGGGACGTGCTCAACCAGGGGATCTCGGAGCGCACGCCGCTCTCGTTCGGCACCGCCAACATCGTGGTCGCCCTCGTCGTGCTCGTCGCCGCGTGGGCGCTCGGTGCCCGCATCGGCCCTGGCACCATCGCGAACAGCGTCCTCATCGGCCTGTTCGTCGATCTGCTGCTCCGCATCGGTGCGCTCGACCGTCTGTCCGAGGAGCCGGTCGGCGTGCGGGTGGGACTGATGGCCGGTGGGATCCTGGTGATCGGCCTCGGGTCGGGCTTCTACATCGGCGCCGGGATGGGCGCGGGCCCGCGAGACTCGCTGATGCTGATCACGGCCGCGCGCACCGGTGTTCGGATGGGCATCGTCCGCGGAGCGATCGAGATCGCGGTCACCGTCGTCGGCTTCGCCCTCGGCGGCACAGTGGGCGTCGGGACGCTCGCGTTCGCCTTCGGCATCGGGCCGGCGGTCGAGTTGTCGTTCTGGACGCTCGAACGCTCGCCCCTCGCCGCTACTGCCGCAGTAGGATCGGGCGCGCCATGAAGGGTCTTGTGTGCGCAGGAGGCGAGGCGACCCGGCTCGGGGAGCTGACTCGCGTCGCGAACAAGCACCTGCTGCCGGTTGGCGACTGGCCGATGATCTACTACCCACTGCAGCTGCTGCAGCGCTCCGGCGTGCGGGAGGTGCTCGTCGTCACCGGGAAGGGGCACGCGGGGCAGATGATCGACCTGCTCGGCGACGGCCGGCTCGCCGCCAGAAGCAGCGGGGAGCCGCTCTTCGAGCTGGACCTCACCTACAAGGTCCAGACCGAGCCGGGCGGCATCGCGCAGGTCGTTGGGATGGCACGGGACTTCGCAGCGGGCGGGCCGCTCGTCGTCGTGCTCGGTGACAACGTGTTCGAGAACTCGCATGCCCGTGACCTCACCGCATGGGGCGAGCGTGCCGACGGGGCGCTCATTTTCGTCAAGGACGTGCCCGACCCGGAGGCCTTCGGTGTCGTCGTCTACGGCGACGACGGTCGCGTCGCCGACATCGTCGAGAAGGCCGGCGTCGTCGACATCCGCTTCGAGCGCCCGCCGACGAGCGACGCGGTCGTCGGTCTCTACTGCTTTCCCCCCGACGTGTTCGAGGTGATCGACCGTCTGGAGCCTTCGTCGCGGGGTGAGCTCGAGATCACGGACGTCAACCGGTTCTACGCACGCGAGGGCAGGCTCCAGGCGGTGCACGTTCGGGGCTGGTGGGAGGACGCCGGCAAGCACTGGCAGCACCTCGCGGAGATCGGCCGGCTCGTCGACGACACGGGTGCCAACGGCCCCGGTTGAAAGATGATCGGGGCATGATCGACGGGCTGGTCCGCATCACGCTTCGCCGGCTCGAGGACGAGCGGGGCTGGTTCGTAGAGCTTCGTCGCGACAGCGAGCTACCCCGCGCCACCGTGCAGACGAACGTCTCCTTCTCACGCCAGGGCGTGATCCGGGGCCTGCACTACCACCTGCGCGGGCAGGACGACCTCTTTGCCTGCCTGCAGGGGACGGCCCGCGTGGTCGTCCTCGACCGCGAGACCGGCGAGGTGTTCACAGAGGACATCGGGGACGGCAACCCGGTCGCGCTCTACATCCCGGGCCGCCACGCGCACGGCTTCGAGGCGCTCACCGATCTCCTCTTCTGCTACCACGTGACGGAGGAGTTCGACCCGGCCGACCCCGACGAGCACGGCATCGCCTGGGACGACCCGCGCGTCAGGAGCCTGTGGAGCACTCAGACACCGATTCTCTCGGACAGGGACCGCACCGTAGCATCCTGATCACCGGCGCCGGTGGCCAGCTCGGGCACGCCTTGCAGGAGGCGTTCGCACGCGAGGACGTGACCGCGCTGACCCACGCAGACTGGGACGTCTCGGCGCCTCCGCCACCCGGGCTGCCGCGGCCGGATCTCGTGCTGCACGCGGCAGCGTGGACCGATGTCGACGGCGCGGAGAGCGACCCGCAACACGCCGCCGCGGTCAACGTCGGCGGCGTGGCGAACGCGGCTGCCCTCGGCGCCCCGCTGGTCGTGTACTCGACCGACTACGTGTTCGACGGGCGCAAGCGCGCGCCGTACGTCGAGTCGGACAACCCGAACCCGATGTCCGTGTACGGCTCGTCGAAGTTGCACGGCGAGGCGGCCGCCGGCGAGCGCGCCTGGGTCGTGCGCTCGTCGTGGCTGTTCGGGCCGACCGGGCACAACTTCCTGCGCACGATGCTCCGCCTCGGCGCTCTGCGCGACGAGGTCGCGGTGGTGGACGACCAGCGCGGCTGCCCCACCTATGTGGGTCACCTCGCGACCGCGACGAAGAAGCTCGTCGACGGCTCGGCCGCTTACGGCGTCTGGCACCTGGCGGCAGGTGGTGAGTGCACGTGGGCCGATTTCGCCGAGGCGATCTTCGCCGGCGCCGGGCTCACCTGCCGCGTTCGTCGCATCGCGACCATCGATCACGGGAGGCCGGCGGCGAGGCCGGCCTTCTCGGTCCTGCGCAGCGAGCGCGCCGACGCTCCGGAGCTCCCGCACTGGCGTGACGGTCTTCGCGACTGCCTCGCGCGACTCTGAGCCCGTGCCCGGGGGCCATGCCCTCCCGGGGGAGCGAACAAGCTCTGAGCCTGCACTTGTGCCGAAAGTGTGCCGGTTTCTCCACAGGCGCTGTGTGTGCCGGTGTCGCTCTGCGCGGGGCCCGGCGCGCAGGCTGGCTACCCTGTCCGAATGCGCGTGCTCGTCACCGGCGGCGCCGGTTTCATCGGCTCGCACTTCGTCAGGCGGCTCACCGCGGCCGGGGACGAGGTCGTCGTGCTGGACAAGCTCACCTACGCCGGCAACCCGGCCAACCTGGAGGGGGCAGACGCACACCTGGTTGTCGGGGACATCGCCGATGGCGAAACGGTGAGGCGGGTAGGGCGGGGGTGCGAGGCGGTGGTGAACTTCGCGGCCGAGACGCACGTCGACCGCTCGATCCTGTCCTCACGCGACCTCGTCGACACGAACATCGTCGGCGTGCAGGTGCTGCTCGAGTGGGCACGGGACCACGATGCGCGGATGGTGCATGTCTCCACCGACGAGGTGTACGGCGACCTCGACGTGGGAGGGGTCGCGCGCGAGACCGACACCCTGCGGCCCTCCAACCCCTACAGCGCCGCGAAGGCGGGGGGTGACCTGCAGGTGCTCGCCAACGTTCGCACCTACGGGGTCGACGCGTTGGTCACCCGAGGCTCGAACACGTACGGGCCCAACCAGTATCCCGAGAAGGTCTTGCCCCTGTTCATCACGAACGCGCTCGACGGAGAGCCGCTGCCGTTGTACGGCGACGGCCGCCAGGTGCGCGACTGGCTGTTCGTGGAGGACCACTGCGCCGGCGTCGAGGCCGCCCTGCGTCGAGGCGCCGCCGGCGAGGTCTACAACATCGGCGGGGGCAACGAGCAGGAGAATAGGGTCGTCGCACAGATGATCGTCGACGCAACCGGAATCGACGCGTCACTGGTCCGGCACGTCGCCGATCGCTCCGGTCACGACCGGCGGTATGCACTCGATACGACCAAGGCGACGCGGGAGCTCGCCTGGGAGCCCGTGGTGTCGTTCGCCGAGGGCTTCACCCGCACCGTGGACTGGTATCGCGAGCACCGCGCGTGGTGGGAGCCGATCAAGACGTCGGGCGGGTACCGCACCTACTACGAGGCTCAGTACGCGGAGCGTCTCAAGGCCTGAGGGATTCTGCCGAGAACCCGCGAGCGAGATCTCATGCGGCACCGCCTCTTCATACTCGCAGCACTCGCTGTCGCGGCGACCGCGTCGGCAACGACCCCGGCCGCCCAGGCTCCGCCCCGTTCCGTGTTCGTGGTCGACGGAGGTGGCTGGGGCCACGGCGTCGGCATGAGTCAGTGGGGAGCGTACGGGCAGTCGCTGAAGGGCCGGACGTACGCGCAGATTCTGGCCACCTACTACCAGGGCACGACTCTCGAGCAGACGACGCCACGTACCGTCCGCGTCCTCGTGGTGCCAAAGACGAAGACGCTGCGGATCGCCTCGCAGACGCCGTTCCGGATCAAGGACGGCGCCGGTGTGGTCCATGGGCTTCCGGCCGGCGAGCTGACGCTCGGGCCGCGCCTCGAGCTCGACGTCGACGGAGCCCTCACCCCTCTGCTCGGCCCTCTGACCGTCGTGCCGGGCGGTGCCTCACCGCTCGTCGTGCAGGGCACGGGCTACCGCGGCCGGCTCACGGTGACGAGTGACGGCAAGACCCTGCAGGTGGTCGACGCCGTCGGGCTGGAGCTGTACCTGCAGGGCGTCGTCCCCGGCGAGATGCCGCACGGCTGGCCACTGGAGGCTCTCAAGGCGCAAGCGGTCGCCGCCCGCACCTACGCGCTGGTGAGCAGCATCAAGGGCAAGCCGTTCGATCTCTACTCCGACTGGCGCAGCCAGGTCTACTACGGGGTCGAGGAGGAGACGGCGTCGACGACACGCGCGGTGCGGGAGACACGCGGTCAGATCCTCACGTTCGACGGGCTGCCGGCGGAGACCGTGTACTTCTCCTCGTCGGGTGGCCGGACGAGAAGTGCGATCGACGTGTACGGCGTCGACGTGCCGTACCTGGTCGCCGTCGACGACCCCTGGGACGACGTGCCCGGCAACCCGAACCACCGCTGGCAGCCGGTCGCCGTCACGGGCACGACGCTCGCGGAGACGCTGAAGCTGCCCGGCCGGGTCGTCGACGCCACGGTCATGCTCGGTACGGACGGGCGACCGACGGCGGCCACGTTCACGACGGCCGGGGGCGCCGCGAAGACCATCTCCGCCCGCGACCTGCGGTCGAAGCTCGCGCTTCGTTCGACGTCGTTCCGCTTCGGTGTGCTGCGCCTGGACACGCCGCAGCCACCCGCAGGCGCGGAGCCCTTCCGGCTCGAAGGCCTTGCCAGGGACGTCGACGAGCCCGAGCTCGAGCGCCTCACCGTGGACGGATCGTGGGTTTCGGCCAGACGCATCACGCCGCGTCGGGACGGCAGCTTTCGCGTCCTCGTCCGGCCCGGCGTGACGACCACGTACAGGCTCACGGGCACAGGTGTCGCCGGTCCCATGCTCACGATCGCCGTCCCCGAGGCACCCGCGTGACGTGGCGGAGTGCTGCGACGACGCTCGCCGTCGCAACCACGCTCCTCGTCCCGTCGTTCGTCGCCCGAGCCGAGAGCCCCGGCGCGCACGACGGTGGCCGGCGGCTTGCCGCGGCTCCCGGAGGGCGAAGCCACGAGCCGACACGGAGAGGGGCTGCGGCGTACACGCCGACCGATCCCCTCGTTCCCGAGCAGTGGTACCTGAACCGGGTGCGCGCCTACGACGCCTGGACCACGCTGCCGCCGCTGGCCGCCGTGCGGGTGGCCGTGATCGACTCCGGCATCGACCTCGGGCACCCCGACCTGACCGGCCGCATCGCCGCGGCCCGGACCTTCGTCGGCGGCACCCCACGCGACACGAGCGGACATGGGACCGTGGTCTCCGGCGTGATCGCCGCCAAGGCGGAGAACGGCATCGGGATCGCCGGGCTGGCGCCGGCGGCAGAGCTGCTCGTGGCCAAGGTCGTCGAGCCCGACGGGACGATCCCGATCGAGGCCGAGGTGCGGGCGATCCGGTGGGCCGTGAACGAGGGCGCGCGCGTGATCAACATGAGTCTCGGCGGCGTGCGTGACCCGTCGAACCCGGACAACGACACGTACTCGCGTCTGGAGGCCGACGCGATCGCGTCGGCTGTCTCGCACGGGGTCGTCGTCGTGGCCGCAGTCGGGAACGGCGATCAGGCGCCTGCGGAGCCGTGGCGCTATGCGTTCTACCCGGCTGCGCTGCCGCACGTCCTCGGTGTCAGTGCCGTCGCACGCGACGGGAGCGTGCCGGGGTACTCGAACCGGGACGCGGTCTTCAACGACCTCGCGGCGCCCGGTGCCGACATCGTCTCGACGTTCCCGCGCGGGCTGACGAGGCAGCGACTCACGTGTCCGGAACAGGGGTACACGCCCTGCGCCACGACCGACTTCAGGCCGCCCGACGGCACCTCGTTCGCGGCGCCCCAGGTCAGCGCCGCCGCCGCGACGCTCCTCTCGATTCGTCCCGAGCTGCGGCCGGAGCAGGTGACGGCGGTGCTCGAGCGGGCTGCCGTCGACGCTTCTGCAGGCACGGGCTGCCGCCTTTGCGCCCATGGACGCGACGCGTTCACGGGGTGGGGGACGCTCGATATCGCGGCTGCGCTCGCCGCGCTCGACGGCTCTCTTCCGTCGGTGGACACTTTGGAGACGAACGACGACGCCGGCGCCGAGTCACGTCACCTTTCAGGGACCTGGCGCCGCCGGCTGTTCGAAGCCACGATCGACTTCTGGGACGACCAGGACGACGTCTACGCCGTCTACGTCCGGGCCGGGGGCCGGCTGGACGTGGCGCTCGAGGGCGATGCAGGGGACCTCTCCCTGGCGCTGTGGCGCCCGGGGACGACGACGGTGCAGGGCATCGCCGAGCAGCAGGGCCGCGTCAGGCTGTCCGCGCGGCGCGGGCCGCGTGAGCACCTCGGCTTCCGCGCGGAGACGACCGGCTGGCACTACGTGCAGGTGCGGATCGTCGCTGCCGGTGACACGACGTACCGGCTCGCGCTCGTCCGCTCCTAGCTCTGCGGCAACAGTTCCTCGTCGGGAACCTGACGCAGTACCCGGGCCGGATTGCCGACGACGACGACGCGCGGCGGCACGTCTTTCGTGACGACGGCGCCCGCGCCGACGAATGCCTCTGCACCGATCTCGATCCCCGGGCAGAGAATGGCCCCGCCGCCGACGCGGGCGCCTCGCCGAACGGTCGGCCCGCGCAGCAGCGCGAGTCGCTTCTCGGTGCGACCCATGAAGTTGTCGTTCGTCGTGACGACGCAGGGCGCGATGAAGACGCGCTCCTCGAGCGTCGTGTAGGCGGTGATGTAGGCGTGTGCCTGGATCAGGGTCATGGCGCCGATCGTCGTGTCGTTCTCGACGAGCGTGCCGCGACCCACGACGACGTCGTCGCCGATTGCGACCCGCTCGCGCACGCAGCACTGATCGCCGAGGATGACGCGGGAGCCGATGGTCGACCCGGCGAACACGACAGCCCCGGTGGAGACGACGGTGCCGTCGCCGATCACGGTCGGCGACAGCGGCTCACGCTTCGCCGTCGACCGGGCCGAGAGCGTCGGCTGCTTCCCGACGACGGCATGCTCGAGCACCCTGACACCGTCGCCGAGCACGGTGCCGGGGTGGACGATCGCGGTCGGGTGGACGTCGGCTCCCATGTGTCGATCCTACGACGACGGCGCCCGGAGGGAGTCGGTCAGGCGGTCGAGCGCCCGCACCACGGCGAGCCCGTCGAGCGCCTCGCGGTGGTCGCCGGGCCCATCCTGCACGAGCCGGAGGAAATGCTCGATCTCCAGCCGCAGCGGCTCGTCGTTGGCGATCTTCGGGCTGAAGATGTCGCCGGTGCGCGTGCGCCACTCCCCGTACGTCTCGGCGGGCTCCCAGGGGGCTTTCTCGTAGACGGTCACCTTGCGCTCGAGCTCCATGTCGTCGAAGACGGCCATCTTCTCGCGGCCCACCACGGTGATCTTTCGCATCTTGTGGGGGTCGAGCCACGACAGGTGCATGTGCGCCACCTTCCCGGACGGGAAGCGGAGGTAGCAGAAGACGACGTCCTCGACACCCGGCTGGAGGAAGTCCCGGCCGTGCGCCACCAGCAGCTCCGGCTCCTCGCCGAGCAGCCAGAGGATCACCGAGAGGTCGTGCACGCCGAGCGACCAGAGCGCGTTCTCCCGCGAGCGGATCACCCCGAGGTTCTGCCGGTTCCCGTAGATGCAGAGGACGTCCCCGAGGTCTCCCGCGTCGATCAGCTGCTTCAGCTTCCGCACGGCCGGGTGGTACAGCAGGAGGTGTCCGGGCATCAGCACGCGGTCTCCGGCCCGCGCGAGCGACACGAGCTCCTCCATCTCCAGGCCCCGCATGGCGGGCGGCTTCTCCACGAACACGTGCTTCCCGGCCTGGAGCGCTTGCGCGGCGAGCGCGTGGTGGCTCGGCACGGGCGTGGCGATGACGACGGCGTCGACGTCGTCGTCGGCGATGACGTCGTCGAGCGATGCGGCGAGGCGCGCCTGCGGATAGCGGTCCGCGTACTGGTGGCGCCGGCCGTCGTCCGTGTCGCAGATCCATGCGACCTCGGCCAGCTCGCCGACGACCCGGAGCACGTTCTTGCCCCAGCCACCGACACCGACGTGCGCGACGCGGGTCACAGCTTCCAGATCGACTCGCCCGCCACCCCGGCGCGACCCATGGCGTTGCGGAGGTCGACGACCAGGCTCGCCTCCTCGGCCAGGCGCCTGTAGTCGATCGAGGTGTGCGCAGTCGCCACCACGACGAGGTCGTATGCGCCCGGCTCGAGCGGCACGGAGCGCAGCTCGACGCCGTGCTCGGCAAATGAGGGGACGTGTGGATCGTGGTACGAGACGTCCGCGCCGCCGTTGCGCAGGAGCTCGATCAGCTTGATCGCCGGGGACTCGCGCATGTCCGCGATATCTGCCTTGTAGGCGACGCCGAGCACGAGGATCCGTGATCCCTTGAGCGACTTGCCTGCGCCGTGGTTGAGTGCCTGTGAGACACGGGAGCGGCAGTAGTAGGGCATCTCCTGGTTGACCTTGCCGGCGAGCTCGATGAACTCGGTCGTGAAGTCGAACTCGCGTGCCTTCCACGTCAGGTAGAACGGGTCGACCGGGATGCAGTGGCCGCCGAGGCCCGGCCCGGGCTCGAAGCGCATGAAGCCGAACGGCTTCGTCGAGGCCGCGTCGATCACCTCCCAGACGTCGATTCCCATGCGGTCGCACAGCTGTGCGAGCTCGTTGACGAGCGCGATGTTGACAGAGCGGAAGATGTTCTCGAGGAGCTTGGTCAGCTCCGCCGCCTGCGGGGACGAGACCCGGTGGATCGTCTCGATGGCGCTGCCGTAGAGCTCGGCCGCGGCGTCGGTCGACGACTCGTTGACGCCGCCCACAACCTTGGGCACGGTGCGTGTCGTCCAGTCCTTGCGGCCGGGGTCGACTCGCTCCGGCGAGAACGCAAGATGGAAGTCGACGCCCGCCACGAGCCCGGAGCCCCCCTCGAGGACGGGTTGGAGGTCGTCGCGCGTCGTGCCCGGATACGTCGTCGACTCGAGTACGACGAGGTGTCCCGGTCGCAAGCGCTGCGCGATCTCGCGGGCGGCGCCGAGCACGATCGAGAGATCGGGCTCGCGCTGGCGCGAAAGCGGTGTCGGCAGGGCGATGAGGATCGCGGCCGCGTCGCGGAGCCGGTCGTAGTCGGTCGTGGCGCTCAGGCCACGTCGCTCGACGAGCTCACGAAGCTTCTCGGAGCTGACGTCCTCGATGTAGCTCTCGCCACGGTTGAGCGCGGCGACCCGGTCTGCGTCGACGTCGACGAGCAGCACCGTGCGGCCCGCGTCTGCGAATGCCTGGGCCAGCGGGACACCGACGTAGCCTGCGCCCACGATGGCCACGTCGACGGTGGCGCGCTCGTCCGCGCTCTCGGATGGCGAGGTCTCGGGCACCGTCACGGCGCGGAATCGTACCGGGCAAGGAGGTGTGCAATCCGCTCCGACGCGTGGCCGTCCCCGTAGAGCACGGGTCTCTCGGCCGGCATGACCGCGTGTGCGACCGCGGCGGCGAGGGCGTCGGGGTCGTCGTCGACGAGCACGTTTGCGCCCAGCTCCACCGTGTCGACCCATTCCGTCGAAGGCCGCACCGTGACGCATGGGACGCCGTACCAGTAGGCCTCCTTCTGCAACCCGCCCGAGTCGGTCACGATCACTCGCGCCTGCGAGGCGGCGGCGGCGAAGGCGAGGTACCCGAGCGGCTCGACGAGCTCGATGTGCGGAGCGAGCGTGAGGCCTGCGTCCAGGATGGCGCCGCGCGTTCGCGGGTGCGCCGGAAACACCACCGGCTCGGCGAGCCGGCTGAGGCCGTCGACGATGCGCCCCAGCCGCGGTTGGTGCACGTTCGCCTCGCGGTGGACGGTGGCGACGAAATAGCAGCCGGGAGGGTGCGGTGGCGGCACCCGCTCGCGAGCGATCGGGGCGAACAGGCGGCAGGCGTCGGCCATCACGTCCCCGACGACCTCGGCTCGACCGGCGGCTCCCTCCCGCTCGAGTTGCGCGCGCGAGCGCTCGTCGGGGCAGAGGAGCAGCGCCGCGCTCGCGTCGACCTCGATCCGGTTGTGCTCCTCGGGCATGGTCAGGTCGCCGCTCCGCAGCCCTGCCTCGACGTGAGCGACGGGGACGCCCGCGGCACGTGCCGCCCGCGTCCCCGCGAGCGTCGAGTTCGTGTCGCCATAGACGAGCACGAGGTCGGGTCGCTCGGTGAGCATGGCGTCCGCGATCGACTCGCTCAGCACGTCCACGTCGGCCGTGCGCAGGTCGAGGCGGTAGTCGGGCTCCGCCAGCCCGAGCTCGTCGAAGAAGACGGCCGACAGCTCAGGGTCCCAGTGCTGACCCGTGTGCACGACGACCTCCTCGACGCCGGCGTCCCGCAGCGCAACGGAGAGCGGCCCCGCCTTCACGAACTGCGGCCGGTTTCCGACGACGGAGAGAAGTCTCACCGCGCCAGCCTAGACGCCCGGTGGGCGCCCGTTTGCAAGCCACTCCCCCGCAGCGGGGTACCCCGCCGGGGGGAGGCGGCAGCCATCACCTGTGACCCACCGTGCGCTCATGCAGGAAAAACTCGCGGCGGGGTCGCTGGAGCTCCCCGGGGACGGCCGGCTGCTGCGCCGGAGCACGCTTGCCGGCCTGTTTCTGGCCGTCGCGCTGCCCGTTCCGCTGGTCAGCGCGTCGGGACTCTCGATACCGCTCCCGGCCTTCGTGGAGCGCATGGCTGTCGCGCTCGTACCGGGGGCCGGCGGCGATGCAGCGCTCGTGGCCCACGCTCAGTCCCTGGGGGTGACGATCACGCGGACGGCCGCGGAGGACGCCCCGGCGGTGCCGGCTCTCCGCGTGGCGGCGCGTGTCCCCGAGCAGCCCGAGACGCTGACGCCGGCTGTTGTGCACGCGCCCGCCGCCCGGCCGATCACTGTTCCGCCCACGGCTTCCGTTCGGTCAGAGGCCGTCACCACGCCGAGCAGCGGCGCAAGCGGATCGACGCGGGCCGACGACGGGGAGCCTGCGACCAGCACGCCGGAGACGACCGCGACGAGCACGGGCCCGACGAACAGCGGAACGGTGTCCACGGGCAGTGCGACCGAAGGCGTCGCCGGCTCCAGTGGCAGCGGCGCAACCGGCAGCGGAAGCGGCACCAGCAGCGGAGGGGCCGGCACGGTCCGGACGGACGCCAGCCCTGCTGCGGCGACGACCGACGCGACCCCAACCGTCACCGCCACCACGACGAGCGACCCGGAGCGCGGCACGAACGACACGAGCAACGGCAGCGGGAACAGCGGGTCGGGTGGCGAGAGTGGGACCGGCAGCGGCAACAGCGGGTCGGGTGGCGAGAGTGAGACCGGCAGCGGGAACAGCGGGTCGGGCAACGCCGGCGGAACCAGCAGCGGGAGCAGCGGGTCGGGCAGCGAGGGTGTGACCGGCAGCGGCAGCGGGTCGGGCAACGCCGGCGAAACCAGCAGCGGCAACAGCGGGCCGGGCAAGGCCGGCAGCAAGGGCCGAGGCGGCGGTGGCTCCACGGACGTCGACCCGACCGCCACCACTGGCTAGGGCCTCGCTCGTGCGCATCCGCCGTCGCGGGGAACGAGACGTCGCCGGGGTGCCTACCCCCCTCGACGGCGGCGAGCCGCGTCTCGTGCTCCGGTTTGCCATCGTCACCGCAGTCGGGCTGGCGCTCGCCGGAGCCATGATTCTGGCGGTCGTGCGCGAGATCGATCAGCGCCATGCGGTTCGGGCTGCGACGGACCGCGCTCACTTCACCGCCGAGACGTTCCTCCGTAACGTGCTGCGCCCCGGGGACGTCGATGCACCGGTCCGGGGAGAGCGCCGGCAGGAGCTCGATCGCCTGATGCGCCGCTACGCGTTGAGCGATGGTGCGCTGCGGATCTCGCTCGTCGGCACCGCCGGCACGATCACCTACTCGACCGATCATCGGCGCATCGGCGCACGTGCCGGCGACCGAGCCGGCCTCGCCGAGGCGCGCGCCGGCTCGATCGTCTCGCAGGTGAAGAACGTCCCCGCCGCAGGTCGGCCGGGGGAGGTGAAGGCGCTGGTGGCGACCGTCCCGATCGCGCTCGCGCACGACACGGTGGGGGTCGTCTCGATCGAGCAGGACTACGGGCCGATCGCGGCCGACGCCCGAGAGTCTCTGCTTCCCGTGGCGGGCGTGCTCGAGCTCGCTCTCCTCGCGCTCTTCGTCCTGCTGCTGCCCGCTCTGGCGCGGGCTTCCCGCAGGTTGCGTGCCTATGTCGTCGAGATTCGCTACCGGGCGACCCACGACTCGCTCACGGGGCTGTCCAACCGTGAGGCCCTGCAGGAGAACCTCGGCATCGCCTTGCACGGGCGCGAGGACGGCTCGCACGTGGCGGTGCTGTTGATCGACCTCGACCGCTTCAAGGAGGTGAACGACTCGCTCGGGCACGACGCGGGCGACGAGCTGCTCGGTGAGATCGCCCGCAGGCTGGAGCGCGTGGCGGGCGAAGCGCCGGTCTCGCGGCTCGGGGGTGACGAGTTCGCGCTGGTGCTCCGAGCGACGACACCGCAGGCGGCCGTCGAGCTCGGCCATGCCGTGCGGCACTCGATCGAGGCGCCCGCCTCGATCGGCGGCATTCCGGTCTCGGTTGACGCGAGCGTCGGGATCGCGCTCGCTCCCGACGACGGGAGCGATGTCAGCCAGCTCGTGCGGAGGGCGGACGTGGCAATGTACGCGGCCAAGGAGGCACGCGCCGGTGTTCTGCGCTACGAGGCCGCCACCGATCGAAACGACGCCGCCAAGCTCGTGCTCATGACCGAGCTGCGCGTGGCCGTCGAGCGGCGCGAGCTCGAGGTGCACTACCAGCCGATCGTCACCGCGGACACCGGGACGTTGAGAAAGGTGGAGGCACTGGTGCGGTGGCGGCATCCGACGCAGGGCCTGCTCCCGCCGGGAGCGTTCATCCCGCTCGCCGAGCACACACGGCTCGTCGTCGACCTGAACCGGCTCGTGCTCGAGGACGCCGTCCGCCAGTGCGAGATCTGGCGTCGGCGTGGTGCCGAGCTCGGTGTGGCGGTGAACATCTCCGTGCTCGACCTGCTCGAGCGCACGTTCGCCGCCGACATCGAGGGGGTGCTGCGCGGTGCGGGCTTCCCGGCGTCGGCGCTCACGATCGAGATCACCGAGGGCGCCTTCGTTCAGGAGCCCGAGCGCGTCCGGCGCACCCTCGAGCCGCTGCGGGCGCTCGGAGTGCAGGTTGCGATCGACGACTTCGGGACGGGCTACTCGTCGCTGAGCTACCTGAAGGAGCTGCCGGTCGACCTCCTCAAGATCGACCGCTCGTTCGTCACCGACCTGCCCGGGTCGGAGGCGAGCACGGCGATCGTGGCGGCGGCGATCGAGCTCTCGCATCGTCTCGGCCTCACGGTGGTGGCCGAGGGCGTCGAGGACGAGCTCCAGTACGAGTGTTTGGCCGACCTCGGCTGCGATCTCATCCAGGGCTATGTCGTCTCGCCACCGGTGTCCGCGTCGGGCTTCTCGGCGTTGCTGGCCCAGGCGTCACGTGAGTCGGACGCCCGCGCCGCCTGAGCAGGGGCGAATGCTCCCGAGGACGCGGCACGCGCGATCGGCGCCGGCAGGAGCTAGAAGCGTCCGACGGACACGGCTACAGCGAGCACGACGAGCAGCGCCGCGGCGCCGGCCGAGATCGCGACCAGCCAGATCTTCGTCACGCTCCGCGTCCAGGCCGGGAACTCGACGTTCCACGGCGGGTCACCGAACCGGACCCGCATGCGGCGTCGCCAGCGTGCACTGGCAATCACGGCAAAGGCGAAGCCGGCGAGGATCAGTGCCAGCCCGATGGCATGCCAACCCGTCCCGGCGATGATCGCACCGACCGTGATCGCCGTGAAGCTGACGACGACCGACGTCATCGGAACCTGAACCGTCGCGCCGTGGCGTGCCATCCAAGGACGATCTTGCCACGTGCTCGCACACCTCGCTGCACCGGCGTTTCCGGGAGGTCGACCCGCTGGTGACCGGGCCGGCGATGCGGGCGACGCGGCGCAGTAAGGTGTCCCCCGTGCGCCGCTGGCTCCCTCTCATCATCCTGGCCGCGGCGCAGTTCGTGATGGTGCTCGACTCGAGCGTGATGAACGTCTCGATCTCGCAGATCGTCGCCGACCTCGACACGACCGTCACAGGCGTGCAGCTCGCGATCACCGCCTACACGCTCGTGATGGCGGCGTTCATGCTCGTCGGAGCGAAGCTCGGCGACATCCTCGGGCGCGACCGGGCCTTCGGGATCGGCCTCGCGGTCTACGGTCTCGGCTCGCTGACGACGGCGCTGAGCCCGAACCTGTACGTGCTGCTGTTCGGCTGGTCGCTCGTGGAGGGCCTCGGCGCGGTGCTCGTGATCCCGGCCATCGCGGCCCTGAGCGGCGGCGAACTACGAGGGGAAGGACCGGGCGTTCGCCTACGGGATCATCGGCGGCGTCGCGGGCGCCGCGATCGCGGTCGGTCCGGTGATCGGCGGCTTCGTGACGACGTACTACTCCTGGCGCTACGTGTTCGTCGGCGAGGTCGTGATCGTCCTCGCCATCCTCTTGGTGCGCAAGCGGATGCAGCCGGCGCCGCGGCCCGAGCGTCCGCCGAAGCTCGACGTCGTCGGTGCGGCCCTCTCCGCCGACGGGCCTGGGTCTGATCGTCTTCGGGATCCTCCAGAGCAGCAAGTGGGGCTGGGTGCAATCCGATCGACGCGCCCACGATCGACGGCCACGAGATCACCCCGTTCGGGTTCTCGCTGGTGCCGTTCCTGATCGTCGGCGGCGTCTTCTTCCTCTGGTTCTTCGCCTTGTGGGAGGAGCGGCGGGAGCGGCTCGGCCGGGACACGCTGCTCGAGCGCGCTCTGCTGAGCATCAGAGACGCTGCGGGCCGGCCTCGCGGCTCTGATGTCGCAGCAGCTCGTGCTGATGGGCACCTTCTTCGTCCTCCCCGTCTACCTGCAGGTCGTCCTCGGGCTCGACGCCTTCGAGACCGGCAAACGGCTGCTGCCGATGTCGGTCACGATGCTCGCCGCAGCACTCGCCGGCCCGAAGCTCGTGACCCACATTGCCGCCAGGACGATCGTGCGCACTCGGCCTCGCCGCGATGGTGATCGCCGCACTCATCATGGTCGGCACGATCGACGTGAAACTGAACGAGACGGGATTCAAGCTCTCGCTCGCGTTGTTCGGCGTCGGTGCCGGTCTGATGATGTCGCAGCTCGGCAACGTGATCATGTCGTCCGCGCCACCCGGGAAGACGAACGAGGCAGGCGGCCTCCAGGGCACGGCCCAGAACCTCGGCGCCTCGCTCGGCACCGCCCTGATCGGCTCCATCCTGCTCACCGGTCTCCTGACGGGCTTCGACACCCGGATCATGGAGAACCCGGCCTACTCGGAATCCGACGCAAGACGCAGATCGCGGCTGCCACCGAGCAGGGAATCGAGATCGTCACGACGGACCAGGCTCACGCAGCCGCCCTCGACGCGGGACTCAGCCCGGCGGAGGCAGACGCGGTCACGGCCGACTACGCCGACGCCGAGCTCGAAGCACTGAAGAAGGCGATGTTCGCAGTGGCGCTGCTCGCACTGCTCTCCCTCGTCTTCACACGCCGCCTACCGGGCAAACCGTCGACAGCAACGCCAGAGACTCCACTCTCGGCCTGACCCGCGACGGGAACGCCGCCAGCTTCCCTAGGAGTCGCTCCGAGAGCACACTGGGGCAGGCGAGCGGGCGTCGTTCTGCGACCATTCACCGGATGGTCGGCCTCCGTTGGGACGGAGACGAGCGTGGTGAAGGTGTCGCTGACGCGACCGCGTTCGTGGACGGTGCCGTCGAGTTGGTCGACGCGATGCGACATCCGAGCTGGGTGGCCGAGGAACCCGAGGTTCATCTCCTCCCTCATATCGAGCGGGCATGCCGGACGCTGCCGCTCGAGATCGAGGACGTATGTCTGTCCGCCGAAAGGTCGTTCGATCTTCGGCAGCTTCGCTGAGAGCGCAACCTATGTGAGGCAGCGTCGGATCACGGCAGCCGAGAACGAAGACGAGACGCTCCTCTTCGAGATCGCCACCGGCATTCTCGACGACGGCGCGTTCGCGCCCCACGGCCACACGGTGCGCATCACCGTTCTCCCGGCTCCGTAGTCCGGGCGCCTCGATCATCTCCTCTCAGCCCGGCCGCCACCGCGTGTTAGGAGGAGTGCCAGCGCGATGACTGCCGCCGCCGCCAGGAGAAGGCCGTCATCCAGTGCCCAGCTGGCGCTGAAGAGCGAGTCGATCACCACCCCAGCGAAGATGAGGATGAGCGCGACCACCAACCCGACACGGATTCTGTGCCAGCGAACGTGGCGGGGCATGAGCCAATTATGCGGCGCGGTCCCAACCCGCGCATATCAGCCGTGACAAGGCGTCGACGACTGCCGATGCGCTCCCCTCGTCGAAGAAAGAGGCCCACAGATCGCGGGCCTCAAGGCCGTGCCGCTTGACAAACCTCACCCCATATCAGCTGGGGTCGTGCGCGAGGAAGTACAGCTGCAAGATCAGGGTCATGACCGGCACGAGGGTCACGATCGTGATGCCAATCGTCAGCATCCGCCGTGACCGGACCACGGAAGCGACTGCGATGATCGGGCCTGCGAGGACGAGGATCGCCCCGAGATACTGCATCCAGTCCCACGCAGCCGCGTGGCGAAGTCCGATTCGCATGGCAACGACGCCGGTCGCAGTGCACGCAAGCGCGATCCAGCCACCAAGTGGCATCCGGCGAAGCACCCACCCAACATGCTCGTGACCTGGCCGGTGCGCAAGTCTGCCGCATCGTTCCTCGAGCGTCATGTCCACACGCCGGCGCACCCAAGCGGCTATCCGCTCGAGACGAACATCAGTCGCTCGCAGGTTCTGACGATCTTGTTGTCATGAACAGCAGATCCGTGGAGGCTCCTGAGCCGGCGGCGGCTTCGGCACAGCACCGGCCCACCCGGACACCAGCAGGCCGAGGCTGCACAGCTCGAGCGTCGCTGCCAGGACGCGCATCGACCACAGCATGGCACCGTCGTCACGCGACTACTCCGGGACCGTCACCGCCGACGCGGATCAAGGGACGGTAAGACTCGACGGGTGGGTCTGACCTCGCTGGAGGTCTCTCGTCAGTCCCCCGGCTAGTCAGTGCACCGTGAAGAGCCTCTGCGCCGGCGAGCGATCGGTGTTCTGGGCCTCGTCGGTGGCACGCACCTTGAAGAGGTGGCGGCCGGGCTGTGGCGCCTTGTATCGCATGGGGGAGGCGCAGTGCCGCCAAGGTCTTCGGTCGAGACGACAGCTGAAACTCGAGCCCGGCTCGCCCGAGCGGAAGGAGAAACGGGCGGTGGCGCCCGCGGCGCTCACCCTGGGGCCGCTTGTAATGATCGTCGCGGGGGCGACGGTGTCCAAGGCCACGGTTGCCGACGCAGGCGTCGGATCGGCGTTCGCACTCTGGTCGACCGCCGCCACGTCGAACACGTGCGCCCCGTCGAGGAGTAATCCGGTCTGGTACGGGGACGAGCACGGGACAACCGCATTGCCGTCGAGGCGGCACCGGTAGGTCGTCTCTGGCTCGGAAGCACTGAAGCTGAAGCTGAGGGAACGCTGATTCGTCACACGCGGAGGTGCCGAGTCGATCGTCGTCTCCGGCGGCGTCGTGTCGGCAGGCGTCGTCGTCGTCGCCGTCCAGGAGACACGTATGCTGGTGCAAGAGTCGGGAGGTACCGACAGAATCCTGGAATGTTCCGGTCGCGGCCTGGGGCGCCGTGAACGCTCCTGTCAGATCGACGCCCCCCGCCTGATACGAGAAGCGATCGTCGATGATCGGGATCTTCGTGGGCCCCAGGAACACGCGCCCGAACGTGCAGTCGTCCCCGGGGACACCGAGGACGTCGAAGGCGAAGACGGCCGCGCCGTCGTCGGTGACCACGAAGGTCACGCCGCTGTACGGGGCATTCGAGCCCGAATGCTTCCCGGAGTACCGCGCGCCGGGAACATGGGAAGCACCAGCCGAGGACACCAGCAGGAGCAGGCCGGCCCCCACCGCACCAAGCACCACCAGAATTCGGGCCTGAGAAGACATGGTTGTGGCTGGTCAAAATGATACGAGCGAGGACGGGCCCCCTCGAAGGCGCCACGACTGATCTGGGAACCTCCTGAACCCTGGGACAGCTCACGGTCTTGTGCGTTGACCGGATCGGCCGCTCACCTCGGGCTCGGGGTGTATGACGACTGTCCGTGGTCACCGGTGGCGGTGAGTCACGTCACCGCGCACCCAACCTCTATGTCCGCGGTGCCAGCACCGTGCGTGAGAGCTGCGGGTAGGTCGCGCGATAGCCGCGCCAGCGCGCAATCGGGGCGAGGGCGGCAAAGATCCCGCGCTGTACCGCCGCCGGTGGCTTGCGGAACACGATCACGTCACTGAACTCGCGTGCGAACAGCGCGAGCTGCAGCGGATGCGGCATGCCCTTGGCGTTGGTGTGCCCGAGGCGTGCGAGCCCGAACAGGGTTTCGATCATGTGGGCGAAGCGCTCGCCCGGTGTCACCTCCACGCGCACGCGGGCGTCGTGGTCGCTCGCGTTCCACCAGTCGTGCCACACATTCGCCGTCGACAACGGCCGTCTCGCCCTCGCGGAGGATGCTCGTCTGCCCGTCGCGCTCGACGGTCAGCTCACCCTCGAGCACGGTGAAGCGCTCGACGATCGCAGGGTGGCGGTGCTCGGCGGCGACGCGCGCCCCGACGAGGGCGGTGAGCTCGGCGACGGCGCGGCCGGCCGGGTTCGCATGGGGAAGCTCGAGGATGGTGGCGCGCTCGCCGGTGACGGGGTTCTCCCAGACCTCGCCGACCTGGATCGGTGTCAGATCCGCCGAACCGTTCGGGTCGGGATGCGACACGTGGAAACCCTAACCGTGCTCGATCGCGCTGTCACTGGCCCGGTACCGCCCGGCTCGCCTTCCTGCGCGACGTACGAGAGCGTACGATCTGCGCGCCTGGGTCTGGCCCTACCGCTGGGCGCACGACGCGCTCATGCACTGGCTGGATCTGGCCCGACGACCGGGCCGCCGAAGGCGTCCCGCGGCCGCACGGCTTCAAGGTCGCATGCTTTCCGATCAAGATCAAGCGCGCGAGCGCCGGCTTCGCCCGCGTCGTCGCCTTCGTCGGCGAATAGAGATCAAGAGTCCGCGCAGACGGGATGCGCGTGATGCAGCCAGATGCGTTTAGCCTGCAGCTCGGGCCTCTACCGCGACTCGGGCCGGCGTCTCGCGGAGCGTTAGGGGAGGAGGCGAATGACGACGGCAGACCTCCCGGAGTCCTCCCCACCAACCGATCTGACCTTCACGATCCCGCGCGCGCCTGCGAAACGGCCGGTTCCGCCGGTCACGGACAACGTCGCGGCGTTCGAGGCGAAGCGCTGGACGCCTTCGACCTGAAGTGTCCCGCCGCGGCAGCAGGGGCTACCCCTTACCTTCCTGGCCTTGACGATCACGGTCGCGGAGATCAGCCCGGTCGTCGGTGAGATCACCGTCAGGATCCCGCGGACGCCGCCGACCCGCTCGCCATAGATCGTGGTACCCCACTCGTGCAGCTCGTCCGTGAAGATGAACTGGTCGCCTGTCGTGGGCTGCTGGGAGCCACCGCTTCCGTCGACATCCACGAACTGACCCGACGTCTCGACGTCGAGGTAGCGAAGCACCGTTGCTCCATCACCCTGTCCCGACCCGGGTGAGACGCCCAGCGCCAATCCCGCGATCGTAGCGATGGCTGCCAACAGACCGAGTCTCCGCATGGTGACCCCTTCCCTTCTTGGGCCGCGCGTTCGCGCGCATGACCCGGTCCAGCGCGGCTCTAGCTCCGCGGCGACCGATCACATCTCTCTGATGTGCTGGAGGAGGGATTTGTTTAGTCAGCGACGACCGAGAGCCCTGAGTCATCTCCGCATGGCCGAACTTGAGGAGCGGCTGTACAAGTGCCGCGACGCCTTCTCATCGGCGCTCGGTGCAACGGCGGGCGTACAAGTGGCTCCGATCCGCCAAAGCACCTGGCGCGCGTCCTTGCTGCCGATCCTGCTTCGAACGCTTCCACCGCTCTCGAAGAATCCCGCAACAAACGAGCGACGCTCGAACTACCTTTTTACGGTCGTGGGTCTTGCCTCTACTTCGCGGTTGTCTGCGGCCCGTCGCCCTGGTAGTGATCTGACGCTTCTCTCGCGTGGTCTAGGGATGAGCGGAAGGAGGACGCGCTTCCAGCTGGGCGTGGAGGTCGTCGGCCCGCTCCTGTGCGCGGCGCCGCGAGCGCAGCAGTGCGGCTAGTGCGAGTACAGCCGCGACGGCTGTCAAGGCACCGATGAGCACGGACGCGCGGAAACCTGGTGCTTCCACATCGAACGTGCGCTCGCCGGCGTGCGCCGCGTCGCCGCGTCCGAGCACGATCCCGAGGGTGAGCAGGTTGGGAAGCGCGAGGAGAAGCGCAATGCAGAACAGGATCAAGCGCGTCTTCCAGCGCGATGCTCGGCGGAGGCCCCACCACAGGAGCAGGATCGGCAGCAACGTGAAGACGAACCCATAGAAGAGCCCGACGCCGATGCCCTGGGCCATGTTGCCGTCGACCTGGTCTGCGATTCGATGCGACCACCAGCGCGGCAGGAACGCGGAGCCGAGAACCAGGACGAGGATGCCGCCGACCACCCAGGCGACGACCACCCACGCACGTCTCGACCGTGGTGCGTGCTCAGTCTCCAGTTCGGTCATCGGCGCCTCGATCTCGTTCGCGCGGGCATGGACGCGCCACGCGAGGCCGACTCTACTCCGAGTGACACCGGGCGCCATATCATCGCCTTGCCGCACCGCTAGTGTCCAAGCCGTTCCTACGATGGGCCGTGAAGGATTCGAACCTTCGAC
>CAVPGO010000024.1:0-191302 GCA_963703975.1 uncultured Actinomycetes bacterium
AGGCCAAGTGCGACCCCCGACGCCGAGCGCCGCTTGTGCGTCGGCAAGGTTCAGGCCGTCGCCTCGTCACCGCTTGCCGCCGCGCCTTTCTCCTCGGCGTAGAGCGCCTTCCGCCGCTCGACCTCGGCGGCGACCTGTTCCACGAGATGCGACGGCCACTCTCCGGGACAGGTCGCCCGGTGCTGAACGACACCTGGTCGTCGCACGTTGTCGAAACGACAACAGGAATTGGCCGAACCGGGGTAGAACCAGAAGCAGTCGCTCCAATCGTCGAGCCGGGCATCGCTCAGATCTGGCATCGACGTCACTTCGCGATCCGGCGCCGAGTGGCTTGCGCAGCGCCAAGAGACCAGCGCAGCTGACATCTCGGCTCACGGCGAAGGTGAAGCACTTGTCGCGACGAGACCTCCCACGCCCGGCCAACGCCTATCGCCACCAGTCGATCGCGCTCGAGGGAGCCCCACACCCGGCCGCAGGGTGATCGACAGCCGAGAAGCGGGCCATCGCGAGAAAGCGTGAGCTCTCAGCGCCGACGATCGAGGGCCCGGCAGGTGAGCTGCGCGAGCGTCGTGCCGAGAAGCGCTCCGGCGACCGCATCGGCCGGATGGTGCACTCCCGTGTGGACCCTCGAGTAGGCGACGAGGGCCGCGAGCGCCCGGATCGGGATCGCCTCGCACGGCAGCACGCTTCCGACCCCGGTTGCGAACGCGAACGCGGAGGCCGAATGCCCGGACGGAAAGGAGCTGCTATCCGGCACCCGGGTCCGGCGCGCCGCGAGCAGGCGGCTCGAGTCCGGACGCCGCCGCCGAGCTAGCGGCTTGAGCACAAGGTTGGCCACGACGGACGAGACAGCGACGGACGCAAGCCCTCTGACAGCCGCGTCCCGTCCGGACGAGCCACGGGTGGAGCCGATGACCGCCGCGCAACCGAGCCACACGCGCGAGTAGTCGGCCGCACGGGTGAGCCGACGCATGCTCTGATCCAGGCTCGGCGTGGGAGTCTGTGTGATCGTCTCGTAGACGGCGTCATCGAGGCGTCCGGCGTCGAGCAGCAGGGCCGCCGGGGAGTACCGTCGCCTCCGAGCCGGGCGGTCAGGCCGCGAAAAGATCATCGTTCGGACGCCTCCAAAATTGCAGACAGGGCGTTCAGAAGGTGTGTGCGCATTATCTGGAGTCGCGCGACACTGAAGGTCACGGTCGAGCTCGATGACGCCTCTATTGTGGAGATCATCGCCTCAAGCTGGGTGAGGTACTGCTCGAGACTAAGGTCGAGTTCGGGCCGTACAACTTGAGGACATCGTCGAGAACGCTCTTGACAGCAGACTGATGCTTGGCCGCCGTGATCGTCTGAAGCTGAGCGAAGACGTCGGCGTTCAGCGGCGGCAGACAAACCGGCGTGTCCCACTGGCCACCAACGCCGCTCCGCGCGTTGCTCCAGCGCCCAGAACCGCCACTGTGTCGCCTGGCGAAGCCGCGACGCGCGAGATGGCCACGTCTCAAGAGGTGAGCGCCTTCAGACCGACCAGGACGACGCTCGGGGCGATGCGCTGCAGCTCCGCCAGCAACGAGGCACATTCGGCTCACGTGCACGAGCTCGGCATCACCCAACCTCTCCTTCCGATGCCTGCTTGGAGCGCGCCCAGGCGAGCACATCCACCTCAAGCACCCACCGTTCGTTCTGCCGCCGAGCCGCGATGAACTCGTCCTTGAACCGCTGGTGGAGCCTGATCGCCGCGGCCGGGTGGAGGCCCGCGTCGATTAGCAGCGCAAGGGCCAGCTGCGCCGGGCCGCTGCCGCCGTACCCCCACGCGAACCCGTCCGGCGAGCGGTTCCATACGCGCTGTGACGAGCGGGGATCGAGCCGCTGCCCGTCCACAAGAACAACCGCGGATGCGAAGTCACCGTCGTGGAACGCCTCGACGCGCATCATCGCCTCGCGAGCAGGTGAACGTCGAGGCGCCACTGGTCGCCCAGAAACGCGCCGTATCCGCCAGGACAGGCCCTCGTGAGCGTCCTCACTCGCAGCACCGCGGCGAGCGCGTCGTTCAGGTCCTCGCCCTGTTTCGCGTCGTCCGTGTTACGGACGTCCTCCAACGAGTGCCCCTCCGGTTCCCCAAGCGTGTGGAAGCCAGCGTCCTCTGCGAGCTCCTCCGCAAACTAGCGTTTCGATGAACGGACTACGCGCCTGACTTCGAGGCCAACGCTGACGTGAATCAATATGAGAGCGCCCGAGGAAGGGGCTTTCGTCCGCGTGGTACCGGGTCACCGGCACGGGAATCTACGTGTGCTGCGACCAGCTCACGGTGGTTGCAGGCGTGGCTCGTCCCGGTTGGCCTGCGTTAGGCTGAGTCTTGCCAGAGCGGCGAATGATGTCTCCTGCTGCTCTCTCTCGAGGAGGCGGTGTCGGAGTGGATCAGCGAGTGATGCCGGGGCGGGATGCCGGTCCGGCCGAAAGGCCGCCGTACTTCCGCGCTGCCGTGGAGGTTGTCTCGGCGATGGGGTCGGATACGTCGTCGGGCCTGACCGCCGCGGAGGCCGCCACGCGACTTTCGAACTATGGCGCCAACGAGATCACCGCTGAGCCTCCGCCTTCGATGTGGGCGGTCGCGCTGCAGCAACTGCGCGACCCGATGAACATCATGCTCGTCGCAGTCACGGCGGTGAGCTTCGCGATCGGCCAGATCACGACCGGCTTCATCGTGGCGCTGCTGATCCTGCTCAACGTCGTGCTCGGCTCGCGGCAGGAGCTGAAGGCAAGGGCGAGCATCGACGCCCTCTCGAACCTGCAGGTGCCGCAGGCGAAGGTGCTGCGCGACGGCGCGGTCCTCCTCGTGCCGGCAGTGGACGTCGTGCCCGGTGACGTCGTCCAGGTGGAGGCGGGTGACATCGTGCCCGCGGACGGGCGGGTCATCCATTCCGCGACGCTGGAAACGCAGGAGGCCGCCCTCACCGGGGAGAGCGCCCCGGTGGCGAAGGACGCCGCGGTGCTCCCCGGCGAGGATGTGGCGCTCGGGGACCGCTCCAACATGCTTTTCCAGAACACCGCAGTGACGCGAGGCACCGCCGCGATGGTCGTGACCGGGACAGGGATGGAGACGCAAATGGGTCAGATCGCGACGATGCTGACCTCCGTCACTCGTACGCGCTCGCCGCTCCAGAAGGAGCTCGCGTCGTTGACGAAGGTTCTGGGCCTGATCGCGTGGGGCGCGGTCGCGTTCATCGTCGTGGTCGGGGTAGCCCGTGGCCTGCCGTTTAGCGAGGTGATGCTGCTGGGCACCGCGATGGCGATCTCGGCGATTCCCACCGGCATGCCGGCGTTCGTCTCCGGGCTGCTTTCAATGGGTGCCAAGCAGCTTGCCGATGCAAGAGCGGTGGTCAAGAACCTGACGGACGTGGAGACGCTGGGGGCGACGAGCGCGATCAACACTGACAAGACCGGCACGCTGACGATGAACCAGATGATGGTCTCGACCATCTACGCGGCCGACTCCTGGTTCACGGTCGAGGGTGAGGGCTACCGCAAGACCGGCGCGATCTCGTCCGTTGCCGGTACCCCCGTGCCCGACTTCACTCGTCTGGCGCTGGGGCTAGTGCTCGACAGCGACGCCACTGTCGCTGACGACGGCTCGGTCGTGGGCGACCCAACCGAGCTCGCGCTCGTCGTTCTGGCCGCCAAGCTCGGCGTCGACGCGGAGGAAACGCGCCGTGCCTACCCTCGTCTCGCGGAGGTGCCGTTCGACTCCGACTACAAGTTCATGGCGACCTTCCACAAGGTGAGCTTTGAGGGAGCCGAGCGGGTGATCCAACTCGTCAAGGGCGGCCCCGACGTGGTGCTCGCCCGCTGCAGCTTGTCGGGCGGCCCTATGAGTGGGTCTCACGTACCGATCGACGAGGTCCGGTCGGGTATCGATGCCGCGAACGCGCGGATGGGCGAGAAGGGGCTGCGGGTGCTGGCCTTCGCAGCCCGATTCGTCGAGGAGGCCCAGCTGCAGGCGATGTCGGACGAACCGATGTCGCTGACGCACGACCTGGCGTTCGTTGGGATGGTCGGGATCATTGATCCGCTGCGAGCCGAGGCGAAGGCCGCAGTGCAGACGGCGCTCGGTGCGGGCATCGACGTTCGGATGATCACGGGCGACCATGCCGTCACCGCGCAGGCGATCGCGGAGACGCTCGGGCTCGGTCAGGGAGCGATCAGCGGCGCAGAGCTGCAGGCACTCTCGGACGCACAGCTCTCTGCCAGGCTTCCCGACCTGCACGTGTTCGGTCGCGTGTCTCCGCAGGACAAGCTCCGCCTCGCACGGCTGATGCAGGAGCAAGGGCTGATCGTGGCGATGACAGGTGATGCCGTCAACGATGCGGCCGCCCTTAAGCAGGCCGATATCGGCGTCGCGATGGGCAGCGGTAGCGAGGTTACGAAGCAGGCGGGCCGGATGATCCTGACCGACGACAACTTCGGCACGCTCGTGCACGCGGTTGAGATCGGCCGCAAGGTGTACGAGAAGGTCGTCTCATACGTCCGCTTCCAGATGACTCAGCTGCTCTCCCTGGTGCTGCTGTTCGTCGCCGCGACGGCATTTGACATCAACCAGGGCGTTGCCCTGACCCCGTTGATGGTGCTCTTCCTGCTCGTCTTCGTGACCTCGTCCGGTGTGATCATCATCGCGGTCGATCCGGGCACGCCTGACGTGATGCACCGGCCTCCGCGCGACCCAAAGCTGCCGATCACGAACAGGGCGGCGATCACTCAGTGGGCCCTCTACGCAGCGACCCTCTTCATCGCTGCTCTTGTTCCCCTTGTGCGCGGTCCAGACGACCCCAGCACGGATGTGCCGACCGCGTCGCTGACGATGACGTTCGCCGTGATGGGCCTCGGCACGGTCTTCAACGCGCTGACCAACCGGCGTGACCCAACGAGCGGACTCTCGGCCCCGCTCCTCAAAGCCTCCGCAGTCGCTCTCGTCCCGATCGGCCTGATCGTTCTCGCCACGGAGTTGCCCGGGCTACAGAAGGGCCTCTTGACGACGTCGCTCACCGGTCACGAGTGGACCGCCTGCTTCGGCCTCGCCCTGCTCCTACCGCTCATGATCGAAACGAGTAAACTGCTCCGCCGCCGCCGCGCCCCGGCGCCTGCCCCACTCGACGCGAAGCAGGCCCTCGCCCCTCAGCGTGCTGTCATAGAGGCAGCGCCGTGAGCACCGGAGCAACCGTGCGAACGGGGTACAGGACCGGTCGGAGGCAAGACAGATAGCAAGAGCAAGAAACTGAAGGAAACGAAAAGCAAGGGCATCAAGCCGAGCAGCGACCGGAGGCTCAACGCGGCGGGGCACGCTGCTGTAGTCCGGCCACGCGGCCTACGCGAGCGCGACTTCGATCGTACTCGTCCTCCTCTTCGGCAAGCCCGGTCGGCAGCAACCGCTCTGGTTCACCATGGCCGCCGCGGCGACCGCCACCATGGCCTGGAGTCGGACCTACCTTAACGTGCACTGGCTTTCCGACACGCTCGCCGGCGCAATCCTCGGGCTCGCCGTCACCCTGGCGAGCTTCGGAGTCGTCCAGTCACTTTGGCGATACGAGCCCGGCGACGCTGACAGCGCCCCCGTTTGTGGGCGCGGGCTCCGGCGGGATGAAGATCGCCTGGATCATCGTCGCGCTGCTCTTCGCCCCGGTGGCCGTGCCGATCTGGTTCCTTTGGGTCAGGCGCAAGGACTGCTCGAGCGCGTAGCGAGCCGCGCCGATCGGGCTTCTGCCGGGAGCCTTGGCCTCATCTGATCGCCAACGCTGGCTTGCTGCGCGACCGGGTAACAAGGGCTACGCCACTTGTCCGGATATGACGTGAGCGCTCTGACGGTGTAGCTTCGGCCATGTGTGCGAAACACCGGCCAACGGCTTGAGTACCGCTAGCCGATAAGGGAGATGAGCGGAGGATGAAGCGCAGGCGTGTTGCCGCTGTGATCTCGTTGGTGCTGTTCGTAGCGTCGTTCGTTGTCGCCGCGGTCGAGATAGTCCGGGACTTCCCCCGCGGCCTCGTAGCGATCGCGTTGCTCGTTGCGGGTGCCGCCGCGGCGTGGCAGGCGGTTCGGCGCCGAGGCCGCGCCCGGCACGTCTTGCTCGTCAGCGTACTGCTCTTGCTCGTAGGGGCTGTCGTCGTCGTGCTCACCGGGGAACGCGTCGGTGTCGGGCTTGTCGCGGTCGCGCTCCTCCTCGTGAGTGTGGCCATGGCAAGGCGCGTGTTCGGCGTTCGTGTCGCGCTACCGGCGGCCGATCCCCCGAAGCGACCGATCGTGATCTGGAATCCGAAGTCGGGAGGCGGCAAGGCCGTGAGCAACCATCTTGCCGACGAGGCACGAAAACGCGGGATCGAGCCGATCGAGCTGAAGCCCGGAGACGACCTGGAACAACTGGTCCGTGGCGCCGTGGCCGGTGGGGCTGACGGCCTCGCCGCCGCCGGCGGCGACGGCACCCAGGCGTTAGTAGCCTCGATCGCAGCCGAGCAGGACCTGCCGTTCGCCTGCATTCCCGCCGGCACCCGCAATCACTTTGCGCTCGACCTCGGAGTCGACCGTGACGATGTTGTCGGGGCTCTCGATGCGTTCGTGAAAGGTGGCGAGCGCCGGATCGATCTGGCCGAGGTCAATGGTCGGGTGTTCGTCAACAACGCGTCGCTCGGGCTCTATGCGGAGGCGGTTCAGCGCGAGGGATACCGTGACGCCAAGCTGCGCACGATCCTCGACACCGCGCCCGATGTGCTCGGCTCTCAGCCGAGCGGCCCGATGAGCGAGCTGCGATGGCGAGGTGAGGACGGCATCTCGCACGAGTCGGCGGCGGTGATCCTGGTGTCGAACAACACCTACCGGCTGGGGCGGCCCGTCGGCTCCGGCTCGCGCCCGCGCATCGACAGCGGCGAACTCGGAGTGGCGGTGCTGAACACGGCAGACGGAGCGGGCGGCCGTTGGCAGCAATGGTCGACACCCGCGTTCGAGGTCACATCGTCACAACCGGTGCCGGTCGGCGTCGACGGCGAGGCGCTCGTGATGGATCCGCCGCTTCGTTTCGTCAGCCGGCCGAGCGCCCTGCGGGTGCGCCTCGCGCCGCAACACCCGGGCGCCTCACCGGCGGCCGGTCTCCCCGAGGGGATCCCCGACCTGCTCAGGCGACTCCTCGCCGTGGCCGCGGGACGGGCCTGAGGCTTTGGCGCTGCCGGTCGAGCAGACTCCAACCCCCCGGAGATTCCAATGGCCGCCGCCCGACGAGGAGTTCCTCGGCCGGCCCGGCCGGGCCGTGGGCTGGGCGAGCCTGCTGCTAGCGCTCGTGGCGCTCGTGGCGCTCCTGATCCCCGCCGGCCCCCTCGCGCTCGACAGTCGCTGGTCGGAGCTGATGCAGGACATCGAAACGTCCTTCCTGACGCACGTTGCGCTCGTCTTCAATGCGCTCGGCCACGGCATCTGGCGCGCACTGACGATCGCCGGGATCGGCATCGTGCTCCTGGTCGCGCGCCGCTCCGCGGCGCTGATCGCGTTCGCCCTCACCGAGGCGCTCACCCCACTGCTCGTCAACCTCATCAAGCTGGCAGTCGGCCGAGAGCGCCCCCCGGGGCAGATGCTCGAGGCATTTGGCTCGTCCTTCCCCTCCGGCCACGCCGGCTACGCCGGCGCGACCGCTGTCGCGCTCGTGCTCCTCTTCAGCGGGCAAGGCCCGCGGCGGCGCTGGTGGCTCGCCGCGGCAGCCGCGGCGACCGCCTTGATGGTCTGGAGCCGCACCTACCTGCAGGTGCACTGGCTCTCCGACGCGGTCACCGGCGCAACCGTCGGGGTCGCGGTGGCGTTCCTCTGTTTCGGAGTCGTCCAGATCGTCCTCGGCCGGCATCCCGCCGGCCTGACGGCCAGCTGCCCGTGAGCGTCGCGGCCCCGCGGGCGCCCTGAATCATCCGTTCCGAGCCGGGCCTGGGATGTCGGCGACGGCATCGTCGATCGAGTCGTAGAAGTGTCGCCGGTCGAGTGTTTCGAGGAGGCCGTAGCGCGTCACGAGGTCGTGGAGGCGGCTGCGCAGCTCCACGAACACGATGTGGACTCCGCGGTCGTTGAGCTCGTTGTCGAGCCGCTCAAGCATGTCGGCCGCGGTGACGTCGATGTCGGTGATTGCCTCGCACTGGACGACGACCCAGCCGGCGCCAGACGTGCTGACCAGCCGACGGATCTCCTCGCGGAACATGTTCGCGTTGGCGAAGAACAAGGGCGCCTCCCAACGGAACACGACGACATCGGGGGTCTGCGCCGCGCCGGGATAGACGGCGACGCTGTGCCAGGAGTCGAGCGAGGCGACGCGGCCGAGCACCTCGCCGGTCGGCCACCAGTTCCGCCTGAAGAAGGCCAGGATGGAGAGCGCGACCGCGATCAGGATCCCCTCCAGCACGCCGAAGAACACGACGCCCAACGTCGCTGTCATCGCGAGTATGAAGGCAGACGTGCGGACACGCAGGAGCTTTGCGACCGTCGTGATGTCCATGAGCGAGAGCGCCGCGGCGATCACGATTGCCGCGAGCGCCGAGTTCGGCAGGTTGGCCAGCAACCCCGGCAGGAAGAGCAGCATGATCGCCACCAGGGCCGCGCCGATGAGCCCCGTCACCTGGCTCTTGGCGCCGCCCTGCTCCGCGACCGCCGTACGCGAGCCGCTGGTGGAGACGGGGAACCCCTGGAAGAGACCGGCGAAGGCGTTGGCGGCGCCGATCCCGATCATCTCCTGACTCGCGTCCACCTCGTCGCCGCGCCGGGCCGCGAAGCTCGTCGACGTCGCGATCGTGTCGGCGAGGGACACGAGCGTGATCCCGATCGCGGCGGCGAGCAGCGCGCCGATGTCGCTCAGAGCGACGGACGGGAACTCGGGCCGAGGCAACCCCTGCGGCAGCGACCCTACGGTCGACACCCCGTGGCTCGTCAGGTCGAACAGCGACACTGCCACGGTCGAGAGGACGACGGTGATGAGCACGGCTGGAATCAGTCGCGTGAACCGCGGCAGGATCAGCAACACGGCGAGCGAGGCCAGACCGACTGCCAGCGTGTAGCGGTTGCGCTGGTCGAGACCGTCGAAGAAGGCCCGCATCTCGTCGATGAAGTTGTCGGCGTCGGTGGAGAAGCCGAACAGCTTCGGGAGCTGGCCCACGATGATCGTGACGCCCAGGCCGATCATGTAGCCGACCTGGACCTCCTTGGAGAGCAGGTCGGCGACGAAGCCCAGCTTGCCGAGCCCCAGCCCGATCTCGATCGCCGCGACCAGCAGCGCCAACATCCCCGCGAGAACGACGAGCTCGGCCGGGTCGTCGGTGACCGAGAGAGGGAGAATCGCGACGAGGATCAGCGGGCCGAGCGACGAGTCCGGCCCGAGCACGAGCACCCGCGACGGGCCGAACAGCGCATAGCCGACGAGGCACGCCATCGTCGTGTAGAGGCCGTTCACGGCCGGCAGGCCTGCCAGCTCCGCGTACGCCATCCCCTGCGGCACGAGGATCGCCGCCAGCACAACGCCGGCAACGAGGTCCGAGCGCAGCCATCCCCGCTGGTATCGCCTGAGCATCCCGACGCCTGGTACCCAGCGGTCGAGCCCTGCCCTCGACGATGCCACGCCACGCTCCGAGCTCATCGACTCATCTCACGGCGACTCATCACGCGGCCCTTCCCGATCGCACCTCTGGGTAAGGGCAGCCAACGGTCAGAACGGTGTGGGGATGTGCCGCAGTTGCAGGTCCGGCTCCGTGGAGCCGTCGGCCCTCTGCCGCGGCGGCAGCTCGACGTCGCGAGGCTCGAGCGGCTCGTACGGGATCTGATCGAGCAGGTGCGTGATGATGTTCAGCCGGCCACGCTTCTTGTCGTTCGTGTCCGCGACATACCAGGGAGCCCACTCCGTGTCGCTGGCCCGGAACATCGCGTCGCGGGCGCGCGAGTAGTCGTCCCAGCGGGTGTACGACTTCAGGTCCATCTCGGACAGCTTCCAGACCTTGCGCGGGTCGTCGATCCGGCTCTCGAGGCGGCGCGTCTGCTCCTCGGGGCCGACCTCGAGCCAATACTTGAGCAAGATGATCCCGGACTCGACCATCGCCTGCTCTACCGCCGGCACCTGCTCCAGGAACCGCTCGGTCTGCTCCGGAGTACAGAAGCCCAGCACGGGCTCGACGCCGGCGCGGTTGTACCAGCTGCGGTCGAAGATCACGACCTCGCCGGCAGCCGGGAAGTGCCGGATGTAGCGCTGAATGTACATCTGCGACCTCTCGCGCTCGGTCGGCGCAGGCAGCGCGACGACCCGGAACACGCGTGGGCTGACCCGCTCGGTGATCCGCCTGATCGTGCCCCCCTTGCCCGCCGTGTCCCGGCCCTCGAAGACGACGCAGACCTTCGCTCCCGTAGCCTTGACCCATTCCTGCAGCGCAACGAGCTCGCCGTGCAGGCGCCGCATCTCCTGCTCGTAGCCCTTGCGGTTCATCTTCTCGGCCCCCTCAGGCACAGCGGACAGAGTGGAAGTGGTGGAAGGGGTGGCTTCGGCCCCGTCGGGTGCGGCGGACGCAGCTGACGCTACCGCCTCCGGCCCGTCACCCGTAGCAGACGGTTCCATCGGAACCTCCTCGCCCTGGCGCTCTTTCTTCCCTTTCGCCTTCTGATTCTCGTTCTTGGTCTTGCCCATCTCTCTCACCTCCGAGGAGCTCAGTGACGTATACGGGCGTCTGGTTCAGTATCGACATGGCGCGACGAACTATGTCGAGCGCCCGACGCTTGAAGGGCGCCATTATTCGTGTCACGCCTCATGCGGCGGCTCGGTAGTACTCGTGGATGAGGCCGCCGAGCCGGTCACACCGGCGGACCTCGCCTACGACTGATCCGTCGTGGCGCTCGTCGTCCGGCTCGGGCGGCCGGAGCTCGAGAGCGCGATGCGGCCTCTGCCGGTTGTAATGGTCGACGTAGACGCGGAGGACGCGTTCGAGGTGACGCCGGTTGAGGACCAGCAACCAGTCCAGACACTCGGCGCGGACGGTGCGGACGAAGCGCTCCGCGACCGCGTTCGCCTTCGGTGCTCGCACCGGGGTCTTCACGATCCGCATGCCCTCGCTACGGAAGACCTCGTCGAAGGCGCCGCCGTACTTACTATCGCGGTCGCAGATCAGGAGGCGGACGCCCCGATCGCTGAAGTCGAGACCGAGATTGCGCGCCTGCTGGGCGACCCAGTCACCGCTCGGATTCTTCGTGCAGCCCGCAAGCCAGACGCGCCGGCTCGCATGCGAGATGAAGAACAACACGTAGTAGCGCCGCAGAAACGCCGTCTCAACGGTGAAGAAATCGCAGGCGACGATGCTCGTCGCCTGCGTTCGTAAGAACTCACGCCAGCTCGGCCCGGACCGCCGTGGCGCCGGCTCCAGCCGCGCCCCGGCGAGAAGGCGGCGGATGCTGGTCGGCGACACCCGGAAGCCGAGCTTGGCCAGCTCGCCGCAGATCCGCCGATGGCCCCAACGCGGATTCTCCCGCGCGAGCCGCAACACCAACTCCCGAACCGCAGCCGGCAGCCTCGGCCGTCCACGCAGCCCGGGCGCCTGCCCCCACTTCCGGCGCACCAGCGCTTGATGCCAGCGCAACAGCGTCCGAGGCGTCACCAAAAGCACGCCCCGCGACGAGCGCGGCAGGTGGCATGCCGCGGCCGCCAACAGCGCCCGATCAGCCCTGGCGAGCTTCGGCCGCGCAACCTGCCGGCGCAAGATCTCGAGCTCGTGGCGCAGCACCAGCAGCTCCACGTCTTTCAGATGCAAGCCTCGCCGGCTACGAACCAGCGCCCCGAGCAGGGCCCGCATCGCGAGGTAGAAGAAGGAGAAGGCCATGCAGCCGATCCTCTCAGCACTCGCCCCAACGAGCAGCGACACCAATATTGGCGCCCTTCAGGCCCGATCGCGCGTGTTGCCTCGCATGCCATCGTGCTCTCAATCGACGCGGGCCGCGGCTCGGATGAGCGTACCGGCGTGTCTCCGCAGGCTGCATTTCGCTGCAGCATGTTGCAATGCTGAAAGCCCGCGTTTGCAGGCAAATTCAGTCAGCTGCAGTGTGTTGCAGCCTACGAGGGTGGACTCTTAATCCCAAGGTCGCTGGTTCGAATCCAGCACGGCCCATTCGAAAATCCCTGCAAAACGGCATTTCGTGTTATCCGACGAGCCTATCACCGCCTCTTGGGGCCACGTGTGGGGCCACAACTGGCGACTGGCTGAGCGTGGGATGATCCCGTCATGACGCGCGCTCGTGGCGTCTCGGTTCGCGTGTTCCTGCCGAAACGGGCGGGCTGGTCGTGTTCTGCCCGGAGTGCCCGCTCGTCTCGGTAGGACACCACACCGGCGTAGAGTCCCGAAGATGGTTCCGTCGCTCGAAGGCATCGCCCCGTTCCAGATCGCGTTCGTCGTCAGCGATCTCGAACGCACAGCCTGCGAGTTCGATGCGCGGCTCGCCGCCGGACCGTGGCGCGGCTGGATCTTCGGACCCCAGGGCCAAGGCCGCGAGTACCGTGGCCAACCGGCCGAGTGGACCCTCAGGCTCGCCCTGAACAGTCGCAGCCCCCAGTACGAGCTCATCGAGCCACTGGACGGCCCGAGCATCCACGCCGACTGGCTCGACGAACACGGCGAGGGCTTTCACCACGTCGGCTACGTCGTCACATCCCTCGCGCAAACGACGTCGGAAATGGAAGCCGCCGGGCATCCTCCGATCGCGCGCATCCACTCGTTCGGAGCCGCCGGAGACGGCGCAGCCGCCTACTACGACACGGAACATGCACTCGGCTTCCTCGTCGAAGCCGTCGAGCCCCCCTCCCGAATGCCCCCCACGGACTTTACGCTGTCGACGCACCATCACCTTGCCGACGCAGCGGATACCGCCTCGAGCTGATCGACCCAGAGCTGGCGGCCTCAGGCGCCCCAGCCCTCGTGCGGGGCGTGGTCGCCCGACTCGAAGAGCCAGGTCTCCCGCAGGTCCTCACATCGGCCGTCCTCGGCGAAGCGGAGGAACAGGATGCCGATCAACGTCACCTCGGCGCCGCTACTCAGCATTCTGACCCAGAACTCGACCGCAGACCGTCGCCCGTCCGTCGACTCAACGGGCCGGCCCATCTGCACGTCCACGCGGTCCTGCGCCGAGGTGACGTTCGCCCAGTAGGAGCGCACGCCCTCGGCGCCGCGGTGCGCCTCCTGGAGCGGGTGGTCGCGGTAGAGGCAGTCGTCCGTGAAGAGCTTGGCCGCCGCTTCGGCGTCACGGTCGCGCCATGCCTGCCCGTACGCGTCCACCCACTGTTGCACCGTCATGGCGAGACTCTAGAGGCTTGATGTGGGTTTCATGAGCAGGGACCCGTTGGGTCGACGAAGAAAGGGCCTCCAGCCCTGTTTCCTCGTGATTGGAGCACGAGATGACAGCATCGCTGGAGACCCTTGTTATCGCTGCGTACATGTTCGCGGATGGTGCGGCGATCCCTCGCCGCGGCCCTCGCGGGAAGGTGACCGATGCGGAGCTGGTCGCGTTGGCGGTGGCGCAGGCGGCGATGGGGATCCCGTCGGATCGGCAGTTCCTCGGTCTTGTCGGCAAGGTGCTGCCCGGCTGGTTTCCCCACCTGCCCGAGCAGTCGCAGTACAACCGGCGTTTGCGTCGGCTCGCGCCGACGCTCGCGGCCGTGCAGTTGCGGATCGCGGAGCTGATCGCGAAGGGTGGTCTGCGGATCGCGGACGGCACCCTGCTCGGGGTTGCCAACTACGCTGGCTGCCAGAGCCGCAGCGAATTCGCGGGCACTGCCGCCTACGGCTACTGCGCCGCCAAGAGCCAGTACGTGTGGGGGATGCGTCTCGTCTTGGTGACCGACCGCAACGGAGTGCCGCTCGGGTACACGCTCGTCGCGGCCAACGAAAAGGAGTACGAGCCGGTGCGTGAGCTGACCACCGCCCATGCGGGATGCACGCTGATCGCGGACAAAGGCCTGTGGGGCCGCGAGTACCGCGAGACACTCGCCCTGCAAGACGTTTCCATCCTCACTCCCGACCGCGTGCGAACCGCCGACAACCTCGCTCGCGAACGGCGCCTGGCCGGCCTGCGGCTCGTGATCGAGTCGACCATCAGCAACCTCAAAGGCCAGATGCGACTCGAACAACACCTCGCCAGAACACCCGCCGGACTGGCACAGCGGATCGCGCAACGGCTGCTCGCGCTGACCATCGGCATGCTCCTCAACGCCCTCACCGGACGCCAACCAAGAGCACTCGTCGCCTATGACGGCCGCTAAACCCACATCAAGCCTCTAGTTCGAACGGCAGCGAGCGGAGACGAGGCCATCCACTGAGGAAACGCGAGCGCGGAGCGCGTGGATCGGGAAGTCTGTCGCCTTGGGCGCGCCTCGCCGGCGAAGGGCTATGCCCTTGCGTCGCGCAGCGCGCTCCACACCCGCTCGCCGTTCGCGGGCATGTCGATGTGGCGGACGCCGAACGGGGCGAGCGCGTCCACGACGGCGCTCTGCACGGCAGGGGTCGCTCCGATCGTCCCGGACTCCCCGATGCCCTTCGCCCCCAGCGCGTTGAGCGGCGTCGGCGTCTCCATGGAGACTGCATCGAAGGACGGCAGCTCGGCCGCCGACGGGAAGGCATAGGCGAGGAAGCTCGCCGTGAGCGGATTGCCGTCCTCGTCGTACACGAACTCCTCGTAGAGGGCCTGCGCCACGCCCGTCGCGACCCCGCCGTGCACCTGGCCCTCGGCGATGACGGGGTTGACGATGCGGCCGGCATCGTCGACCGCCACGATGCGCCGGAGCTCGACCGCGCCCGTCTCGGTGTCGACCTCGACGACCGCGACGTGCGCGCCGAAGGGGAACGTCGGCGCGTCCGCCTTGAAGACCTCCTCGGCGCGCAACTCGTCCAGCCGCCCGTCGGCGTGGAGGCCTGTGGCCAGCTCGACCCAGGAAACGGTAGGTGTGGGCGAGCCGATCACGTGGAAGCCGCCGGCGCCCACGTCGAGCACGACGTCGTCGACGTTCGCCTCGAGCTTCTCGGCGGCCAGCTCCCGCGCGCGCTCCGCCACCTGATGCGCCGCCTGCCCGGCCGCGACGCCGCCGATCTGGGTCGACTTCGAGCCGTAGGTGCCCACACCCTGACGCACCTCGTCGGTGTCTCCCTTGACGACGCGCACCGATTCGAGCGGGAGGCCGAGCCGGTCCGCGACGATCATCGCGAACGTCGTCTCGTGCCCCTGTCCGTGCGAGAACGATCCGGTGCGCAGGATGGCTCCGCCTTCGGGCGTGATCTCGACCGCCCCGAACTCCGGCTCCACCAGACCGTTCGTGATCTCGACGTAGACACTGACCCCGATGCCCAGCGCGACCGGGTCGCCCTCCTCGCGCCGCCGTCGCTGCTCGTCGCGGAGCGCCCCGTAGCCGGCCGTCTCGAGCGCGAGGTCGAGCGCTCGCTCGTAGTCGCCTGAGTCGTAGTGCGCGCCCGAGGCGGTGGTGAAGGGGAACGCATCAGCGGAGATGAGATTGCGACGTCGCACCTCGGCGGGGTCGAGCCCGAGCTCGCCGGCGAAGAGGTCCATGGCCCGCTCGATCGCCTGCGTCGCCTCCGGCCGCCCGGCGCCGCGGAACGGCCCGATGGGCGTCGTGTTGGTGACGACGCACGTGAACTCCGTCTCGATCGTCGGGATCGCATACACACCGCTCGACATCAGGGCGGTGAAGCCCGGGAGCAAAGCTCCGATGCGCGGGTACGCGCCGACGTCCTGGAGGATGCGCAGGCGGTAGGCCCGGACGTCTCCGTTGCGGCTCCCCCCGATCGTGAAGTCGAGGACGGCGGCGCGACCATGGGGCATCGCGATCATGTTCTCGGCGCGGGTCTCGGTCCAGCGCACCGGGCGCCCGGTCTTGCGCGCGAGCCACGAGACCAGGATCTCCTCGACGGCGAGGAGCTTGGCGCCGAAACCGCCTCCGACGTCCGGTGCGACCACGCGCACGTCGGCCGGTTCGAGGCCGAGGCTCATCGCCAATCCGTCGCGGTCCTGGTGCGGCGTCTGGGTCGAGAGCCACAGCGTCAGCCGCCCGTCGTCTCCGACGACGGCGGCACACGCGCGGGGCTCGAGCGGGCTAGCCGCGAGCCGCTGACTGACCAGGCGCTGCGACACGACCGTGTCGCAGCCGTCGAACAGCGTCTCGTCCGCCTCCACCGGGTGGCTCGTGCAGACGTTCGTGCCGGCGTCCGGGAAGAGCAGCACGTCTCCCTCGAGCGCCCGCGCGGGGTCGACCACTGCGGGCAGAGGGTCGTACTCGACGATGACGACCTCGGCGGCGTCGACGCCCTCGGCGCGGGTCTCCGTGAGCACCACGGCGACGATGTCTCCCGCGAAGCGGACGACGTCCCCGGCGAGGAACGGTCGTCCCATCCGCTGATCGAGACCGGGAAACGGCGGCGGCTGGAAGGTGCCAAGGTCGACGTCGGCCGCCGTGAACACCTGCGTTCCCGGAAGCTGCGACGCCGCTGACACGTCGACGCCCACGACACGAGCATGCGCGTACGGCGAGCGGATGAACGTGGCGTGAAGCGCTCCCGGGAGATCGAGATTCTCGACGTAGCGACCCTCGCCCCGCAGAAAGCGCGAGTCCTCGCGCCGGAGGATGCGCTGACCCATCATCCCGCTCATGCGCCGAGTCTCCCACACGGTAGTCTGTCGCGGTGCTGAAACCGGTCACTTGCCGACGAGACCCGCGACGTCGGCTGCGACTCCGGCACCCCGTCAGCAAGGACCACACCAGCGAGACGAGCCGCTTCAACGGCAATGGCCATCCAGTGAGGATGCGCCCGTCCATGCCACACACAGTGAGGAGCTCGGAATGAGCACGACCCCGATCCAGATTTTCATCGCGACCTACGACAACGAGGCGGCGATCACGGCCGAGGTCGTCGACGACGACGAAGACGCGGCTTCCGCGACCGACAGTGAGGGATCGCAGTGATGACCGCGAGATCGCTCGATGAGCTCGGCCCGGTTGACTACGTCGTCGTCGAATTCCCCGCCGGGAAGAGCAACTTCACAGGCGAGATGGTCGACGAGCTGCTTGCGTTGGTCGACGCTGGAACGATCCGGGTGATCGACATCCTGATCCTGACGAAGGACGAAGATGGCACCGTCGATGCGATCGAGCTGTCCGATGTCGGCGAGCTCGGGGAGCTGCAGGCACTCGAAGCCGAGCTCGCAGAGCTGTTGGCCGAAGAGGACGTCGCACATCTCGCCGCTGCGATGGAGCCGGGCAGCACCGCCGGCGTGCTGATCTACGAGAACCTGTGGGCGGCTCCGTTCGCCTCGGCAGCCAGGCGCTCCGGTGGTCAGCTGATCGCGAACGGACGGATACCGATTCAGGCGATCATCGCCTCGATCGAGGCTGATGAGGCCCTTGCAACCGAAGGAGCATGAGATGCCAGTGAGAGCAGCGCGCGTTGGAAGAGTCGGTGTCATCGGCGCGCCGGTGGCGAAGACCGCGGTCGTGGCCGCCGCCGTCACACCCGGCCCTTCGCCGGTGGCAAAGACCGCGGTCGTGGCCGCCGCCGTCACGCCTGGGCGGGGGGTTCGCCGGCGGATCTAGCCGGCCCTCGGGCAGTCCGTCAGAGGGTGGACTCTTGATCCAAAAGGTCGCTGGTTCGAATCCAGCACGGACCGTGCTCGAATTGCCTGCATAGAGGCAATTTCCTGGGCAAGGACGCCGAGCAGTCCTTCGATCAGGGCACGACAAGGGCTGGGCGGAAGCCGTCGGGCCGGCTTGCGGCTAGACTGGAGTCGTACGGCGCCCAAATGATAGGGCGCAGCGAGTTGCCTCGCGGGGCCAGACGCCAAAGGTCCGCGAAATCCGCCCTCAGCAGCGTAGGTCGGGGTTGATGGTTGACCTACGACGCGTTCGGCCCGGGATGTGCTCGGGTTGGAGGAGGATCCTGCATGAAGCGCTCGTCCACCACGGCCCGGGCCCACGGCGTCCGAAAGCGGTGTCCGGTCCCGGGATCGAGGCGCCCACGGACGCGATTAGGCGCCGTATCGGCTCTACCCGAGCGACAACCAACAGATCCGAAAGGGAGGCACGACGATGAGGAAGCTATTCGAGATCGGCGGCATCATCGCCGGCGCAGTGCTGATCATGTTCGGCGCCGTCGCGATCTACATGGGCGTTGACGGCCGCTCGACCGTCCGTGAGAGCCTCAAGCAGGAACAGATCACCTTCGGGGCGGTCGACGACCCGGCAGTCGCCAAGTACGCGTCCCAGTGGGCCGGGCAGCAGGTCGAGACCGGCACACAGGCGCGGGCGTTCGCACAGATCATCCACGAGCACGCGACCGAGGCCTCCGGCGGCCTGAGCTACGCGCAGATGGGGCGCTTCGTCTCCGCCGCCGACCCGGAGAACCTGGCCGGAACGAGCGACGAGACCCTCGCGCTGAAGGACGCGAAGGGGAACCCAACCCCGAACACGGCGCGGGACACCTGGGTCACGGCGACCGCGCTTTCGACCGCGCTGAACGTCAGCTACATGGCCCAGCAGATGGCGCTCTTCGGCATCGTCGTCGGCGTCGCCCTCTTGCTCAGCGGTATCGGCTTCGTCGTGCTCGCCGTTGGAGGCGCACTCCGCAGCCGCCAGCAGGCCCCGCTGGTCGAGCGCCAGCAGACAGCGGCCCAGCAGCCCGCGACCGCGATCAGCTGAATCCTCAGCTCATGCCCCATGTCGAGGGCGGCTCCGGCCGCCCTCGACATCTAGGGCTGCACACCGTCCGGCGCAGGTCGCAGGTTGCTCCCGTGTCATGCTGTGCCGTCCAGACCGAGGCCGTACCGCATACCGATGGGAGCGACGACGAGCGAGGCACGTGAGGGACGTCCGACCGTCGTCCTGGTCGGCACGCTGGACACGAAGGGTCACGAGTACTCGTTCCTGCGCGACCGCATCAGGGAGCACGGCGTGGACGTGCTGCTCGTCGACGCGGGCATCCTGGGCGAGCCCCTCGCCGAGCCCGACGTCACCCGCCAGGAGGTCGCCGCGGCGGCGGGGGCGGACGTGCAGGCGCTCGCCGACGCTCGCGATCGGGCCGCGGCGATCGAGACGATGGCCCGCGGCGCGGCGGAGGTCGTGCGGCGACTCCACGCCGAAGGCCGAGTCGACGCGATCGGCGGCGCTCGGCGGAACGGGCGGCACGACGATCGCCACGAACGCGATGCGGGCACTGCCCGTCGGCGTGCCGAAGCTGATGGTCTCCACCGTCGCGTCGGGCGATACGAGCCCGTACGTCGGTACGGTGGACGTGACGATGATGTACTCGGTCGTCGACGTCGCCGGGATCAACCGGATCTCGGCGCGGATCATCGCCAACGCTGCCCGCGCCCTCGCGGGCATGGCAGCGGGCACGGATGCTCCGCTCGGCGAGGAGAAGCCGCTGATCGTCGCCTCGATGTGGGGCGTCACGACGCCGTGCGTGACGAGCGGCCCGCGAGCGGCTCGAGGAGCTCGGCTACGACGTGCTCGTCTTCCACCAGACCGGCACCGGCGGCAGGTCGATGGAGGAGCTGATGCAGACCGGCCTCGTCGACGGCGTCCTGGACGTCACCACGACAGAGCTCGCCGACGAGCTCTGCGGCGGCATCTGGCCCGCCGGTCCCGAGCGGCTCGAGACGGCCGGTCGGCTCGGCATCCCCCAGGTCGTCTCGCTCGGCGCGCTCGACGTGATCGTCATCTCGTCCACCGGGGTTCCGGATCCGCTGCCCGAGCGCTTCGGCGGTCGACCGATCTATCTCCACGACGATGTCCTGGCGGCGACGCGCGCGACGCCGGAGGAGTGCCGGGAGCTCGCGGCCGTGATCGCGCGCAAGCTGAACGCCGCCACGGGGCCGACGGTGCTGTTCGTGCCGTTGCGCGGCCTCTCGCTGCTCAGCACGGAGGGTCAGGTGCTCCACGACCCGGAGGCGGACGAGGCGCTCTTCTCCACGCTGCGCGAGCTCGTCGACCCGTCGAAGGTGGAGGTGCACGAGGTCGACGCCGACATCAACGATCCGCAGCTCGCCCTCGCGATGGCCGAGCGCCTGCACGAGCTCGTGGCCGGGTGACTCGATGACCGCTCCGATGACCACGTTGATCGGGCGCGAGGAGAGCGTCGCCGAGGCTGCGGCCCTCCTGCGCCGCGACGACGTCCGGCTGCTCACGATCACGGGGCCAGGCGGAATCGGCAAGACCCGCCTCGCCGACGCGGTCGCCTCGGCCGTGGCCGACGAGTTCGCCGACGGCGTCGTCCTCGTGCCGCTCCAGTCGGTCCGGGACCCGGGCCTCGTCGTCGGCACGATCGCGCGGTCGCTCGGACTGTTCGACGGCGAGGGCGATCTCGAGCAGCGCCTCGTCGCGCACCTCGAGGGCCGCCGGCTGCTGCTCGTCGTCGACAACTTCGAGCAGGTCGTCGAAGCCGCACCCTCGCTCGCGGCTATCGTCGCCGCGAGCCCGAGCCTGAAGGTCGCTGTCACGAGCCGCACTCGGCTGCGCGTTCGCGGCGAGCAGGAGCTCACCCTCGAGCCCCTCACGCGCGACGCCGCCGTCAGCGTGTTCCTGGAGCGGGCACGCGCGGTACGCCCGGACTTCCAGCCCGGACGAGGCCGACCTGGATGCGATCGCGGAGATCTGCGACCACCTCGACGGCCTGCCCCTCGCGATCGAGCTGGCCGCAGCGCGAGTCAAGGTGCTGTCCCCGACGGCGATGCTCACTCGCCTGGAGCACCCCCTCGAGCTCCTCACCTCGGGGTCGCGCGATGCGCCTGCCCGACATCGAGCGCTGCGCGACACGATCGGCTGGAGCTTCGAGCTCCTCGACGACGACGAGAGGACGCTCTTCCGCCGCCTGTCCGTCTTCGCGGGAGGATGCACGCTCGAGGCGGTCGAGGAAGTGTGCGGCGGAGATCTCGACGCCCTCGTCTCGCTCGTCGACAAGAGCCTCGTCCGCGCCGACGGTGAGCGCTTCGGCATGCTCGAGACGATCCGCGAGTACGCGGGCGAGCTGCTCGACGCGAGCGCCGAGGCGGACGACGTCCGGCGCGCTCACGCCGGCCACTACCTTCGCCTCGCCCGGGCGGCTGGCGCCGGCCAGGCCGCATCGGACCAGGCGATGTGGCGGGCGACACTCGAGGCCGATCACGACAACCTCCGCGCCGCACTGCGCTTCTCGCTCGACGCTGGGGACGCGGCGACTGCGCTGCGAGCTCTGTGCCTCGTTGTGGCGCTTCTGGTTCGAGCGTGGCTACCTGAGCGAGGGGCGGCTCTGGCTCGACGAGTCGCTCGCTGCTGCGTCTGAGGCGTCGCCGATACGCGCCCGCGCGCTGAGCGGCAACGGCGTCCTCGCGCACTACCAGGGCGACTACGACCGTGCCGAGGAGCTCTGCCAGGACGCACTCGAGCTCTCTCGCTCACTCGACGACGCGAAGGGCGTCGCGGAGGCGTATACGGGACTCGCGCTGGTGCGACGAACGCGCGGGGACTACCCGGAGGCGGAGCCGCTCTTCCACGAGGCCCTCTCCGTCTACGAGGGGCTCGGAGACGAGGCGGCGGTGGCGCGGACGCTCGACCGGCTCGCGATGAACCTCGTGGTCGCGGGAGACGACGATCGTGCCCGGCCGCTCTTCGAGCGCAGCCTCGGGCTGTTCCGGCGGCTCGGCGACTCGCACGGAATCGCGCTCGGGCTCTACGGCCTCGCCGTCACCCGTCCCGCCGGGCGCTCACGTCGCCGCGCTGGCGCAGGTCGACGAGAGCCTCGACATCCTGCGCGCAGTCGGCGACCGCCGCACCTTCGGCAAGGTGCTCTGGTGCTCAGCGGACATCAACGCCGACCTCGGAGACGCCGAGACGGCCGCGGCGCAGTTCGAGGAGTCGTTGACGCTCTTCGTCGAGTTCGGCGACCGCTGGTTCTGCGGGCTCGTGCTCGAGTCGGCGGCCTTCCTGGCCGCCGAGGTCGGCGACGCCGAGCGAGCCGTGAGCCTCCTCGGCGCGGCCGACGCGATCTGGGCGGCGCTCGATGTCCCGCTGATGGCGCGATCTCCGCGAACTTCACGACCGGGTGCTCGCCGAGGCACGCAGCCGGTTGGGCGAAGACCGCTTCGCGGCGGCCTGGGAAGCAGGCGCAGCGGCTACCGGTCGGCGCAACGGTCGAGCTCGTCGCTGCAGCAGGCGCGCGCACCGGCGCCGGGGCCCCGGACGGCCTGACTCCGCGAGAGCTCGAGGTGCTCGCGCTGGTCGCCAAGGGGCACACCGACGCGGAGGTGGCGGAGCAGCTCGTCGTGAGCCTCCGCACCGTCCACGCGCACCTCCGCTCGATCTATCGCAAGCTCGACCTGCACACGCGAAGCGCCGCAACGCGCTACGCACTCGAGCACGGCCTCGCTGCCTAGGCGCTGCGGGCGCGAAGTTAGGCATTGCGGATCGGCAGTCCTGCCGATGTGACGCACGTCCGGGCGCCCTACCGTCTGGCCATGGAGATCGACAACGAGACGGAGGCAACCATGCATGCAGCAACCATCAGCGACACAGCCACACCGCGCTACGGCTACGCCCCGCAGGTCATGTTCGCCGCCACGCGCGCGAGCGCCGAGCGGCGGGCGCGCGAGACGGCGGCTGCCGCGACAGCGGACGGACGACGGTCGCGCCCTGCCCAGAGCCTGATCCGCCGGCTCACCGCTCGTCTGGCCGCGCCGCAGTCGTAGCGCTCCGCTGCGGCGCCTGGACGACCTTGTCTCGTCGTCGACCGTAAACTGATCAGCTGGTGATGGTATGTGCAGGCGTGACGAGCACCGGCAGCCGAGGCTGCAGGGTGAGACCGACGTACCGATCAGCCGTGGAGGCCCGGCGGGACCGGCCGGCGCGAGCCGGGAGAGAGAGTCTGCTCTAGGTGAAGATGATCTGGCCGCCGGCGGCCTTGCCGTAGAACTCGCCGACGCTGATGATCTCGGCGACCTGCGGCACGAAGTCGTCCATCGTCAGCCCGAACATGTCCACTGTTGCCTTGCAGGCATAGAGGTGGACGCCTGAGTCGGCGACGAGCTCGATGAACTCGGGGATGGGCGGGATGTCGATCTTCTCCATCTGACGCTTCATCATTCTCGTCGCGAGCGCTGAGAAGCCGGGGAGGGCGCCGAGCAGGGTGGGCATGTGCATGCCTGGGTTGCCGACGGTTGCGACCTTGATCTTCTCGTAGCGGTCCTGGCGGATCGCGTCGAGGCCGAAGAAGGTGAAGAAGAGGTCGGCCTCGATGCCTTCCATGCGGGCACCGTTGGCCATGATCAGGCCGGGATAGATCCCTTCGAGCGAGCCCTTCGAGATCACGATCGCGACCTTCTCGATTGTCCTTGGCTCGGCTGAGGTGGTCTGCGGGTGTTGGAGCAGTTCGGTCATCACGGTGCTCCCTTCTAGATGCAGCCTTTGGGCTTGGGGATGCCGCCGATCTTGGCGGCGAGCTTGGCCGGCCCCTTGGGGAAGAGCTGGTAGAGCTCCTTCACGGAGACGCCGGATTCCTTGCCGAGCGAGCGGATCGAGGGGGCGGTTCCGGTGGCGAGGTAGCGCTCGCGTATGAAGCGCACGACCAGCCAATGCCGGTCGCTCAGCTCGGGGACGCCATTCTCCGCTGCGATCGCCTCGGCGATCTGCTCGTTCCACTGCTCGGGGTTGGTGAGGAAGCCCTCGGCGTCGACATCGACTGGGGCATCGGCGATCAGGGTCATGGTCATCTCGTCCTCCTCGAATTAGGCATGGACAGGGGTGCGCTTCTTGCCGGCGGTCGGCATCGTCGGCCCGAGGCCCGGGATCTCGCGGCCGGGCAGGAGGGCGTGCCAGTAGACCCACTGGAACGCGAGCTTGCCGAGGTGGTTGAGCCTGGACTCGCGCAGCAGCGGCAGCCCGAACGCGGTCGGGAAGTGACCGGGAAGTGGTTCGGTCTCGTAGTTGAAGTCGATCAGCAGCGCTTTGCGGAAACCGGTCTCGATGAAGCAGTTCGCGTGGCCATCGTAGCCGGCATCCAGGTCCTGGCCGGCGACGTAGCGAACGATGTTCTCGGTCAGAACCTCCGCCTCGAAGTGCGTAACGGAGCCGGCCTTCGAGGTCGGCAGGTCGGTCGCGTCGCCGAGTGCGAACACGTTCGTCCTCACCGGCGTCTGCAGCGTCGCCCTGTTCGTCGGGACGAAGCCGAGCGCATCCCCGAGCCCGGCTGAGCGCTCGACGTAGGCGGCACCACCGTGCAGGGGGATCGTGACGAGCAGGTCGAACCCCAGTTCGCGGCCGTCGTAGGAGGTGAGCTTGCCGCCGACGCCGTCGACCTCGCCGGCGTTGAACTCGGTCACCAGCTCGATCTCCTTCTCGGCCAGCAGGCCCGCCAGGTGCTCGGAGGCGACCGGCTTGGTGAAGGCGCCGTCGAGCGGGGTTGCATAGACGAGCTCGGTGCGGCTGCGAAGGCCGCGCTCGCGCAGGTACCAGTCGGTGAGGAACGCGAACTCGAGTGGCGCGACCGGGCACTTGATCGGCATGTCGACCAGGTTGACGACGAGCCGGCCACCGTCGAAGCGCTCGAGCGCACCGTGCAGTGCCGCTGCGCCTTCGGGGTCGTAGAAGGTGAAGACGCGCTCGTTCCAGCCGGGCGCGGTCATGCCTTCGGTCTCCTCGGGCTGCAATCGCACGCCGCTGGCGATGACGAGCACGTCGTAGCGGAGCACCGTTCCGTCGTCGAGCAGCACCTCGTCTTTGTCGGGCACGACCGATTCGACTTCTTTCTCGTGGAAGATGACGCCGTTGCGCAGCTGGCGCCGTCGCGGCCGCACGATCTCCTCGATCTGGGCCAGGCCGAACGGGACGAAGAGCAGGCCGGGCTGGTAGACGTGCCGATCGTCGCGATCGACGACGTGGATCTCCAGCTCGTCGGCGCCGAAGCGGCGCCGCAACCGGTTGGCCGTCATGGTGCCGCCCGTCCCGCCGCCGAGGATCACGATCCGCTTCCTGCTCACGACGCACCTCCAACTTCCACCGGCTCGCGCCCGGTTGCACCCTGGCGCCGCTCGATCGTCTCGCTGAACTCGATGCCGGCCTCGATCGAGCGGCGCAGCGGACATGCGCGTGCGACCGACTCCAGTCGCTCCAGTTGTGCGTCGCTGAGGTCACCGCCGATCTGGATTGCGATCTGGAATCTGCGCGGTGTCGAGCGATGGTCGTAGTCGACCTCGACCGCCACCTCGCCGAGCTCCCACCCCTTCGTCCGCGCGTGCATCACGAGCGTCGTCGAGACACAGGCGGCGAGCGCGGCCGGGAACAGCTCGTGCGGCGCCGGCCCGCTCCCGTCACCGCCGAGGTGCTCAGGCTCGTCGGTGATGACGCGGTGCCGGCCGTCGATCACCACCTCCTGCCGGAGAGTGCCGGGGATCGAGCGGGCTGTAGCGGTGAGACTCATTGGTCTGATGACATCCTCGCCGCCGGTCGCTCCCGCTCCATCGGGGCGCGCGCGGAACCACCCTGCGGACATCTACGCAACTGAGTAGTTGTCCGTACGAGATTCAGCGCCGGCGCGGATGTGCCGTGCGCCGCCCGGGACGAGAATCGCAGCATGCAGGTCTCGCACCCGCTTCCCGATGATCTGGTCGAGCTCGTCGCCAAGCGCTTCAAGGCACTGAGCGAGCCGACCCGGATCAAGCTGCTCGACCGGCTCCGCGAGGGCGAAGCGTCCGTGCTCGAGCTGACCGACGTCATCGGGACGACGCAGCAGAACGTCTCCAAGCATCTGGGGCTCCTGCAGCAGGCGGGGATCGTCGCCCGCCGCAAGCAGGGGAACTTCTCCTACTACCGGATCGTCGACGAGGGCGTCCTCACGCTCTGCGAGGCGGTCTGCGGCAGCCTCCAACAGCAGGTCGAGTCGCTCCGCCGGCTCGTCGAAGGGGTGAGCGCGTGACGCTCGAGCTGTACCAGACCGAAGCGCCCGTCGAGCGCGACGTACGAACGGCGTTGCTCGAGTTCGTCGTCGCACGCTGAGACGTCCGCCGCCCCGGACGGCGGCTCGGGAGTAGGGTCTCCCCGTGGCTGGTTGCTGCAATCCACGTGGCTGCGATCAGTTCTTCAGTCCGCGCTTTGCCCGCCGGATGGCCAATCGCTACCGCAAGCGTGGGCTCGACAGGGCGGCCCGGCAGATGGTCGACTTCCTCTCGCAACGTGGGGTCGAGGGCTGGACTGTGCTCGAGATTGGCGGGGGCGTGGGTGAGATCGAGATCGAGCTGCTGCAGCGGGGTGCGGCACACGCCGTGAACCTCGAGCTCTCGTCAGCGTACGACGCCGAAGCCGCCCAGCTCCTCAGCGAAACGGGTCTCCAGGAACGTGCCGAGCGGCGCGTCCATGACATCGCTGCCGATCCGGCCGGTGTTGAACCGGCCGACGTCGTCGTGCTGCACCGGGTGGTGTGCTGCTATCCGGATTACGAGCGGTTGCTGGAGGCGGCTGCGGAGCACGCGCAGCGTCTCGTGGTGTTCAGTCACCCGCCACGCAACGTCGTCTCCCGCCTGCTGTTCGCCTGCCAGAACCTCTCGTTCAAGCTTCGGCGCATGGACTTCCGAACGTTCGCCCATCCGCCTGCCGACATGCTCGCCGTCCTCGAGCAGCGCGGGTTACGTCACACGTTCTCGCACCGGGGGCTGGTGTGGCACGTTGCCGGGCTCGAGCGCTAGTTCGCTCAACCGTGGGCTGGCGACACCGTTCTAGCAGATCGCCTCGCTACACCGGACACCGCGCGGACGGTAGACAGACCACAGTGCCGGGCTGAGGCATTCCACCACGGGTGCTCGATGTCCTCGTCCCAGCGCGGCACCTCTACGAGACGGTGACGTAGCCGAACATCGTCTTCTCGTGCGGCTGGCAGTAGAACTTGTACTTGCCCGCCCGGAGCTTGACGGTGACGGTCTTGGTGCCCTTGAACGCGACGCCGGTGATCTGCCTCTCGACCCCGGGGCCCTCGAGTACGAAGTTGTGGATCGACGCCTTGTCGACGACGGTGATCGAGTAGGTGCCCTTCTTCAGCGACTTGACGCTCTTCCCGCCCTGCTTGAGCGAGATGGTGAAGCCGGGGCCGACACTGCCGCTGAGCTTCGACGTCGCCGCGAACGCGACGGAGACGATCACCAGGAGCGTCACGACCACCGCCGCTACTGCCACGAGAACCCGTTTCATGGATGCCCTTTCCACTCGATGTGCGCGAAGGGTGACACAAGCGAGTACGCAGCCGTCCCCGGCCCGGTTTGGTCGGGGGGTCGACCGCAGCCGGTCATGCGCTGCGCGGCAAGCCCGGCGTCGTCACCGAACCCTGAGCACGAACGAGCGCCGGTGCGTGCCGCCGGTTCGGTCGGCGACCGCGATTGCGAACGCGTAGCGGCCTTCGCTGCGGGGCTTCCCGGCAAGCACGCCCGTCTTCGCGTCGAGCGTCATCCCGGGCGGCAGCCCTCCGTCCGCGAGCTCGAACATGAGCGGGGCAGCGCCGCCACGGATGCGGATCCTGCCCCGATAGGGCCTTCCGGCCACGCCCGGCTCGAGTGCCTGCACGGGGATCTTGACCCTTGGCAGGACGGCGACGGCAAGCCGGAGCGTTGCCGTATTGCCCGCCGAGTCCCGTGCGACGACCTCGAAGGAGTACCTGCCCGCGACCAGCGGCGTTCCGGTCAGCGTTCCCTCCGAGATCGTCACTCCACGAGGTCGGACACCGTCTCGAAGCGCCCACGTATACGGCGCAAGGCCTCCGAAGACCCGCACGGTGGCGGTGAAGGGAGAGCCGACGACGGCCGCCGGCAGCGACGGAGCCGCAACGGTGGGAGGCGCGACCACCTTCAGCGCAAGCTTCTTCTCGGCGACACGAAAGTCGTCGGTGACCTCCGCCGTGAAGGTGAAGGCTCCTGTTTTCCGCGGCAATCCGGTGATGAGCCCGGTTCTCGCGAGCGCCAGGCCGGGCGGCAGGGCGCCCTCACGTACCGACCAGGCCTGTGTGCCCCCACCCGCAGCGGCGAGCGTGGCGTGGTACGGCACGCCTGCCGTCGCCACCGGCAGCGACTGGTTGCGGATCGACAGCCCGGCGACCACGGTGAGCTTGAACTGGCGCTGCGAATAGAGCGGCGGGTTCGATTCGAACCGGTAGGACGCCTCGATGTAGAAGGTCCACGAGCCCGACGCCTGCGGCGCCCCGGTCAGCCGCCCGCTGCTGCTGAGCGAGAGACCCGGCGGGAGCGCTCCCGAGCTCACGGTGAAGGTGTAGGGCGGGTTACCGCCGTGCACCTTGAACTGATAGTCGTACGACTGCCCCGTGGCCCCGATGGGCAGCGGCTCCGTCACGACGCCGAAGGCGTCGGCGTCAACGGCGAGGACCACGGCGGCTAGAGCAACGAGAACGACGATCCGGAGCCGGCTCATGACTCGACACTTCGAGCGCAACGAACTCCTTCCTCCGCCCGCCGTCTCGGGGCCGGTCGGAGCGCTGCGACCCTCCAACTCAATGCCGGCGCCGGCCGCCCAGCAGGTCGAACCTGCTGTGACGACGCACCGGACGTTGCGGCTCGGGCGGGACGCGACCGGGCGAGGAGTCGCGCACCGCCGCCTCGATCTCGGCCTCGGGCCTGCCTTCGCGCTGCATCCGCTCGATCAGCACCAGGAGCCCGTACTCCTCACGATCCAGATCTCTGTTCATTCGATTCTCCTTCTCGGTTGCGCTCGTTCCACCGTACGGAGCGGGGAAACACTCCCGTGGCTCCGTCTCGTACAAGAGCGGTGACGGTTCGGTGAGGTGATCACCGCGCCCCGCCGGGCGACCATCCCGCGAAGGATTCGCCGCCCTCCGGGAGCCGCGTAGCGCGACTTCCCGAACGTCACATATGACAACGTGGAGCCACCGCAGCCCATTCCGGCCCTGCCTGCAGGGCAGGCCGGGTCAGATCAGGGGCGGTCGTGCTCGGCCTGCCGCCGCTCCTCGCGCCACTCGGCCTGATACGCCTCGGCCTCCGCGAACTCCTGCTCGGTGCGCTGCCGGACCGCATCCGTCTCGGTCACGGGGTGCTCGCCACGGGCCTTGGAGCGACGCGCGGCAACTGAGACCACGACGAGCAGAGGCACGACGACGACGGCGAGAAGAAACCACGGAAGCATTGGTCCACCCTAGCGCCCCCGGGCCCGAGCCCGCCACTGCCACCGTCGCCGGGAGCTCCCGTCGGCTCGGCGCCTCGATCCCCGAGCCATCGCGCGCCCGCGAACCTTGTCACCACCGCCTCGAGCGCGAGTGCCACCCCGACGGCGAGCACGGGGACGAAGACGAGCTCGAGACGAAGACCCGTCGGGTTCGGCTGCAGCGCGATCATCCCGACGCACGCGAGCGCAGCCGCGCGCATGAGACCGAAGTAGGGGTCGGGACGGCGCCGCCACACGAAGAGCGCCGCCAGCGCCACCACGACGACGAGCCCGGTCACCGGGGTGACACGGGTCAGAGACTCGAAATCCTCGCGCGCCACCCGCCACAACGCGCCGGGGTAACGATCGAGGACGAAGCTCCAGCTCGTGTCCGCCGAAACGTCGTACCCACTCACGACGAAAGCGAGCGACCGCTGCAACGGGGCTCCGAACAGGAGCGGCGCCGGAAGTGCGGCCACCACGCCGGTGAGCAGCAGCTCGACGGCGGTTCTCGAACGCCGCGTCAGCGCGACCCATGCCGCAGCGGCGACGAGCACGAAGGTCGCGTCCCGCGTGAACGCGAGCGCGAGCACCGCCGCACACCAGAGCAGCAGCCAGCGGCGGCCGCGGTCGAGCACGAGCACGGCGGCAAGCAGCCCCAGCGCTTCGAGCGCAACGGCGAAGCTGTCCGTGAGCGGCTGCGCCGACCAGAACCGAAGCGATGGCAACCCGATACACACCAGCGCCGCCGCGACGCTCACCACAGCGCCGAAGCGGCGGCGCAACAAGAGGAAGACGAGCGGTCCGATGAGCACGTAGCCGATCAGCGAGACGAGCTGCAAGCTGTCAGTGCCGAAGACGGGCTCGACCGCCGCGCCGAGCGTCGGGACCACCCATCTGCGTCGATAGAAGTCGCGGTTGTACTCGACCCACACCGGATCGTGGACAACAGCGGACACACCGTCGGCGATCGGGCTCGACATGACACGCTCGAGCGCCTTCCGCCCGTCCACCCCCTGCACCTCGAGCAGCTGCGCCTCGTAGAACAGCGAGTCGGGATGCCAGCGGGTGGTCGTGCCCCACGATCCCGCCGTCACGAGCACCGCCACGACGCCGACGCACACCGCGAGCAGCGCGTCCCGCCTCATGGTCGGCGATCATCCCATACGGTCACGAAGACCCCGACCGCTCCGACTGTGCGCCAACCCCGCATCAGCGTGATCATCGCCACGGCCAATCGCCGCTCGCTGCGGCGCGCGATCCGCTCGAGCCGTTGGGCCGACGAGATCGTCGTCGTCTTCGATGCCGCAGAGCCACTCTCGCACCCGCACGGCTGCCTCGTGCACGCCGAAGGGCCTACCCACAACTTCGGCAGCGCGCAGAAGATCCGCGGCATGCGGGAGGCGACGGGCACGCACCTCGCCTTCATGGACGACGACGACGTCTACACACGTGGCGCCGGGGCTGCGATCCGCGCGGCGGTCGCAGCGCGGCCCGACCGGGTGCACGTATTCCGCATGCGTAACCGCGACAAGGTGTACGCGGGTCCGGTCGAGTCGGGGAAGATCGGCACACCGATGTTCATCGTGCCCCGCGAGCCCGTGGGCACGTGGACCGGCCGCTACGGGGAGGACATCGACTTCATCAGCGAGACGATGCGGCTGCGCGGCGACGAGCCACTGTTCCATCCGGAGATCATCGCGACGATCCGGCCGCGGACCGTGAGCACATGGCTACGAGCCACGGTCAACCCGGCCACCCAGAAGCGCCTCGCAGCGCGCTCGTGGCGCCGGCTCAAGGCACGGCTGTCGCGGGCGCGGCGACACGAGGCGTAACATCGGGCTTGGTCCCGAGACCGTTCTCCATGACCGACACGACGAACCTGACCGATGCCGACTGGCGCACGCGGCTGACGCCCGAGCAGTACCGCGTGCTGAGAGAGAAAGGCACCGAGCGCGCCTTCACCGGCGCGTACTGGGACACGAAGGCGCCGGGTGTGTACCGCTGCGCCGGCTGTGGAGCCGAGCTCTTCCGCTCCGACGCGAAGTTCGACTCCGGCACGGGTTGGCCGAGCTTCGTCGAGCCCGCAGGGCTCGACAGCGTCGAGACCGAGGTCGACGCAAGCTACGGGATGATCCGCACCGAGGTCACCTGCGCGGCGTGCGGCGGCCACCTGGGGCACGTGTTCGACGACGGCCCCGGCCCGACGGGGCAGCGCTACTGCATCAACTCCTGCGCGCTGCAGCTCGACGGAAGCTCCTAGCATCGACGTGAACGGGGCCGGAACCATCCGGCCCCGGTGCGCAGCGTCAGGAACCCGGGTTCTCGAGCCGCTGCAGGCGCCAGTCGATCGTGCCCATCATGCGTTCGAGACGGGCGAGCATCGTCTCGCGTCCGGCCGACGACGATGCCTCGACCTCCTCCATGCGGCCGACGAGCGCCTTCACCTGACCTGCCAGCTCGCGGTCGATCGAACCACCGGTGCCTCCCGTGTGGCTCGCCCCGTTTCCGGTGCCGCCGCTGACGGCCACGAACCCCGTCAGCTCGTCCACCTGGTCGCTCAGCTTGCGCACCCGCTCTTCGAGGTCCCGACCCGGCACGGCAGCGCTGAGCGCGCGCCGATGCTCGGCGAAGTCGAGCATGAGCCGCTCGACCGCCATGCGGAGGCGCTCCACATCGGCGTCCACCGCGCCGGCCCCCGCACCTGAGCTGGCGTCCGCCGTGACCACGACCGGCGGAGCGGCGACAGCCGCCTCGACACGCGCGGCGAGCCACTCGATCCGGGCCTCCAGCCCGCGATGTCCTTCCGCCCAGGCCGTCACGGCCTGGGAGAGCCTCTGCGAGACACCCCGCGAAGCTTCGCCGGCCGCGGCCAGCCGCTCGTCCAGATCCGCCCCCGCCTCAGCGGGGGACTGCTGTGCGAGCGCCGCGACGCGCGACGCGAGCTCGTCCACCGTGGTGAGGAGCCCTTCGACCCTCGGATCCGGTACGGCGCCGGTGTCGGACTGCGCCGCTCCCTGCTCGACCCGGGCCGCGAGCTCGTCGAGACGCGCGACGAGCGACGCGTCGGTGACCGGGCGCGCGGCGACCTCTTCCAGCCTGGCCGTGAGCTCGTCGATCTTGACGGTGACATGGGGATCGCCGGACGGGCGCTCCGCCAGCTCCGCGACCAGGCGTGAGAGCTCGGCCTGCCCCGCCGCGTCGGCCCTGCCCGCCAGCTCCGCGGCGACCGCGTCGACTCGGTGGGCCGTCTCCGCCAGGCGAGCCTCCAGCGCCGGATCGGCAGACGGACGAGCCGCCAGCTCCGCGGCCACCGCCTCGACACGGTGGGCCGTCTCCGCCAGGCGAGCCTCCAGCACCGGATCGGCAGACGGACGAGCCGCCAGTACCGCGGCCACCGCCCCGACACGGTCTGCCATCTCCGCCAGGCGAGCCTCCACGGCCGGATCGGCAGACGGACGAGCCGCCAACTCCGCCACCCGGGCGATCAGCGCATCGACCCGCGGATCGGGGTCGCCTTCTCCCGCAGGCCCGCCGGCGCCCAACTCGATCCGCTCGCCGAGCTCCTCGATCCGGGCGGCGAGCTCGTCCAGCCGTCCCGCCAGCGCCGGGTCGCCCGACGGGCGCCGCTCCAACTCTGCAACGACCGCAGAGAGCGCGGCGACCGCAGCGTCGTCCGCGCGGCCCGCGACCTCGGTCGCGAGGGCCTCCACACGGGCGGACAGAGCAGGGTCGGCTGCAGGGCGCTGCGCGAGCTCCGCGATTGCAGCCTGGAGCGATTCGATCGTCTCGATGCTCGCGGCGCCGTCGAGCCGGGCTGCCAGCTCCCCCTGGGCCACCGCCGACGCCTGCAGCGCGCGTCGCAGATCTTCGACGGCAGCTGCGAGCCCCGAGGTCACCTCCTCGACCCGGCCGGCGGCGGCATCGGCGCGATCCTCGGCTCGCTCGGCATGCGACCGCACGTCGTCGATCCGTCCGGCGACCTCCGAGAGCCCGTGCTGCACCGCGGCGACAGATGCCGTTCCGTCCACGCGCTCGCGCAACGACGCGAGCTCCGGGGTGACCGTCTCAACACGCCGCGCAAGCTCCACGACCGCCTCCCTGAGCTCGCCCAGGAACGCACTGTCGTCGCGGTCCGGGACCTCGCCCACGGTCGCCTCGAGCACGTCCACCCGGCTGAACAGCGCGCGGACTCCGGTCGCGATCTCCTGTTGCCACTGTGCGTCGGCCGCCGTTCGCTCGAATGCGAGCATGCGCTCCTCGAGCGCCCGGCGAGTGCGGCGCAGCTCCTCGATCTGCGCCGTCGGGCTACCGTCACCCTCCGTCGGATCGACGTATTCCGAGCCGCCCGGGAAGGTCGGCGAGATGGTGCCGGCGTCGCCCCACTGCTCGGCGAGAGCACTCGCGAGCTCGAGGCGGGTGATCGTGCCCGCCTCGACGAGAATCTGACCGAGCGGCTTGCCCGTCTCCCGCTGGATCGCGATCGCCTCGTCGAGCGCCTCGTCCGTGACGAGCGAGCGCGACAGGAGGATCTCGCCGATTGTGCGACCGGAGGCCGGTGGAGCTTCGGCGGCAGCGGTCGCCGGTCTCATCGCGGGCGCCCTTCACGCGGTTGCGGACGGCCGTCTGCCCGCGCGCTCCGCGTGCGCAGCACCGGCGGGGTGCCGGCGTACCGTGCGGGAACCGCAGGCATACCCACGCTCCGCGTATCGGACGGCCTTCGGCCGGAGTGGTCACTCGTTCAAGCGTCACTCGTGCGGGGGAGCCCCGGCACGGCCTCCACCCAAGGGATTCGCTGCCCTGAGCCGCCTCGACGGCGGGCCGGGAACGCCCACCCGACGACTCAGTCGACGACGTCGGATCCGGCGCGCTCCAAGTAGACGCACGGTCGGTCGTCGAGCGGGATCGGCGAGACGCCGATTCGCGTCACGACGAGCGGATGATCGTGTCCGTCCAGCTCGACGGTGCTGCCGATCTCGGGCGCTCCCCCCTCGATCGCGACCAGGCGGTAGCCCTCCTGGGTCGGCGCGAAGGCCACGTAGGCGTCGGCCGACCGCGAGCCGGAGGCCTCCGGCTCGTCGCGGCTCGCAATGCGCGAGTCCGCGTCGACGATCACCCGCCCGAGCCCTTCGATCGAGCGGCGCAAGGCGTCTCCGGCGTCTCGATAGGCGGACTCGCTTTCGGCGAGCCTCGCCCCGAGGGCGGACAGGCCTTCGCGCAACGCGTCCTCGGTGGCGCGCGTACGCTCGTCAGCCTGCGAGACCTCCGTCTCGAGACGGCGTTCGAGCTCGCTGAGCCGCGGCGCGACCGCATCGTCGTCCGTGGCCGAGAGCGCCTCCTCGACCGCGATCAGCCTCGACCCGAGAGCCGCGGCGGCGTCGGTCCAGCCCGAGCCGACCCGGATTGCTTCCGCCGCTGACTTCTCCACCGCCTCGAGGCGTGAGGCGATCTCCGTCAGCTCCGAGCGAAGCCCGACCAGCGTCTCCGGCATCGACCTCGCGTGATGCTCGACACCGCTCAGTCGCACGACGATCGCCTCGTAGGCCTCCTGCAGGACGGCCGACTCCGCAGCGAGCGCCGCAGCGTTCTCGTCCAGCCGTGCCGCAAGACCGGCCTCGGTGGTCGCCAGCCGCTCACCGAGGACGCCGTCACCCGTTGCGACTTCCTCGAGGCGGCGCCGCAGCACCGCGATCGCCTCGTCGTGCGCCGAGATGCTCTTCGTGAGCCGGATCTCGTGCGCCTGAAGCGCCTGCTCGAGCTCGTCGCTTCCGAGCACCTCCAGTTGCGAGGCCTCGAGGTCGGCGGCCAGGCTGTCGACGCGTGCCCCGACCGCGGCGACGTCGTCCCGCGTCTTCTTCTTGACGTTGTCGATCCGCTGGCGCAGCTCCGTCTCGAGCGTCTCGTGCGCAGCCACGTCGGCTTCGACCCGCTCGCGGGCCTGGCCCTGGACGATCTCGGCCGTTCGTGCCGCCTCGCGGGCGACGCCGCCGATCTCCTCGACCAGCCTCTCGACACGATCGAGCTCGGAACGGTCGGCCGCGGAGGCCCCCGCCTCCCCCGCGGCCTGGAGCTCTGCCGTCGCCTGCGCAATGCCGTCGAGGCGCTCGCCCAGCTCCGCGAGCCGCGACGCAAGCGTGTGCTCGGCCTGCGCCCCGACCTCGCGGACAGCGCCGATCTCGCCACGCAGGAGAGCAATCGCCTCCTCGCTCGCCGCGCGGGTGAACTCCGCGGCGAGGTGATCGAGCCGCGCCGCGACCTCGGAGAGCTCGCCACGCCAGGGTGTCGCAGTGCCGGCGACCTCGACGGCTGCAAGTCGAGCGGCCAGGCCGTCGACAACCGCCACCGTGGCGGCGAAGTCCTCGATGCGAGCCTGGACGTGCGTCAGCTCGTCGTGCGTGTGGTCGGCGGCCGCCCAGGTACCCTCGGAGCGTTCGACGCGCCCAGCCAGCTCGTGGAGGATCGACTGGAGCCGATCGAAGCCCTCGCGGTGCTCCGCGCCCGACTCCTCCAGCCGTCCTGCAAGCCCGTCCAGACGTCCACCGAGCTCCTCGGCCTGACGGCTCAGATCCTTGCGCCACGGCCGCCCCGAGACACGCTCCTCGAGCGTCGCGAGACGCTCCAGCATGGCGTCCGTGACCGGCTCGGCAGCGGCCAGCGCCTCCAGACGCGCGCCAAGGGCTGAGACCTCGTCGCTCCACGGTGTCTCGGTGGCATACGATTCCAGCGCAGCCAGCCGACCCGAAAGCTCAGCACGCGTCGGAGCCGTGAGGCTCACCGGCTCCAGCTCGGCAAGACGCTCTGCCAAGGCCTTCGCGTCCGCGAACGCCGCCGCGAGCTCCTGCACCTGCGTTTCGAGCCGTGCGAGCTCCTCCTGCCCGTGGTCCGCGGCGGCCCAATCGCCCCGCATCCCGTCGAGCCGCTCGGCAAGCTGTGCCAATCCGCGCCGCAGCCCGGCGAGCTCGTCGCGACCGCTCGCGCTGGTCTCCTCCAGCCGCGCTGAGACCTCCGAGAGGCCGGCGCCGAGCTGCTCGAGCTCCGCTCGGCCCTGGGCACCCGACTGGTCGAACCTGCCGGCCATGCCGTCCAGGCGCACACCGAACTCCTCATCGAGCCTGCGCAGCTCCTTCCGCCACGGTCGCTCACGCGCACCCTCTTCGAGCGCGGTGAGACGTCCCGTCAACTCTTCGATCTGCGGCTCCGACGCGGACAGCTCCTCCAAGCGGACCTGCAACGCCACCACCTCGTCACGCCACGGCGCCTCACCAGCACGCGCCTCCAACGCCGCCAACCGCTCAGCCAACGCACCCGACGCCGACGCCGCAGCCGCCAACTCCCGCACCCGCACCTCCAAGCCCGCAAGCTCCTCGTGCCCGTGATCGGACGGAGCCCACTCACCCTGCAACCCGTCCACCCGCTCGGACAGACCGGCAAGACGCTTCGCCAACCGCTCGATCTGCGGCTCCGACGCGGACAGCTCCTCCAAGCGGACCTGCAACGCCACCACCTCGTCACGCCACGGCGCCTCACCAGCACGCGCCTCCAACGCCGCCAACCGCTCAGCCAACGCACCCGACGCCGACGCCGCAGCCGCCAACTCCCGCACCCGCACCTCCAAGCCCGCAAGCTCCTCGTGCCCGTGATCGGACGGAGCCCACTCACCCTGCAACCCGTCCACCCGCTCGGACAGACCGGCAAGACGCTTCGCCAACCGCTCGATCTGCGGCTCCGACGCGGACAGCTCCTCCAAGCGGACCTGCAACGCCACCACCTCGTCACGCCACGGCGCCTCACCAGCACGCGCCTCCAACGCCGCCAACCGCTCAGCCAACGCACCCGACGCCGACGCCGCAGCCGCCAACTCCCGCACCCGCACCTCCAAGCCCGCAAGCTCCTCGCGCTCCTCCGGCGCCACGTGCGCAGCGGAACCGAGACCGTCGACTCGCTGCTGCACCTCAGTCAGCGTCTCGAGCATCGCGTCAAGCCCGGTACGTGTCCCGTTGACCGCCTCGTCGAGCCGCGCGTGGAAGACGTCGAGCCGCGCGGCGAGCGCGCCCGCGACCTTTTCGAGGGCTTCTCGCGAGACGCCCGTCACGGCGCCTTGCTCGAGTGCCTCGACACGGCCGCGTACCTCGTTCGCCACTTGCTTGGCGCCTTCCAGCGCCACGATCCGACCCTCGACCTCGCCCAGCCTGGTCTCCGGCGCGTCGAGACGGTCACGCAGTTCGTCGAGCGCCGCCCGAAGCTCCGAGATCTCGTTCCCTGCCGCCTCGCGCCCTTCGCCGAAGCCGGCCTCGACCGCGTCGAGCCGAGCCGAGAGCGCTGCCACGGCATCGGCCAATCCCGGGTCGATCGCTCCGGCGCCCGCCGTCATCTCCACCGGCTGCTCCTCCGCCCCCTCCGCCCGCATCGCTCCCTGCGCGGCCGCTGCGGCGGTCTCGGCAGGCGCAACCTGCTGCCAGCCCTCGACTCGCTTCGGAGACGGCGGCCGTAGTTTCTCGAGACCCGCCCACTGCTCGGCGAGCGCGCCCGCGAGGTCGAGCCGCGACAGGCTGCCCGCTCGATCAACACCTCTCCGAGCGGCTGGCCGCTCTCCTTCTGCGTCTCCAAAGCCTGCTCGAGCTCGGACTCGCTCACGAAGCCACGCTCGACGAAGATCTCCCCGATGCGGCGACGCGCCCCCGCGGTGCCGTTTCCCTGCGTCGGGCCAGGGCCCGCTTCTGCCTTCTGCTCCTCCTGGTGCTCCAGCTCCGCCCACTGCTCCGCGAGCACGCTGGCGAGCTCGATGCGCGAGATCTCGAACTCGGTCACCAGGATCTCGCCGAGCAGCTCACCGCTCTGCGCTTGCCGCTCGAGGGCACGCTCGAGCTGCTCGTCGGTCAACAGCCCGCGCTCGACGAACAGCGCGCCGACCAGCCGCGCCTGGACAACCGATGCGTCGCTCACGCGACCTCTATCGGCAATCCCTCGTTCGGGCTATAGGGCGCCGTGAATCGGCTTACGCACGGGCCCAGGCGGCCAGAGCATCGAGCACTCCCCGAAGCTCCAGCCCGGCCGGGGTGACCCGGTACTCGACACGGGGCGGGCGGGCGTCGACGACCGCGCGCTCGAGCAGGCCGGCGTCCTCGAGCTCCGTGAGCCGCTGCGCCAGGGTCGCCGGTGGGATCTCCCCGACGGCCTGGCGAAGCTCGTTGAAGCGGAGCGCCCCCTCGTAGGAGGCCCACAGGATCGAGACCGTCCACCGGCGCTCGAGAAGTTTCGCGGCCCGGCGAACCTCCTCGGGTACCGGGGACAACGGTTGCAGCGCGTCATGCGGCGGTGCCGGCGTGCGACCGCGCCGGCTTCGGCTCGAGCGCGAGGTCGAGCACCTCGTCGAGCGACATCACCGGATGGAACGTGATCTCGTCGCGCACGTGCTGCGGCACGTCGTCGAGATCGGCTCGGTTGCGCTCGGGGATGACGACGTCGGTCAGACCAGCCGCGTGCGCTGCGAGCACCTTCTGCTTGAGACCGCCGATCGGCAGCACACGTCCCTGCAGCGTCACCTCACCGGTCATGCCGACGGTGTGCCGCACGGGGCGGCCGGTGAGCAGGGAGGCCAGCGCCGTCGCCATGGTGATGCCGGCGCTGGGCCCGTCCTTCGGTATCGCGCCCGCAGGGACATGAAGGTGGAAGGCGCTCTCGAGGGCCTCCTCGTCGATTCCCAGACGGTCCGCACGCGAGCGGAGAGCCGAGAGGGCGATCTGCGCCGACTCCTTCATCACCTCGCCGAGTTGGCCCGTGAGCACGAGCTTGTCGCCGCCGCCGATCGACGTGGCCTCGACGAACAGGACGTCGCCGCCGGTCGCGTTCACGGCAAGACCGGTGGCCACGCCGGGCACCGCGGTGCGCTCGGCTGCCTCACGGAAGAACTTCTGACGCCCGAGGGCCTCACGGACGGCGATGACGTCGATCTCGACGGGCGGCTGGGCCGTCTCCGACGCGATCCTGGTCGCCGTCTTGCGCAGAATCGTGCCGAGCTCGCGTTCGAGCTGGCGCACGCCGGCCTCGCGCGTGTACTCCGAGACGACGGTCTCGAGCGCCTCGTCCGCGATCGAGACCTCCTCGTCCCGCAGTCCCGCGCGCTCCCGCTGCCTGGGCCACAGGTAGCCACGTGCGATTGCCGCCTTCTCGTCGGTGGTGTACCCGTCGAAGCGGATCACCTCCATCCGGTCGAGCAGCGGGCCGGGGATCGACTCGACCACGTTCGCCGTGGCGATGAAGAACACCTGTGAGAGGTCCAGCTCGACGTCGAGGTAGTGGTCGCGGAACGAGTTGTTCTGTGCCGGATCGAGCACCTCGAGGAGCGCCGCCGAAGGATCGCCGCGCCAGTCGGCACCGACCTTGTCGACCTCGTCGAGGAGGATGACCGGGTTCATCGTGCCGGCGTCGCGCAGCGCTCGCACGAGGCGACCCGGCAGGGCGCCGATGTAGGTGCGGCGATGACCGCGGATCTCCGCCTCGTCGCGGACGCCGCCGAGCGACATGCGCACGAACTTCCGGTTGAGCGCCCGGGCCACCGACTCGCCGATCGAGGTCTTGCCCGTGCCCGGAGGGCCGACGAGCGTCAGGATGGCGCCGGCGCGCCGGTCGGGCTCGATGCCGCGCTCCTGGCGCAGTTTCGCCACCGCGATGTACTCGACGATCCGGTCCTTCACGTCCTCGAGGCCTGCGTGATCCTCGTCGAGCACGGTGCGGGTGTGGCCGGGATCGAGCAGGTCCTAGACCGCTCTCCCCACGGCACGGCGAGCAGCCAGTCGAGGTAGCTGCGGATGACCGAAGCCTCCGGTGACGTCTCGCCCATCCGCTCGAAGCGCCCGAGCTCGCGCTCCGCCTGCTCCTGAACGGCCTCCGGCATTCCCGCCTCGGCGATCTTCGTGCGGAATTCCTCGACGACCGAGGCGTCGTCTTCGCCCAGCTCCTTGCGGATGGAATCCATCTGGCGGCGCAGGAAGAACTCGCGCTGTTGCTGTTCCATGCCCACGTTCACGTCGTCGCGGATGCGCTGGCGGAGCTGCATGAGCGCGAGCCGCTCGCGCTGCATCTGGAGCGCAAGCTCCAGACGGGCGGTGACATCGATCTCCTCGAGCAGCGAGACCTTCTGCTCGAACGACAGGTCGGGCGAGTAGCCGGACGTGTCCGCGAGCGCTCCGGGCTCCGTGAACGTGCGCAGGAACGCCTTGATACGGCCGTCGTCGCCGCGCAGCTCGAGGATCTCCTCCACCACCGCGCGGTACTCCATCTCGAGCTCGCGCGTGTGTGGATCGGTGGGGATGTCGTCCTCGTGCTCCTCGACCTCGACGAGCAGGCGGCCCTGCCCGTCCGACTCCGCCGCCCCGGCGACTGCACGGTGCAACCCCTGCAGCGCCACGGCGGAAGCTCCGCCGGGAAGCCGGACACGATCGGTGACCTCGGCCACCGTCCCCACGGACGCGTACTCGCCGTCCGACTTGGGGACGAGCAGCACGCGCTCCTGGTCGCCCACCTCGACGGTCAGGGTCACGTTCATGTTGGGGAAGACGACGACGTCGTCGAGCGGGACGAGCAGAAGCTTCGGCACAGCACTCACATCCTTCGCATGGGGCATTTCTTTGTACTAACTATGAAAATCGTAGCGGTATTCCCCACGGCGACGCGTGCGTCGAACAGGGCCCGATCCTTACGGAAGGCTCACAAACCTGCCCGCCGACCGGGCGTCGTATCTGGTGGGAGCGGCTTCTCATCCACCGCCTCCCGAGAACCGCTCCTTCCACAGCGAACGGCTCAGGCGCGCTCCGAGGGCGCTCGCCGTCACGCGGCGCTCGGGGCGCCGCCCGCCGCGCGGTGCCCCGGTGCGTTCCCGCACGAAGGTCAGCCGCGCAAGCGGGCGAGCACCGTCGCAGCGACGCGTCCGGCGAGCACGTCGGACGAGCGGCCGGCTCCCGAAGACCGGTACGTCATCACGGCGACCACGAACACTCCGCCGCGCCAGAAGACGAGCCCCGCGTCGTGCCTCGCATAGCTCACCCATCCGGCCTTGTGAGCGACGACCACGCCCGGTACGCGCTGCACCTCGCGGCCGATCTTGCTCCCGCGCTGTACCCGCGCCAGCAGGTAGAGGAGGTAGCGGGCGTCTGACGGCGCGAATCCCGGCTGGGCCCGTCGCAGCGGCCCCAACCCTCCGCTCGCGAGCCACACCGCGCGAGCAAGCCCGGCGAGGTCGTGCGCCGTTGTGCGCTTGCCGAAACCCCACCCCGGCTGCTCGTCCACACCCGAGGGGATCGCCGGGCTGCCGGACAGCCTGCGTGTGCCGATCGTGTAGCCGCCGTACATGTCGGTGGAGAAGAGACCGATCGACCGCAGGAGCGCGTTGACGAGCGCGGAGCCGCCACCGGTCGACCCTCCGACGTACCGCTCGACGTCGTTGGCCGCGGCGTTGTCGGAGTTCCAGAGCATCCGCCGCAGGAGCCGGTCGAGCCTCGACCCGGGCAGCGGCTTCCCGTTGGCGCGGGCCAGCGCGGTCACAGCGATGGCCAGCTTCAGCGTCGACGCAGCCGGAAAAGACGCGCCCGCATTCCACGACGCGCCGGCGCCGGACGTGAGGCTCTGCACGTACATGGCGCTCGTGCCCGGGAAGCCGTGCGCCAGCGTCCGGAGACGCCGCGCGAGGGCCTCGTCGAGCCAGGCGGCGCGGAAACGCGGCTGCGCCGCCGCCGGCAGCGACAGCACGTGCGGGATCGACCTGCCGGAGCGCCGGCCGCGACGGTCGACGGTCTCGACACGCACGGTCATATCACCCGCAGGCAGGTCCACCTGGACGGTGAACGCCCGCCGCGCCAGGGAAAGCTCCCGCACGACCCGGCCGCCGGCCTTGACGACCAGGTGCAGCGCTCCCGGCGCGGCGACACCGCTGACGACCCCATACGACACCTCGTACGGCGCAGGCCGCGAGACCGCAGGCGGCGGAGGCGGCGGGGCCGTGAGGATCACGCGCACACCGTAGCCTTCTCCCGGTGCCGATCCTTGCCCATCTGGACCTCGACGCGTTCTACGCGGCCGTCGAGGAGCTCGAGAACCCAGCCCTGCGGCATCTTCCCCTCGTCGTGGGCGGCGACCCCAAGGGGCGAGGCGTCGTCGCGACGGCGAACTACGTCGCGCGCCGGTTCGGCATCCACTCCGCGATGAGCGCCGCTGAGGCGCGACGCCGCTGCCCCCAAGCCGTGTTCGTGCCTCCCCGCCACGCCCTCTACAGGCAGTACTCCGACGCGGTCTGGGAGGCCGTGACCGAGGTCGTGGAGCGGGTCGAGCGCACAGGGCTCGACGAGGGCTACCTCGACCTCGGCACGATCGCGTTCGACTTCTCCGGCGCTCGCGCAGTGGCGGAGGCAGTGCGTACGGCAGTCCGCGCGTCCACCTCCCTCTCCTGCTCGCTCGGCGTCTCGACGTCCAAGGTCGTCTGCAAGGTCGCCTCCGACCGGCGCAAGCCGGGCGGCATCACCGTCGTGCCGCCCGGCCGGGAGCCGCGGTTCCTGGCGCCGCTTCCGGTTCGACGCCTGCCCGGCGTCGGGCCGCGCGCGGAGGCACGGCTCGCCGCGGCGGGCATCTCGACCGTCGGTGCCCTGGCGGGCTTGGAGGACGTCGAGCTGCGGGCTGTGCTGCCGGGCGCGGTCGGTGTCCTACTTCGCGACCGGGCGCGCGGCATCGACACGCGGGACCTCGAGCTCGCGGCGGAGCGAATCTCGATCTCGACCGAGGAGACGTTCGCCCGCGACGTCTCGGATCGCGCCGTCTTGCACGCGGAGATGCGACGCCAGGCGGCGAACGTCGCCGCGCACCTCCGTCGCTCGGGCCTGTCGGCCCGCACCGTGACGGCGAAGCTCCGCTACGCGGACTTCTCCATCCGCAGCCGGTCGACGACCCTGGCGGCGCCGATCGACGAGGAGGAGCGCATCGCCGAGCTCGCGTGCCGTCTCCTCGACCGCGGGCTCCGCGACCGTCCAGGCGCACTTCGCCTCGTCGGCGTCGGCGTCTCCGGGCTCTCCGACTTCCGCCAGCTGACGCTCGAGGACGCCTGACCGCGCGGGCTTCGGGCCGCGGGCGTCCGTGCGGGGGAGTCGGCCGCGGACCCGCTCACGGTGTGCGCAGAATCGGCCGGGTGAGGCACGTCGGACCGCCGTCACCCTTGCGCGAGATCTCGTCGCCGCGATAGGTGACGACATCGACCCCCGCCCGCTCGAGGCGGCGTCGTGTCTCGTCGTTTCCGGCGAGCGCGAGCGCGCGACGCGGCCCGAGGGCGAGCACGTTCGGGCCCATCGTCGCGAACTCGTCGTCGGGAACCTCGACCACAGCGATGCCGCGGTCGGCGAGCACCTGCAACAGGCGCACCGGCGCAAGAGGCGGGTAGACGAGCGCGAGATCCCGATCGAGTGGCGAGACGAAGGTCATCAGGTGCATCACCTCGCCGGACCCGTGCCAGTGCGGGAGATCGAACACGACCACGTCTGCGTCAGGGAAGGCCGCGCGCAGGGCGTCGATGCCCGCGCCACCGGTGCGATAGCCGTGACCGACGAGGAGCGTCGTACGATCGAGCCAGACGGTGTCTCCCCCCTCGGCGGTCGCGGGTGCCTCCATGCGCGAGGCAACCGGCACGCCTGCCGCCACGAGAGCGGTCGCCATGGCGTCCGGCTCCGCGAGCCGGCCCGGCTTGCCGGGGCGCAGCAGCACCGCGCCGTCGTCACCGACGAGTACCGGATCGTAGGTGTAGATGGCATCGGGGTTGCCCGGATTGTGCTCCGAGACGATCACCTCTGCGCCCGCCTCCTCGAGCAGGAGGCAGAGCTCCTCGTGCTCGACCTGGGCGGCGGCGACGTCGGGCGCGGCGTGCCAGCCGAAGTCGGCCCATCGCTCGGCGTCGGCGGCGAGCGGCCGCCGCACCAGGACGCGATCGAGTCTCCCCCACATCGACCGGCTGCCGTACGCGGACACGGGCGCGACCCTACCTGGCGCTCGATCCACCCCAGGATATTGACAAGCATCGATGTCTATGCCAGACTCGCAATGAGAAGGAGAAGGCGTGACCGACGTGGGCCAACTGGCGACCACGCGATGCGCCCGGCCTTCTCAGAGCTCACGGAGGTGGCAGCATGACGAGTGCGGAACGGCTGCGCGAAGAGGTCCGCGCACGCTACGCGGAGGCGGCGACCGCAGTCGCGGCAGGCGCGCGTGAAAGGTGCGGCAGCGGCTCCTGCTGCGCCGACCCGGCACAGGAGGCCGCGTTCGGCGAGGGTCTCTACGACGCGGAGCAGCGGAAGGAGCTCCCGGACGCGGCGGTGCTCGCCAGCCTCGGGTGCGGGAACCCGACGGCCGTGCTCGAGCTGCACGAAGGCGAGACGGTGCTCGACCTCGGCTCGGGCGGGGGCATCGACGTGCTCCTGTCCGCGCGGCGCGTCGGACCGACCGGAGTCGTCTACGGCCTCGACATGACGGACGAGATGCTTGCTCTCGCGAGGCAGAACCAGGCCGCGGCAGGCGTTCGGAACGCCCATTTTCTCAAGGGGCGGATCGAGGCGGTGCCGCTGCCGGCCGAAAGCGTCGACGCCGTCATCTCGAACTGCGTGATCAACCTCTCGACCGACAAGGCGGCGGTGCTCACCGAGATCGCGCGGGTCTTGAAGCCGGGCGGCCGGCTCGGCGTGAGCGACGTCGTCGCCGAGGATCGCCTCGCCCCCGACGAGCGCGCCGAGCTCGGCGGCTGGGCAGGCTGCATCGCGGGGGCGCTTTCGGTGTCGGAGTACACGCGAGGTCTCACAGCTGCCGGGCTCGTCGACGTCGAGGTGACGTTCACTCACGAGGTGGCGGACGGATTGCACGGCGCGAACGTCAAGGCGCGGAAGCCGGCGTCCGCGCGACGCGAGCTGCGGATGCTCGCCGCAGCGTCCACGGGCTGCTGCTGAAGGAGCCGCGGCGTGAGCTCAGCGGGGAGCGGGGCGCCGGCCGCGCTCCGTCTCGCTGAGCCGCTGTACGACGAACCCCCCGGCGAGGAGCAGCCCGCCGACGGCCAGGAACGAGGCGGCCCGCGCAACCGAGCTCAGCTCGGCGAGGTCGTAGAGGAAGATCTTTGCCAAAGTCAGCCCGAAGAGGGCGAAGCCTGCGTACCGCAGCGGCGGCGAGCGCCGAGCGAGCCCGGCGACGAGCAGGGCGAGCCCGGTCAGCGCCCAGATCGCGCTGACGACGGTGTGACCCCGCTCGAAGTCGGTCTCGAGCGAGGCGCCGGAGATCCTCACCGCGAGCTCGAGGGTGACGAGAGACAACGCGTAGAGGTCGAGCGCCGCCGCCGCGCCGAGTATCCAGTGGCGGGAGCGAGGCGCCGTCGCCGCCACAGCGACGCCGGCGGCGGCGACCGCGACCACCGCGATGACGCCGTCGGCCGGATGCGGGTTGACGGACAGGAGGTGCCGCGGAGGCGCCGTCTCGACGAGCACGACGAGCGTGTTCACGGCGAGCAGCCCCGCCCCGGCCACCCACAGCCTGAGCTCCCGGGCACGGGCGCCGGCGGCCACTACGACCGCCGCGGTCACGGCAACCGCGACCTCGTACCAGACCGCCTCGCGAATCAGGGCGAACTCGGCGACGAGAACCGCCACGAGCCCGAGCGCCCAGAGGGTCGTCGCGAGGTTGCGCAGCCTCGTCACGCGCAGCGCCACGGCCGCCGACCCGAGGTACACGAGCGCGACGAGCACCACCCCGACCCCGTACCAGATCCAGTTCGGGTCGCCGTCGGAGGAGGGCTCGGCCGGGACGATCGCGGCGACGGCGATCAGAGCGGCGGCGAGGGCGGGCGTGGCAGCGAAACCGGAGACGACACCGAGCTTCCGTGGCGTCTCCCACAGGACGCGGAGCGAGATGCCGGCGGCGAGCAGCCCCGCGCCGGCGAAGAGGAGCGACCAGCCCGCGAGTGAGTCCGGGTGGAGCTCGGCCGCATCGAACGACAGCGCCTCGACGAGCACCACGAAGGACGCTCCAAGCGAGGCCGTGACGAGTCCGGGTGAGTGCAGACGCGCTGCGGCGGCGGTCCCGCCGGCAGCCACGACGGTGGCGAGAGCGCTCAGCGCCAGGTGCCCGGCGTCGAAGTCGACGTCGACGAGAACGATCCCGGCGGCGAGCACGCCCAGCGCAGCCGCAAGCGCAAAGAGCGTCTCACGGAGCCCTCGCCGGACCGCCAGCAGCTGGCGCCGGACTCCGCCGAGGAAGGCGAGCGGGCCGGTCTCCGCTGTCTGGCGGTACCGCTCGGGCGCGAGCAGCCCTGCCGCGAGAGCGGCGAGAGCGACCGCGAGCACCGGGACGGCTGCCGCAGCATCGGCATCCGCACGCTCGAAGACGGCGTCCGCCGGTGCCGACACCGAGAGCAGGTGGCACAGGGCGAGAGTGAGGTAGGCGAGGCCGAAGACTTGCAGGCGAGCGTCGTGGAGCCGCGACGCGAGCCAGGTGAGGAGGATCGCCTCCGCTGCCCAGGTGAGCGTGAGGGCATCTCCCGAGAGGAGGCCTGCGAGGGCGACGGCGCCGAGACCGAGCGCCGAGCTTCCGAGCAGAAGGGCGAGATCCGGCTGCGGCCGCACCGTGAGCAGCCAGGCGAGACCGAACGCGCCCGTGGCCACTGCCAGCGCGATGCCGCGGTCGGTTCCCGGCTCGAGCAGCGCAGCGGTGGCGAGGAGCACGAAGCCCACGTCGGCAAGCGCGACCGTGCCGGCAAGGCGTGCCAGCGTGCGGCCGCCCGAAGTGAGCTGCCAGGCGCATGCCGTTCCCAGGACGATCGCCGCGAACGATGCAGTGACCGCGAGCACCGCCGGGTCGGGGTCACCGCGGGTCGAGTCGACGAGCCACGCCACCTGCGCGCCGACGGCCACGAGCACGGAGGCGAGCAAGAGCTCCCAGCGCCGCAGCACGCCGAGGACGGCCGTGGCGACCAAGACGAGAACTGCAAACGCGACGCCGTCCGGCTGGATGCCGGCATCGACGGCCTGCAGCGCCGGAGCGAGCGCCGCACCCAGAAGACCGAGCGCGGCAACCATCTCCGAGCCCCAGGAGAGGGAGACGACGACGGCAACCGCAGCGATCAGCGCTGCGAGCGGCAGCGCAACCGCGTCGGGGATGAGGTCGTAGAGGGCGGCGGCGGCGGCGAGCGTCGCGTAGGCGCCGGCGATGCCGGCGCCTACCGCCGCCAGCGCCGCCGCCAGACGCCCGTAGCGTCTACGGATCACGAGGCCCGCGGCAAAGACGAGGGACGACGCGGCCGCACCGGCGAGCAGGCGTTCCTCGGGCCCGATCCAGCCCCGATCGGCAGCGAGCACGAAGAGCAGAGCGATGCCGAGCGCGGTGACCGCCCCACCGACCACAGCGAGGCCGCCGGCGCCGACGAGATCGAGCCGGGCGAGGAGCACACCAAGGTCGAGCTCGCGTCGCGGTGGGCGCGACCTGGGCGGCGCAGGCCGGGGTGCCGCCGACGGTGCGGGGGCCTGCAGGGGCGGCTGGGCGGCGGGCACGGCGGGTGCGGCGGGTGCGGCGGGTGCAGAGACCGGAGGGCGCGCCGGAGGGCCGGCGGGTGCGTCGAAGAGGGGCGCTGACGGAGCCCGCTCGGGCACGCCGGCAGCACGTGCATCGCGGCGCAGGTCCTGCAGCTCGTCCTCGAGGCGGTGCAGCTGCCATTCGAGGTCGTCGATCCGCTGCGAGAGCGACGCCGTCACCGCTATGCCCCGTCCGGGACGGCTTCGCGCGCCCGCAGCTCCACGTGAAGCTCGCAGCCGAGGGCGCCGGCCAGCTTGAGCAGAGTGTCGATGCGCGGCGGCCGGCCGCCGCGTTCGAGCCGCGCGATGGCCGACTGCGTCGTGCCGCACAGCTCGGCGAGCTGTACCTGGGAGAGGCCGAGCTCGTGCCGCCGCTCCGTCACCTGCGCGGCGATCGAGGCGAACAGCCACCCTTCGCCGGCATGTGCGATGCGCCGGCGGATGACCTCAACCGGGCTCTGAGCGCTCTTCCTAGATCGCATACTTGCTATATAGCGTGTTTGCGATAGCGCGTCAAGAGCCGCGGCGCTTGTGGTGATTCACCACAAGCGGCTGTGTCACGTGAACAGCCGCTGCACCCGGTCGACGACGTCGCCCCAGGCCGGATGGCCCGGATCGATCAGGTCGAAGTGATCGGCGTCGGGCTCGAGGAGCTCGACGCCGTCGCCCGCAGTACGCGCCGCCGCGGCGTAGGCGCTGCTCTGTGATGGCGGCACGTCGTCGTCGCGCGAGCCGTGCACGATGAGCTGCGCCACCCCGAGCGGAAGCAGTGCGGCGGGAGAGGCGACGGCGTACCGGTTCGGGACGTCGTCGGGCGAGCCGCCGAGGAATGCTTCGACGACCCCGGCGCCGAGCCGTTCGCGGTAGGCCGCGGCGAGGTCCGACACGCCGGCCTGCGCCACCGCCAGCTCGGGCACGACGACCGGCTGGGCGCCGGGAGCGGCGGCGGGCAGCCGCGATCGCCCTGCGACCCAGAGCGCGAGTTGGCCGCCCGCCGAGTGACCGACGACGGCGACCTGGCCCAGGTTCACCTCGGCCACGGCCGCGAGCGCGTCGACCGCGGCCGCGACGTCGAGCAGCGTGCCGGGCCAGCCGCCCCCGTCCTGTCCGACCCGGCGATACTCCACGTTCCACGCGGCGAGCCCGCGTCGCGCCAGGTCGATCGCCAGCGGGGTCATCAGCGTGCGATCCCAGCGCTCGCGCCAGAAGCCTCCGTGAATCAGCACGACACAAGGCCAGGGGCCGCCCTCGGGGGCCGGCAGATGGAGGTTCGCGACCTGGTCGGGATGGTCGCCGTAGCGGACGGCCGGTGCCGGCGGGGTCTTGTGGTGATTCACCACAAGACCGCGCCCGTCACGCGAGCAGGTCTCGGCGCGCCGCGAGCGCCCGGGTGACGCGATCGACGTCCTCGGCCGTGTTGTAGAGGTGCAGCGATATGCGCAGGCAGTCGTCCCGGTACGAGCAGACGATCCGCTCGTCGGTTTGCAGCTCTCCACAGAGTCGTGTCACGTCGATGGAGCGGACGCAGACGAGCGGGCCGCGGCGGGCGGGCTCGCTCGGGGTGACGACCGTGGCGCCGAGCTCGTGCAGCCGCTCGATGAGCAGCGTCGTGAGCCCCTGGATGTGCGCCTCGATTGCGGGGACGCCGGCCTCCGCCACGATCGACATGCCGGCGACGCCGGCGTAGAGCGACGGCACCGGCGGCGTGCCCCCGTCGAACCGGCGGGCGCTGGCATGTGGCGAGTAGTCGGCGATCGACATGGCGAAGATGTCCTCGTCCGCGAACCAGCCGGTTTGCGTCGGGAGCAGGGTCTCGAGCAGCGAGCTGCGCACCCACATGAAGCCGAGCCCGGCTGTGCCCAGGAGATACTTGACGGTGCCTCCCGTGACGACGTCCGCGCCCAGCGACCGGACGTCGAGCTCGACGGCGCCGACTGCCTGATAGCTGTCCGCGAGCACGATGGCGCCGTGCGCGTGCGCCGCTTCGGCGATCGCGGTCACGTCGTGACGGTGCCCGGTGCGGTACGAGAGCGCCGTGCAACAGACGAGCGCCGTACGCCCGTCGATCGCCTCGGCGAACCGCTCCGGCCGGATCGACCCGTCCGACTCCGGTCGCACGTGCACGACCTCCGCACCGCGAAGTTCCTGGGCGTGGGCGATCTGGCCGACCGTCGGGAACTCGTACTCGCTGATCACGATTCGGTTCCGCTCACCGTCGAGGTGCAGCGCGGAGACGAGCGCGCTGACGCCCTGCGAGACAGAGGTCGTCACCGCAACCTCGTCGGGCGCCGCGTGCAGGAGCTCGGCAAAGGCGGAGCGCGCGCGCTCGTTCTGCGCGACCCAGAAGTCCCACTCGGCCCCGTTTGCGTCCCAGCCGTCGAGCCATGACTCGACCGCGGCCCGCACCCGGGTGGACAACGCGCCCTGCGAACAGGAGTTGAGGTACGTCGCCGTCCCGAAGACCGGGAACTCGTCACGGATCGCGGCGCCCAGGTGCGCCGCACCCACGACACCCGTGACCGGGAACTGCGCCTCCGTCGCCATCCGGGCCCAGCGTAGCGCTGCGGCGCCTGGAAGCGCCGACAGGCGTCTGTTAGGTTCGCGGGCTCAAAGCGACGAGGGAGGCACGATGCTGTTCCACGTGATGTGGGAATTCATCGACACGAGCGAGGAGGGCGGCAAGCGCTCGCTCGCCGTCTTTCAGGCCTGGCAGCCGCCGGCGGGCGCCGACTTCCAGGGTTTCTACGGGTTTGCGGACGGGAGCGGCGGCGTCGCGCTCATCGAGGTCGACAGCGTGGAGACGCTGACCAGGACGACCGCGCCGTGGACGCCATGGCTCCGTTTCAGCGCAACGCCGATTCTGCCCATCGAGCAGTCGGCGGGCATCGCCGGCGAGGCGGCCGCCTGGCGCGACTCGATCGATTGATCCCCCTCGGTCGCAGGAAGCGGTGGGGATCCGCGGGAGCGGGTTCCCACCTTGCGCGGACAACTACTGCTTTGCGGCCGCGGAGCGGACGCCTTCAGGGATCGCGCGGGCCGGAAACCGCGGGAGCGGTTCCCGGCCCTGCGCCAACGAGATAGCGTCGCGGCGTGCGCGTCGGCGTACGTCTCGTGCAGTATCTCGGCCAGCCCCGCGAGGTGGTTCGTCTCGCGGTCGCGGCCGAGCGGGCCGGCGTGGACGAGATCTGGGTGCCGCACGACCCGTTCATGTCGCATGCCTGGACGGTCGCCACCGCAATCGCCGAGGCGACGGAGCGTGTCGTCGTGGGGACGATCGGCACCAACCCGTACACGACCGATCCGTCGGAGATCGCGGCGCACGTCGCGACGCTCGATCTCCTCTCCGACGGGCGGGCCGCGCTCGGCCTCGGCCTGCACACCCGTTCGATGATCCAGTGGCTGGGGCTCGACCCGTCCGACGTCGTCGAGCGCACACGCGCCGGGGTGGAGATCGTGCGCAGGCTGCTGGATGGCGCCACGGTCGAGACGGTGGGGCCGTACTCGTGGGGACCCGAGTGCTCCCTGCGCTTCGCCCCCCTGCGTCCGGACGTCCCCATCCTCGTCGCCGGGCACGGGCCGGAGCTGCTGCGGCTCGCCGGTGAGATCGGCGACGGCGCCATGCCGATGGCGACCCCGCCCGAGTCGGCAGGTCTCCTGGCCGCCGACGTCGCCGCGGGTGCCCGTGCGGCCGGCCGCAACCCCGCCTCTCTCGAGATCGTCGCGTGTGCGTGGTTGTCGCTGTCGGAGGACGGGCAGGGAACCGAGGCGCCGCTGCGTCCCATGCTGGCGACGTTCGGCCCGTACCTCGAGCCGCGCGCCCTGGAGCTGGCCGGCCTGGCCGTTTCGGACTTCGAACGGATCCGTGCACTGGTCGACGGGCGCCGGCTCGACGAGGCCGCCGCGTCGGTGACGTCGGCCATGTTCCGCCTGGCCGTTGCCGGCACGCCCGACGACGTGATCTCGCGTCTCGCGCCTCTGGCCGAGGCAGGCGTCACGCACGTCAGTCTCGGCGGGCCGCTCGGCCCCGATCCGCTCGAGGCGATCAGGCTCCTCGGGGAGCGCGTGGTTCCCGCGCTCCGCTGACGGTCACCGGCCCAGATATGCCTTGCGTAGGCCCTCGTCCTCGAGCAGGTCGGCGGCCGACCCCTCGAGCACGATGCGACCCGTCGAGAGGACGTAGCCGCGGTCCGCGATGGACAGGGAAACGTTCGCGTTCTGCTCCACCACGAGCATCGCCACGCCGGACTCGTTCACCTGCTTGATGATCTGGAAGCTCCGCTCGACGAGGATCGGTGCCAGCCCCATCGACGGTTCGTCCATCAAGAGCAGGCGCGGCTTCGACATCAGCGCACGACCCATCGCCACCATCTGCTGCTCGCCGCCGGACAGCGTGCCGGCGAGCTGCGAGCGGCGTTCGTAGAGGAGCGGGAACAGGGAGTAGACGCGCTCGAACTCCTGGCGGAGATCTGCCTTCGGCTGGAGATAGGCGCCCAGCTCGAGGTTCTCGAGCACCGTCATCGGCCCGAACAGGCGCCGGTTCTCCGGCACGATCGCCAGCCCGCGCTTGATGCGGTGAGCCGTGGGGAGCTCTGTCACCTCCTCCCCGTCGAGCAGCACCTTCCCCGTTCGGGGTCTCACGAGGCCGAGGATCGTCTTCAGCGTCGTCGACTTTCCCGACGCGTTGCCCCCGAGCAGGCAGACGAGCTCGCCCTCACGGACGAGCAGATTCGAGTCGTGGAGGCAGTGAATCTGGCCGTAATAGGTGTTGACGCCCTGGAGCTCGAGGAGTGGCGCAGCTTCGGTCACTTCCGCACCGCCGACCCTGTGCCGAGATAGGCCTCGACCACCCGCGGGTCGGTCGCCACCTGCTCGAAGGTGCCCTCGGCGATCTTGACCCCGTGGTCGAGTGCGGCGACGCGGTCGGAGATGCCCTCGACGACGTGCATGTCGTGCTCGATCACGAGAATCGTGTAGCCGCCTTCGACTCGCAGCTGGCCGATCAGCTCGGTGATCTCGTGCGTCTCCTTCGGATTCATGCCGGCCGCAGGCTCGTCGAGCAGCAACAGACGTGGGTTCGTCGCCGTCGCGCGGGCGATCTCCAGACGGCGCCGGTTCGCGTACGAGAGGCTGTAGGCCGGCTGGTCCCAGCGATAGCCCGCGAGCCGGTCCCCGAAGAACCCGAGCCGCTTCTCGGCGAGCTCACGGATCTCACGCTCCTCCCGGCGCATGCCAGGAGTGCGCAGCATCGAGCGGAACACCCCGGCCCGCGTGTGCCCGTAGCAGGCGGCCATCACGTTCTCGCGCACCGACATGTTGAGAAACAGGCGCAGCGTCTGGAACGTCCGCGCGATCCCCCGTTGCGTGATGAGGTGCGGCGACAGGCCCTTGATCGATCTGCCCTCGAAGAGGATGTCGCCCGCGGTCGGCTCGTAGACGCCGGTGACGAGGTTGAAGAGCGTCGTCTTGCCGGCCCCGTTCGGCCCGATCACGCTGACGATCTCTCCCTCGTCGACGTGCAGGTTCAGGTCGTCCACCACCTTGAGCCCGCCGAAGGCCATCGAGACCTCTCGCAACTCGAGGAGCGCCATCAGACGATCTCCACCCGACGCTCGCCGAGGATGCCCGAGGGGCGCACGACCATGATCCCCACGAGCAGGGCACCGAGGAGGATGTAGCGCGTCACGTTGACGTCCTTCGAGAGGACGTTCTCCCAGACGAAGGCAGCGAGGTACAGCGTCGGGACGAGCACGACCAAGCGCCGGACCCCCTTGAGCGTCGTGGCGAAGAGGAGCAGAGCGATCAGGAGGATGTACGAGAACGGCTTCGCGTGACCGATGCTCTCGGGGATCACCACCCAGCCGTCGACGGTGCGAGTGACGAAATCTGCGTCCGCGGGCGCGCTGGCGGTCCACGAGTCGCCGAACGCCCCCGCCACGGCGTGCACGACGAACCCGAATGCGACCGTCGCGGCGAGGACCACCGCGACCACCTTCAACGGCCGCACCAGCGCGACGAGTGCGAGCACGATCGCGATGAAGAACACCAGGCCCGAGACGTTCCCGCTGCGCAGGCCCTCGAGGAACGGCCAGATGAGGACGGCGCCGAGCACGGCTCCGGTCTGGCTCCCCGCCCCGCCGAGAACGACCATGGCGTAGACGGTGATCAGGAGGGCGAGCGAGAACGTCTCCGGGAACACGCCGACCTTCAACGAAGCGAAGAGCGTGCCTGTGAGCGACGCGACGGCCGCACCGAAGGAGAAGGCGAGCAGCTTCAACCAGTCCGTCGGCATCCCCATCAGCTCGGCGGCGAGCTCGTCCTCGCGCAGCGCGCGCCACGCTCGCCCGATGCGGGAGTTGTTGACGAGGTAGAGAGCGACGAAGACGACGAGGAACACCGTGAGGGCGACATAGACGTACTTCGTGTTGAAGATCCCCTCGTAGCTCACCGGTAGCTGCCAGCCGAACAGATCGAAGGGGTCGAGGTTCGCGATCCCGTTGACCCCGCCGGTGAGATTGACGCCGAAGATGTCGTCCCCGTTGATGAGAATGCTCAGGAAGACCTGGTAGACGAACAGGGTCACGATCGCGAGGTAGTCGCCCGAGAGCCGCCAGGAGGGAAGCCCGACCACGAGTCCCAGTACCGCGCCGGCCACCGTCACGATGATCATCACGAGCGGCGCCGTCAGGTGGAGGTCGAACTGGTCGGAGCTCAGGATCGCGTAGGTGTACGCCCCGAAGCCGAAGAAGGCGATGTAGCCGAGATCGAGGAGGCCGCCCCAGCCGACGACCACGTTGAGACCCAGCGCGAGCAGCGCGTACAGGAGCGTGTCGTAGACGACCGCGTTCCAGTAGCCACTGTCGGTGATCACCGGGATCAGCGCCACCGCAACGACGAACACGAGCAGGAGGGCCCACCGGGGAACACGGTCGAGCGCCCGCTCGGCCTGTGAGCGCCTCGATGTTCTCGTCGGAGCGCTCGACCCATTCGTCCTTGCCGATCTGCGGTCCCTGCTCGGTCACCTGGGCTACACCTTCTTGATGTCCGGTCGGCCGAGGATGCCCTGTGGCCGCAACAACATGAACAGGATCAGGATCGAGAAGATGACGAGGTTCGACCAGCCGGTCGTGATGTACGTGAGGGTGACCGCCTCGATCGCACCGAGCAGGTAGCCGCCGAGCATGGCTCCCGGGATCGAGCCGATACCGCCGATCACGGCCGCGGTGAAGCCCGCCAGCCCGACGAGGAAGCCCATCTGCGGATAGAGGTCGGTGCGCAAGGCGAAGAGCACCCCGGCTGCGCCCGCGAGACCGCCCGAGAGGACGAACGCGAACATGATCACGCGGTCGATGTCGATGCCCATCATCGCCGCCGCGTCGCGGTCGAACGACGTCGCGCGCATCGCCTTGCCGATCCTCGTGCGCGCGACGAGGAGCCAGAGCGCGACCATGAGCACGACCGTGGCGACGATGATCACGATGCGCAGCAGCGAGACGTCGAGCGGGCCCCAGTGGATCCCCGAGAGGAAGAGCTTCCCCCCGGCCATGTTGAACGTGTCGTACGTGCGGTGGTCGGCCGTGAACAGCAACGCCATGCTGTTGGAGAGGAAGAAGGAGACGCCGAGGGCGCTGATCAGCGGCGCGATGCGTGGCGCGTTGCGCAACGGGCGGTAGGCAAAGCGCTCGATCGTCACACCGAGCGAGGCCGAGACGACCATCGCCCCGAGCACGGAGAGGAGGAGGACGAGCCAGATCGAGATGGAGGGATCCGACGCACCGCCGAACAGGGTGAGGATGCCGAACCCGACGTAGGCGCCGACCATGAACACCTCGCCCTGGGCGAAGTTGAGCAGCCGCAGGATCCCGTAGACCATCGTGTAGCCGAGCGCGACGAGCGCGTAGACGCTGCCGAGCGTCAGGCCGTTGACGACAACCTGGAGAAACTTCTCCATCGTTGGGCGCGAGCCTACTGCGCTTGCCCGCGTGAGTCTCGTGCGGCCCCGGCGCAGAGCCGGGGCCGCACGATCGATGCGCTCGTTGCTAGCCGAGCCTGCCGAGCGACTTGAGCGAGCCGTCCGACTGGATCTGGTACAGCCAGAAGCCGCCGTTCAGCGGATCGTTCGTCTTCGTCGAGAACCGGAAGGTGCCCCCGAGGATCCAGTTCGGGATCGGGCCGGCCTTCATCTTCAGCCGGACGTCGCTCCGGGTGATCGACGTCTTCTTCGCGCACGCCCTCTTGACGCTGTACAGGATCGCCTGCACCGCACCATACGAGGGAGGCCCGAACGGCGAGAGATCCCGGCCCGGATTGGCCTTCTTCCAGGCGGCGAGGACGTCCTTCCGCGTGGGGTCGGCCGAGAGGTCCGGGGCGAAGTTCGACACGAGCGAGCCCGCTGTCTTGAAGGCGGGGTCGACATCTCCGTCGCCGCCGAACACGATCGCCTTCTTACCCTGCTCCTTGAGCAGCACCGCGATCTGGTTCACGTTCGCGGCGACCTGCAGAGGCGCAAAGACGAAGTCCGTGTCGGACGGGATCTTCGTCACGTTGCTCGAGAAGTCGGTCGTGCTGTTGGTGACGGACTGCCGCTGGACGGTCACTCCGTTCTTCTTCAGTGTCGCCTCGGCAAAGTTGGCGAGGCCGACGGAGTAGGGCTCCTGCCCGTCGAAGACGGTCACCTTCTTGGCGCCCTTCTTGACCATGTACTTCGCGTCGACGGTGCCCTGCACGCTGTCGTCCGCAACCACGCGGAAGAAGAAGTCGGTCGCGGTCGGCGGCCTGCCCTTCGTCAGCGCGAAGTTCGTGGCCGATGGTGTCACGTGCACGACCTTCGCGTCGGCGAGCACCTTGCTGGTCGCGGCCACGCCGCCCGAAGTCGCCGGCCCGTTGGCAGCGAGGACGCTCGCGTCGCCGACGAGCTTCTGCGCGGCCGTGAGGGCGACGCCCGGGTCGAGCGTCGTGTCGAAGTCGACGATCTTGACCTTGAGGCCGAGTTGCTTGCCGACCCTGTCCGCGGCGAGCAGAGCCCAGCTCTTCTGATCCTGGCCGAGAAATGCCGCCGGCCCGCTGAGCACTGTGAGGAGCCCGATCTTGATCGTGCCCTTACAGCTGACTGCCTCGGATCGCGCGTTCGCGCGCGGGCCCGCACCGGCCGTCGCCGCGAGTGCTGCCGCGACGCCGACCGCGAGCGCCGCGGCGATGAGTGCGCGTCTCTTCATCCCGTTGCCCTCCTTCGTGGTTTCATGTTGAGACGTGAAGACCGCCCCGTTGGTTGCGAACTGGTCGCCGGGGAAGCGCTGAACTTTCGCATCGCCGCCTGTGACATGTCAAACGGCTGCGGCGGCAGCAGGACGTCATGATCACGGTTCGTGACGCCGCCACTCGACGGCCGGGAGGTCGTGCGTGCCTTGCGCGCCGGCGACGAACCCGCCTTCGAGCGCCTGGTGGACGAGCTCGGCCCGTCCCTCCTGCGGGTGGCGCGCCTCTAGGCTTGCGCCGTCAGCCAACGAGGAGGCACCATGAGCGGCGAGCGCCCGGGCAGGGTCGTGGTCAACGTCCACTCGACGCCGTTTCGCGAGTACGACATGGAGGGCCCCGTGCAGCCGGAGATGAGCTGGCTGCCGATCAGCTACGACGTCGCCACCGGCCAGGGCTGCTACGCGATGCGCATGCAGCCGGGTGCGGTCACGATCGCGCACGACCACGCCGGCATGGAGGAGTTCCTGATCCTCGAGGGTGAGCTGATCGACGACGACGGCATGGTCTTCGGGCCGGGCGACTTCGTGAGCTACGAGGGTGGCACGCACCACAACTCCCGCACCCAGACCGGCTGCCTGATCGCCGTGTTCGAGTGGGTGCGACCCGCGGAGACGGACAAGCCCACCTAGAGACTCGATGTCCGCATGCCACGCCTTGCGGCTGCGCAACGGACGCCTTCAGGGATCTTCGTTTTCGGCGTGGTGCGGATCCGCGAGAGCGGAGTCCCGCTCAGCGCGACCAACGGCCGCTACGCGGTGAGCTCGGCAGCGAGCTCGTCGAAGACGGCGATGAAGTGGTCGACGTCCGCCTCGGAGTGCTGCACGGACAGTGTCCACTCCTCCTCGCGGCCCGGCGTCATGAAGATGCCGCGGTTCAGGTTCCAGAGCCACGCCAGATCGCAGAGCTCTGCATCCTGGTGCTCCTTGAACGACTCGTAGTCGGTGATCCTCACCGGCGCGAACGTGACACAACCCTTCGAGGCGATGCCGACCGCGTACCCGGGAAACCCGTGGCGGTCGATCACTTCCTGGCAGCCGGCCACGATACGGTCGTTGAGAGCGTCGAGGTGGACGTATGCCTCCGGCGTCAGCACCCGCTCGAGGCTGGCGCGGGCCGCGGCCATCGAGAGCGGGTTGCCGTTGTACGTGCCGACCTGATAGACGCGACCGTCGCGGACGGACGCCATCACGTCCTCGGTGCCGCCGATCGCACCGCTCGGGAGACCGCCGCCGAGCGCCTTCGCGAGCGTGACCATGTCGGGGTCGACGCCGAAGCTCTCCGTGGCGCCTCCGGCCGCGATGCACAGACCCGTCTTCACCTCGTCGAAGATGAGGACGATGCCGCGGTCGCGTGTGAGCGCGCGAACGTCCTCGAGGTACCCCGGCTCCGGAAGGACGATGCCGAGGTTCATCATCGCGGCTTCCATGATCACGCAGGCGGGCTTGCGGTCCTGGCGCTCGAGCGCATCGATGCGGGCTTCCATCGCGTCGATGTCGTTGAACGGGACGGGGATCGTGAGGTCGGTGACCGCCTTCGGGATACCCGCGCCGTAGGGGATCGAGTCGTACGCGAACCGGTCGCCGATCCGATCGTAGGCGACGCCGATCGAGACCATGACGCCGTCGTGATGACCGTGGTACGAGCCGAAGATCTTGACGATCGTGTCGCGGCCCGTGTGGCCGCGCGCGATCCTGATCGCGTCCATCGTCGCCTCGGAGCCGGAGTTCGTGAAGCGCCATTGCGACAGGCCGAAGCGCCGCGTCAGCTCCTCGCCGACGACGATCGCGTCCTCGGTGGGAACGGCAAAGTGCGTCCCCAGGCGCATGCGGGCCTCGACGGCGGCCGTGATGACCGGGTGAGCGTGCCCTTGCACCATCGAGCCGAAGCCGTTGTGGAAGTCGATGCGCCGCGTGCCGTCGACGTCCCATACCGACGACCCCTCGCCGTGCGTGAAGTAGAGGGGCCACGGGTCGCGGAGCTGGTAGGACGACGCGACGCCCGCCGTCAGGACACGGCTGGCCCGCTGGTACATGCCCGCCGACGCTCCCGTCGAGTCGTCGAGTCGCCGCTGCTCACGCTCGGTGAGCTCGGCGACGCGCGCACGGTCGATATGGACGAGTGGATTCTTGGCCATGGTCGAGAGAGGTCGACGGCAGTGCTCAGTCTATCGGCGCCATCCGCGCGCCGAGTTAGCTGGCGCGGGCCGGGAACCGCTCCCGCGGTTCCCGGCCCGCGCGAAGATCCCTGAAGGCGTCCGCTTCGCGGCCGCAAGGCAAGAGCCGCCCCCCGCGAATCCACGAACCCGGACCCCACTCAGCGCGCTAGAAGAAGAACTGCTTCCACGCCTCCCACCAGGTGGCGCCCCGGGAGACGATCATGCGGTCGCTGAGCCGCTCCACTCCGTGGCGGTAGCGCAGCTTGTCGGGCACCAGCGTGACCTTGAACTCGACCTGGATCTCGCACGGCGTACCCGGGTCGTAGGGCTCCACCGAGGCGAGGTCGGCGAGCGCGCGCTTGGCGCCGTCCTCGATCAGCTGCCGCGCCCGGAGCGGCGCCACGTTCCGCGCCGACTGCGACGTGAGGCCCGTCTTCACGGGGACGGTGACGAGCCCGCTGCCGAGCAGAGCGGTCGCTTCGGCACATGCGGCGGCGTCGCCGGTGACGAGCAGCACCGGGCAGCCCCATGTGCCGCAGAGGGCGGCGTTGATTCCGGTCTCACCGACGAGAACGCCGTTGAACCAGAGGTTCTGCCACTCGCTGCCGGAGACCGTGTGACTCATGACGCCGCGGCGCGTGCCCGCCATGGCGTGCATGCCGACGAACAGCGCTCCGTCGGCTCCGGCCTCGAGGAATTCCGTGTACTCCGTCCACTCCTCCTGGACGACGAAGTCGCAGTCCTCGTCGAGCGCCTCGGGGATGAGCGAGTTGAACGTCCATTCGCCGCCGGCGCCGTGACAGTCCATGACGACGATCTCGGTGGCGCCGGCGGCCTTTGCACCTCGCACGGCTGCGTTGATCTCCTGCGTGTACAGCCGCCGCGACTCCTCGTACATCGGTGCCCCGCCGCGCGTCTGCGCGCCCTTGGTCACTCCGGAGACGCCCTCGATGTCGGAGACGATGAAGACCTTCACACGAGTAGCCTACGCACCCGCGGAGACCGTCCTCGCCGACTGACGAGTAATCGCGCGAGGATCCGCCGGGACCGAGAAAAGGGTCTGGCCCGAAAGCCAGACCCAACCCCTGCCGGCGGAATGATTGCCGTCAGTCCCCGACCAGGAGCAGGACCCGTATCGGCAGCCGCCGCGGCAAACTTGACGGGCTGCCGTCTGCAACCGCAAGGTGCTTTGCGGCCGCCGCTGCGGACGCCCTCAGGGGTTTTCGCGCGGTGGGGATCCGCGAAGCGGACGGGCAGCTTGCGCACAGAAACAGTGAGAGGGGGCCGCCGCCTGGCCCCCTCTCTGCGCGGGTTCCCAAAGGGGAACCGGTATCCCTCACCGAAGCGTCTGCCGCACCGTCGCAAGGTGAGATGAACTGAGTATCCGCGGGTCCGGAGACTTGGCCATCCCTCGAACGAGTCTTTCTGCTCGAACGCCCGACGGGGCGCTCGAGCCGGCGTCCCGGGCGCTCAGCGCCCGATGCAGGCCGTGGACAAGGGCCGTCCGGGCGCAGCGTCCGAGAGCGCCTGACGCACGACCTCGTTCGGGATCCCGTAGCCACCCTGCCTGCCGCCGCCGGTGCGGCCCCCGAACACCGTCGTCAGCACGCGACCCTGGTCGTCGACGACCGGGCCGCCCGAGTTCCCTTCGCGGATCACGCCGCGGATCGCGGTCACCCGTCGCACCGTCGGGAAGTGGCCGTAGGCGTCCCGGCCCACGAGCGAGAGCGTGCGGCCCACCCGCACAGGCGTTGCCTCGTACGGGCCGTTCTCGGGGAAGCCGAGCAGCGCACCCGCCGTGCCCGGCTTCGCCTCCGTCCGCTCGAGCGCGAGCGCTCGGAGCCCGGGCACACGGAGAAGCGCGACGTCGTTGTGGGCGTCGAAGGCGATCACGGTGGCAGCGAGCGTGGCACCGTCGCGCCGGTCGACCACGGGTCGCTCCACCCCGGCGACGACGTGCGCATCGGTGACGACGATGCCCGGCGCCGCCGCCCAGCCGGAGCCCTCCACGCCGAGCCCACAGGCGTAGCCACGCACGCGAACCACGCTTTCCTGCGCGATCGTCACGTCCGGGTCTTCGAGGACGGCGGGATCGGGTGCCGCGACGTTCGCCGCCGGCCCGGCGATCGCGGCCAACGAATCGATCCGTGACAACGCCCCCATGACTCGCTCGGGCGGCAGCTCGCGGTTGAGCGCCGAGAGAATGGTGGAGTCCTGCGCGTAACGGCGCAGCTCCAGCTGGCCCGGGACGTAGAGCAGCACCGCCCCGACGGCCCAGCACAGCGCCAGGCCGGTGAACGCCCCGAGGACGAGGCCGCCGGCGTTGTCGATCGCCCGCAGCGGCGGGAGTGGCAGCGCGCGCCGCAGCGCCCGGCCGCCGATCACACCGCACGTCTGGCCGACGGTGGCGAGCACGAGCGCACCACCGAGCGCAACGAGGGGCTGGTAGCGCGCAGCGCCGTCTCCGAGGAGCGCGGGCGCGAGCCGCGCCCCGATGATCGCGCCGCCGACGAGGCCGACCAGCGACAGCACCCCGGTGACGAGCCCGCGGCGGAAGCCACCCAGGGCGAGAAGTCCGATCAGCCCGATCGCGATCCAGTCGGCGATGCTCATCCCCCGTCGTTCGCCCCCTCGCCTCCGCCACCTGCCGGTACAATCGCACGGCTCTCGGGGGCGTAGTTCAGTTGGTTAGAACGCCGGCCTGTCACGCCGGAGGTCGCGGGTTCGAGTCCCGTCGCTCCCGCTAGGTACCACGCGGTTTCGCCCCCTTGCGGTTCGTTGGGCGTGCCACTCTAGTGCCACAAACGCGGAATCGAAGGAGGGCAAGTGTCCACGACCACGCTCGTCGAGGTTGGGTTTAGGTGTGTCTCCGGAAAGCGCGTTGACGTGGCCGCCGCTCTCGGAACGCTTGCTCAGGGAGATCTTGCGTTGAGCTCGAATGGCGGTCGTACCGAACAAGAAGGCAAGGCGAGGATTCCGGCTGCTACCGCGGACGAGGCTACGGCCCTGCTTCAAGGAACACTCGAGAAAGCGGCGTCGGCCGCAGGCACGAGCTGTGAGATCACGATCCTCCGTACCCGCCTTGTGACCGGGACGAGCTAGCACCCGCCCGCCCCCTCTAGCCGTTCGAGGATCGCGTCGTGCGCTGTGTCGAGCAGCGCCCCGTAATGGAGTTCGATCATGCGGACACTCGAGCCGAGCAAGCGCGCTAGCTCGTAGACCGTCAGTCCTGCGGCGAGCGCGTTTGAGGCGAACGTCGACCGCAGGTCGTAGATCCGGGCCGGCTTCGTGATACCTGCCGTGTCGATCGCGTCGTGCCAGTCGCGTCGGCGGAAGTTCTCGAAGTCGAACGGGCCGCCCCGTTTCGCCGCGAAGACGAACGGGCTGTCGATCCGCGCCGGGATGGAGTCGAGCGCCGCAAACGCGGCCGTCGTCAGCGGCATCTCCCGGCGTGAGCGGAGCGTCTTCGTCCCCCGGACGGTGAGGACGCGGCGGCCACGGTCGACGTCCCGCCGTTCGAGACGCGACCACTCTGCGGGTCGTAGCCCGGTCGCAGCGGCGAACCTCACCGCCGCGGCGCTGAGGGTGTCGAGCTCGGCCGTGATCTTGTCGAGTTCCTTCGACGTGAAGACCCTGATGGGCCTAGGTGGAGGCGCCGGATTCGACCCCGCCAGCTTCGCCGGGTTCCTCGTGATGTAGCCGTAGCGGACGCCCGCCTCGAGCGTTTGCCGGAACGCCAACATCACCGGGTGGCGGAACCGCTCTGGGAGCGTTAGGACGAACGCTGCGACGTCGTCTGTCATCCCCTCCAGATCGGCCAGCGGCACCGTGCCGAACATCCCCAGCGGCCGCTGCAGCCGCTCCCGCAGGGTCCTGATGGTGCGGGGGGACGTGACCTTGCCGTGCCGCTCGAGGAACACGTTGACGAGCTCGGAGAAGGTGAGGTCGCGGCGTGCCGCAGGGACGCCGAGCAGCTCGGGCTCGACCACGTTTCTGTAGTGATTCAGCGCCGCCGTACGGGTGGGGAAGACTCCGCCGGAGCGGTGCCTCCCCTCGTTGTCGTAGAACCGCAATTGCAGCTTGCCGGACGGCAGCTTGCGGACGTGGCCGCGCGCCTCAGCTGGCATCGCCAGCCTCGTCGGCCGCTGCGAGCAGGATCAGCGCTTTGAGGTCGCGCACGTCGTTGAGGTCGGACGGCTCCCAACCGGCCTCTTCTTCGGCACGCTGGCGATCACGAACGACCTCGGCAAGCGACTTCGCCTCGCCGAGCACCGCGTACCCGAGCCGCGGCAGCCCGCCGTTGTCGTCACTCTTCGCCATCTCAACTATGTGCCTGATCAGAAGATCGGCACGATCCCGCGCCGTCGCGATCGACGTGATGACCTGCTCGAGCTCCTCCACCGCAGTCACGAAGTCGGCCGCGGTGGACATGGTGTTGGTCGCGCTCATTCGCGCGCACCCCCCTCCGCGAACGGCCCCGGACCAGCGGTTACAGACGCCGGCCGGGGCCGAACGCATCCTGAACCACTTTGCAGACAGCGTGCTGTAACTCACGCGCGGCCCACCCTACGCCTCGGTGCGGATAGTTACAAGCTCGGCGCGGTCGGCAATCCACCGCTCGAGGTCGGCCTCGTCGAAACGAAGCACACCGGTCGCGAGCCGGAACGCCGGCAGCCGACCATCGCGATGCCACCGAAGCACGGTCGCCACGGACAGACCGAGCCGGTCGGCGACCTCGCGGGCGGTGAGCAGCCGAGCGGTCACGGGGCAGCCGCCTGGTCTCGGACGACTACGTTTGAAAAGATCCTCCCGGCGCGCATTTTCAAGCTCTGAGAAGCGAGGGGGAGGCTCCGTGCGGGTGAAGCGCAGGCGCGGGCGGTCGGAGGAATCCGCGTCGGGCGAGAACGACCTGGTGCAGCGGCTGATCGAGAGGCTTGAGCATTACGGAATACCCGACCGCGAGCAGTCCGCCCTCATCGCCCGAGCGCCGACGCTCGCGGGCGTCCCGGTCCGCACCGACCTCGTCCGAACACTCGCCGACCTCGTCCGAGAGTACGGATTCCTCGACACGGCCGACGTCCTCGAGCGCGTGATCGCGCAGGAACTCAGGTTCGTGCCGCTCACAGTCGACGAGCGCGAAGCGATCCTGCGGTCGCTCGTTGTCGCACCCTACGGGCTGCAAGAGCTCCGCGCCGTGCTCCGGCAAGAACACGAGTGGCGGGTGCGCGAAGGGCTGTAACGCGGTTCGCGACCTGACTCGCGGCTGGCGTTTGGAGGCGCCGGCGCGCCGGAAGACGCCAGCACGATCTACGCCCGCCGCGACCCTCTCGAGGACGGCGGCGCCTGAGAAAGCATCATTTCGGCAGCGCTCCCCGCTGCGATACTTCGTGCAGTGGAGACGTGGGATGCGATCAGGTCGCGCCGCGACGTCCGAGAGTTCCGGGAGGAGCGGCTCCCCGCCTCCGACCTCGACCGCATCGTCGAAGCTGGCCGGCGCGCGCCATCGTCGCGCAACGGGCAGCCGTGGGACTTCGTCGTCGTCACGGATCCGGAGCGACTCGCCGAACTCGCGCTCGTCTGGCAGGGCGCAGGACACGTCGCTCGGTCGGCCGCGACGGTCGCCGTGGTCTTGCCCGACCTCGATGATGACCGACGCGACATCGCCTTCTTTGACGTCGGCCAAGCCGTCATGAGCATGATGCTCGCCGCCGCAGATCTGGGCATCGGCAGCGGCCACGCGGTAGTCGCCGACCAGGATCTCGCGCGGCGCGTCCTCCAGCTCCCGGAGGATCGCATCTGCGCGCATCTCGTCCCCCTCGGCTACCCCGCCGAGCGTCCGCTCGAGCCGCGTGAGCGACCCAAACGTCGGCCCTTCGCCGAGGTCGTCCACCGCGAACACTGGTAGCCGTCGCCCAGGCGAGAAAAGCAGCCCGGAATTTATTTCGCGGCGAGGTGCGCATCGTTGACCTGATTGAGCCGCGGCCGGCCGATGACCCGCGCGTCGCGGGGGTGTGGCTAGTCGAGCCCGCTAGTCGCCCGTAGCCAGCCGCAGGTTTCGCGGTCGCTGGTGCGAACGGGCGCTCCGAGTCGCCTAGGATCTACGCGTGGAGAGTGCAGTTCTGATCGCGGGTCTCGCGAGTGCTGCAGCACTGGTTGCTTCATTGCTGTTCCTGGCGCGGCAAGCGCGGGAGTCGGCTCGACAGACGCGTCTCGCGAACCAGACTGCGGGCACCCAGGCGATGGCGGCTTCCTTCGAAACCGTCGACCGCATCATCGAGTACTTCATGGAATACCCTGACCTGAGGCCGTACTTCTACGACGGCGCAGAACTCGAAGGCGAAGCACTCGCGGTCGAGTCGCCGGTGCGCGCGCGAGTACTGACCCTCGCGGAACTGTTCGCCGACGCACTTCAGAACTCGCTCTACACGATGGCGTCGATCGAAGCCGTAGCGAACTACCACGACGACATGATGGATTACCTGGTGGTTTCTCTCCAAAGATCGCCGGCCCTACGGCAAACGGTCTCCGAGCATCCGACCTGGTGGCCAACTCTGGCGAACGAGGTTGAACGACTGCCCGCCGAACGACTGCCCGCCCAAGACTCCCACGCACTAACGCACGACGCGAATCTCGTCGCATCACCCTAGGCCAAGCGAACCTCGCCTGCGCGAGCGTGTGGGAATGTTCCCTGAGTCTGACACCTGGGCGCTGGCGGACCCAAGCCCTCGGCTCCACGGGGCGGCCTGGGATATCTGGCGGGTTAGGCTCCTCGAACGATGCGTGACTATCACTTCACGCCGGAGAGCTACCTGGCAATGATGCGTGAGGCCGTCCCTGGCTACGACCGCCTAGAGGACGCCACGGTGGCCGCGACGGGTGTGGGTGCCAAGTCGGTTCTCGAGCTCGGAACAGGCACGGGTGAGACGGCCCGGCGAGTTCTTGACCGTCACCCCGACGCGCAGCTAATCGGCGTCGACGCGAGCCCCGGAATGGTCGACGTCGCCCGCGACAGCCTGCCTCCCGATCGAGTCAAGCTCGTCGTAGGCCGACTAGAAGACCCCTTGCCGGAAGGGACCTTCGACCTCGTCGTCTCGGCTCTTGCAGTTCATCACCTCGAAGGCGCAGACAAGGCCGATCTCTTCCGGCGCATCGCCAGCAGACTCGACTCGTCCGGCCGTCTAGTCCTCGCCGACGTCGTGGAGCCCATCAAGCCCTCGTATGTCGTGACGGCAATCGACCCTGAGGTCGATCACCCCAGCACGCTCGACGAACAGCTTGCCTGGCTGGAAGCCGCGGGCCTGTTCCCGGAGGTCACCTGGGCTCACCGAGATCTCGTGGTGATAGCGGCATCCCGGACGAACGCTCAGGCGGAGTGACGGCGGGCTGCCCGAGCGTGCGGGAATGTCCCTTGAGGCGGGAACTGTCTGCGCCGTCTGGGCGCCGCGGAAAGTCCGCCTAGGGCGTCGCTATTGCCGAAAGGAGACGTCGTGGTCGTGCGGTGGGCTCCGCGCCGCGCAGTGCCGTGCTAAAGAAAACCGCACTCGTGGGGGTCATAAGGAGTATGGCGAGAGAGCGAGATGAGTTACTCGAGGAGATCGAGCTGATCTACAGACGTCGATATCCAGCGTTCCTCCGCGTCGCCGTCGCGATCACGCGCGACGAGCAGTTGGGTGCGGACGCCGTGCAGGATGCGTTCGTCGGCATCGTGCGAAGCAGGCGCGGCATCCGAAGGCGCGGCGCGCTCGAGGCGTTCGCGTGGCGCGCCATCGTCAACGCGTCTCGCGATCGGCGGGCCGTCCGCGCCGAAGCGGGTGAGCCGCCCGAGCTGGCTGCGCCGAACGCAGCCGAGTTGGACGAATCGATTCGGCAGGCAATCGTGGAACTGCCCGAGCGCCAGCGCCTCGTGCTCTTCCTGCGCTACTTCGCCGATCTCGACTACGCGGAGATCGGGCGCGTGATGAACGTTCGACCCGGAACGGTCGCCGCGGCGCTGAACGCTGGGCGAGCGGCCGTTAAAGAAAGTCTGGAGCGAGAGGAGGCGACGGCATGGCGGTCGTAGACGACGTGCATGAGGTGCTCGAGCAGACCGTGCCGGATTTCAGTGACCGAAGCGGCGACTGGGCGAGCGTCCTCGCGCTGGCGCAAGCCGCCGAGGAGGATCGCCCCCGGAGCGCCGGCACCTCCCACAGCAGACGTCGGCGCGGCCTCATCGCGCTCACTGCCGCCGTGCTCGTCCTCGTCGTTGGCACGGCCTCAGCCTTCGGCACCGCGCGTTACGTCTTCGGCGGGCCGCACGTCCAAACTGGCTTCTTTCCCAGTGAAGGCAAGAGAGGGAGCTTTACCGTCCGCATCCTGTTCATGAGCGACGGAACGCGGGGTTGGCGGATCGAGCCTGAGCCGGGGGGGTTCCCGTCGTCGGCGCAGCCTGCTGCTACGGGCCAGTATGTGCAAGTCGTCGGGCGCGGGCGGATTGCCCGAATAGGTGGCCACGCACAGACGTGGAGCGCGCGCCTCGAGGGCTTCGTGACCCGCCCAGGAGAAGCGAAGCAGCGCGTTGTCATCTCGATGAAGGGTCGCCCGCAGGGTGTATTCGTGCTCACTCCGCTGCAGCCCGGGTTCCTGAAGCGCGACTCGGGCACGCACAAACACACGGGGACAATTGGGTAGTCAGGCGGGGGTTTCGGGAGCCCGCTGAGTTCATGGCAGCTCCTGGGAGCCCGGTCGCTGCTGGCTGACACGCGTCGAGGACTGGGACCACCTGCAGGAACCAAGCTGACGATGGCTGGCCCCACCGCCCGCACGTCCGATGCCGCAGAGGAGGCGGGTTACAGAACGGTGGCGTGGGCGAGCGTGCTGTCGCCAGAGGCCGAGACCACTACGAAACCCTGCCGTGCCACTTTCATGCCACAAACGACGACCAAGGTGACGATCCGCGACCTTGATCGTTCGGCTTGAACGCAAGCCTCGGCAACCCGCAACGCCAGCGCCCATGCGGGCCGTGTCCACCGGAGTGCACGGCGGTCATCGAGAGTCATCTCCGGCGGCGCGGCCTGTCACGCCGGAGGTCGCGGGTTCGAGTCCCGTCGCTCCCGCTGGACGCCATGCGGTTCACGCCTTCGGCGGCTCCCGCGGCGTGCCCAATCAGTGCCCCGAACGCCAACCGGAGGGGCAAAGCCGCGCCGCGCCGGCTCGAGCTCTTCGCCTCATTTGTCAGGGAGCTACTCAAGACACTTCGAGTGGTGTTCCCAGGTAGACCGCGGTCGGTGGATCGTCGATGAAGCACGTAAGGACGTACGTACCGGCCGCTACGTCCGCCGGCAACAGACTGCTCGCGCCGGAGGCGACGCCGACCCGGACCACCTGCGACCAGAATACCGGCGGGTCGAGAAGCCCTTTCCCCTGCTGGAGCTGTTGCTGCACGTTCTCGAGGTACGCCTCGAAATCGTCGATTGTGGCTCCCGCGGCGATTCCGGCGAGCGCGAAGGCGGCGTCCTTCGACGTCCGGTTCTCGACCTCGACCGTGAATGCCCCCGACGCCGGCGTCTCGTCCCCTTCGTAGGTGCACCCGTCGTCGGTCAGCGTGAGGCGCATTTCACTGCCGGCATCGCCACCGCCGCATCCGCCCAAGAGCACAGTCGCCACGAAGGCCCCGAGCGCAGCGGCCACGCGCATGCCGAATGTCACAACAGAGCATTTTGGCGCGGACCGTCGTACGACGCACGCGAGTTGACAGCATCCAGCCGTTCGAGGATCGCGTCATGGGCCGTGTCGAGCAGCGCGCCGTAGCGGTGCTCGATCATGCGGACCGAGGAGCCAAGCAGGCGCGCGAGCTCGTACATGTGATCCCTCTCGCGAGTGCGTTCGAGGCGAATGCCGAGCGCAAGTCGTAGCTGCGCGCCGGCTTCGTGATCCCGGCGGTGTCGATCGCGTCGTGCCAGTCGCGGCGGCGGAAGCTCTCGACAGTTGCCTGACCAGGTGACATGATCCTCTTGCCCCTGCGCGTGGGGGCTCTGCGGCTCTGTGGCGCGCCGGCGTCCGTCTTCCCCTCGATCGTCGGCGCACCACCGCGGATCACCGTCAGCGTCGGCCGGTCCACGGTCGGCGGACATCGCTCGCGTGGAAGGTCGGCGACGCGACGAAGCCGGTCGAGCCCGTAGAGCGGCTCGGAGGCGACCGCCCCAATCGCGCCGGCAAGTATCAAAACGTGCAAGGGTGTGCCCCGAGACATGGAAAGCGGGTTCCACATCGCGTCCGACGGGAGGATCTGCGATCCGGAGGGCTACCCGACAGGCTGGTCGGTCTCGAAGCTCGAGACAGGCGCCGAAGCCGTCTGGGGTCCAGAAGGCGACACCGGCTGGCGGCTCGCAGGCGGCCTCTTTCACGCACCCAACGGGGCCGCCACGAGCTACTACGTCGTCTCCGAAGGCGACACGAGAACGATCCGTGGTCCCGACGCGAGCCTGCCCTGGGCGTAGACGGCCGCTCACAGCCGCGCCTCCCGGAGCCCCGCAACGGGATCCTGCGGTCCCGGAAGCGGCTAGAGCGGCTGCGCCCGCCGGCGGGCGTCCTCGCGGCAGAGCAGCAGCGCGAGCAACGCGGCGAGCTCGACGCCGAGCCCGATGCCGAGGAGCTGACTGTCGCTGTCCGACGACTCGGTCACCCAGAACGCGAGCAGCCCCAGGGCGACAAGCGCCTGCACGACGAACCACGTGGTCGCGCGGCCCGCATTGCCGACTGCGACGAACCACCAGAACACCAGGGCAGTGGCGAACACCGCTCCGACGACAGCAATGAGGAAGGCGCTCTCCCCCGGGTCCGTCTCGAGCGCCGTGCCGTCACAGGCGTCCATACAGACGTTCAGCAGGAACAGGACGATGAGGCCTTGGAGGCCGGATGCGGCGACCGGGACGGTGGCGACCAGGATTGCCAGGGCTCGCACATCGTCGTTATCGACGGTGCCAGCGAGCGGCTACAGGTCCTCGCGCACCCGCCATTCGTGCTCGCGCAGCGCCGTGATCCTTGGCTCGCGTCCCGAGCTCGGTCTTCTCATCGAAGGCGAACCTCAGTTGCTCGACCACGAGATCGACCTTCGCGGTGATTTCGACAATGACCTCACGGCGAGCACGACCGCGTAGCCCTTGCGCGCACCCCGACTGCGGATCGGCGCCGCAGGGTCGACGATCGGCGCGCCGTCGGCTAGGCCGGCGCTCGGAAGACGTTCGGCCGCACCGTGACGCCGGTGTCGAGCCTGATCAGCTCCGCGAGCGACCGCCGGTAGCCGATGCCGTACTGCTTCTCGATCAGCGGCAACGCCGGGTCGCTGGCGTAGAAGAACCGGTCGCCGTCGCGCAGCGCCTCGAACTGCTTGCGCCACATGGCCAGCTGCAGCTCGCCGAACTCGGTTCCCGGCACGTGCCGCTCCGAGACCATGCCGACGAAGGCGTCGAGCGAGTCGACGTTCTCGTAGATCGCCTTCAAGCGGGCAGCGAGCGTCGTGCGTCGCTTCCCGAAGACGGCGTCCTCGCGGGCCTCGTCGCTTCCGAGCTCGATCGGCTTGCCGCGCCTGTCACGCAGCTCGACGAAGTCGAGAATGCTCGGGTCGTGGATCGGGTCGGCAGGATCGATCTCCGGGTCAGCCGGGAAGCGATCCGTGCGCTCGCCCGTGATGTCCGTGAACGAACGCCTCGGGTTCAGACCGTATGCCCGCCTCAGCGCGTTGTAGGACGGCATGCCGTGGTCACGCCCACGTTCCACGTCGATCGCGCCGAGATCGACCACGCCGCTGAAGCAGTCCGGGTTCACGACCGGCTCGCCACACGACTCGGGCTCGGACATGCCGGGGCTGGGCACTTGGAAGAGCACGCTGCGCAGCGAGTTGTCGATCTGCTCGTCGTTCGCGTACTGACGCTCCGCACCCAGGCTCTGGAGCACTGGCCCGAGACCGACGGCTTCGAGCAGGTCGGGATTGCCGAACGCGACGTTCAGCGGGATCACCAGCGTCACCTGCCCGCCCGCCTGCTCGACTGCGATGCCGGCCCTTCCGAACGCCACAAGTTGCCGGTCCGGATAGGTGCCGGCCGGCACGGTCGGCTCGAACTCGCCGTGGATCATGCTGTGTGCCCGGTAGCCCACCACGGCGAACTCGTTCGACAGCCCGGCGTTCGCGTGTGGGTCGTATCCGTGGTACCCGTCGAGCCTGACGCCGAGCGCGGGGAGGAACTCGTTGTACGTGATGTACTGCTCCTCCGCATTGACGACCCGCCGGGCGATCTCGAACTTCAGATCCTCTGCAAGAGGCGCCGGCAGCGCGGCGACGATGCGGTTGTGCTCACGTGCGAACAGCGTGTGTATCGCCGTCAGCGCGATGTTCTCGTTTGCACGCACGTCACCCGCGACGGCGGCCCGCGACGGTGTGGCCGTGAGCCGACCCATGAGGTCGACCGGCGGTGCGGGTGCGGGCCGGGCATCGGCCCGTGGGAGGTACCCGGCGGCCGTGAGCAACAGGCGCGCCGAGTTGTTCGCCAGGTTCCCGTCGACCGGCCCCTCCCGGAGCCACTCCAGCCGCGAGGGTGTCACACCGTAGACGTTCGAGCCGTCGATGTAGCTGGAGATCGTGTTGATCTGCTGTCGCGGTGAGTTGACGCCGGTGCCGCCTGCAGCCGGTGTGCGGGAGAAGCCGATCGCTCCGAAGGTGTTCGTGAACGTCTCGAGCGGATCGTCCTCGTCGAAGGGAATCGGCCCCGCTTCGCCCGGCGTCTCGTCGCGGAGCCCGAAGTCGTGATCGAGGAACTGACCCCAAGCCCACCCCCACTGTGAGACGCCGTTCTCCGAGAACAGGTTCTGCCCGACATCGTTGAAGACGCGATTGCTGACGTACCTGGTCGGCGGCCCGCTGACCGGCTTGGCGACGCCGTCTGCGTAGTTGGGCCGGCCGACGCGGCGGTACTGGGTGCCGGCCTGGCCCCAGTCGGCTCGGAACCTGTTGTTGCCGCTCCCATCGAGCGATCGGGGCTGCAGTGGCTGCGGCTGTGACCCGGCCAGCGCCGAGACACAGGTGAGCAGGAAGAGCGCGACGCCGATGGTCAGCGTGCGCATGCGGGCCTCCTTCCTCGGTGAGGATGGACGGGCCGCACGCCGCACCCGCTACCGGCGTAGGGTGCCGGCCCTCCGGGCCGGCCTTGCTGTCCCATCGTCGCGGCCGCCGCCGCCGCCGATCCCTCGGTCGGGTGGAGCCGGGGTGCCCGACGCCGTCGAGCAGGGTGCTCCACGCATCCCGGGCGAACGCCGCGTGTAGCGCTCCGTCTCCCGCCCGACCAAGGAGAACCGCCGTGGCGCTCGACGTCTCGCCAGCACTTCGCTCGCAGCTCGAGCAGGGACTCACGTTGCCCGCCTCCTGGTACTCGGACCCGCGCGTCTACGCGCTCGAGCAGGAGCTGATCTTCCGGCGCACCTGGCAGTACGCCGGTCAGGTCGGCGACGTCATCGAGGCCGGCCAGTTCTTCACCTGCCAGGCGGGCGACGTGCCGGTCGTCGTGGTGCGCGGGCACGACGCGGAGCTACGTGCGTTCGTCAACGTGTGTCGTCACCGCGGCCATCTCGTGGCCGCCGGGTGCGGCCGTCGCGAGACGCTGCAGTGCCCCTACCATGCGTGGACGTACGGCCTGGACGGCTCGCTGCGCGCGGCGCCACGCTCGGAGCGCGAGCCCGGCTTCGAGAAGGGCGACTGGACGCTGCTCCCTGTCGGCGTCGACACATGGGGCCCGCTCGTCTTCGTCAACACGGATGCAGGCGCGGCGCCACTGGCCAAGACGATCGGCGGCCTGCCACGGTCTCTCGCCGCGCTCGGGCTCGACCCGTCCGCGCTCGAGTTCCGCGGCCGAGGCCGCGAATGGGTGATCGACGCGAACTGGAAGATCGTGGTCGAGAACTTCCTCGAGTGCTACCACTGCCCCGTCGCACACAAGAGCTTCAGCCGCCTGATCGACGTCGACCCGGACACATACCGCCTGACGACGGACCGTTGGACGTCGAGCCAGTACGGCCCGGTCAACGAGCCCGACGGGAACGGGCGGTTGCCGTACGAAGCCGCAGGCGAGATCCGCTCGAGCCAGTTCCACTTCATCTGGCCGAACTGGACGCTGAACACGTTTCCCGGGCCGGCCAACCTGCGGGTGCTCGTGTTCCGGCCGCTCGACCCGGATCGGACGGTTAGCTGGGTGGACGGATTCTGGGCGCCGGGCACGAGCGAGCGGACGATCGAGGAGATCACGGCCTTCGGCAACGTCGTCGGCGCCGAGGACGTCGATCTGGTGCGGTCCGTCCATCTCGGGCTGAAGTCGGGGCTGGTCGAGCAGGGCCGGTTGCTGCTCGACAGCGAGGTGCTGCTCCAGCACTTCCAGCTCCTGGTGCACGAAGCACTGGCCCCAGCGATCTCGTGAGGCCGGACGTCGCGCAGTTCACCCGCTTCTGCGACGCGCTCGAAGAGCGCGGCACGTACGGGCACCGCTATCCGCTGGGCCGCTGGTTCGTCTCGACCGCCCATACCGCCGAGGACGTCGCGGCGACGGTGGAGGCGGCGGGCGGGGCGCTGCGCTCGTCCAGCGGGCCTCCCGCGCCGAGCTCCGCTCCCGCGCCGGCCACGAGACGTGAGCGGCGACGCGAGCGCAGCGTCTCCGCCGCGATGTAGCTGCCGATCACGAAGGCCAGGGCGGCGAACTGGGCGAGCAGCCCCTCCCAGGTGGGATAGACGCCGAGCCAGATGCCGGCCCAGTACGGAAGCTCGACGCCGTCCACCGGCGTGACGGGCACCCAACCGACCTTTTGCATGGTCTGCACCGTCTGGCCGACGAGGACGACCAGCACCCAGGTGATCATCAGCCCGGTCGCCACGAGCATCTTCTTGTGCGGGAGCCTGCGCTCCAAGGCGACGACGAGGAGAAAGACGCAAAGCACGGCGCCGAACCCGAGCGCGACCCCTTGCAGCACCGTCCACGCCCCCGCTTCCAGCGTCAGGGCCTGCAGGAAGAGCACCGTCTCGAACCCCTCCCGGTAGACGCTCGAGAACCCGAGCGCGACGAGGCCGAGCGCCTGGGCGGAGAGCATGCCGAGGCCGGCGCCCCCGAGGAGCAGCTTCTTCCGCCGGTGGAGGCCCTGCAGGTTCTCCTGCCAGTAGACGCGGTGGTAGAACCAGTTGAGGATCAGCAGCAGAACCGCGATCGCCACCAGCCCGACCGAGGCGGAGAGCTTCTCCCCCCAACCGGCCAGCGAGCCGAGCACGGTCTGGGCGACTGCCCAGGTGACGACGCTTGCCGCGAGCGCCATCGCGACGCCGGCGAGCAGCGGCCGCCGGTGGCGACGTTGCGCACCGACGAGGCTGGCCATGAGCGCGGCAAGGATGAGCACCGCTTCGAGACCCTCGCGAAAGACGATGATCGCGCTGTTCGTGACGATCGAGAGACGGGAGCCCGGCCCGCTGCCGATCCGCTCCTCGGATGAGACGAGCGCCTCGTCGAGGGCGGCGCGCGTCGCGGCGATCTGCTCTGCAGCGGCGCGCCGCTCGATCAGCTGCACGAGACCGTCGTGGTCGCCGTGCCCGTACCAGAAGAGCTCCTCGACGCGCTGGAAGAGCCCGGGCGCGAGGCCGCGGAGACGCTGCTCCGGGCCGAGCTCGAAGACGCCGTATGCCTCGAGCCTCGCCTGCTCGGCCGCGCCCCAGTCCCCGCCCGCGACCGCACCCTCGAGGCGGTCGAGCGTGGCTGCGATGACGTCGAAGTCGGCTGTCTTCGCCGCGTCCTTCCAGGCGGGTGGATACACGTCCCCGGTCGCGCCGAGCACAGCGTCCGCGAGCGTGGAGACGCCTCCCGGAGTCGCGACGTCCTCGCCGCGGCTCACAGCTCCGAGGACGTCGGAGAGTTCCGTGAGCGCCGCATCGATGCGGCGCGTCGCGGACGGGTCGCGCCGCAGGAGGAGCGACTCGAGGTCGGCGAACGCTGCCGCCGCGCCGTCGCGGAACGTGATCGCCTCCTGGATCTCGAACGCCTTCGTGACCCGCCCGTCCTGCACGCCGCGCCCGTATTCGATCGCGACGAGCTTCGTGAAGCGCTGCAGCTGGCCGGCCCGGCGCAAGGCCTCCTCCCGCCCCAGCGGCACAGCTCTGAAGCCGTCGAGCGGCCGCTCCGCCTCCGCGAGCGGTGTGGTCGACGTGCCGTGGGCGAGCACCCGCGAGACGAGAGCGGCGAGTGCCGCGTCCTCCGTCCGTGCGGCCAGTGCGCCACGTTGCGCCGTGAACACCGGCCGCAGCGCCGGCCAGTAGCCCTGCGCGAGGGCCGCCGACTCCGCGGCGCGCACCACGAACCCGGCGCGCTGCGCCTCCCGCACCGAGGCGAGTGACGTCCGCAGCCGCCCCTCGAGCACGTCGAGCAGATCGGCACGGACGATCGCGGCGGCCTGCGCAGCCGGCAGCGCCCCCCGCCCCAGCGCACCGAGCGCCCGGGTGGCGTCGGTTGCGGCACGTGTGAAGCGCGTCGGCGGACGGAACTCGCGTACGAGCAGCCATTCACGCGCCGCCTGGACGTCGCCGCGAGACGTGGCGCCGACGGACTCCGCCAGCGCCGCCCGGAGCACCGCCGTCCAGACAGTGGCACGTGCGACCGCCAGCGACGCCTCGTCGCCCTGCCCGGCCGCAGCGCGTGCCCGCGTGACGGTAGCGAGGGCCGCTGCCTGCTCGCGACGATGTCCCTCGAGGAGCGTGTGCAGAGCACGGCGGGCCTTGTCGAGCTGCCGCACCGCAGTCTGCCGGTCGCCGAGGATGAGCTCCGTCTGCGCACCGGAGAGCGCCAGTTTCGCCCTCTGCGCCAGCGCCGGCGGGGACGGCTCGGCTGCCGTGGCCGAGCCGACGAGCCAGACGCTCGCGGACGCGACCACCACCGCGGTGACGAGGGCGCTCCGCACTACTGGACGATCCGTACCCGGAGCCGGGCCGCAGCCTGCGTGACCTGGCCGGCGATCGCGGTCGCGCGCTCCTGGGCGTCACGCCCGAGCACGTCGGCCTGCTCCGGCGTGAACCGCTTCCCGGCGCGCTCCTGTGCTCGCAGCCGGCTCACGTACGCCCACAGGGCATCGAGCTCGTTCTTCGTCTGCGCCGCCTGAGCCGGATCGACCTTGGCGATCGCAGGGCGCACGCCGCCGTAGATCACACGGAGCCCACCGAGGATGTCGCCGATATCGGAGAGCCGAGAAACGACGTTGAAGGCCTCACCGGACGCCCGCGCGCCGAGCACGAAGCGGGACACCTTCCACTGGCCGAAGTACTCGCTCATCGTCGGCACCATCACGACGACGGCCGTGAAGGCATCCGAGGCAGTGGGCTGCCACGCGCGCGCAGTGCGGCCGAGCTTCCCGCCGTAGAGCACGAACGCGTCCGCGGCGGCCTTGAGGGCGTTGGCGTCCGGCAGTACCTCGCCGAACTCGAGCCGGCCGTCGCGGTCGAGATCCACCCTGCGCGCGACGAGCGCCGGCAGCGTCCCCCAGAGCATGCCCTCGGTGAGGTTGTAGAGGTTGCCCGGCTTCCGCAGCACCTTTCCGTTCGGAAGCTCGAGGTCGAACGGGACGGCGCTCGAGGGGTCCTCCGCGGCACTCGAGCCGGCGTCGATGATCACGTCGTAGACGGCGAGCGACGGCGTCCCCGCGACGACGCCCTCCATGCGCTCGTAGTAGGGGTTGCCCTCGATCCAGAGCTGCTTCAGCCTGAGCACGTCAGCGGCGACCGCGGCGCGACGAGCACGCCACAGCTGCGCGTAGTCGAACCTCGTCCCTTTCGCGAGCGCGTAATAGTGATCGGCAGCGCCGCGGAAGTCCCTCGTGAAGCCGGTCAGCAACGCCGTGTGACGGAGCAGATAGGTCTTCACCGGCGCAAGGTTCGTTCCGGCCGGGTCGACCGTGCGGCCGGTTGTGGCGGAGGTAGCGCCCGTCGCCGACCCGGCGACCGCGGCGGCGGCCGCGATCGCGGCCAGTGCGACGGGAATGCGTGCGGTCACGGTGCGCCATTGTATACGACCCTGCGCCTCTATGTAAGGGCAGCCTTACACGAGCTGTTCCCCTCGGTCACCGAGTTCGTGCAGGCGATGATCCCCGCGTTCGAGGCGAGTACGCAGCCATCTCCACCGGCGCCGCCGGTGACGATGGCGACTCGTGTGTCACGGCTCTCAGCAGCGCGAGGCCAGTGTCACGAAATAGAGTTCGGGCTCTGAGAGGAGCCGCCGAATGACCACCGTCGAGACCGTGCGCGGGCCCGTCGACCTCGCCGAGCTCGGCCCGGCGCTGATGCACGAGCACATCTTCGTGCTCGACCCCGAGGCGCTCGAGAACTACGGTCGCGTCTGGGGCGCGAGCTACTGGGACGAGGAGGTGCGCGTCGCCGATGCGATCGAGAAGCTCCGCCGGCTCAGAGCGGGCGGCATCCGGACGATCGTCGATCCGACCGCACCCGGCCTGGGGCGCTTCATCCCCCGCATCCAGCGGATCAACCACGAGGTCGACCTGAACATCGTCGTCGCCACCGGCGCCTACGTCTTCCTCGAGCTCCCGAGCTTCCTGGCCTATCGCAGCGACGACGTGATCACCGAGCTGTTCGTGCGGGAAATCCGCGAAGGCATCGACGACACGGGGGTCAAGGCGGCCTTCCTCAAGTGCGCCGTCGAGCACCATGGGATCATCGGCGACGTGCCGCGCGTCCTCGCCACGGTGGCCGCGGCCAGCGTCGAGACGGGCGCACCGGTGATGGTGCACACGAACGCGCCGGCGAAGACCGGTCTGCCGGCGCTCGAGGCCCTGACGGCAGCGGGCGTCGAGCCTTCCCGGATCGTGATCGCGCACGCCGGCGACAGCAACGACCTCGACTACCTGCGCGCGATCGCCGACACCGGCGCCTGGCTCGGCTGCGATCGCTTCAGCATCGCGCACTTCAACCCCGACCCGAGCCGCATCGAGACACTGACAGCCCTCGCGGCCGAGGGGTATGCGGACCGCGTGCACCTGGGGCACGACGCCGCATGCTTCATCGACTTCATGGTCGAGAACCCGTTCTTCGTCGACGAGCAGCCGGACTACCTCCACATCTCGAGGAGCATCCTTCCGGCGCTGCTCGAAGCCGGCGTCACACAGGCGCAGATCGATCAGATGCTGGTCGAGAACCCACAACGGTTCTTCGCCTGAGCTGCGGTCGAGGCGTGTCCATGCACCGCCACACCGAGGAGACGGAGCGACTCGCGGAGGCGATTCTCGGCTATGCGGAGGACCGCTTCCGCATGGACCCGGTGCCGCTCGACCGGGCGCTCGCGCCGGCGGAGCTGCAGCGGCTCACCGGGGCGACGATCACCGAGGACGGGCTCGGCGGCGAGGAGGCGCTGCGTCTGTTCGCGGACGTGCTCGCGCCTGCCTGCATCTCGATCGACCATCCGCGGTTTCTCTCCTTCATTCCGTGCGCCCCGACGGAGGCGGCAACGCTGTTCGACCTCGTCGTCGGCGCCTCGTCGATCTTCGGCGGCAACTGGCTGGAGGCTGCAGGCGCGATCCACGCCGAGAACCATGCGCTGCGCTGGATCGCCGATCTCGCCGGCCTGCCGGCCACGACCGGCGGGGTTTTCGTCCAGGGTGGCACGGTCGGCAACCTCTCCGCTCTGGTCACGGCACGGCACGCCGCGCGCGCCGCCGGCCGCGACCCGGCCGGCTGGACGCTCGTCGCGTCGGACCAGGCGCACTCCTCCATTCACAGCGCCGCGCTCGTGATGGACGTCGACGTCGCCCTCGTCCCGACGGACGAGAACGGGCACATGCGTGGCGCCGCGCTCGCCGAGACGCTGGATCGTGCCGGTGACGGCGTCTTCGCGGTCGTTGCGACGGCCGGAACGACGAATCTCGGCGCGGTCGACCGCATCGACGAGGCGGCGGCGGAATGCGACCGGCGCGGCCTCTGGCTGCACGTCGACGGCGCCTACGGCGGGGCAGCGCTGGCGGCGCCGTCGGTGCGGCACCTCTTCGAGGGCATCGAGCACGCCGACTCGTTCGTGGTCGACCCGCACAAGTGGCTGTTTGCCCCGTTCGACTGCTGCGCGCTCCTCTACCGTGAGCCCGAGCTGGCGCGGGCGGCACACGCGCAGATCGCCGGCTACCTGGAGCCGGTGCGTACCGGTGAGTGGAACCCCTCTGACTATGCGATCAACCTGACGCGCCGCGCGCGCGGGCTTCCGTTCTGGTTCTCGCTCGCGACACACGGCACGCGTGCCTACCGGGAGGCCGTCGAGCGAACGCTCGAGGTGGCGCGGTTCGCGGCGGCGGAGCTCGGGCGCCGCAGCCGCACGCACGAGCTGCTGCACGAGCCCGACCTCTCGGTCGTCGTCTTCCGCCGCCTCGGTTGGTCGGCCGAGGACTACTACGGGTGGTCGGAACGGCTCGTGCAGGCGAACTTCGCGTTCGTCGTGCCCACGACCCACCACGGCGAGACGGTGACACGCTTCGCGGTCGTCAACCCACGCACGACCGAGGCCGACGTGACCGGAATCCTCGACACGATGGCGTAGCAGGGCCGGGACCCAGGCGGCCTACTGCCTCGCGTGGCGCGCCCTGAAGACGCGAGCCTTCTCACGGTTGCCGCAGACGCTCATGTCGCACCAGCGCCGAGAGCAGTTGCGCGAGCGGTCGAGGAAGGCCCAGCGGCAATCCTCGGCGAGGCAGGCCTTGAGCCTGCCCCACGAGCCATCGGCCATCGCGTCGGCGACGGCGGCGAGGAGACGACCGAGCGCTCCGTCGACACCACCTGCCTGCGCCTCGAGCGCACCCCCATGCGGCCGGAAACCGAGCAGGACGCGGGAGCGGCGGGCCTGACGGTCGAGCGTCTCGCTCGCGGCAGGCGCCTCCGGCCCGCCGGCGTTCACCACGAGCAGGTCGCGCAGCGCCTCGCGGACAGCGCGCGCGTTCCGGACATCCCCCGCCGACGCCGAGGGGCGCTCCGTGGAGTCGACGAGGTCACGCTCGGCGAGCCAGGTGACAAGTGTCTGGGGAGTGGCGAGGTCGTCCGCCGCGGTGTCGGGATCGAAGGTGTTGACGAACCGCCGCACGAGATCGAGTCCTTCCTGCATCCACGTATCGTAACCGACAAACATACGTTACCGGTTTGTAGCTGTTAAGCTCTGCACGCTAGTTGCAGGTATGCGAGCGAAGGAAGAGACGACGATGCTGCGCGCCGCCGAGGGCGGGTGCTGAGCGTGCTCCCTGACGCGGACGAGCTCGCACCGGGCCTGTATCGCTGGGTCGCATACCACGAGGAATGGAAACAGGACGTGGCCTGTGTCGCGCTCGACGCGGGCGACCGGCTCGTCCTCATCGACCCGCTCGCCCCACCCGGGCTGCGGGAGGCACGACGGTTCTGGAAAGCGCTCGACGTCGACGCGAAGCGGAGGCAGGGCATCGACGTGATCCTCACGCTGCACTACCACCGCCGCAGCTCAGCCGCGATCGTCGCCCGCTACGGGCGCCGGCCGGGAGCGCTGCTCTGGTCACCGCAAGGGAGCGTCGATCGCGTCGGCACGGCCGTCGACCGCGCGTTCTCGGCGGGCGACCAGCTACCTGGCCCGACCGAGGCCTTTGCCAGCGCCCGTGACGACGAGGTCGTGCTCTGGCTCCGACGCCAGCGTGCGCTGGTCTCGGGCGACGCGCTCCTCGGCGGCGTGCGCAAGCCGTATCGCGTCTGCCCGCAGAGCTGGCTGCCGCAAGGGGTGCGCCGAGCCGACGTCGCATGGGCGCTCGCCCCGCTGCTCGAGCTCCCCGTCGCGCTACTCGTCCCGACGCACGGCCCGGCCGTGACGGAGCATGCCTCGGAGGCTCTTGCCTCCGCGCTGGCCGACGCCAGGCTCTAGCCGAGCAGGGCGTCGTGCACGCGACGATGGAAGTCTGCGATCAGCTGCTCGCTCTCGACCATGACGCGGCCCTGCGGCACGGCGCCGGAGTCGAGCCCGGCCTGCACCGACGCGACCAGCGCGAGATCCTCCAGGCCGACCTGGTTGTCGAAGGCAAGCACCTCCTCGATCTGCTCGTCCGGGACATCCGAGCCGAAGAAGTAGTCGGTCACCTCGGTCATCGCTTTCGGGCCGGTTGGCACCCAGCGCTCGATGGAGAGGTTCTGTGGCCCGGGAGCGATGTTGATCGTCGTGTTGGGCCAGACGTGGTGGAACTGCGACTGCGTCACGTCACCACGCGGCACGTAGGGCGCCTTGCCGTTCCCCGCACGTGCGAATTCCCGCACCGCTCCGATCTGGCTCGTGTAGGTGGGGCGGAGTCGCAGCTCGTAGGCGTCGGGGTGCACGTCGATCAGCCTGCTGAAACCGGGATGGGCGACTGCGCAGTGGTAGCACTCGAGGTAGTTCTCGAGCGCGACCTTCCAGTTCACCGTGGCCGGCCACTCGTGGTGCGAGTGGAAGCGAAGCGTCGACAGGTCGATTCCACACTCGTTCAGGAGGTCCGGCAGGTCGGCGAGAGCGGTGCCGAGTGCGGCGGCCTGCGGATCGGGGTTCACGAAGACGAACGGGCCCCAGGCGTCGACGGACACGGACAGCAGCGAGAAGTCCGACGGATCGAATCCCGGCTCGCGATCGGAGCGCGGGGCGCGCCGCAGCGTGCCGTCGAGCTCATAGGTCCAGGCGTGGTAGGGGCACTGCAACGTCTCGCGGCAGCCCGTGTCCCGAGCGACGAGATGGCCGCGATGGCGGCAGACGTTGACGAACGCGCGCAGGACGTCGTCACGCCCGCGCACGACGACCACGGGCACATGCCCCGCCTGCGTGGTCATGAAGCTGCCCGGGCCGGCGACGTGCTCCGCCGGGCCGCCGTACTGCCACACACCCGTAAAGATCTTCTCTTTCTCGCGCTCGTACACGGCCGGATCGGAGTACCACGACGCCGGCAGCGTCCAACCCGCCTCGAGCGGATGCTCGAGCGGCGGCAGCTCGGGCCGGGTCTCGGCCGTCTCGGGGATCGCGAAGGGTGTCATTGTGGCGGGGTCGGAAGGTGTATCCTGACTGTCCGGTCAGTCAGGATAGTCGCAACGCAGGACATGGGTCAAGATAGGACACTGGTGAGCGCCACCGTCCCCGTCTCGAAGGAACGCGTCGATGAGATCTTGCGGGCTGCCTGTCGCGTCGTCGTGCGCGAGGGGGCGCACGGCCTGCGCATGGCGACCGTCGCGGCCGAGGCCGGTGTCTCGAAGGCGCTCGTCCACTACTACTTCGCCACCCGGCAGGAGCTGTTGCGCAGCGCCTTCGCATTCACCGACCGGCACCTGAACGAGGCCATCGACGCCGAGCTCGTTGGGCTCGCCACCGGGCGAGAGCGGCTCGAGCGGGCGCTCGTGGCCGGCGTGGAGGCCGGCCCACCGTACTCCGACCAGCGCTCGCTGTGGAACGAGGTGTGGAGCGGCTTGCGTGACGACGACGAGCTACGCCCGCTGGTCGTGCAGTGCTACCGGGCCTGGATCGACCGGCTCGCAGCGCTGATCGCGGAGGGCCAGGCCGACGGCACGGTTCCCGCCGCCGTCGACGCTCGCGCAGCCGGCACGCGGCTCGCGGCCATGGCCGACGGGCTCGACTCGATGCTCTATCTCGGTCTCGTCGACGCCGCCGCCGCCGCGGCGCTCGCAACGTCCGCTCTCGAGCGAGAGCTCGCCGGATAACCCACATCCGGCCCACGCGTTCCTCGATCAGGCGACCGGGGTGAGCACCCGCACGGCGTCCGCGGGCAGATGCACGGTGACGGCAGCTCCCTCCGCGTAGTCATGCGCCGAGCCGTCGTTCGGCACCGTCGCCTTCAGGAGGTCGCCGCCGAGCACCCGCACGTGGAGCTCGGTGGAGCCACCGAGGAAGACGGCTCGTTCGACCAGCCCCGGGAGCCTGTTCTCGCCCACTCCGCCCTGAGGCTCGATCCCGACGCGCTCGGGCCGGATCATCGCGGTCACCGCGCCGGTCGCCCCGGTCGCACCCTGTCGCGCGCGCAGCGTCCGCTCTCCGACCTTGAGCGTGCAGCCACCGGCGTCCCCGCCGCCGGACTCCGCCTGGAGCAGGTTCGAGACACCGAGAAAATTGGCGACGAAAACCGTCTCGGGCTCCTCGTAGACGTCCTTCGGCGCCCCTGCCTGCTCGACGCGGCCGCCGTTCATGATCGCCAGGCGGTCGCTCATCGTCAAAGCCTCCTCCTGGTCGTGCGTGACGAAGACGAAGGTGATCCCGAGCTCCGCCTGCAGCGCCTTCAGCTCGACCTGCAGGTTCTTGCGCAGTCGTGCATCGAGAGCGCCAAGGGGCTCGTCGAGTAGCAGCACGCGCGGCCGAAGCACGAGCGCGCGCGCAAGAGCGACTCGCTGCTGCTGCCCGCCGGAGAGCTGCGCCGGCTTGCGGCGCTCGTACCCCGTGAGCTGCACGAGCTCGAGCGCCTCGGCCACGCGCCGGCGCTGGTCCTCCTTGGTGCAGCGCTGGTACTTGAGGCCGAACGCGACGTTGCCGGCCACGTCGAGGTGCGGGAACAGGGCGTAGCTCTGGAACACGGTGTTCACGTTCCGCCGATGGGGCGGCACGTCGGCCATGTCGACCCCGTCGAGCAGGATCTGGCCACTCGTCGGCTGCTCGAAGCCCGCGATCATGCGCAGAGTCGTCGTCTTCCCGCAGCCCGAAGGGCCGACCATCGTGAAGAACTCTCCGGCCGGCATGTGCAGGTCGATGCCGTCGACGGCGACGACGTCGCCCTCGAAGCGCTTGGTCAGCTCGCCGAGCTGGATGTCACCCTGCATGCCTCACACCTCCAACGTCGCCACCGACGCGGCGTCCTCGCCGCCGGCGAACTTGCGGTAGACGAAGTACGCCAGCGTCAGAGTCAGGAGCGTGATCAGCAGGGCGACGGTGGCGAGCGCGTTGAGCGCTGGTGTCGGCGCCCCACGGCCGGTAGCGTAGAGGAGCATGGAGACCGTCGTAGTGCTCGCGTCGCTGGACAGGTACTGCGTGACGACGAAGTCGTCGATCGACAGCGCGAAGACGACCGCTGCACTGGCCACGATCGCCGGAGCGAGCAACGGCAGGAGGACGCGGAACAGCTGGTCGCGCGGCGGCGCACCCAGGTCGGCCGCCGCCTCCTCGTAGTCCGGACCGACGGAGACCAGCCGCCCGCGCACGATCACCACGACGTAGGAGAGCGTGAACGTCACCTGTCCGATCGCCTGGGCGGTGGTGCCCAGCCCGAGCCCGGGCAGCACCTGCAGGAAGAGCAGCAGGAGGGCGACGCCCATGACGATCTCCGGCGTCACGAGCGGCAGCAGCATGAGCGTGTTGACCGTGCCCGACCCCCTCCCCCGCCAGCGCTGCAGGCCGAGCGCAAGCGCGACGCCGATCGGCGTCGCCACGAAGACGCAGAGCACCGCGAGCAAGAGCGTGTGCTTGAGTGCACCCTGCAGCGACGGATCGTGCAGCACGCTCCCTGTCTCGCCCGTGAACCAGCGCGTGGAGAAGCCCTGCCACGTGGTGCGCGAGCGCCCGTCGTTGAACGCGAAGAGGATCGCGATCGCCACAGGGACGATCGACCACAGAATGTACGCCACCGTGATGACGGGCAGGAACCGGGGCCGCCCCCACGGGTTCCGCAGCCATGTCACGCAGCGGCTTCCTGGTCGGCACGCCGCGTGGCGCGGAGGTAATAGAGCATCAGCACGAGGAGCAGCGCCGCCAGGATCATCGTCAGCACGGCTCCCACGACCTTCTCCGAGCCCTGCCGCGTGAGCTGGTCGATCTGATTGCCGATCAGGCTCGTCCGCGGAGAGGCGGAGACGAGGTCCGGGGTGTAGTAGTCGCCGAACATCGGCAGCGCGATGAGCACCACGCCGGCGATGAGCCCGGGCATCGAGAGCGGTAGCGTGACGCGCCGGAAGGCTCCCGCAGGGCCCGCTCCGAGGTCGCGTGCCGCCTCGATCTGCCGCTGGTCGATGCGATCGAGCGTCGCGAAGAGCGGCAGGATCAGGAACGGGACATAGCCGTAGACGAGCGCGAGGATCACCGTCGCCGGCTGCCCGTCCAGCCAGCCTCCTTCCGTCGAGAGGAGCCCCAGCTGCAGGAACACCCACTCGATCCCCGTCGCGTGGAGCACCCGCGTGCCCCAGCCGTTCGTCGACAGCAGGTTGATCCACGCGAGCATGCGCATCAGGTAGTTGATCCAGAACGGCAGGATCAGCAACACGAGTAGCAGCCACTTCCAGCGTCCCGCGTGGCGGGCCGTGTAGTAGGCGACGGGATACGCGACGACGATCGAGAGCCCGATCGCCACGAACACGAACAGCAGGGTGCGGGCGAAGACGGTCAGGAACTGCTCACCGGAGAAGATGTTCTCCAGCGTCTTCGCGACGTACCCGACGTTCCACTCCCACGGGTTCCAGAACGGCACCGGCTCGGACAGGGTGTTCTGGTTGCCGAAGGCGACTGCGATCACGGCGTAGAAGGCGACGAGGAAGAACAGCGTCAGCCACGCGACGCCGGGGAGCGCGAGCAGCCGCCAGGTCCACCGTGACCCCACTCAGCCCGCCCTGAACTTCGACCAGGCGTCGTCCCAGGCGCGCTCGCCCTCGACGCTCAGCTGGAGGAGCGCCTGGTTGAACGCGAACTGGGCGGGCCTCGTCACCGCTCCGGCCAGGGTCTGCGGGATCAGCCCGCGTCTGATGAGGGCTTCGGCGTCGATCGCCTTCTGCGGCGGGATGTAGCCGTTCTGGTTGACGAAGTTGTCGTACGCGTTGCGCTCGTCGAGCATGAAGTCGATGAACCGGTGCGCGAGCGCCGGGTTCGCCCCCCCGCGGCCCACGCACAGGAAGTCGTTCTGCACGACGCCGTCGCTGTCAGGCGACCAGTACGAGAGCACCGTGGGTTTCACGCCTGGCGGCATGTAGTAGAGCGCGGCGCTGAGCAGATCGCCCGAGTAGGAGTGGTGCAGCACCGTCTTCCCCTCCGGGAGGGTCTGGTAGTCCGTGATCGTCACCTTGATGTTGCAGATGTCGGTCAGCTGCTCGAGATCCCGGCCCGCCGCGGCGACGATCGCAGGATCCTCCGTGTTCAGGTCCTGCCGTGCGCCGGCATGCATCGCGTCGCGCTGCATGGGCATGGTGAGACCGTCTCGCTTGTCGTCGAGCAAGCCGACCTTGCCCCGGTACGCCTGTGACTCCCAGAAGATGTCCCACGGGACGTCCATGCTCGCGACGTCCTCGCTCACCTTGTCGTTGCGCCAGCCGATGCCGTCCGACCAGACCACGTAGGGCACCGTGTACCGGCTCCCCCGGTCATAGACCGGGTCCTGCAGCTCCGGCCAGATGTTCTTGGCCAGGTTCGGGAGCAGCGCGTGGTTGAGCGGCTGGAGCAGCTGTTTCGCGATCAGGTTGTCGATGTTGGAGCCCGACAGACCCACGACGACGTCGAATGCGACCTGCCCCGACGCGAGCTTCGAGATCGCCTCGTCAGACGAGTTGTACGTCGCGATCTTGACCTCTGCCCCGTGCAGCTGCTCGAATTTCTTGACCAGCCCGGGGTAGAGGTAGTCCGGGTAGTTGTAGATCTGGAGCGGCCCGGATTCGACCGGCGTGCTGTCGGGAATGGGCTGGTTGTCGTCCGTGATCGCCCAGGTGACCGAATTGTCCGGGCGCGGCAACGGCAAGCCGCCCGGCCCGAGGGGCTTGGGCACGACGAGGGGCGAGCCCGCGCCGCCCGCACCCGTCCCGATGGGTGTCGTCGTGTCCTGGCACGCGGCCAGGCCCCCGAGGACGCCCACCCCGATGGCCCCGGCGGCCGCGCCGGTGAGGAGCTCCTTGCGGGACAGCCCGGATCGATCCTTGGGATGCGGCATGGACGGGAGGCCATTGAATCCCGGCCCTGACCGTGAAGTCAAGCCGGGCTGACTGGCCGGTCAATGAGCTGTGACGGCGGCGGTCGGAACCGGTTAGCCGACGACGACGAGCGCGTCGACCGCAACTGCGCCGCCCGGACCGACGATGAGCGGGTTCACGTCGATCGACTGGATCTCCGGGTGCGCCAGCGCCAGGCGTCCGAGGGCGGCCAGCGTCTCTGCGACGACGCCGCCGGGATCGTCGATCCCGGCTTCCGCCACCAGCTCGCCGGCCGTCTGGACGTCGATCGGTGCCACCGTGACCACGACCTGTCCGAGCTCTTCGACGGCGACACCGCCCACCCCGACGACCAGCACCGGGCCGTAGTCAGGATCGCGCGTCATCCCGCACAGGGCCTCCACGCCGGCCGCGACCTGTCTCGCGACGAGCACCGGACCGGCGAGGCGACGGGCAGCCTCCGCCGCCCCGTCCGGCGAGGTGACGCCGAGGACGACCCCACCCTCACGCGCCTTGTGCGCAAGGCCCTCGACCTTGACCACGACCGGAAACCCGAGCTCGGCAGCCGCGACTGCAGCGTCCTCCGCGCCGGTCGCCCGCCGTCGCTCCGCGAAGGGGATCCCGTAGCGCTCGAGCACGAGCGCCGACTGATGCTCGGACAGCGGCCCAGGGCCGTGGAGCAGGTCACCCACGTCAGGGGCGGGCAGCCCGTCGGTGCGCATCTCGACCGGGCGCCAGCGGATGACGTGGGCCAGTGCCCGCATCGCGTCGCGTGGGCCGCGCAGCAGTGCGAGGTCGAGCTCTCGGGCCAGCTCCTGGAAACGTCTCGGCGGATCGGCGCTGTGCACCGTCACGCCTGCCGCGAACACGTCGCGCTCCTCGGCCAGACGCGCCAGGGTCCTGAGCGTCAGCTCGCACCAGCCCTCGTTGGAGACGTCGCGGAACTGGGACAGGTCGGCGAGCGCGAGCAGCCCGTCGTAGGCGCCAGAGGCCGCCATCAGCTCGAGCGAGCGCGGGTACACGACCTCCGCGTCGGCGACGGCCCACGCGTCGAGCGGGTTGCCCGGGTCGAGGAAGTTCGGGAACTCGGCCTGGAGCGCGGCGGCAAGCGGGTCGGGCAGCGGCTGAAACGGGATCCCGGCCGCTTCGGCGTGGTCGGCGAGCAGCGCACACTCTCCCCCCGACTCGGAGACGGCGGCCAGCCGGGTGCCTCGCGGCCAGCGACGGCGACCGAGGATCTCGAGCGTCTCGACGAGCTCGTGGAAGTCCTCCACCTCGATCCCGCCGTAGCGGCGCAGGAGTGCGGAGAACGTCCGCACCGAGCCGACGAGGGCGCCCGTGTGCGAGAGCGCCGCGCGGGCGGCGGCTTCGGAGCGACCCACCTTGAGGCAGACGACAGGCTTGCCCGCTTCGGCGCATGCTGCGAGCGCGTCCACGAATGCGGCGGGCCGGCGCACCGTCTCGAGGAAGAGTCCGACGGCGCGGGTGCCCTCGTCCTCGGCGAAGAACCGGAGGTAGTCCGCGGCGTCGGTGACCAGCTCGCCACCCGAGGAAACGACACAGCGCAGCCCGATGCGACCGCCGAGCGAGAGGAAGGCGTCGGCCAGCGAGCCCGACTGGCAGAGCACCGCCACGTGACCTGGAGCCGTTGTTGCCGGCGGATCGCCGATCCACGCCGCAGGCCCGCCTGGGACGACGAAGCCCATGCAGTTCGGCCCCATCATCACGGCGCCCGCGTCGAGCGCGAGGGCGGCGATCCGCCGCGCCACCGTCTTCCCGGCCTCGCCGGCCTCCGCCCCAACCCCCGGGACGACGAAGCCGCGCACGCCCTCTGCGAGCGCCTCCCGGAGCGCGTCCTCGACCCGCTCGTGCCCGACGAGCATGAAGGCCACGTCGGGCACCGCCGGCAGGTCGGCGACGCGCGGGTAGCAACGCAGGCCGTTCACCTCGGTGCGGTTCGGGTTCACGCCCCACACGTCGATGCCGCTGCGCAGCGTCGTCTCGATCGACTCGGCGCGGCGCGGCGACGCGCCGACGATGGCGATCGAGCGCGGGAAGAGGAGCGAGCGCACGCCGGCCACCGCCGCATTCTGTCCTGACCATGCGGTCAGGCGTCGCAGTCGGCGACAGGCGTCGATCCCAGAACGCATCCGCCTGTGGAGAAACTGGCGCACTTTCGGCACAGGTCCAGGCTCAGAGCTTGTTCGGGTCCCTCGCTCCGGTCGAGGCTCGCAACCACGCCGCGCCGGGGAGAAGACGTCACAGAGGCGGCACGAAGCGTTCGCCCCTCGGGCTTTCGCCGGCCCTTCCCGGGGCGTTCGTCCGCCGGAGTAGGATCCTGCTCCCGATGCCCCACGACAAGCGGATCGAGATCCGTTGGCGCGACGTCGACGCGTACCAGCACGTCAACAACGCCGTCTACGCCACGTACCTCGAGGAGTGCCGCGACGAGTGGGTCGAACGAGTGCTCGGGGACGTCGGAAACCCGTGGGACTACGTCCTCGCACGGGTCGCGATCGACTTCCGCAACGAGCTGCGGCTGGAGCACGAGCACGTGATCGTGCGCTGCCGGCTGGACCGGATCGGCACCTCGAGCCTGACCCTCACCGAGGAGATCCGCACGGAGGACGGCCGGGTCGCGGCCGAGGCGGAGGCGGTGCTCGTCGCCCGCGACCGAGAGAGCGGACGCTCGCGGCCGCTGACCGTGACGGAGCGGGAGGCGTTCGAACGTGATCGACGCGCTGTTTGAGCCCCTCCGACTGGGGCCCGTGGAGCTGCCGTGCCGCATCGTCTCGACCGCGCACCAGACGATGCTCGTCGAGTCGCACCTCCCGACTGACGACTTCGTCGCCTATCACGAGGCGCGGGCGCGTGGCGGCGCCGGCCTGATCGTCCTCGAGGCCACCGCACCCCACCCATCGGGGATCCTCACGCCCCACGAGCTCGCCGGGTACCTGCCGGAGATCGTCCCGGCCTACCGGCGGGTCGGCGAGGCCGTGCAGCGCCACGGAACGCGGCTCTACGTCCAGCTCCTGCACGGCGGCCGTGAGCAGATCTCGGGCCCGCCCCGCGCGCCTGCGCTCGCTCCCTCGGCCATCCCCAGCCAGCGGTTCCGCGTCGCGCCGAGGGCGCTGCGCGCAGACGAGATCGAGGAGATCGTGGCCGGGTTCGGCGAGTGCGCGCTGCTGGCGGCGGAGGGCGGGCTGGACGGCATCGAGATCTCTGCCGCCCACCGTTACCTCGTGGCGCAGTTCTTCGACCCGGAGCTGAACCTTCGTGACGACGAGTGGGGCGAGCCGTCGCGCTTCCTGCTCGAGGTCGTGCGCGCGGTGCGCACCGCAGCCCCGGAGCTCGGCCTGGGGGTGCGCCTGTCGGCCGACTCGCTCGCGGCGCAACGGGTCGCGCCGCTCCTCGCCGGCGAGGTCGACTACCTGTCGCTCACGCTCGGCGAATCGCCGTCCTACCTCGGCTCGACCCTGATCGTGCCGCCGCCGCCGCTCGCCGAGAACCTGATCCTCGAGCACCTGGCCCCGTTCCGTCTCGGGCTGCCGCTCATCGCGACGTCCCGAGTGATCGATCCGGCTGAGGCCGGCGGCATCGTCGCCTCGGGGGCGGCCGACGCACTCGGCATGACTCGCGCGCTGATCGCCGACCCGGAGCTGCCGGCCAAGGCCCGGACCGGGCGGGCTGCGGAGATCGTCCGCTGCATCGGCTGCCAGGCCTGCATCGCCCACTACCACGCGGGCGAGGCGATCCGCTGCGCGATTACGCCGCGAACGGGGCGCGAGCGATCGTGGCCAGCCGTGGTCCGCGCCGCCACACGCCGCAAGCTGGTCGTCGTGGGGGCCGGTCCGGCCGGGCTCACCGCCGCGGCGGAGGGCGTGGCGGCAGGGCACGACGTGATCGTCCTCGAGCGCACGATGCGAGCCGGCGGTCAGCAAGTGCTCGCCGCGGCCTCTCCGGGGGGCGCGCCGATCGCCGCCGGCTTTCTGGCCAACCACGCGCGGACGGTCGAGGCTGCCGACCTCCGGTTCGGCGCGGAGGCGACCGTCGAGTCCGTCGGCGCGCTCGAGCCTGACGGAGTCGTCGTCGCGACCGGGGCGCAGCCGTATGCGCCGGCATCGCTCGAGCTCGACGGCATGCGCGTCGTGCAGGCCTTCGACGCGCTCACCGACCCGGGTGCGATCTCCGGATCCGTCGTCGTCGCCGACTGGGGTGGCGACCCGGCGGGCCTCGCCTCTGCCGAGACCCTGGCGGCGTCGGGCTGCCGTGTGACGCTCTGCGTCGCCGCGGTCGCGGTCGGAGAGAGCCTGCACCAGTACCGGCGGAACCTTGCGCTGCAACGCCTCTACCGCGCGGGCGTCGAGATCCGGCAGCACCTCGAGCTGACGGGCGCCGCCCACGGCCAGGCGCGCTTCCGCAATGTGTTCGCCCACGAGCTCGACCTCGCACTCGACGCGGACGCCCTGGTCCTCGCGCTGGGGCGGGTGCCCTGCGACGACCTCGCGCCCCGACTGTCACTGGCCGGCCTGCGCGTGGAGGAGGCGGGCGATTGCCTGTCGCCGCGCTCACTCGAGGAAGCGGTGCTGGAAGGAACCGCCGCGGCACGGCGCGTCTTTGCATAGGGTCTCCCCGTCCAGGTCCTGACCGCACGGTCAAACATCTTGTAACGCAGCGTTACAAGGCGCGTCTGCAAGGAGGCCCGCCCGTGATCGTTCCCGAGCTCCCCGCCGAGATCCGCGAGTTGAAGCAGCGCGTGGCGCAGTTCCTCGAGGACGAGATCTACCCGTTCGAGGCACAGATCGTGTGGACGAACGAGATCGACCAGGACACTCTCGGCGAGGTACGGCGCAAGGCACGTGCAGCCGGCTTCTCGCAGCTCAACATGCCCGTGGAGCTCGGCGGCCGCAACCTGCCGATGCTGGCCCAGGTGGCGCTCGAGGAGGAGTCCGGCAAGGCGACGAACGGGCTCGGCTTCGCCGTCGTGGATCGCGGCCCGCGCGAGCTCTACGAGATCGCGACGCCCGACCAGGTCGAGCGCTACGTCAGGCCGATCGTCCGCGGCGAGTATCGCGAAGCCTGGGCGCTGACCGAGCCCGGCGCAGGCTCCGACCTGGCCGGGATTCGCGCGACGGCGACGCGCGACGGCGACGCGTGGCTGCTGAACGGGGAGAAATGGTTCGTCACGAGCGAGGGTGCGCCGGGCGTCTACATCGTCCTGGCCGTGGCCGAGGGCGAGCAGACGCTCTTCCTCGTCGATCCCGGCACTCCGGGCCTCGCGATCGTCCGTACCCCGCGCTTCCTGCACGACCCCTACCTCGACCACCACCCGGAGATCACGTTCACCGACTGCCGCGTGCCCGACGCCAACCGCGTGCCGGCGAGCGGCGACGCAGGCGCCAAGGAGTGGATCCTCGTCGAGCGACTCTTCATCGCTGCGCGTTGCTGCGGCGCGGCCGAGCGCCTACTCGACCTGGCCACCGCCTACGCGCAGGAGCGAGTCGCCTTCGGCGCCCCGATCGCCGAGAACCAGGGTGTCTCGTTCCCGCTCGCGGACTCGCTCACCGAGCTCCTCGCGGCGCGACTGCTCACCTACCACGCAGCGCACGCCTTCGACACGCTCGCCGACCGCAAGGTCGTGCACGGGAAGGTGTCGATGGCGAAGCTGTACGCCTCCGAGATGGCGGGCCGGGTCGCCGACCGGGCCGTGCAGATCCTCGGCGGGCGCGGCTACTCGCTCGACAGCGCGGCGGCGCGCTTCTATCGGGAGCTTCGCGTCGACCGCATCTGGGAGGGCACGAGCGAGATCCAGCGCCTGATCCTGGCCCGCGGGCTGCTCAAGCGCGGCGCGGCGCCCTACCTCGGCTAGGTGCGACCCGTCGCAGGGGCGGCGATCAGGTCGCGGGCCGCGCGGCTCGCTCCCTGCTGACGCTTCGTCGCCGACAGCTCGACCTTGCGCAGCCGGATCGCCGACGGTGTGACCTCGACGCACTCGCCCTCGCGGATGTGCTCGAGCGCCTGCTCCAGCGAGAGCGGGCGTGCGGGAATCAGGCGCACGAGCTCGTCGGCCGTCGACGAGCGGATGTTCGTGAGCTTCTTCTCCTTGGTGGCGTTGACGTCCAGATCCTCGGAGCGCGCGTTCTCGCCGATGATCATCCCCTCGTAGACCGCGACGCCGGGACCGACGAACAACGACCCTCGCTCCTGCAGGTTGAGCAGCGCGAACGTCGTCGTCGGGCCCGACCGGTCCGCCACGAGGCTGCCCGTCGGCCGCGTGCGCAGCTCCCCGTGCCAGGGCTCCAGGCGGTCGAAGACGTGGTGCAGGATCCCCGTCCCGCGCGTCTCCGTGAGGAACTCCGTACGAAAGCCGATCAGGCCGCGGGCCGGCACGAGGTACTCGACCCGCACCCAACCCGTGCCGTGGTTGACCATCTGCTCCATCCGGCCCTTGCGCAGCGCGAGGAGTTGCGTCACGACGCCGACGTAGTCCTCCGGCGCGTCGATGGCGACCCGCTCCACCGGTTCGTGCACCGTGCCGTCGACCTCGCGCGTGACGACCCGCGGCTTCCCCACCGTCAACTCGAAGCCCTCACGCCGCATCAGCTCGACCAGCACGGCGAGCTGGAGCTCGCCGCGCCCCTGCACCTCCCAGGTGTCGGGACGCTCGGTGGCCAAGACGCGGAGCGAGACGTTCCCGACCAGCTCCTGGTCGAGGCGCGCCTTCAGCATCGGCGCGGTGAGCTTCGATCCGTCGAGCCCGGCCAGCGGCGACGAGTTGACGCCGAGCGTGATCGAAAGACTCGGCTCGTCGACCTGGTCCACCGGCAGCGGGCGGGGATCCTCCGGGTCGGCCAGCGTCTCGCCGATCGTGACCTCGGCGAGACCGGCGACCGCGCAGATCTCGCCCGGGCCCACCTCCAGCGCGTCCACGCGATCCAGCGCCTCGGTCACGTAGAGCTCGGTGACGCGGACACGCTCCACGCGGCCGTCGGTGCGGCACCACGCGACGTGCTGACCCTTGCGCATCGTCCCGTTGCGGACGCGGCAGATGGCGAGCCGGCCGACGTAGGGCGAGGCGTCGAGGTTCGTGACCAGCGCCTGCAGCGGGTGCCCTTCGTCGAACGTCGGGGACGGGATGCTCTCGAGCAACTGGTCGAAGAGCGGGCGCAGGCCTTCATCCAGACGCGCCGGATCGGGGTCCGTCCCCGCCCGCCCGGCCTTCGCGTTGCAGTACACGATCGGGAACTCGATCTGGCTCTCATCTGCATCGAGATCGAGGAAGAGCTCGTACACCTCGTCCACGACCTCGGCGATCCGCGCGTCGGGGCGGTCGACCTTGTTGACGACGAGCAGCACGGGCAGGCGCGCCTCGAGGGCCTTCCGGAGCACGAAGCGGGTCTGCGGCAGCGGGCCCTCGCTCGCGTCGACGAGGAGCAGCACCCCGTCGACCATGCGCAGGCCACGCTCCACCTCGCCGCCGAAGTCGGCGTGACCGGGCGTGTCGACGATGTTGATCTTCACACGGCCGTAGCGCACCGCGGTGTTCTTGGCGAGGATCGTGATGCCCTTCTCGCGCTCGAGATCCATCGAGTCGAGCACCCGCTCCGCGACGTCCTGATTCTCCCGGAACGACCCCGACTGCCAGAGCAGCGCGTCCACCAGCGTCGTCTTGCCGTGGTCGACGTGGGCGACGATGGCCACGTTGCGGATGTCGTCGCGCTCCTGCACTGCCGGAGGGTAGCCGCTCGCCGTGAGCCGCCTCGCCGGGGCCAAGAACTCGTTTCAGAATGACGCTTCGTCGGCGGGGCGCGATGGGTGGGTGCGATGCAAGGACGCAGGGAGCCCCAATACGAGACGTATTGGGGCGACCGAGGACGCCGCAGCGTGCCCGCACAGCGCGTTCCGACGACTCAAGGCTTCATTTTGAAACGAGTTCTAAAGGCTTGTGCGCCGGCTAGGACCGATGGAACAGCGTCGCGTCGGCCGCGGCGCCCTCCTGCGGCCGGACGTCGGCGAGCACGGCGTACTCGGGCACCTCGTCGCGCGGGATCGTCGATGCATCCCGGTGATCGAGCTCGATCAAGTTGCCGCTCGGATCGCGGATGTACATCTGCACGATCCCGTTCGGCAGCTCGTACATCGCGTTGCCGAACGTGTCGCGATCGAGGATGCCGAGCTCCTTCGCGCGCCGGTAGACACCCATGAAGTCGTCGATCTCGAGCGCCAGGTGCGCGTACGAGGGCGCGTCGCCCGGGCGCTCGAACAGATGCACCTGCCGGTCGCCGATCCCGAGCCACTGCACGGGGAAGCCGAACGCCGGCGTCGGCAAAGGCTCGAGGCCGAGCACCTCGACATAGAAACGCACGCTCTCGTCGAGGTCGCGCGCGATCACGCTGACGTGGTTCAGAGCCACCGCGCGGCCCGTCACGCGGCCAGCCCCTCGGCGATCTCCGCAGCGTAGTAGCGCGCAGTCAGCGGCTCTCCCGTGGTCTGCTCGAGAAGCCGGTTCCAGCGCGCCGAGAGACCGGGGCGGAACACCCGGGGCGGGCGCAGCCGCACCACCGCCTCCGAGACGAGCGACGTCGAACCCACGAGCCGCAGTCTACGCGCCCGTCCGCCGGACGACTCAGGCCGCGGACGCAGCGGCGTACACGACCGTGCGCTCGCCCTCGGAGAAGTCCGCGAAGCTCTGCTCCCACGTGATCCCGGGCCAGCGATACTGCGCGCGACCGGCGCGCACATCGTAGGCGCACGTGTACAGCGTGCCCATGCGGCGGTCGTAGCCCGTGCTGAAGAGCGGCGGGTGGAGGAAGGCCTCGGCGAACTCCTGGACCGTGGGGGCGTCGACCTCGAGCAGCGAGAGCAAGCGCGCCTCCCGCTCTGTCGAACGGGTGGCGGACGCGTGCTCCTCCCATTCCACACGGCCCTGATGGTTGGTCGCCACGGGGGTCGTTGCCAGCTCGGCGCCGCGGTCGGGCGAGAGATAGGCGGTGCACACGTCGCCGCGGGCGTCGACGATCGTCAGCGTGTGTGCAAGGTGGTACGGCAGTCGCGACAGGGCGACGCGGGCCTCTTCGGCCGTCGCGCACGTCTCGAGCAGATAGCGGACGACGAGCGGCACCCCAAAGCCGGAGCCGACCACCCTGCGGCCGCCGAAGGCGAGCGAGACGGCCAGTCCGGTGTCGTTGACGCCGTCGAGCAGCCCCCACGCGCAGTCGCTCGTCCCGATCACGTCGCGCACCCAGTGGGTGCGCAGGATGACTCCCTCCAGCCGCTCCGGCGCGTAGTCGTAGTTGCGCACGAGCACCGGCTCGCCTCGCAACCACACGCCCTGCGAGCAACCGGACAGGTACGACGGAGGCGCCCACATGGCCAGGAAGCGGGCCTCGAGATCGCCGCCCCCGGCGAGCCGGCACAGCGTCTCGTACGTCGACGCGAGCTCGGGCATGTGCGTCCGCAACGCACGAGCGGACTCTGCGTACGACGAGCGGGCGACCTCGCCGTCGCTCAGAAACCACTCGCGATAGCGTGGCCAGTGCCGCTCGAAGAGCATCCGCCACCGGTCGCCCGGCGCGAGCTGCTCGACCGCCTCGAAAGTGAGCTCAGCCGTCACCGTCGCATTGTTCCTGACACGGCGGTGGTCGACGCCTGAGCAGCCGCCGCCGAAGCGAGCCCGCCGGGCGGGAGCACCGTCAGAGCAGCTTGAACGAGAACGGCTCCGGGTCGCGGATCGGCACCTGCTCCTCCGCGCCGAGCGGCACGGTCTCGAACTGGCGCTTGATGCCCGTGATCCACGTGCGGGCGCGGTCGGTCAGCTCGTGGTCGTCCGTCTGCAGGCGGCCGCGCGTGACGAGGATGCCGATGTCGGCGCCCGGGTAGCGGTAGCCGCCCTCCTGGGCGATACGGAGATAGAACGCTTCGCCCTCGTCCGCGATGGTGTGCCAGTCCGTGGCCCGGCGTCTGAAGCGAATGCCGCCCTGCGCCCGCTCGTCGAGGCGCCAGAGGCCCGACCGGGGCGCCTTGGCGATCAGCTCCACCCTGTCGGCCGTGTCCTTGAGGATGAACTGGCTCCATTCGTCGATGGCGCCCGGCTGCGCCCACCCCGCGTTCAACTCGTCGACGTCGATCTCGTACTCGACGTCCATGAACTCGAGCAGATGGAAGAGAAAGAGCGGCATGTCGCCGTATGCGACCGCGGTGACGTTCGTCATCGAGCTGGCACCGGTGACCCGGGGGTTCAGCTCGCCGAGGTACATCTCCCCCGAGCCCATGTCGGCGAGGAAATCCAGCTCGAAGTAGCCGCGGTAGCCCTCCTGCCGCAGACGCTCGCCCATCTGCTGCGTGTAGCGGCGGGCCAGCAGCCGATGCTCCTCGGTCAGCGCCGTCGCGAAGACGTCGTTGCCGCACCAGCCGCCGCCGTACGGAGTGAGCTCCGGGAACCCGGTCAGCTCCGTCATCAGTGGACCGACGAGCGTTCCGTGGCGGGTGATCACGCCCTCGATCGCCGCCTCGCGAGGGTCGATGCGGCGCATCACCTTGAGCTCCTCGCCGACGAGCTTGGCCGCATGGGTGTCCCAGTCGCCGGCAGACGACAGGAAGAACGTCGTCTGGCCCGAGTCGCCGTACGGCGTCTGCACGACGAGCGCCTCGCCGAGGCCGGCGTCGTGGGCGAGCGAGCGCAGCTCCTCCGCACGAGCCCGCTCGACCGAGGACGTTGGGGACGCTCGGGACACCCGCCTCGTCGGCGAGTTGCGTGGTCACGATCTTCGAGTCGAGCCGGTGGCGCAGTGCCGCCGACGGGAAGGCCACCTCGAGCCCCAACTCGGCCGCCAGACGCTCGGTCTGCTCGTCGAACATGAGGAAGAGGGCCTTGCCGCCGGCCGGCTTCACGCGATCGACCACCTGCTTGTGGCCGAGGAGGTAGTTGCAGATCTCCTCGATCGAGTCGAAGGGAGGCGGCGAGTGGTGGGTGGGCGCGAAGACCCGCGGATGGTGGCCGTCGAACGAGTCGTAGAAGTTGAGGAAGCGGAAGCTCCGCACCCAGCGGTCGATCCCGAGCAGGTTGAAGGCTGTGGCGGAGATGAACCACACCGGAGTCTCGTTGGTGCGGAAGAAACGCCTGATCGCCGACATGCCGCGGAGGACGCCGTCGTCGGCCCGCGCCCGCCGCGCAGTCGTGCGCTCAGGGGGAGCGGGCGGGATGCCCTGCGAGTAGTCGACCACGCTCCAGCCCTCGGGGATCGACCCGCCGACGGCCGAAGCATCATCCGGCCCGGCAGGTTGGCTCAGGACAGGCGGTTCGGGCTCCGCGGGTTCCACGGGCTCCCCGGGCTCTGCCGGCTCCGCCGGCGCTGTGGGCGGCTCGGGCGCCGGCTGCCAGGCCGGCGGTCCCACCGACGCGCGGCGCAGACGGGAGGCGACCGCCGCGACGACCGCGAGCGCGCCCGCGAGCAGCACGCCGGTGCGGACTCTCACACGGTCACTCCGCACCAGTCCCGAACCAGGAGCGCGAGCACCTGCGCCGTGGTGACCATCGAGGGCAGGTGCACCCGCTCGTCCACGCCGTGGATTCTCTCAGCCAGCGGGCCGCAGCACACGGCCGGGATCCCCGAGGCGACGAAGACTCGCGCGTCTGTGGTCGCGGTGGTGACGATCCGCTCCGGCGCCGACCCCGTGACAGCCTCGTGCGCCGAAGCCAGCGCCTCCACGATCGGCGCGTCCGCCGGCACCTCGACTCCCTGGCCGGCGAACCCGTCGTAGCGCACGCGCGGCGGGTGAGCCGCCGAGATATGCATGCTGCGACGCCGCACGCGCCACGGCCTCCTCGACACGCGCCTGTAACCACGCCACCTCCTGCCCGGGGAAGAGGGCGAGCCTGCAGGAGAGCGAGCACTCGGCCGCAACCGTCGAGGGCCAGTCGCCACCCGTGACGACCCCCACGTTGAGATGGACCGGATGGTCGACCTCGTCGTACGGGGCCGGAGGGTCGGCATTCAGCTCCTCCTCCAGGAGACGGAGCGCCTGCACGATCGGGAACGCCGCCTCGATCGCGTTGACCCCGACCCCGGCCTCGCCGACGTGCGCCGGGATGCCGGCGATGTCGACGTGGAACCAGAGGACGCCGAGCTGCGAGACGGTCACCGCGCCGGGGAACGGCTCGGCGATCACGCAGGCGTCCCCACGATGACCCGCGAGCAGGCACTGCAGCGCTCCGTTGCCTCCGCACTCCTCCTCCACCACCGACTGCAGCAGCACGTCGCCCTGCGGTGCGAGGCCGAGCCGGCGCAGGCCGCGGACCGCTCCCACGATTGCGGCCAGACCCGCCTTCATGTCGCCGGCGCCACAGCCGAGCAGCCACTCTCCGTCCCTGCGGGCGGCGAAGGGCGCACCACTCCACAGGCTCTCCGCTGACGGGGGGACGACGTCGACGTGGCCGTTGAGCACGAGCGAACGCCCCTCTTCGGCGCCGGCCCAGGTGGCGACGACGTTGCGCTTCCGCGTCACGTCCCAGGAGAACGGTGCGGCGAGCGGATGCGCCCGCAGCGCGTCCTCGTCGAGCGGCACGTCGACCGGCTCGAGGCCGGCGGCGCGAAAGGCATCAGCCATGATCACCTGGCCGGGCTCCTCGTTGCCGAGGGTGGTCGGAGTCTCCACGAGGCGGACGAGCAGCTCCTCCATCGCCTCGGCCTCGGCGGCGACGGCGGCGGTCAGATCGTCGTCACCGACGTGCGCCGGCACGCTCACCGCCGTCGACATGCGGGCGAGGGTAGCAGCGGCTCTGCAGCGTCAGAGCTCGTGATCGGCCCGCGTCAGCGCGTAGAGCGCGTAGTCGACACGGTCGCCCTCGCCGGTGGGCATGAAGCTGCGCTGCACCCCCTCGAACGTGAAGCCGACCTGCTCGAGAACCACGCGCATGGGACGGTTGTCGAGAGCGGTCGACGCCTGCACCCGGTGGATCCCCGGATCCGCGAACAGCCGCTCGACGAGGAGCTCGACGGCCCGCCTCCCGACCCCGCGACCTCGCTCCCGCGCGAGGAGCCCGATGCCGAGCTCCACGACTCCCGGCGGCATCGCACCCTCCGGCCGGCGGACATCGACCCTGCCGGCGAGGCGCCCGTCGACCTCGACCGCGAGATCGAGCCGGCCGTCCGTGAAGGTGCCCGAGCGCTCGACGAGACGCTCCAGCCTCCGACGGCGCTCAGCCGGAGCGGTCTCCGCGCCGACGACGGCTCCGGCATCCGGCTCCGCGAGCAGCGGGTCGAGATCGTCCGGCTCGAGCGGCCGTAGCCGCACGGTCGGTGGCTCGCCCGCGCACACCGGGTCAGCCTAGACGCCTCGAGGCGGCCTCCACTCTTTCCCGGGGTCGATTCATCCGGCCGGGCGGTGGTCGGTAGGCTGGTTGCCGTGGGCGCCGCAGCCGTCACGCGCACCCTTCCGTACGACTGGTACGTCGACCCGGCCGTGCTGCACGTGGAGCAGGAGCGGGTCTTCGGCAGCGCCTGGCAGTACGCCTGCCATGTCGGCCGCGTGGCCGAGCCGGGCCGGCTGGCCCCCGTGCGGGCCGGCCACGTGCCGGTGCTGCTCGCTCGCGGTCGCGACCAGCTGCTGCGCGGCTTCGTCAACGTGTGCCGGCACCGCGGGTCGGTCGTCTGCGAGGCGGACGACCGGCGCGAGTCGATCCAGTGCCCGTACCACGCCTGGACGTACGACCTCGACGGATCGCTCCGGAACGCGCCGCGTGCCGACCGCGAGCCCGGTTTCGACCGCGACGAGCTCGGTCTCGTGCCGGTCGCCGTCGAGACGTGGGGACCGTTCGTGTTCGTCAACCCCGACGTCGACGCGGCACCGCTCGCCGACCACCTCGGCGAGCTGCCGGAGCTGCTCGTCGCGGGGGGTGTCGACATCGGGGCGCTCGAGTTCTCCTTCCGGGCCGAGAGCGACCCGTACGCCGCCAACTGGAAGGTGATCGTCGAGAACTACCTCGAGTGCTACCACTGCTCGGGAGCGCATCCGAGCCTTTCGAAGGCGATCGACGTCGCCGCCGACGCCTACCTCCTCGAGACGCGCCCGACGTTCTCGAGCCAGCTCGCCGTGGCGCGCAACGGCGGCGGGGGCGTGTACGACGCCTCCGGCGAGGTCGAGCGCGGGCAGTTCCATTTTCTCTTCCCGAACACCCTGATCAACGTCATGCCGGGGCGCCCGAACCTGTCGATCGGACCGGTGCTGCCCCTCGCACCGGAGCGGACGTCCCGCTATCTCGACTACTTCTTCGCCCCGGGCGTGGACGAGGGGTGGAAGCGGGACTTTCTCGCGCTGGACGAATCGGTCGGCTCCGAGGACCGCGTCCTCGTCGAACGTGTGCAGGTGGGCATCGGCTCGCGGGCTCTGCCGCACGGCCGGTTGCTGCCGGAGTCCGAGCGGCTGATCGCGCACTTCCAGGCGTTCGTCGTGGACGCGCTCGGCGGCGGCGCGGCGTAACCGCCCTCGGCCGGCGCGGTCGGCCTACGGGAGGAACGGCTCGACGCGTGCCCGCGCCGCGTCGTCCGCGAGGCCACGCAGGGTCACCGTCGTGCGGCGGCGCAGAACATCCTCCACCGTCAGCGCCCACTCGCTCGCGACCGCGTACAGCGCCTGCGCGACGATGTCGGGGCCGTCCGGGTGGAGGCGCTCTAGCAGCGACGGGTCGTCTCGAGTGAGAGCGAGCACCTCCGGGGCGCGGGCCCCGTAGAGATGCATCAGGTGGGCATGCACGTCGGGCTCGAGGCCGTCGGGCAGCTCGAGCAGCTCGAGGTCTCGAGCGCCGGGGAGCGGCCAGGGTCGCCGCACGAGTCTGGGCAAGCCGAGCGCCGGACGCAGCCGGTCGAGCGCCTCGAGCGCGATGCGCCGGTACGTCGTCAGCTTTCCGCCGGCGACGCTGAGCATTCCTCCGGGACCGATCGAGTAGACGGTCTCCCGCCGCGCGCTGACGCTCTCGCCGGCCCCCGCCGGAAGCACGCGCAGCCCCGCATACGACGCGCGCACGAGGCCGGGCTCGACCAGCTCGGGGCCCAGCGCCACCGACGCTTCGGCGAGGATCCGGTCGACGTCGGCGGTCTCCACCCCGACGGCGGCGGGGTCGCCGTCGTACTCGTCGTCGGTCGTCCCGAGCAGGAGCATGCCGTACCAGGGCACGGCGAACGTGACGCGGACCTCGTCCTGGGGAATCGTGAGGGCAGCCGTCCAGTTCCGGCCGCCCGGGACGAGTACGTGCACGCCCTTGCTCAGCCTGACCGAGGTCCCGGCGCCGGGATGCTCGAGGCGGCGCAGGTGGTCGACCCACGGTCCGGTCGCGTTGACGACGGCACGCGCGCCGACGGTCACCACCTCCCCGTCGACCCGAATCTCGGCGCCCGACACGCGGTCGCCCGTGCTCCGCAGCGCGACCACTTCGGCGCGGCTCAACACGGTGGCCCCGGCCTCGGCGGCGGCAAGGACGTTCTCGAGGCACAGCCGCGCGTCGTTCGTCCAGGCGTCGGCGTACAGCGCGCACGAGCGAAGCCCGTCGACGCGCAGCTCGGGGACCAGCCCTCGCGCCCGCGCCGGCTCGACCAGCCAGTGCAGGCGTGACCGCGCGAGCGCCGAGTAGAGCAGGATCCCGCTCTGCACGAACGCCGGCCGGTAGGGCCCGCCCTCATAGAGCGGCAGGAGGAACGGGTAGCGGTGCACGAGATGCGGGGCGACGACCTGGGACAGTGTCCGGCGCTCGTGGTGCGCCTCGCGCACCAGTCGGACGTCCCCGAGGCGGAGGTAGCGGAGCCCGCCGTGGATCAGCTTCGACGACGCACCCGACGTCGCCCCACCGAAGTCCCCGGCATCGACGAGAGCGACGGCCAGCCCGAGACGGGCGGCGTGCGCCGCGACGGCCGCGCCCACGATGCCGCCGCCGACGACCAGCAGGTCGAAGCGCCGCCCGGCGAGCTCGTCGGCGGCGCGCCCGCGTGTGCCCTGTAGGCGCCGGACGGATCCGGCCCCTACACGGCCAGCGGGTTCGCCCACGCCTTCCTGCCGGCCGGGTCCGTGACCTCGACGCGAACGTGACGTGCGGCGGGAGGAATGGTCAGCCGCGCCGAGGCGATGAGGCCGTTCGCGTCCTCCTCGAGTATTTCGCCGGCGTAGCGGCCGCCGAGACGCCCGGCGTTGACGGCGGCTCCGGTCGACTTCCCCGAGATCAGCATCACCGACCGGCACGGGCTGCAGCGCACGGAGACGGCGTCGCCGTCGCGCCGGATCTCGTGCAGGAGCGGGCCGGCGGACGAGTAGAAGGCGCCGGCGGCGAGCGCCGCGAGCACGGCCTCGGCGGTGCGCTCGCGCACGCGCACCCACGTCCGCGCGTACCCGGAGTCGAACCCCGGACGGTGGGAGTCGTCGGTCGCGAGGGCCGGGCACAGCCGCCCGGCCTCGAGCAGCTCGTCCCAGTGCACTGACGACAGCCCGCGCCCCACCTCGAGCTCGCACCCGGCGTTCCACACCTCGATGCCGACGATGCACTCGGGCAGCTCCAGCGAACCGGGGACGACGCCCGTCCAGTACGGGTGGGCGAGGTAGGCGATCCCGCCGTGCTCGCGAATCCAGGTGCCCGTCTCCTCGAGGCTCGGGTAGCCGCCGGCGAGCTCGCGCAGCTCGTCCGGGGTGGCGCGCAGGCCGAGACCGAGCACGTGCCCGTCACGGGCTCCCGGCAGGACGCAGTTGAGCTCGACGCCCGGCACGACGAGCAGCCGCTCGGTGGACGGCACGTCCGTGACGTGCCAGTGGTCGGTCGTGGCCAGGACGTCGTACCCGGCCCGCTCGTAATGGGCGACGAGCGCAGCCGGCGGAAGCTCGCCGTCGGAGGCCGTCGTGTGCGTGTGCAGAGCGCAGCAGAGCCAGTCGCCGTCCTGTGACCAAGGGTCGTCCATGTGGTGAGCGTATTGCACAAGTCGCCGGACCCTCGTACCATCGGCGGCGTTCACAATTCGAAACGGGGAGGGCCCGTGGAAGATTTCCAGGAGCAGGAATACGAGTTCCTGCGGCGTCTGGAGGAAGAGCGGTCCGACCGGCGCACTCTGCTGCGCCGTGGCATCGGCGCAGGTGTCGGGCTGACCGTCCTCTCGCTGTCCCCCGCGGCGCTGGCGGCACGCAAGCAGGTGCTCAAGGACCCGCCGGGCCGCGGCAAGGGCACGACGATCAAGGAGCTCGTCGCCGAGGCCAAGAAGGAAGGCGGCCTGAACACGATCGCCCTGCCGCCCGACTGGGCGAACTACGGCGAGATCATGTCGACCTTCTCGAAGAAGTACGGCGTCCCGATCTCGAACGCCAACCCGAACGGCAGCTCGTCGGAGGAGAACCAGGCCGTGCGGTCGCTGAAGGGCGACCCGCGGGCTCCTGACGTACTCGACGTGAGCCCGGCGTTCGCCATTCAGGGGGCCAACGAGGGTCTCTACGCGAAGTACTTCAACACGAAGGTCAACAAGGTGCCGCGCGCGATGAAGGACGGGCGCGGCTTCTGGGTCGGCGACTACTGGGGGGCGATCTCCCTCGGCGCCAACAAGGGCGTCGTCTCGACCGTGCCGAAGACGTACAAGGACCTGCTCAAGCCCGACGTACAAGAACCAGGTCGCTCTGAACGGGAGCCCGCTCACCTCGGGCTCGGCAGTGGCCGGCGTGTTCGCGGCAGCGATCGCGAACGGTGGGTCGCTGAACAACATCCAGCCGGGGATCGACTTCTTCGCGCAGCTGAAGAGCGTCGGGAACTTCATCCCGGTGCAGGCCACGCCCCAGACGGTCGCGTCGGGCCAGACGCCGATCGTGATCGACTGGGACTACCTGAACATCGCGTACATCAAGGAGTTCCCGGCGGCGAAGTGGTCGGCGATCATCCCGGCCGACGGCGTCTACGGGGCGTACTACTGCCAGGCCATCAACGCCACGGCTCCGCATCCGTGGGCGGCACGGCTCTGGCAGGAGTTCATCTACTCGGACCAGGGGCAGCTGCTCTGGCTCAAGGGGTTCTCGCATCCGGCGCTGTTCACCGACATGGTGGCTCGCAAGGTCGTGCCGAAAGCGCTCGTCAGCGCGCTCCCGGCCGCGAGCCTCTATGCGAAGGTGAAGTTCGCCAGCGTCGGCCAAGTCACGAGGGCACGGGCGCTCATCAACGCGCAGTGGGCCGCCAAGGTCGGATCCTAGGCCCTGGCCACCGAAGCGCACGCGGCGGACGTCCTCCGGCCGGCCCCCCAAGGGCCGCCCGGAGGCGTCCGTCGTTCGCCTGGATCGGCGTGATCCCGTTCTTCGCCTTCACGGCGATGTTCCTCATCATCCCGTCCGCCGAGGTGATGATCGGCGCGTTCAAGACGACGGCGGGAGGCTTCACGTTCGACAACGTGCTCGACGTCGTGCGCACCGCGAATCTCCGCAACGCGTTCAAGCAGAGCATCGAGATCAGCCTCGTGACCGCGATCGCCGGTGGCCTGCTCGGCCTGCTGATCGCCTATGCGGCGATCCGTGAGGGCACGCCCCGCTGGATCCGCTCGGCGTTCGGGACGTTCTCGGGTGTGGCGGCGAACTTCGGCGGCATCCCGCTCGCGTTCGCCTTCATCGCCACGCTGGGGACGATCGGGATCGTGACGCAGTTCCTGGAGAACGCCTTCGGCTTCGACCTCTACGAGCACGGCTTCTCGCTCTTCACCAAGACCGGCGTCGAGCTCGCCTACCTCTATTTCCAGATCCCCCTCATGATCCTGATCATCGCGCCGGCGATCGACGGGCTCCGCGCGGAGTGGCGAGAGGCGTCCTCGAACCTCGGCGCGAGCTCGTACCAGTACTGGCGCTACATCGCGCTCCCGGTGCTGTTCCCCTCAATCCTCGGCGCCGTGATCCTGCTCTTCGGCAACTCGTTCGCGGCCTACGCAACGGCGTACGGCCTGACGTCGTCCGGGCTCAATCTCGTGCCCATCATCATCGGCGCCGACCTGCGCGGGAACGTGCTCACCAACCCCCACGAGGGGCAAGCGCTCGCGCTCGGGATGTTCGTCGTCCTCGCCGCGATGATGCTGTTCTACATCCCGCTGCAACGGCGCGCCTCGCGGTGGGCCAAGTGAGGCGTCCGCGGATCGCTCTGTCGGCCGTCGTCTGGCTGCTCATCGGCGCGGCGTACTTCCTCATTCCGCTGTTCGCGACGTTCCTGTTCAGCATCAAGGACGCGCAGACCGGCAAGTGCTGCAGCCTCTCCGCCTACGGTGAGATCCTGCACGACCCGCAGTTCTGGACGACGATCAAGCTGTCGTTCCGGCTCGCCCTGGAGACGATCGTGGTCGGGCTGCTGCTGTTCGTGCCAACGATCTACTGGGTGCATCTGAAGCTCCCCCGGCTGCGGCCCGTGATCGGGTTCCTGGCCCTCGTCCCCTTCGTCGTGCCGCCGATCATCCTCGTCGTCGGCCTGCTCAAGCTGTACAAGGACGACCTGCACGCACCGTTCTGGTTCGTCGGCAAGCCCGACACCTTCCTCGTCGGCGCCTACGTGATCCTCGCCTTCCCGTACATCTACTTCGCGCTCGACGCCGGGTTCAGGGCGATCGACGTGCACACGCTGACAGAGGCGTCGCAGGGCCTCGGCGCGAGCTGGCGCACCACGCTCGGGCGGGTCATCCTCCCGAACATCACCGTCGCCGCGCTCTCCGGGGCGTTCCTCACGCTCGCGATCGTGATGGGCGAGTTCACGATCGCCACGCTGTCGGCGTTCAACACCTTCCCGACCTACATCCAGTACATCAACGAGACGAAGGCGTACCCTGCAGCGGCCGTGTCGCTGATGAGCTTCGGCATCACCTGGGCGGCGATGCTCTCGCTGCTCCTCATCGGGCGCCGGGGCGGGAGACGCCAGGTGCGACTCGGGATCGGGCGGTAGTGGCCCACGTCGAGCTGCAGGAGCTGTGGCGCTCGTTCGGGCCGGTGCACGCGTTGCAGGGAATCGACCTCGCGCTCGAGACGGGTGAGTTCGTCTCGCTGCTCGGCCCGAGCGGCTGCGGCAAGACGACGGCGCTGCGGCTCGTGGCGGGCTTCGACCGCCCCGACTCCGGCCGCATCGTCGTCGACGGCCACGACCTGACCCGCGTGCCGCCCAACAAGCGCGACATGGGCATGGTCTTCCAGGCGTACTCGCTGTTCCCGAACATGACGGCCGAGCAGAACGTCGAGTACGGCCTGCGCATCCGGCGGCAGCCCGAAGACGGACCGCCGCAAGCGCGTCGCCGATCTGCTCGAGCTGGTCGGCCTCGGGCATGCGGGCAAGCGCTACGCGCACCAGCTCTCGGGTGGGATGCAGCAGCGCGTGGCGCTGGCACGGGCGCTCGCGATCCAGCCGAGCGTGCTGCTGCTCGACGAGCCGCTCTCCGCCCTCGACGCGAAGGTGCGGGTGCAGCTGCGCGAGGAGATCCGCCGCATCCAGCTCGAGTTCGGCATCACCACGATCTACGTCACACACGACCAGGAGGAGGCGCTCTCCATCTCCGACCGGGTGGCGGTCATGCACGGCGGCCGCATCGAGCAGATCGGCTCCCCGGCGGAGATGTACGGCAGCCCCGCGACACCGTTCGTGGCCGAGTTCATCGGCACCATGAACCGGCTCGTGTCGACCGTCGTGGAGGACGGCGTCGTCGAGCACGGCGGTCACAGGCTGCGGGTGACAGCCGCCGAGGGCCTGCCGCGCGGCGAGCGCGTGCTGCTGCTCGTGCGCCCGGAGACGGTAGAGGTCTCCCTCACGGAGGGGGGAGAGGCACCCGACGGCACGTTCGCGGGCGAGGTCGTCTCGCACATCTTCCTCGGGGCGGTGACACGGGTCCGGATCGAGGAAGCGGGTGGCGGCGGGTCGATGATCGCGGACGTCGGCACGGCCCGAGCGGCGCCGTTCGCGGTGGGGACGAAGGTGAGCGCGGCTTTCCCGCCGCACAGCGCGCGCCTGCTCAGCCTGGCGGAGCAGCCGGAGGAAGCGCTGCCCGCAGCAGATCCGGACGATCGGTGAAGATCCCGTCCACTCGGAGCCCTGCGAGCTCCCGCATCCGGTCGGGCTCGTTCACCGTGTAGATGGTCGTCCTGAGACCGAGCGACGAGGCCTTCGCGATGCCGCGAGCTGTGACCCGCGCGTCGCGGAAGCCGACGCCCCATGCATACCGCGCCGCGGCACGGATCGAGACGCCGTAGCCGACGTGCTGCAGGGTGAGCCGGCCGTGCACGGTCTGGAGCGCCCGCCGGTCGAACGACAGCACGATCGCGTCGTCCGGGAGGAGCGAAACGGCGCGCGCCACCACATCGTGCCGGCGGTAGCGCCAGGGGGTCTTCAGCTCGCACATGATCCCGATCCGGCCGCGCAGGGCATCGATCACCTCGTCGAGGCGCTGCTCGCCGCCACGTGGCGGGGCGTGACAGACGACGAGCGCGCCGTCGCTCGCAGCGTGAACGTCGAACTCGACGAAGTCGGCACCGAGGGCGATGGCGCGCTCGAACGCGGGCAGCGTGTTCTCCGGCTCGTGCCACGAAGCACCGCGGTGCGCGATGACCCACGTCACCCGAGGAGGCGCCGCACGAGATCGACGTCGATGCGCTGCACGAGCTCATCGGCCTGCTGCAGCCGCTCCGCCGCCATCGTTCCCAGCAGCCCGACACAGCGCAGACCCGCAGCCTTGGCCGAGGCGACACCCGCCTCCGTGTCCTCGAAGGCAACCACGTCCGGTGGCTCGATTCCGCCGAGGAGCGCGACCGCACGCCCGTAGCCCTCCGGATCGGGCTTGCCGCGGGTCACGTCGTCTGCGGCGACGATCACCGATAGCGCCTCGCCGAGCCCCGCGGCGACGACGACCGGCTCGATCTCACGCCGGTAGGCGCCCGACACGACCCCGACCGGCACCCGCGCTGCGGCCACGCGCACCGCCTCGCGCGTCTCCGCGCGGATCGAGGAGCCGTCGGCGGCCATCCGGTAGCGGTCGATCCGCTCCTCGATCAGATCCTCGAGCTCGTCACCTTGGACACCGAGCCAGCCGCTGATGATCGCCTCCTCCGACTGCCCGGCCAGCAGGCCGTAGTACTCGCTTTCGCGGAGCGGCCGGCCCCGGGCGGCGAACATCTCCCGGTAGATGCTGCAGAGGAGCGGCTCATCGTGCGAGAGCGTGCCGTTGAAGTCGAAGAGGACGGCCCGCACGACGCTCATCCGCCACTGAGCCTACTGTCCCTTCACGATGTCGGCCGCGGCCTTCGCCCTTGCGCTCGGGTCCGCGTTCTTGCACGCCCTCTGGAACGTGCTGCTCGCCCGAGAGTCCGATCCGGAGGCTGCCACCGGTGTGGCCATGGCAGCGTCGGTGCTCGCGTTCGCTCCGGTCGCCGCCCTGACCTGGGATGTCGACCCGCGGGTCTGGCCGTTCGTCGGCGTCACCGCAGCGCTCCAGCTCACCTACTTCGCGCTTCTCGCCACCGCCTACCGCCGCGCCGAGCTCTCCTTCGTCTACCCGGTCGCGAGAGGAGTGGCGCCGGTGCTCGTCCTCGTCGTGGGCATCGTCGCCCTCGGCGTGGGCGCGTCGGCGTCGCAGGCCGCCGGCGTGGTGCTCGTCGGCGTCGGCATCCTGCTGGTGCGAGGGCTCGGTCACGGCGATCCGGCGGGGCTCGCGCTCGGCCTCGCAATCGCGAGCGTGATCGCCGCGTACACCCTGGTCGACAAGCGGGGCATCGCGTACGCCAGCCCGGTCGTCTACCTGGAGCTCGGGATGGCCCCGGCGGCGCTCGGCTACCTGGTGTTCGCTTTCGCCCTCCGTGACGGTCCGAGGCGGGTGCGCGCCGCGGTCCGCCCCACACCCGCCGCCGCCGGGCTGATCTCGTTCGTCGCCTATGCGCTCGTGCTGGCGGCGCTGAACCGAGCCCCTGCCGCGCCGGTGGCGGCGGTGCGAGAGACGAGCGTCGTCATCGTCGCCGTGCTCGCAGCGGTCATGTTGCACGAGCGCGTCGGGCCGCTGCGGCTCGCCGGGGCGGTCGTCGTCGTCGCGGGAGTGGCGCTGATCGCGCTCAGCTGACCGGCGCGGCACCCCGCTTTCACCCGATCGCAACCGGGCGGAGAGGTGAGGGGCGCGCGCCTCTGGCACCATCCGTACGTGGCCATACGCACCGAGCCGGCGCCCTCGCGCCTGATCAACCGCGAGCTCTCGTGGCTCGACACGAGCGAGCGCCTGCTCGACCTCGCCGCCGACGAGAGCCAGCCGCTGCTCGAGCGCGTCAAGTTCTGCGCGATCTTCTCGACGATCCTCGACGAGTTCTTCATGGTGCGCGTGGCCGGCCTCATGGAGCAGGAGGCGGCACGGCTCGGTGTCAAGTCCGCCGACGGGCTCACGCCGCAGCAGGCGCTGACCGCGATCCGCAGGCGCGTCATGGGTCTCACCCAGCGTCAGGCCCGTATCTGGAAGCAGGAGCTGCGCCCCGCGCTCGCCGCACAAGGGATCGAGAAGGTGAGCTCGATCGACGAGTGCTCCGAGAAGGAGCTGCGCAAGTTGCAGCGCTTCTTCGAGCGCGAGATCTATCCGGTGCTGACGCCGCTCGCGGTCGGGCCGGGTCAGCCGTTCCCGTACATCTCCGGGCTCTCGCTCTCGCTCGGCGTGCTCGCAGTCGACCCGGAGACGGGCGAGGAGCGGTTCGCGCGGGTCAAGGTCCCCGAGGGCCTCGACCGCTTCGTGGACGCCGGCAAGCGGCTCGTGCCGCTCGAGGCGGTGATCGGCCACTTCCTGCCCGTCGCTGTTCCCCGGCATGGAGATCGCCGAGCGGGCCGTGTTCCGCGTCACTCGCGACGCCGACTTCGAGGTCTCCGACGACGCCGACGACCTGCTCGAGGCGGTCGAGTCCGAGCTCCGGCGCCGGCGCTTCGGCGACGTCGTCCGGCTCGAGGTGTCGGCCTCGGCCTCGCGGGCGCTGCGCAGCCGGCTCGTCGCAGGCCTCGACGTCCCGCACGACCAGGTCTACGAGATCGAAGGGCCCGCTCGACCTCGCCGACCTGATGCAGATCGTGGCGATCGACCGTCCGGATCTGAAGGACGAGCCGTGGGTACCGGTCACGCAGCCTCGCCTCGCGCGGTGTGAAGGATGCGGCGCGGCTTCTTCGACGAGATCCGGCGCGCGGACATCGCTCGTGCACCAGCCGTACGAGTCGTTCCGCACGAGCTTCGAGGCGTTCGCGCACGGCCGCGGCCGCCGATCCCGACGTGATCGCGATCAAGACGACCGTCTACCGCACCAGCGACGACTCGCAGCGCTCGTCTCGGCGCCTGATCGACTGCGCCGAGCAGGGCAAGCAGTCGGTGTGTCTCGTCGAGCTCAAGGCGCGGTTCGACGAGCGCCGCAACATCGAGTGGTCGCGCGCGATGGAGCAGGCCGGCGTGCACGTCGTGCACGGCTTCGTCGACCTGAAGATCCACGCGAAGATGACGCTCGTCGTGCGGCGCGAGGAGGACGGGCTGCGCCGCTACGTCCACATCGGCACGGGCAACTACAACGCCGCGACGGCCCGGCTGTACGAGGACGTCGGCATCTTCACCGCCGACGAGGAGATCGCCGCCGACGTCGCCGACCTCTTCAACCACCTGACCGGCTTCGGGCGCCCGCAGCAGTTCCGCAAGCTGCTCGTGGCGCCGTTCTCGATGCGGGCCAAGCCTGGTCGAGGAGATCCGTGGCGTCGCGGCCGCGGCGGCCGCCGGCGAGCGCGCCCGGATCCGGCTCAAGCTCAACCAGCTCGTCGATCCGACGGTGATCGAGGAGCTGTACACCGCCTCGCAGGCGGGCGTCCCGGTCGACATCTGCGCGCGTGCGATCTGCATGCTGCGGCCCGGCGTCGAAGGGCTGTCCGAGAACATCCGCGTTCGCTCGATCTTCGGCCGGTTCCTCGAGCACAGCCGCATCTACTCGTTCGAAGCAGGGGAGCGGCAGTCGATGTTCATCGGCAGCGCCGACCTCATGCCCCGCAACCTGGACCGCAGGATCGAGGTGCTGGCGCCGATCGAGGCGGCGCGAGTCCGCCACGAGCTCGGCGCCGTGCTCGACAGCGTCTTCGCGGACAACACCTACGCCTGGGAGCTCGCAGGAGATGGGACGTGGTCTCAGGTGACCGTGCCCGAGGGGGCAAAGCCCCACGGGCACCAGGCCGCGATGCAGCGCCGCGCCCTCGTGCGGGCCCGCCGCCGCGACGGCCGCGCGCGCGCTCGGTGACGTCCGACACGTGGGAGACGATCGCCTCGATGAGAGTCGGGATCGTCGACATCGGCTCCAACACCGCGAGGCTTCTCGTGGCCGACGTGTTGCCCGGCGGCGAGCTGACCCAGGTCGGCAAGCGGCGTGCGTACCTCGGGCTCGGCGAGGAGATCGCCCACACCGGTGGGCTCGGCCCCGAGACGATCGAGCGAACGGCGGCCCTTGCCGGCGCCTATGCGTCGAAGGCGCGTGCGCTGGGCGCCGAACTGGTGTCGACACTCGTCACCGCCCCCGGTCGCCAGGCGTCGACCGGCGCCGGCCTGAGGCGCGCCCTCGAGCGGGCTACGGCTGCCCCGGTGCGGACCCTGTCGGCGGACGAGGAGGGGCGCCTCGCCTTTGCCGGCGTCGTGCACGGCGCCGTCTCGCCGCTGCCCGACGTCCTCGCCGTCGTCGACGTGGGTGGCGGATCGACGGAGCTCTCCGCCGGGACACCGCTGCTCGGACCAGCCTGGGTTCGGTCGATCGACCTCGGCTCGCTGCGTCTGGCACAGCAAGCCTTCGCCGGAGACCCACCCAGCCGCAAGGAAGTTCGCGTGGCGCGGGACCTCGTTCGCCGCTCGCTCGACGCCGACGGTTGCCCGCGGCCCGGGATCGGCTTCGCCACCGGCGGCAGCGCCCGTGCAGCGGCCCGCATCGTCGGTCGCGAGCTGGCGGCAGACGACCTCCACGAAGTCGTGCGCATCGCCCGCCGCCGGTCGGCTGCGAAGCTCGCGAAGACGTTCGGCCTCCATCCGCACCGGGCCCGCACGATGGTCGCCGGAGCGCTCCTCCTGGCCGAGGCAGCACATGCCTTCGGGCGACCACTCGTCGTCTCCGCCGCCGGGATGCGGGAGGGCGCCGCTCTCGCGCTCGCCCTGCCCGCCGCAGCGGCCGCCTGAACTTCGGCGCACTTCGGCGTCCGCCGATCCCGCCTTGCGCCGGCATGAACGCATTTGCGGCCGCGAAGCGGACGCCTTCAGGGATTCTTGCGCGGTGGGGATCCGCTTCTGCGGATTCCCAGCTTGCGCCGGTCAGGAACGCCGCACGAGCGGCTTGTAGCGGATCCGGTGCGGTTCGAGCGCCTCCGGGCCACGGGTTTCGCGCACCCAGTCGGCGTACTCGCCGTACGAGCCCTCGAACCATGTTGCCTGTGAGTCGCCCTCGAACGCGAGGATGTGCGTGGCCACCCTGTCGAGGAACCACCGGTCGTGCGAGATGACCACGGCGCAGCCGGCAAAGTCGACGAGCGCCTCCTCGAGCGCACGGAGCGTGTCCACGTCGAGGTCGTTCGTCGGCTCGTCCAGCAGCAGCAGGTTGCCGCCCGAGCGCAGGAGCTTGGCCAGGTGCACGCGATTCCGCTCGCCGCCGGAGAGGTCCTTGACGGGCTTCTGCTGGTCGCCGCTCCTGAAGTTGAACCAGGACACGTACTGGCGGGAGTTGACCTCGCGCTTCCCGAGCACGATCGTGTCGTGACCGCCCGAGATCTCCTTCCAGACCGTGTTGGTGGGCGTGAGGTCGGCGCGGGCCTGGTCGACGTAGGCGAGCTCGACGGTGTCGCCGACCCGCAGCACGCCCCCGTCGGGTGACTCCTCGCCGGCGATCATGCGGAACAGCGTCGTCTTGCCGGCCCCGTTCGGCCCGATCACGCCGACGATGCCGCCCGGCGGCAGTGAGAACGAGAGATCCTCGACCAGCAGCCGGTCGCCGAACCCCTTGCGCAGATCCTCGGCCTCGACGACGACGTCGCCGAGCCGCGGCCCGGCGGGGATGTGGATCTCGACCGTGTCGAGCCGCACGCTCTGCTCCTCGGCGAACAGCTTCTCGTAGGCGGCCAGCCGCGCCTTGGACTTGTCGTGGCGCGCGCGGGGGGTCATGCGCACCCACTCCAGCTCGCGCTGCAGCGTGCGGCGGCGCGCCACCGCCTGCTTGCCCTCCGTGGCAAGCCGCGCCTCCTTCTGCTCGAGCCACGACGAATAGTTGCCCTGGAAGGGGATGCCGCGACCGCGGTCGAGCTCGAGGATCCAGCCTGCCACGTTGTCGAGGAAGTAGCGGTCGTGGGTGACCGCGATCACGGTTCCCTGGTACGACTCGAGGAAGCGCTCCAGCCAGGCGACGCTCTCGGCATCGAGGTGGTTCGTCGGCTCGTCGAGGAGCAGCAGGTCGGGTGAGGAGAGCAGCAGCCGGCACAGTGCGACGCGGCGGCGCTCGCCGCCCGACAGCGTCGTCACGTCCCGGTCGCCGTCCGGAAGGCGGAGCGCATCCATGGCGCGGTCGAGCGCCTGGTCGAGCCCCCACGCGTCGTGGCGCTCGATCTGCTCCTGCACCTGCGCCTGCTCGGCGAGCAGCGCGTCGAAGTCCGCGTCGGGCTCCGCGAACGCCGCGGAGACTGCCGTGAACCGGTCGAGCAGGTCGCGCAGCGCACGTACCCCGTCCTCGACGTTGCCGCGCACGTCCTTGGCGGGATCGAGCTGGGGCTCCTGCTCGAGCAGGCCCACGATGGCGCCCGGATGCAGCTCCGCCACACCGGAGGACGGCTCCTCGCGGCCGGCCATGATGCGCAGCAGAGTCGACTTCCCGGCACCGTTCGGGCCGAGCACGCCGATCTTCGCCCCGTGCAGGAACGAGAGCGAGATGTTGGCCAGCACCTGGCGCTCGGGGCCGTAGAACTTGTCGACCCGGTACATCGTGTAGATGAATTGCTGCAACGGCACACCCCCGGAGGGCCGCGAGAGAGACGCTTGAGCCTAGCCGTGCGCACGGCTAGAAACTCGCGAGCCTCCTCCGCACACGGATACTCAGAAGCCGAGCCCGATTGCGAGTTGGGTGGCGATCACGGCAGACCGGGTTACGTCGTGGAGTCCGATCATGCCGATCGGGCGTGCACCGTCAACCACCGGTAGGTGGTGGATGCGGTACTCGGTCATCAGCAAAGCGGCCTTCTCGATCGAGGTGTCTGCGGAGACCACGATCGGCTCCGCTGTCATCCATTGACGAACGCGCGCCTCGCTGGGATGCACGCGACCGGCGAAAGCCTGCAGCAGGTCACGGGCGGTCAGGATTCCGATCAACTGCCCGAACTGCACGACGAGCGCCGAGCCGACGTCCACTTGCCTCATCCGTTCGGCCACCTCGCCCAGCGTGTCCTCGGGCGCGACCATCAGCGGCTCGCTAGACATGACGTCGCCGACAGTCACCCTCGGTTTCTCTTCGGGGAGAACATCGGCCAGGGCGCGTTCGAGCCGACGGCGGGCCAGCCGATCCACGTCTTGCGGTGCCAGCTCGACTTCGACGCGCACGGCATCTCGAGCGGCGGCCTCGTCGGAGGGAACGTCGACGCCTGCGAGCGTGGCGAGAAAGGGCCCCAGGTATCGACCGACGATCTTCGCCGGCGGCCACCAGAGCGGCGCCTCGCTCACCCTCGCGGATCCCTCGTCTGCAGCCAGGTCCCGCCGGAGGTAGCGCGGTTGGGCTCCGGTCAGGAGCAGCCCGCGAAGCACCGGACGGAACGGTTGCGGCTCGAGGTCGACGCCCGCCCAGGCCGCGATAGCCTCTGCCGCCGCCAGGGCCTGCTGAGCAGCGATTCCGCCCTGTTTGACGGGGAAGTTCGTGATGTCCCCCGCGGCGAACACGTCGTCGGCGTCGACGCTGCCGTGCGGGTCGACCGGGATGAACCCGTCGATCGTCTGAGTGATGCCGCCGATCGGTTGGCCGTGTAGACGCGGAAGTGCGATCACACGGTCGGCGGGAACGGCCCCGTGACGCAGGAGCCGTAGCTCGCCGTCGCCTGCCTCGGACGCGTAACTCCGCGTGTGCAGGGAGATCTCTCTCTCGTCGAGCAGATCCTGCACGGTTTCGCTCGCAACTCTCCCGAACAGCTCGAGCGGCGCCTGCTCGGGCGTCACCAGCGTGAGCTCGACGTCACGGATTCGTCGCGCCCGCAGCCGCGCGGCGGTCATCAGCGCGAGCTCGTAGAGCGGCAGCACCCAGGTGGCACCCCAAGGCACGGCAAACGCCACCCGGCGCACATCGCCGGCCTCGATCTCGGCCAGCAGGCCGCTGAACGCGTCGGAATCCGCCGGACCACGGAAGGTCAACGCGCCGGGAATTGCGACCTTGGCGACTGCACCGCACGCGACGAGCAGCACGTCGTACGAAACGACGCTGCCACTCGCGGTGTAGCCCTTGTGGCCGACCGCGTCGATCGAGACGAGGGTCCCGGGCGTGAAGCTTGCGCCTGCGGCGGCGGCAACCTGAGCAAGCTGGAAGCACCTCGCCTCACCGAGCCCGAACGGCTCGGCGACCGCTGCCGGCCGGTACCAGAAGAGCGGCTCCGAGGCCAGCAGCTCGACCTCGACACGATCACGCGCGAGCTCGCGCAACGCGAGCGCCGCCTCCAACGCTGCCACACCCCCGCCGGCAACGACGACCTTGATCCTTCTGTCAGGCCGACCCGCCATCTGACCTCCCTCGACGGGCATACGATTACACGCCCGTGCCGCACGGGCATCGTGGCTTCACCGCAAACCTCGCAAGCTGCTACTCCTGCGTACGGGAGATCAGCCCCTCGGCCTGTCCCCAGAGAGGGGCAGGCTAGACGTGGATGCCGAGCTTGCGCAGGTCGACGATCGCTGCTCTGCGCCACCGGGTCGTGTCGGGCGAGAACGGCAACATGAAGGGCATTCCGTTGGCTTTCCGGAGCGGCTTGCCGTCGCGCAGGACGCGGTAGTGGCCGGGTGTCGGCTCGACGGTGAGGCCTTCGGCTTCGAGCCGGCGGATGAACTCGCGGACGTCCTTCCTCATTCGAGCGCCCGGTACATCGTGTAGACGTACTGCTCCAATAGACGACTCCTCGACTCGATGAGCCACCGTCTCGGGTGGCTCCCTGAGTTTCTCTCTCGAGTCTACGGGCGTCGTCGTCCGCGAGCTCGGGCAGGCTCGTCCGGCCGACCTTGCTCCAGGGGACGCAGGTCCTCTCGCGCGCCTCGAGGACCTGACCGGCAGCCCAGCTTTCGTGGCGCACGCCCGGAGCGCTGCGCATCGACGTGGAGGCTCCTAGACTTCCCCGATGGCGGCGTGTCCGAGCTGCGGGACGGAGAATCCCGACCGGGCGAAGTTCTGCCTGGAGTGTGCTGCTCCGCTCACACAAACCGGTTCACCGGCCGCGGAGGAGCGCAAGGTGGTCTCGGTGCTGTTCTGCGACGTGGTCGGCTTCACGGCCGCCTCGGAGCAGGCCGACCCGGAAGACGTCCGGGCCCGGATGCAGCCCTACTACACACGCGTGCGCCACGAGATCGAGGCGTTCGGGGGCACGGTGGAGAAGTTCATCGGCGACGCGGTGATGGCGGTGTTCGGTGCGCCGGTCGCCCACGAGGACGACGCGGAGCGGGCGGTGCGGGCGGGACTGCGCATCCTGGAGGCGATCGGGGAGCTGAACGAGGCCGCGGCTCTCGACCTTTCGGTGCGGATCGGGATCAACACGGGAGAGGTCGTGGTCACACCCGGTGGCACCGCAGCGGGTGAGGCGAGCGTCCTGGGGGATGCGGTCAACACGGCGGCCCGCATCCAGACAGCCGCACCGGTGAACGGAGTCGCAGTCGGCGAGGCGACGTTCGGTGCGACGGAGCGGGTGTTCGACTACGAGCCGCTGGATCCTGTCTCGGCGAAAGGAAAAGCGGAGCCCGTCGCGTTGTGGCAGGCGCTGGCGCCGCGCGCCCGCTTCGGCTCGGATGTGATCCGCTCGCTGACGACGCCGTTGGTCGGCCGTGAGACCGACCTGCTCCTGCTCCGCGGCACCTTCGAGAAGTCGCTGCGTGAGCGGTCGGTGCAGCTGGTGACCGTGATCGGGGAGCCAGGGGTCGGCAAGAGCAGGCTCGTGGCGGAGCTGTTCTCCCACATCGACGGCCGGCCCGAGCTGATCACCTGGCGGCAGGGCCGCTGCCTGCCCTATGGCGACGGAATCACCTTCTGGGCCCTGGCCGAGATCGTGAAGGCGCACGCGGGCATCTACGAGTCGGACGGGCTCGAGGAGGCGCAGCGCAAGCTCGGGCTCGTATTGCCGGACGGGGAAGACGCCCCCTGGCTGCGCGCACGGCTCTTGCCCCTGCTCGGGATCGACTCCGGTGAGTCGGTCTCCCGCGAGGAGTCGTTCACCGCCTGGCGTCGCTTCCTCGAAGGGATCGCCGAGGCCGGCCCGCTCGTGCTCGTGGTCGAGGACGTGCACTGGGCGGACGAGGCGCTGCTCGCGTTCCTGGAGCATCTGGTCGACTGGGCGCAGGGTGTCAGCCTGCTCGTCGTCTGTACCGCCCGCCCGGAGCTGTACGAGAAGCACGTCGCCTGGGCAGCCGGGCTCGCCAATGCCACCCCCATCCGGCTCTCGCCGCTCTCCAACGACGAGACCGCGCGCCTGGTCGCGGGCCTGCTCGATCAGGCGGTGCTGCCGGCAGAGACGCAGCAGCTGATCCTCGAGCGCGCCGGCGGCAACCCGCTCTACGCGGAGGAGTTCGTGCGCATGCTGCGTGACCGCCAAGTGCTCGACCCGCACGGGACGCTCCGCACCGAGGCGGAGATCCCCTTCCCGGACTCGATCCACGCCCTGATCGCCGCCCGCCTCGACACGCTGCCCGCCGACCGCAAGAGCCTGCTGCAGGACGCCGCCGTGATCGGCAAGGTCTTCTGGGCCGGTGCCCTCGTCGAAATGGGCGGGCGTGCCCCCCACGACGTGGAGCATGCGCTGCACGAGCTCACGCGCAAGGAGCTCGTCCGGCCCGCCCGACAGTCCTCGATGGAGGCCGAGCAGGAGCTCGCCTTCTGGCATCTGCTCGTCCGCGACGTCGCCTACAGCCAGATCCCCCGCGCGCAACGCGCGAGCAAGCACCTCAAGGCCGCCACATGGCTGGAGGGGAAAGCAGGCGAGCGGGTCGAGGACCTGGCCGAGGTGCTCGCCCATCACACAGGCGAAGCGCTCGACCTCGCCCAGGCCACCGGCGATCCCGACCTCGCGGACGAGGTCCTCCCGCGTGCGCGCCGCTACGCGCTGCTCGCCGGCGAACGCGCACTCGGTCTCGACGCGACGAAGGCCGTCCAGCTCCTCGAGCGCGCGCTTGCGCTCACCCCCGACGACGACCCGGAATACCCTTATGTGCTCGCACGCTGGGGCGAGGCTGCGTACGAGGCGGGGAATGCTGCTGACGGTGCGCGCGCTCTCGAGCGTGCGGTCGACGCGTTTCGGCGACTCGGGGATGTCAAAGCGGCCGCCCAGACGCTTGTCAGGCTCACTGAGGCCATTCAGCACCTCGCCGACCCGGCCGTGTTCACGAAGGCCGAGGAGGCGGTCTCGCTCGCAGAGACGCTGCCACCCGGCGCCGTACTCGTCGATGCGCTGGGCAGGCTCGCCGGGGCCTACTGGCGCAGAGCAGAGCATCAAGCCGCGATCGACATAGCCGAGCGGGCCATGGCGATTGCCGCCGAGCTCGAGTTGGCGCTCCCCGGCCGCGCACTCGGGTACAGAGGTCTCGCCCGCTGCGACCTCGGCGACATCAGCGGCGTCGCCGACATCGAACGCGCGCTCGCGCTACTGATCGCCGAAGGCCACGGTCATCACGCCGCCACTCTGCGTTCCAATCTCGGCTACGTGCGTTGGTCGTTCGAGGGCCCCGCGGCTGCGGTCGAGGACTTCGAGAAAGCCGAGGAGTTCGCGACCCGCCGCGGCCTGGTCGCCTTGGTGGAGGTCGCTGCGTCGAGTCGTCTCTCGGTCCTGGTAGAGAGCGGCCGCCTCGACGAGGCGATCGATCAGGCTGACATGCTCCTTCCCGCGCTCGAGACGACCGGCAATCTCTGGTGCAAGATGGAGACGCGCGCAGTGCACCAGCGAGCGCTGGTCGAACAGGGCGCCGGAGACGTCGAGCTCGCCGAAACTGCACTCGCCGTGGCACGCGCAGCAGCGTTCAACGACCAGGTCATCATCGCGGTTGTCCCGGTGACACTGAACAAGATCGCCGGCCGCCGGACGGATGAAGCCCGCGCTCTGCTCGGTGAGCTCTCCGACCTGCCGAAGATCCGGGAGTCCGGCGAGTACGGACCGCGCCTGCCCGCCCTCGTCCGCTGCGCTCTCGCCGCCGGCGATCCTGCACTTGCCGCCCGGCTCGTCGAGGGGGTCGAGCCCACCCTGCCGATCCGGGAGCACGCGCTCTGCACCACGGCGGCCCTTCTCGCCGAGGCACGCGGCGACCATCGGGAGGCCGCCGACGGGTTCGCCGACGCCGCGGCGCGCTGGGACGGCTTCGGCGCCCGGCTGGAGCAGGCCTACGCGCTGCTCGGGCAAGGCCGGACGCTCGCCGCGCTCGGCGATCCGACGGCCGACACACCGCTTCGCGAGGCACGCGCGCTGTTCGCCGGGATGGGCGCCCGCCCACGCGTCGAGGAGTGCGACGGACTCATCGCCCGGGTGAGCGCGCTGAGCGGGTAGGCGGATTGTCACAACGGTGACAGAAAGCACAGACTGCTTGTGCCGGTCGCGCAGCACCTCGTAGGCTCGTCCTCGTGGGCTCTGCGCATGGAGTTCTCGGTGCTGGCGGCCGTGCCGGCGGAGGATGTGCGGCAGCTGCTCTCGATCGCGCGCCGGCGGACGTTCGCGCGCGACGAGGTCGTCTTCCACCAGGGCGACCCGGCCAACTCGCTGCACCTCGTCTCGAAGGGCCACTTCGCCGTGAAAGTGCTGACACCGCGCGGCGACGCCGCCCTGCTCGACGTGTACGGGCCCGGGGACGCGTTCGGCGAGATGGCGCTCGTCGCCGCGGACGGGCTGCGCTCGGCGACGGTGAGCGCGCTCGAGGCGGGAGAGAGGTTCGCAGTCTTCCGCGAGGAGTTCGCACGGCTGCGCGCCGCGCACGCGTCGGTGAGCGATGCGTTGCTGGTGGTGCTCGGGGAGCGGTTGCGGCGTGCGAACGAGCGGATCAGCGTCGCGCACTACCTGGACGTGGAGGAGAGGGTGCGCTGGTGCGTCGTGCGACTGGCGCACACCTACGGGGTCGAGGACGGCCGTGCGACGATCCCGCTCACGCAGGAGCAGATCGCCGAGTACGCGGGCGCCGCCCGGCCGACAGTGAACCGGGTGTTGCGCGAGGAGGAGGAGCGCGGATCGCTCGCGCTCGGCCGCGGGCGGATCGACGTGCTCGCGCTGGACGAGCTCGCGAAGCGCGTCCGCGGCGTGCCGCAGCTCTAGAAGCGGTCGCCGCCGTTTATCCGAGCGCGCGCTCGGTGCGAAGCAGCCATGGCCCGGCACCCAGTTCGACGAAGGTGCTTCGCGCGGCGGACAGGTGCGGAGCGGCGGCGTCGCCCCGACCCGCGGCGTCAAGCGCTCGGCGTCGGCGAGGCGCTGGGCTACCCGCGGTGGACGAGCTACGACGCGCCGATCGTCTCGAGGAACGAGAGTGCGGGAGCGAAGAAATTCGTTCCGGTGACTGGACGTGTGAAGTCGAGTAGCCGGTCGTAGTTTCCGGGTGGCCGCCCGACGAACATGTTCTCGAGCATCTGCTCGAGCACGCGTGGCGAGCGCGCGTAGCCTATGAAGTAGGTGCCGGAATCGCCGTCGCCGACTCGTCCGAACGGCATGTTGCGGCGCAGGATGTCGATCTCCTCGCCGTCTTCCTCGATCACGGTGAGCGCGTTGTGCGCATTGCTCGGCTTCACCGCGTCGTCGAGCTCGATGTCGGACAGCTTCGTGCGGCCGATGATGCGCTCCTGCTCCTCCGTCGGGAGCGCCTCCCATTCTTCGAGGTCGTGCAGGTACTTCTGCACGAGCACGTAGCTGCCCCCGGCGAAATCCGGATCCTCGTCGCCGACGATCGTGGCGTCGACCGCCTCCTGTCCGACCGGGTTCTCGGTGCCATCGACGAAGCCCGTCAGGTCACGGTCGTCGAAGTAGCGAAAGCCGTGCACCTCGTCGACCACAGTGACCGCCCCTCTGAGCCGGGCCATGATCTGGAGCGCCAGCTCGAAGCAGAGGTCCTTGCGCTCGGCTCGGATGTGGAAGAGGAGATCGCCCGGTGTCGAGACCGCCACCCGCGGGACAGCGCCAATCTCGGACAACGCGTGCAGCTCGGCCGGTCGCGGCGCCCCACAGAGGACGTCCCACGCAGCGGATCCGATCGCAGCGACGCACGACAGTCGCCCGTCGAGATCGCGCGCCGCAACCGCGCGGACGAGTCCAGCGAGATCGCCGCACAGAGCCCGCACCGCCTGTCGGCTCTCGACATCGTCCCTGACGACCACGACGAGGAAGATCGCGTCGCGCGTAGGCAGCTCCGTCACCGGCTGCGGGACCGTCACCGCCCCAATCATGTCGTTTCGTGACACAGCACGCGGACGGCCGGCGCCACCCGGCGTGCGCCACAGTGCGAGGCCGGCTTCGACCCGCATCCGGTTCACGATCGACACCGCCAGTCTCGAGCTGACCGGCGGGCGGCGCGACCCGCGGTTGCGTCGTGGCGCGCGATCGCCTCTGCGAGTCGACCGTGCGAGAATCGTGGTGATGGGTTATCAGGTGCTGCGCAGCGACGGCCACGCGTATGAGGAGCGGCCGAACCGTGAGGGGGAGCCTCCAAGGCTCGTGGCGGACGTGACGACTGCTGCCGGGCTGCAGCAGTCGCGCGCGCGGCTTTGGCGGTGCCCGGCCCACACGCGTGGCCGCCGGCACATCGACCTCGTGCAGGAAGAGGTCTTCGTCGTGTTGCGCGGGACGCTCACGATGCTGCTCGGCGACCCGCCTGAGCGGGTCGATCTGCCTCCCGAGAGCGTCGTCTCGGTCCAGCCGCGAACGACGTTGCAGCTTCGCAACGAGACCGAGGAGGAGGTCGTGGTGTTTGCGTATGGCGCGCCGCCCGAGGCCGGTAAGGGCGAGTTCCTCCCGGACGTCGAGCTCTGACGGCAGCCGTTGAGCACGCTCGTCGTCTCTGAAGGCTGACGACCCTGTGCGTGGATGACCGTCAGGCCGCCCGGCTGAGGTCATCGCGGCTGCAGCGCAGCTCTTCGCGGGTGAAGCGGTAGACGAGGACGGGGATGAAGTCGGGAATGCGTGCGTCTGCGCTCAGTTGGTGGAAGTGTGCCCGGCCGATCGCGGTCACCTGGCTCGCTGGGACGTCATGGGCGAATTCGCGGCGCAGGCTCTCGAGCTGTCGTTCGACTTGGTGGTCGAGTGTCGCTGCGTTCACTTCCTGTCTCCGCTCTCACCAGGCGCGTAGGGCACGCAGACGTGAGGTCTTCTTGGATTGGTGGGCTTCCATTCGGCCGAGCACGTCGTCGAGGATCGCGACGGCGTCGAGCACGTAGGGGCCCTTGTTGAGCATCACGCACTCGGCGCGTTCCGCCATCGCGGCGTCGGTCATCTCTGCGCGCGAGTGCGTTCCCTTGCGGACGAACGTGTCCAGGACCTGGGTGGCCCAGATGACGGGTACGTGTGCCGCCTCGCAGAGCCAGAGGATCTCTTCCTGGATCTCTGCGAGCCGGCCGAACCCGATCTCGACCGCGAGGTCGCCGCGGGCGATCATCACCGCGAGCGGCTGTGTCCCGGCTCCCTGGACGATGATCTCGGGCAGACGTTGGACTGCGAGTGGGGTCTCGATCTTGGCGGCGATCGCGGGTGCGCGCTCCGGTGCTCGCCGTGTGAGCTCTTCCTGCAGGTGCGCGACGTCGGCTGCGCTCTGCACGAAGGAGTAGCCGACGATGTCGGCCTCGTGCGCGACCAGATCGAGGTCGGCCAGGTCCTTCGCGGTCAGGGGGTCGAGGCGGAGCTCGGTGTCGGGGAAGTTGAGGCCCTTGTTCGGGCGCAACCGGCCCTTCGACTCGACCCGCGTGACCCGGAGCAGCGCATCGTGCTCCCCGGCGGTCTCCACGACGAGGCGGATCCGGCCTTCGTCGATGCACACCTCGTGTCCGGGCCGGAGCTGTGCCACGGCGTCCGGCAGCGAGCACCCGAGCTGCGGCGGGTCGGGTGCGCTCTCTGGATTCCCGACGACCAACCGGACCGGGTCGCCGACGGCGACGCGCACCTCGGTGCGTCGTCCGGCCACGCGTCCGGTGCGGGCGCGCGGGCCTTCGAGGTCGATCAACACCCGGCAGCTCCGCCCGCACTCCTGGGCCGCCCGTCGCGCATTGGCGGCCATCGCTCTCCACTCCTCAGGGGTATTGTGCGCGCAGTTGATGCGCACAACGTCGCTTCCGCGCGCGACGAGATCGCGTACGAAGTCGTAGCTCTCGGCCGCTTCGCTCGGGAGGGTGACCATGATCCGCACCTGCCGACTCACGGGGGTCGGCCCGAACACGGCCTCCGTGTGCCGGCGCAGGAATCGGTTGCCACGGTAGAAGGCGGCCGGCCGTGGATGGTGGATCGCGGGCGGGCCCTCCTCACCTGCGACCGCGGCCAGTGAGGCAATCACGGCATCGAGGTTCGGGAGCACCCGCGCCTCGCAACGGCCCAGCGACGACAGCCCGAGGGGCATGAGGGCTTCCTGCAGACCGCGTAGGTCACGGCGTCGCAGCGCCATGTAGAGGGAGAGGTTGACCGCGCTGGGGAGGAACGCACGTCGCTTGAGCGCAGGCCGCCACCGTGCCATCAGCTCGTCGCTTTCGACCAGCACCTGCTCGCGCAGCGCCACGAGCTCCCGCAGCAGAAGACCGGGTGCCTGCGCGCTCAGCCCGGTGAGTGTTGTGCCCATACCCGCGACCATCATCCCGCCCACACCCTCCGTCGCCATCGGGACCCCTCCGGAGGCCGCTCCGGGACAACTACGGAGCAGGTGCTCTTGTTTACACAAGAGACACCAGACCGTCACCGGTTGGACGCATTCGAGCTCGCTGGCACGCGGCGTCATCGAGGTCGTCCCCACCCGTCCGGTCGACGCAGTAGAGCGTTGTCGAATCTGGGACCGGCCGCTCGAGCTGGCCCCGAATGCGTGAGAGTGCGGCTCCATCCGCCGCTCGCTTGTCGATATCGAGCGCGGTCGATATGCTCTGTGTCATGAAGGCCCTGCCGCTCGTGGAATGCTGCACGCCCCTGGCGGGTTCGTCCCTCTCGGACGACAAGGCCGCCGAGCTCGAGCGGCTGTTCAAGGCGCTCTCGGACAGGCACCGTTTGAAGATCATCAACATCCTGCTGCGCTCGGGCGGAGAGGCGGTCTGCGTGTGCGAGTTCCAGCCGGCGCTCGGGATCTCGCAGCCGACGGTCAGCCATCACCTGAAGCAGCTGCTCGACGCCGGCCTGCTGCAGCGCGAGAAACGCGGCTCGTACGCCTACTTCCGGCTGACGCCCGGCGGTCTCGAGCGGATCGGCGGGTTGCTCGCCGAGCCGCCTGCACTCGCGCGTGCCGTCTGACGCCGTGCCCGAGCGGGCGCTCGCACGTTCGCTCGCGGCCGAGCTGATCGGCACCTTCGCGCTCGTCTTCGCCGGCTGCGGCGCGATCATGGTCGACGCCACGACGCACGAGCTCGGGCACGTCGGGGTCGCGATCACCTTCGGTCTCGTGATCATGGTGATGATCTACGCGCTGGGCCACGTCTCCGGCGCCCACTTCAACCCCGCCGTGACGTTCTCGTTCGCCCTCACCCGCCACTTCCCCTGGCCACGGGCGTTCCTCTACTGGACGGCGCAGATCGTCGGCGCGATCCTCGCCGCCGCCATCCTGCGAGCGTCGCTGGGCGACGTCGCGGACGTCGGCGCAACCCTGCCGTCAGGGTCGGACGGACAGTCGTTCCTCTGGGAGACGGTGCTCACCTTCTTCCTGATGCTCGTGATCGTGGCCGTCGCCACCGACACGCGGGCGGTGGGTGAGGCGGCTGCGATCGCGATCGGCGGCACCGTCGGGCTCGATGCGATGTTCGGCGGCCCGATCTCGGGGGCTTCCATGAACCCCGCCCGCTCGCTCGGGCCCGCGCTCGTCTCCGGCCAGCTCGACGCCCTGTGGGTCTACCTGACCGCACCCCTGCTCGGGGCCGCGCTCGGCGCGGTCACCTACCAGCTCCTGCGTGACGGCCCGACGACGGCATCTGCCGACCAGACTGGTGATTGACGTCCGTCGATGGGGCATGGCATGCTGCGCATAGACGGCTGTCGATGCGTGGAGGTGCGAGATGTCGGACGTGATCCTTGACCCCGTCACGCGGCAGCATGTCGAGCGCGCCGCCGACGCCCTGCAGACCGAGTTCGCGGGAGTCTTCTCGCGCGAGACGATCGCGCGCTACATCGCCGAGTCGACCGACCTGCTCGGCGACTCCAAGATCAACGTCTTCGTCCCCGTGCTCGCGCACCGGTTCGCGCGCGAACGGCTCAAAGCGCTGGCCCAGGCCGAGGGAATGATCACGAAGGAGCTGCCCGAGGTGCTGTTCGTCTGCGTCCACAACGCGGGGCGCAGCCAGATGGCGGCCGGGCTCGTGAGGCTGCGCTCCGCTGGGCGGATCCACGTTCGCTCGGCGGGCAGCGAGCCGGTCGAGGCGATCAACCCTGCCGCAGTCGAGGCGATGGCGGAGGTCGGCGTCGACCTGAGCGAGGAGTTCCCGAAGCCGCTCACCGACGAGGTCGTGCGCGCGGCCGACGTCGTGATCACGATGGGCTGCGGCGACGCCTGCCCGATCTACCGCGGCAAGCGCTACGAGGATTGGGTGCTCGACGACCCCGCCGAGGCAGACCTGGACGGTGTGCGCCGCATCCGGGACGAGATCGACGCGCGCGTGCAGCGACTGGTCGCCGAGTTGCTGCCGTAGCGCCCGGAGATCGGGCCCGAACGACGCTACGTGTCCGGCCCTGACGACGCCGCGGTCGTCGACAGGAGCTCGTCGAGCACCGCCGAGTCGCGTTCGTAGGTGAGGAGCCGCCGGGCTTCGTCGGCCGTCACCCAGCATGCCTCGTCGACTTCCGGGGGCGCCGGGCGCAGGTCGCCGCCCACGACCCGCATGGCCCAGTAGCGCACCCGCTTCAGCCGGCCCTTGCTGTCCACGTACTCGGTCGACGAGAGCTCGTCGAGGAGCCCGCACACGAGGCCCGTCTCCTCCTCGACCTCCCGCAGCGCGCAGTCCTCGTCGCTCTCCCCCGGCTCGCACTTGCCCTTCGGCAAGGTCCAGTCGCCGTAGCGGCTCCGGTGGATGACCAGCACCTCGGCGCCATCCACACCGTCCCGCCGGAGAATACCGCCGGCCGCGCGGACGACGGGCGTCACGGCTCGACGGCGCCGGCCCGGCGCTCGAGAGAGCGCCACGCCCGGCGCCAGGTGGCTCGGGCCTCTGCGCGCCGCTGTCTCGCCCGCTCCACGAGACGCCCCGCGGCGAGCGCGCCCGCCGGGTCGGTGGCAACCCAGGCACGGATTCGCTCCTCGGCGACGACGGCGTCCTGGTGCTCGCCGAGCACGTCCTGAAGGCGCTTGGCTGCGTCGTCCACGTGCTTGGCTCGCTTTCTTCCGAGCTCGTGCGCGGCCAGCTCTGTGGCGTAGCGGAGCCGCTTGACGTCGATTCGGAACGCGTGCAGCTCGTCATCCGATGCGACGTCGCCGAGCGAACGGGCAGCGCGGCGCGTGCGGCGTCGGTCGGCGACCCAGACAGAGGCGAGCGTGCCCTGCCCGGGGCCTGCCGGCACGGTGTCCGGGGCGATCGCCTCCAAGGTGCGCAGCAGCGTCAGGTAGCGGTCGCTCGAGAGGGCGGCCATCATGGCCGCGCGAGATTCCGCCCGCGCCTCTTCGAGCTGTTGCAGGAGCCCGGCGGCGCCGGGCGCGTCGTCACCGAGCCCCGCGACCTCCGAGCTCATCCGCTCCAGCAGCACATCTGCGTCGCGTGCCGGGCCGAGCGCCGCGCCGAGCCAGCCGAGCTCCGTGCGCAGCCCGTCCGCCCAGGCTCGATCGACGAGCGGCCGCGCCACGCGGAGAAAGGCCCGGGCGCGCCGTGTCGCGACGCGCAGCTGATGCAGGTCCTCCTGGTCGGCACCGAGCCGCGTGCCCGGGTCGTGGGCGAGCATCCTGCGCACCTCGTCCGCCAGCCCGCGCGCGAGCGCCTCGTGCGGTGGGGCGCCCTTCGGCACGGTGACGCTGCGCACCGGCTCTGCGAGGTCGAGCACCTGCAGGAGCTTCGAGCGCAGAGGCCGCGACTCGGCGCCGGCGCGGCGCAGCTCTTTCTCGAGGCGGCGCAGCGTGCTCTCGTCGCCCTCGAGCAGCTCCACCTCGAGCTCTCTGAAGCGGCCCACGACGTGGATGCCGTCGAGCACGGTGACGTTGTCCTCCACGATCTCGGCCCCCGCGGCGCGGAGGCCCTCGCGACGCGTGCGAAGCCGGGCCACCGGGACCAGCTCCCGTCCGTGCAGATGTGCCACCAGCAGCGACGTCATGTCCGACGGCGGGCGCGCGGGCGGGCCGGGCTGCTCGAGCTCGATCCGGTGGGCGCCGTGCGGCAGCTTCAGCTGCCAGAAACCCGCCCCGTCCTCGAGCCGGTGACGGAACGTGATCCCGTGGCGCGCGAGCCGCAGGTCGGTCGAGTCGTGGTACGTGGAGACGAAGACCCGCGTCGGCAGCGGCTGCCCGAGCGCCGGCATCACGAAGCCGTGACCCGGCGCGAGCTTCACCTCCCGTTCGACGGACTCGCGCACTCCTCTCAGGTTAGTCGTGTCCGCGAGTTGCGGGCCGGTCTCTAGGGATGCGTGAAGGCCGAGCGATGCGCCTGCTCGAGACCGGCGCGACCAGCCTCCCTTGCAATCTCGTCCTCGTCGTGTCGTTCGCTGGGAGGGTCGCTTTTTGCGATCTTCTCGGCGGCCGCTCGGATGCGCTCCTCGCGAGCACGAGCCTCTGCGGTGGCGTCCTCACCTTCGATCGCCATCAGCTTCCCTCGAGCTTGTGGCGCTTCCGGCCGGCGAACACCTTCGCAAGGATGTTCATCACGAGCACGAACGCGATCAGCACGAGTGCAGCCGCCCAGCCCGCAGCCTGATCGGAGGGCTCCGGCGACTCCGAGAAGCTGAAGATCGCGACGGGAAGCGTCGGGAGTGCCTGGTGCACGTCGACGGAGACCTGGTTCGCCGCGATCGAGGACGTGAAGAGCAACGGGGCGGTCTCGCCGGCTACACGAGCGACGGCGATCACGACACCGGTGAGGATGCCGCCGATCGCCGTCGGCAGGACGATGTTCCACACCGTCCTCCACTTCGTCACCCCGAGGGCGAGGCTCGCGTCGCGCAGGCTGCGCGGGACGATCTCGAGCACCTCCTGCGTGGCACGGGCGACCATCGGCAGCATGAGGATCGCGAGGGCGAAAGCGCCGTAGATGGCGCTCTGGCCGTGACCCACGACCAGGATCCCGAAGACGAAGATGCCGACGACGATCGCCGGCACGCCGTTCAGCACGTCCAGCACCACCCGGAGGAAGCGCGCCACGCTCGGGCGCGCGTACTCGGACATGTAGATCGCCACCAGAACCGCGACGGGGATGGCCATCAGCATGCACATTCCCACGATGATGGCGCTGCCCACCAGCGCGTCGGCGATGCCGCCTTCTTCTCCGAACAGCGGGCGCGGCCTCGTGAAGAAGCCAGGGTCGAGCTGGCTGAAGCCCTTGTAGATCAGCGTCCCCAGCACGACCGCAAGGATGCCGCAGGCGAGTATCGCCGAGAGCAGCGCCGCCACGCCGAACGCCTTCTCGGTGCGGCGGCGGCGGCGCAGTCCGCTCGACGGCACGGTGATGTCGTACGGGTCGATCTGCGGCTCGGTGTCGCTCACACAGCCCTCCGCGCCTTCTCGAACCGGACGACGATGAACTGCGCGGCGACGTTGGTGACGAGCGAGATGACCAGCAGGATCGCCGCGAGGTAGAGGAGCGAGTCCGCCTGCAGCTTGGTCGCTGCGCCCTGGTACTGCGACGCGATCCGGCTGCCGAGAGTGTCCCCGGGCGCGAACCACGAGGTCGGGATCACATCGCTGTTGCCGATCGTCTGCGTCACGGCGATCGCCTCGCCGAAAGCTCGGCCGAGGCCGAGGAGGACGGCTGCCATGATGCCGGGTGCTGCGTACGCAAACATCACGCCGCGGATCGCCTCCCAGCGCGTCGACCCGAGGGCCATCGACCCGTCCATCAGATCCCTCGGCGTGCGTACGAAGAGCTCGCGACAGATCGCCGTCGTGATCGGGATGATCATGATCGTGAGCACCAGCGCGGCCGGCAGGATCCCCGCCTGGTAGAAGGGCCCGGAGAAGATCGGCAGGAAGCCGAGCACCGACTGGAGCGACGGCTCGAGGTGGTCCTTGACCCAGGGCCCGAAGACGAGGATGCCCCAGAGGCCGAGCACGACGCTCGGGATCGCGGCAAGCAGCTCGACCATGGTCGCGACGGGAGCGGCCAAGCGGCGGGGCGCGATCTCCGTGAGAAACAGGGCGATCGCGATCGAGATCGGGGTTGCGAGCACCAGCGCGATCGCGGACGTGACAACCGTCCCGTAGATGAACGCCAGCGCCCCGTAGACCCCTTTCACGGGATCCCAGGCATCCGTCCAGACGAAGCTCAGACCGAAGGTCTGCATCGCCGGCCAAGCGAGCTGAACGACCTTGAGGGCAATCCATCCGAGCAACACGGTCGTCGCCACCGATGCCGCGGCCGCAATGCCCGTGAAGAGCACGTCCCCGAGCCGAATCCCGCGCCGCTTGAGGGCGGCCGGGGACTCGGGCTCGTACGGGGTGGACGTCATCCGGCGAGACCTATGTCTGGATCTTCTTGATCTCGCGGTACGCGAACGCCTGCACCGCGACGGGCAGCGGCTGGAAGAGGAGCGGCGGGCCGAGCTTCTGTCCCTGTGTCACGGCCCAGTAGATGAACTTGCGCAGGTCGGCCGCCTTGTCTCCCGAGCTCGTCGGCACGATCACATACGTGAAGGTGCAGATCGGATAGGCGGCCTTGCCCGCCGACCTGGGCGGATCGACGATCTTCAGCTGCGACAGCTGCGTGACCTTCTTCGGGAGCTTCGAGACTGCCGCCTGGATGTTCTTGAGTCCGCCCAGGGTGTACTGCCCGGCGCGGTTCTTGATCGCGGCCATGCGGAACTTGTTCTTCATCGAGTAGGCGACGTCGACGTAGGTCAACGCCCCTTCCGTCTGTGAGACGACGCCGGCCACGCCGGAGCTGCCGCGTGCGCCGACGCCGGTCGGCCAGCTGACGGTCGTGTTGTTGCCGACCTTCGACTTCCAGTCGGCGCTCACCGACGACAGGTACTCGGTGAAGTTGTAGGTCGTCCCCGACCCGTCGGAGCGGTACACGGGGGTGATCTTCGTGCTCGGCAGCGTCAGGCTCGGGTTGAGCTTCTTGATCGCGGGGTTGTCCCACTGCGTGATCCTGCCGAGGTAGATGTTCGCGATCGTCGGCCCGTCGAGACGCAGGCGCCCGTCCACGCCGGGCAGGTTGTACGGGACGGACGTCGCGGCCAGCGCCCACGGAATCACCACACAGCCCTTGCAGGCTGCGAGCTGGTCAGGCGAGAGCGGCGCGTCCGAGGCGCCGAAGTCGACCGTGCGGGCAGTGATCTGGGCGATCCCGGCGCCGGAACCGACCGAGGCGTACGTGATCTGGATCCCGTACGCCTGGTCGACGGCGGGAATCCATTTCGAGATGAGCGGGAACGGGAACGTCGCCCCGGCACCCGTCAACGACCCCGTTGTCCTCGCGGGACCCGCCTCGGCCCGTCCCGCGACCATCGCGAGCGCGACCGCTATCGCGAGCACGAGCGTGAGCGCAAGTGCCTTGTTCATCCGAGTGACCTCTCCCTTCGTGCTTCGTCTCCGCTGGATGTGACCCCCCACACCGACGGGGCGCCACCGCGACGAACAATCACGGTGCGCCGTTCGGGCGTGGGCTGTCCGGTGGTGGAGAGGTGGTATCGGAATGGTGAACGAGCCGGTCCCCGGTGCGGTGTGGGCGCGCCATCAGTGCGACGCGTCGGAGAACTCGTGGAACTCCCCGGTGACGAGAAACTCGGTCTGCTCACCGATGTCGACGGCGTTGTCGCCGATCCGCTCGACGCAGCGCGCGACGACGATCATGCGCATGCCCCACTCGACCGCTTCGGGCGAGCTCGTGAGCTCGAGCACCTTGTCCGCGACCCGGCGATTCGTGCGGTCGATCAGCTCGTCGAGGTCGACGAGCGACCTCGCCCGCTCGATGTCGCGCGCGGCGAAGGCATCGAGCGCGATGCGCACCATCTCCTCGGCGCGATCGCCCATCTCGCGGAGGCCCTCGACGAGGTCGTGCCGCGCGCTCGAGCCCGGCGGAGAGCTTCGTCAGCTTGGCGATCGTCACGGCCTGGTCGCCGATCCGCTCGAGGTGGATCGAGCTGTGCAGCACCGCGAGCACGAGCCGCAGGTCGGTGGCGACCGGCGCCTGCTGCGCGATGAGCAGCTCGATCGACTTCTCGATCGCGTGGTAGCGGTCGTCGATCTCGTCGTCGAAGGCGACCACCTCGTCGCAGAGCTCGACGTCCTGGGCCTGCGAGCGCGTCGACCGCGCCGCGTACCGCGCGCAGGACGACGGCGCCGAGCTCCTGCAGGCTCGCCTCGAGCGAGTCGAGGCTCTGCTGGAACTCGACGCGGGCCATGCCTAGCCGAACCGTCCCGTGACGTAGTCCTCGGTGCGCTTGTCGGACGGGTTCGTGAAGATCTTCGTCGTCTGGTCGTGCTCGACGAGGATCCCGTGGCGCCCGCTGCCGTCCTCGCGCACCTCGACGCTGAAGAACGCGGTCATGTCCGCGACACGGGCGGCCTGCTGCATGTTGTGCGTGACGATGACGATCGTGTACTCGCGCTTGAGCTCGTGGATCAGGTCCTCGATGCGGGCGGTCGAGATCGGGTCGAGCGCCGACGCCGGCTCGTCCATGAGGATCACGTCCGGCTCGACGGCGATCGCGCGCGCGATGCACAGGCGCTGCTGCTGGCCGCCCGAGAGGCCGAGCGCGTTGTCCTTGAGACGGTCCTTGACCTCGTCCCACAGCGCCGCCTGTTGCAGAGCGCGCTCGACACGCTCGTCGAGGTCGTCCTTCATGCCCGAGCACCTTCGGCCCGAAGGCAATGTTGTCGTAGATCGACTTCGGGAACGGGTTCGGCTTCTGGAAGACCATCCCGATGCGCCGCCGCACCTCGACCGGATCGACCTCCGCGGCGTAGAGATCGCGACCGTGGTAGAGCACCTGCCCATCGACGCGTGCTCCGGGAATGAGGTCGTTCATCCGGTTGAAGCAGCGGATGAACGTGCGACTTGCCGCAACCCGACGGGCCGATGAACGCGGTCACGAAGTTCTTGCGAATGTCCATCGTCACGTCGTTCAGGGCGAGCGCGCCGCTGTAGCTGACCGCGAGGTCCGTGACGGTCGAACACGACGTCACGGCCGCGGCCGTCGTCGGATGACGGCGGCAAGCTCACCAATCTTCGACGGGTCGATGCCGGTGGCCATGGCTGGACGGGCGGTGGTGGTCTCACTCACCCCGTCCAGTCTCCCGGCGGTCGGAAACCACGTGGGACGCGAAGTGGTGAAGGAGTGGTGATTGAACTGGTGAATCGGAGCGACGTCAGGCGCTCGGAAACACGCAGCGGATCTCGAGGCCGGCGCCGCGGCCGCCGCGCGCCTCGACCTGACCGCCCGCCTGCGTGACGATGTGCTTCACGATCGCGAGGCCCGAGGCCGGTGCCGCGCGAGGCACGTGCCTGGTCGGCGCGGTAGAAGCGCTCGAAGAGGCGCGACAGCTCGTCCTCCGCGACGCCGACGCCGTCGTCGGCGCCGCGCAGCACGACGACCCTCGGGCGTCCGCTCGACGGCGAGCGTGAACGTCGCGCCGGGCCCCGCGTAGCGGATCGCGTTCTCGGCCAGGTTCTGCGCGATCGACGCGCAGCATGCGCGGCCGAATCTCGAGCTCGATGCCCGGGTCGCCCTCGACCACCAGCGAGACTCCGGCGCGCGACGCCCGCTCCTCCAGCTCGGCGACGACGGCGTCGAGCTCCGGCCGCACCGCGACGGTGCCGAGCGACACGACCCGCGACCCGGACTCGAGCTCGGAGAGGAACAGCACCTCGTCGATCAGCTCGCGCACCTGCTCGACCTCGATCGCGCGCCTGCTCGACGAGCGCGTGCACGTCCTCGCCAGGGAGGGCCGCCGTCTCGAGCAGCGACAGGAGTCGCGCCAGCGGCGTGCGCAGCTCGTGGGAGACGGCAGCGGTGAAGCCGGTGCGCAGCTCCTCGTAGGCGGTCATGTCCCCGACCTGGCTCAGGTAGACGAGCCGCTCGCGCCGACCGTCGATCTCGTACGGGACGACGAGCGGGCACGACACCGCGGTCGCCGGAGAGCAGGCCGTCGGGAACCCGCTCCCCTTCGACGAGGCCGTCGATCGACTGCCGCGCGCGCCGGCTCGGCGAGCACGACGATGTCGTCGTCGTCGAGCACGATGACCGCCTCGCGGCTCTCCTCCAGGAGCATACGGCCCCGTGCTGTCGTCGCGATCCATGCTCACGGACGTTCTAACAGACGCTTGCGCCCGGCTTTCTCAGCCTGCACACCGGGTCTTCACGCCGGCGCGGGTCAATAGGAGCGACAACGACTCATCGGAGGGAGGAGCGGGCATGAAGACGAAGGCTCTGGCAATCGCGGCCGTCGCGGCGGCGCGCGCTCGCGCTCGCCGCGGTCGGCTGCGGCCGCGGTGGTCAACGGCACCGCGGGCAACGACACGCTCGACGGGCACGAACGGCGCCGACCTGATCAGGGCGTTCGCCGGCGACGACACGATCGACCGGGGACGACGGCGCGGACGTGCTGCGCTCCGGCTCCGGCAACGACACGTCGGACGGCGGCGACGGCAACGACCGCGTCTTCGGCGGCCCCGGCAACGACAGCGTCGTCGGCGGCAACGCCGACGACACGCGTGCACGGCGGCTCGGGGACGACACCGTCTCGGGCGGCGACGGCAACGACCGTGTCGGCGGCGGCCGGGGCAACGACACCGTCAACGGCGACAACGGAGGGCGACTCGCGTGTTCGGCGGCTGGGGCGCCGACACGATCTACGGCGGCGACGGCGACGACCGCCTGCACGCGCTCGCGCGCGACCAGCAGCCGGACACGCTCGACTGCGGCTCCGGCAACGACGTCGCGATCGTGCGCACGTCGGAGAAGGCATCGACGACGCTGATCGGCTGCGAGACGGTGCGCTACGTGACCCGCGTGGGCACTGCCGACGCGGCCGCCGAGAACGAGAGCGGGGACGCTCAGTCGAACTGACGCGCACGCGCGGCTCTGACGTCCGTTCACCGGTTCGTTCACCAGTCGGTGACCACCTGACGGCCCCCGGGCGACCGGGGGCCGTTCACATCTACCGGGCAGTGGCGAAGGTCCTGATCATCGAGGACGACGACGTCATCGCCCAGGGCATGGCGCGACACCTGCAGGCGGCCGGCTTCGACGCGGTCGGCGTGGCGAACGGCGAGACCGGGCTGGCACGCCTGCGCTTCGAGCGCCCCGACGTGTGCGTGCTCGACCTGATGCTCCCCGGCCTCGACGGCTGGAAGGTGATCGAGCAGGCGCGCGGCGAGGGGATCGGCACGCCGATCGTCGTCGTCTCCGCGCGCGGCACCGAGCACGATCGCGTGCATGCGCTCGAGATCGGCGCCGACGACTACCTCGTGAAGCCGTTCTCGATGAAGGAGCTCACGGCCCGGGTCGGTGCGGCCGCCCGCCGTGGCACGCGGGCGCAGGACCCGCGCCGCGGCGACGAGATCGTGATCGAGGAGCTGCGCCTCGACCCGCGGAACGTGCAGGCGTACGTCGACGGCGCGAGCGCCGACCTCACGCCGACCGAGTTCCGGCTGCTCTACGCGCTCGCGCTCGACATGGGCCGCGTGCTCACCCGCGACGAGCTGCTGCAGCGGGTCTGGGGTCGCCGGGCCTCGCACCGCGACCGCACCGTCGACGTCTTCGTGCGCAAGCTGCGCGAGAAGATCGACTCGCGGTCGTCGGCCGCACACGTTCCTCCAGACGCGCTACGGCGTCGGCTACAAGCTCGAGCCAGAGCCGAAGTAATGAGTTGCGAAGGCCCGGCCTCGCCGGGCCTTTCCGTCAGGTGCCCTGCCTCGTGGCAGGCACCGTGGTTGCGCTCTCCCTGGCAGCCGCGCCATGACCGAGAGCCGATCGAACGTTACTGTCCCTGCGATCGTGGACACGAGCGAGATGGGCACCCCCCCGCGGCGGCGCATCGCCTACAAGCGGTGGCTGCCCCCCGTCGCCGGCGTGGCGATCGCCGCGGCGACCTTCCTCTTCCTGCTCCCGCAGGTCGCGTCCTACAAGGATGTGTGGGACGTCGTCTCGGAGCTCTCGTGGCAGTGGATCGCGATCCTGCTCGCAGCGACCGCGCTCAACGTGGCCACCTTCGCCCCGCCCTGGATGGCGGCGCTGCCAGGGCTCGGCTTCCGTCAGGCGCTGGCGCTGACCCAGGCCTCGACCGCCCTCTCGATCGTCGTGCCAGGCGGAGCAGCAGTCGGCATCGCCGGATCGTACGGGATGCTCCGCAGCTGGGGCTTCGCGCAACGGCCGGTCGCGACCGCAGTCACCCTGACCGGGGTCTGGAACCAGCTCGCCAACCTCGGCTTCCCGGCCGTTGCGCTCGTGCTGCTCACGCTGGCGGGAGGCCGTCATCCGCTGCTCACGACCGTGGCCATCGTCGGCTTCGCCGCGTTCGTCGTGGTGCTGACCGGTTTCACGCTCGCGCTCGCCAGCGACGGGCTCGCCAGTGGCGTCGGAGACGTCGCCGCACGTGTTGCAAGCCGCGCTCTGCGCCTCGTGCGACGTGGGCCCGTCACGTGGGACGGCTCTGCCTTCGTTCGCTTCCGTCACGAGGCCACCTCGATCGTGCGACGGCGCTGGCACGTGCTCACGGTGGCGACGATCGCGGGCCATCTGACGGTCTTCCTCATCCTCCTCCTGTGTCTGCGCGCGCTCGATGTCCCGGCGTCGGACGTAACCGCTGTGGAGGCGTTCGCCGCATGGTCGCTCGTCCGCATCCTGGGCGTGCTCCCACTGACGCCGGGCGGCATCGGCGTGATCGAGCTGGGGCTGACCGGTTTGCTCGTCGGGTTCGGCGGAGCCAACGCCGCGGTCGTCGCGGCAGTGCTCGTGTACCGCTTCCTGACTCTCGTCCCGACCCTCGTCCTGGGGCTGCTCGCGGCGGCGACCTGGCGGCGTCACCGCCCGGCCGACGCCGGTCGGCTCAGCTGACGAGGTCGATGTCGAACACCGACCCGAGCACCTCGCCCGCGTCCTCGAGGTAGGCCGGCTCCGCGTTCACGGACCACACGTCATGGTCCGCGCCGTCCAGCAGATTGAGCGTGGCGAGAACAGCAGTCCACATCGAGTGATCCTGGTTGTTGTAGCGGTGGAGCCCGTTGCGACCGAACGTCTTCAGGTTGTCGAACCCGGCGAGATAGCCCTTCAGGGTGAGAACGGCGTCGCGATAGTCGCCGTCGTACATCGGGTAGGCGCGGGGGACACGAACCTTGACGCCGTCGATCACCCAAGCCGGGTCGATGAGACCGATGCGCGCCAGCTCATCGGTTGCAAGCCGCACGGCATCCGCGTCGGAGAGCTCCCAGATCTCGTCTCCCTCGAAGCAGAAGTACTCCACGCCGAGACAGGTGGTGCCGGGCTTGACCATGTCGGCACTCCAGGCGCCGAAGTTCTGCACGCGACCGGCGCGCGTCCCCGGGTCGTGGAGGTAGATCCAGTTGTCCGGAAACGGTCCCTCGTGGTCCAGCACGAGCGCGACGAGGCACAGCTCGCGGTAGCGGAGCCTGCGAGCCGCCGCGCTCACCTCGGTCGGGGGTGAAGGGTCGAGGGAGAGCACGAGCTCGGAGAGCGGGATGCTCGACAGAACCGCATCGACCGCGAACACGGCCTCGCGACCCTCGTGCGTCACGGCGACCTCGGTCACGTGCCCGGCACGATGCCTGATCGCCTCGACGCGATGCCGGAGTCGCACCGGGATCCCGCCGGCCTCGGCACGATGCTGCACCTCCTCCCACATCTGGCCGGGGCCGAGGCGTGGGTAGTGGAACTGCTCGAGGAGCGTCGTGACGTGATCGCGGCGCAGGCCGAGGATCGCCAGCAGCGCCTTCGTGAAGGAGAAGTTCTTGATCCGTTGTGCCGCCCACTCAGCCCGAATCTGCGAGCCCGGGACGCCCCACACCTTCTCCGTGTACGGGCCGAAGAACGCGTCATACAGACGGCGCCCGAACCGTGACCGCACCCAGTCCTCGAACGTCTCCTCCGGATGCCTGCCGCGGGCGAGGCGGGAACGAAAGTACGACAGGGTGCACAACACCGACTCGAGGATGCCCAGGCGGGCGATGACGTCCCTGGCCTGCAGCGGGTACGCGAGATACCTCCCGCGGAAGTAGATCCGCGAGAGCCGCGGCCGCACGAGCAACTCGTCGCCGAGAACATTCTCCCAGAGACGCTGCACCGCCTCGAGCTTCGTGAAGAACCTGTGGCCTCCGAGATCGAACCGGTACTCGCCGTAGCGAACGGTCTTGGCGATCCCGCCGACTGCCCCATCCGCCTCGAAGACCACCCCGGTGGCTCCGCGGCGTGCCAGCACGTAGGCGGCAGTGAGCCCGGCAGGGCCCGCGCCGAGCACCGCCGTCCCCACGTTCTGTTCCGTTGTCGTCTCGTGCTCCACAGGCCTCCGCGGCAGTGCTCTCGAGCTCCGCTCGAGTCTACCCCTCCACCCCGCCCAAATCGGAAGTCGATATAGTTAACCTAGCGAATGGTTATTGAGGGTACCGTTCGGCCGATTCAGGTTGCGGATGAGCTCCGGCCGGTGATGCTGCGGCTCGCCCGCGAGCTGCGCCACGAGACAGAGCGGCTCGGTGTGACTCCGAGACAGGCAACGCTTCTGTGGCTGATCCGCCGCAGCCCCGGCCTCAGCCTGAGGGACCTGGCCGCCCTCGAGCGAATCTCCCCGCCGGCACTGTCCGGTCACGTCGACCGCCTCGAGCGTGCAGGCCTCGTGAACCGCGTCCGCTCGACCGCCGACCGGCGCCGGGTGGGCCTGCAGCTGACCGAGGCCGGCGAGCGCTTGCTGCGCCGGATCCGGGCACGCCGCACCACGTGGCTGGCCGACCGTCTGGAGCTCCTCGAGCCCGAGGAGCTCGCGGCGATCGAGGCGGCGCTGCCGGCTCTGCAGCGCCTGACCGAAGAGCCCTCGTGACGACGCTGGCGCTCGCGCTGCGCACCCGCACGTTTCGCAGCCTGCGCAGGCACCGCAACTACCGCCTGTTCTTCGCGGGTCAGGTCGTGTCGGTGGCCGGATCGTGGATGCAGAACACGGCGCTGGCGTGGCTTGTGCTGGAGCTCTCCGGCTCCCCGCTCGCCGTCGGCGCCCTGGTCTTCTGCCGGTTCCTCCCGTTCACGGTGCTCGGTCTCGTGGCCGGGCACGCGGTCGACCGCCTCGACACCCGCCGCGTCGTGATCGCCACGCAGGCCTCGGCCATGGCCGTCTCGGTGTTGCTCGCCGTCGTCACGCTTGCCGGAGTGGTGACGCTCCCGCTCGTCTACGGGCTGGCGGCGCTCGGTGGGGTGATCCTCGTCTTCGACGCGCCGGGTCGCCAGGCCTTGACGTTCGAGCTCGTCGGCCGCCGCGAGCTGCCGAACGCCGTGGCGCTCAATTCGAGCCTGTTCAATGCCTCGCGGGTCGTGGGGCCGGCGCTCGCGGGCGTGATCATCGCCGCGGTCGGCACAGGGCTCTGCTTCGTGGTCAACGCCTTCAGCTTTCTCGCCGTGCTGGCTGCGCTCGTGCTGATGCGCCAGGACGAGCTGGTTCCGGTCGAGCGTGCGGCCAGGCGCAGCGTTGTCGGAGGCGCCGGTGAGGCCTTGCGCTATGCAGCGCGCGACGTCGAGCTCCGCGCGGTGCTCGGCGTGGTCGCGGTGGTCAGTCTCGTCGGGTTCAACTTCCACGTGCTGGTGCCGCTGCTGGCCGTGGAGCTCGGTCTCGGAGCGACGGCCTTCGGACTGCTCTCGGCGTCGTTCGGCGCCGGGGCTCTGGCCGGGGCGCTCGTGGTGGCCTCGATGCGCGGCGCAAGCCGCCGCGCGTTCATCGGCGGGACGGCGGGGTTCAGCGCGCTGCTCCTGGCGCTTGCTCCCGTACGGTCGCCCGTATTGGCGGCGGCGCTGCTCGCCGCGGTCGGCGTCTGCTTCACGCTTCTGACCGCCAGTGCGAACGCGCTCGTGCAGCTCCGAGCCCCGGATCGTCTCCGGGGACGCCTGATCGCGCTCTACCTCCTCGCCTTCGCCGGACTGGCGCCGTTCGGCGGGCTCCTGGCCGGCTGGCTGGCCCACCTCGGTGGCACGGAGCTCGCTCTCGCCGTGGCCGGGCTCTCGGGTCTCGCGGCTGTCGCGGTTGCCGGCCGCTCCTGGCGGCCGACCGTCCCTTGATCGAGGCATCTCGCGGCCGCGCGCGGTGGTCGATGCCGGTCGGGACAGGTCGACCAGGAAGGACACGGACGATGACGCCATTCGGCAACCGCGATTTCGAGCGGGCCAACGTCCCAGAGACGGAGAGCGAGCCGCCCGTGGGCGACCGGCACGGTTGGGAGCACGACGCGGAGCTCTCGCGGCTGCTCGACCGTCCGGTGGCGCGCGAGGTCGCACCGGCGGCACCCGAGGTCACCCGCGATACGCGCCGGATCGTCGTGCGACTGCACGGGGGCGAAGACGTCGAGCTGGGTCGTGTGGAAGGCCGCGATCCGGCGGTGCAGATGGCGCGCGAGCTGGTGCTCGCGATCGAGCAGGCCGAAAGCGCCGGCGAGTGGCCCTTGGTCGGCGACCGCTTCCTTCGACCGGGCGCGATCGTCTCGATCGACGTTCAGCGCGCCACGGTCGGGTAGACCCCGAACCCCTCGGTCGAGGGACGAAACCAGACACGTCGCGACGACATACTCGATCCACCACCAGGGGACGGTGCGGCGAGCCCACGATCCGACGCTGAGGAGAACGCCGTGGCAACGCTCGATCACTCTCCGGTTCCGCCGCGAGACCGCTTGGCCGACTGGCGCCCCTCCGAGCTTCGCCGCGTCGTCGTCCGGCTCGTCGACGGCGACACCGCCCAGATCGGTACCGCTCCGAACCGCGACAGCGCCTTGATTCTCGCGCGTTCCATGATCGCGGAGATCGACGATCCGTCGGGCGACTGGCCGCTCGTCGGCAACAGGCTCCTCCGGCCGGAGTCGATTCTCTCGGTCGACCTGCTGACAGCCAACTGAGGACGCAGGCGCTGGACCTGGCGGCCGCCAGGTCAGGGGAGTGGCGGCCGCCCGGACTCTGCCTCCCCGAGCACGCGGAAGAGGTCGACGGTCGTCGGCAGCTCGTCCGGCGACCTCTCGAGCGCCAGGTCGAGCGCACGTTCGATCGTCGCGCCCGGGGCCGCGAGACGGGCGAGTGCGTGCACATCGAGCTCGAGCAGCGGGTGCGCCTGCCACGAGAGCCGGCGCCAGAGCTCGGCTCTGGCGCCCTCGTCCGGGAACGGCAACTCCACCCGTGGGACCGACGCAACGGCGCCCGCGTGCTCGAGACCGGGCTCCCGCGTCTCGAGCACCGTCGGTGGGCGGCGCTCCCGGCCCAGGTCGAGGAGCCGGTCGCCGGCGCCCGCGGCACCGGGCTCGAACAGCCACTCCGCATCATGGAAGAGCAGCACTGCGTGCGGGCGCTCGCCAACGGCGAGGACCTCAGGCAAGACGGCGGCGGTCGCAGCTCCATGGCGCTCGACGAGCAGCCCGCAGTCCACCCGCCACGTGTCGAGGCGGAGCTGCTCGGCACAGGCTCGGACGGCGACCGTCTTGCCCACGCCTGGCGGCCCGGAGACGACAGCGACGAGCCCGCCGTCCGCAGCCCGGGCGCACAGCCGGCGCAGGCCGTCGAGCACATCACGCGGGAGCACGAGATCGTGCCACGTCAGCTCGCGGACACGGAGGAAAGAGAGCGGGTCGCGAGACGCGGACGAGCTCACCCGCGCAGCCTACGGGTGCGGCCTCCGGGTCTCGGGTGGCCCCTGCCCGCCGGCGATCGGGCACGAACGCGAAGCACGCGCACAGGGCGCCGTCAGGCCGGGCCGATCTCCCACGTGTCGGCGCCTGCCAGCAGATCGGCGAGGTCGCCCTCACCTTTCCGCTCGCGCGTCTCGGCGATCTGCTCGGCGACCGCCTCGTCGTAGACAGGCCGCTGCACGGAGCGGAAGACCCCGAGCGGCACCGCGCCGAGGCCGGTGTAGGTCAGCCGCGCGAGCGCAAACGCCAGGCCGGGGTCGTCACGCTCGGGATCGTGCACCAGCAGGCCGCCCTCCGCCGCGTCGACAACCGTGAGCGTCCCGTCGGCGCCCATGCGCATGCCCTTGTCGCCCCAGCGGATCTCCTGGCCCGCCTCGAGATAGAGCCGATTCTCCTTGTGCTCCCGCACGTGGTCGAAGGCGCCGTCGTTGTAGATGTTGCAGTTCTGCAGGATCTCGACGAAAGCGACACCGCGGTGGCCGGCGGCCGCACGAAGGACGGCGGTCATGCCGGCCTTGTCCGTGTCGATCGCACGCGCGGCGAAGGTCGCCTCTGCACCCATCGCGATCGCGAGAGGATGGAAGGGTCGGTCGACCGACCCCATCGGCGTCGACTTCGTCACCTTGCCACGCTCCGAGGTGGGCGAGTACTGACCCTTCGTGAGACCGTAGATGCGGTTGTTGAAGAGGAGGATCTTCAGGTTCACGTTGCGGCGCAGAGCGTGGATGAGATGGTTGCCGCCGATCGACAGCGCATCGCCGTCCCCGGTCACGACCCACACCGACAGGTCGGGCCTCGTGGTCGCCAGCCCGGTCGCGATCGCCGGCGCGCGGCCGTGGATCGAGTGCATGCCGTACGTGTGCATGTAGTAGGGGAAGCGGGCGGCGCAGCCGATTCCGGAGATGAAGACGATGTTCTCGCGCTCGAGGCCGAGCTCCGGCATGAAGCCCTGGAGGACGTTGAGGATCGCGTAGTCGCCGCAGCCCGGGCACCACCGCACTTCCTGGTCGGACTTGAAGTCCTTCGCCGACAGCTCGAGAGCCCGGCCGCCGCCGTTGCCGTCAGCCATCGTTCAGGCCTCCGCAAGGGTCGTGATCGCGTCCGCGAGCTCCGCCGCCGTGAACGGGCGTCCACGCACGCGGTTGTAGGGCACCGCATCGACGAGGAACTCCGCCCTGATCAAGCTCGCCAGCTGGCCGAGATTCATCTCGGGCACGAGCACCTTGTCGTAGCCTCGCACGACGTCCCCGGTGTTGCGCGGGAATGGGTTCAGGTGGTGCAGGTGCGCCCGCGCCACCTTGACGCCCTCCTGCCGCACCCGGCGCACGGCCGCGCCGATCGGGCCGTAGGTCGATCCCCATCCGAGCACGAGGAGCCGGGCGTCGCCATCCGGGTCGTCGACCGTGAGAGCCGGGATGTCGGCGGCGATGCCGGCGACCTTTTGGGCGCGAAGCCGCACCATGAGGTCGTGGTTGTCGGGATCGTAGGAGATGTTGCCGGTCACGTCCTCCTTCTCGAGCCCGCCGATCCGGTGCTCGAGCCCGGGAGTGCCGGGGATCGCCCAGGGCCGGGCGAGGGTCGCCGGGTCACGGAGGTACGGGTGGAAGGTGTCGCCGTCGTTCGGTCCCGTCGCGAACTCGACGGGGATGCGAGGCAGGTCGTCGACATCGGGGATCAGCCACGGCTCCGACCCGTTTGCGAGGTAGGCGTCGGAGAGGAGGTAGACCGGTGTCCGGTAGGTCAGCGCGATGCGCGCCGCCTCGATGGCGGCGTGGAAGCACTGCGAGGGCGTCGAGGCCGCGACCACCGGCACCGGGCTCTCGGAGTTGCGCCCGTGCAGCACCATCAGCAGGTCGGCTTGCTCCACCTTGGTGGGCATCCCGGTCGACGGGCCGGCGCGCTGGATGTCGAGGATCAGGAGCGGCAGCTCCAGCGCGACCGCGAGGCCGACCGTCTCCGCCTTGAGCACGATGCCGGGCCCGGCCGAGGCGGTCACGCCGAGGGCACCTCCGAACGACGCTCCCAGCGCCGCCCCGACGGCCGCTATCTCGTCCTCGGCCTGGAAGGTGACGACCCCGAACTCCTTCCGTGACGCGAGCTCCTCGAGGATGGAGGAGGCAGGGGTGATCGGATAGGCGCCGAGAAAGAGTTGCAGCCCTGACAGCTGCGACGCAGCGATGAGCCCGTACGACAAAGCCGTGTTGCCGGTGATCTGCCGGTAGCGGCCGGGCGCGAGCTTCGCAGGCGCGACCTCGTACGAGACGGCGAAGTCCTCGCTGGTCTCGCCGTAGTTCCAGCCGGCCCGCAGCGCTCGGGTGTTCGCGTCGACGATCTCGGGGCGCGTGGCGAACTTCGCCTCGATGAACTGGAGCGTCGGCTCGATCGGCCGGTGGTAGAGCCAGGACATGAGCCCGAGCGCGAAGAAGTTCTTCGAGCGCTCGGCCTCGCGCGGGGTGATCCCCTCCACCTCCTTGAGCGCACTGACCGTCATCGAGGTGAGCGCCACCTCGTGCAGGTGGTAGTCGGCCAGCGAGCCGTCGCCCAGTGGGTTCGACCCGTAGCCGGCCTTTTGCAGGTTGCGGTCGTTGAAGGCGTCGGTGTTGAGGATCACCGTGCCGCCCTTCGGCAGGTCGGCGAGGTTGGCGCGCAGCGCAGCCGGGTTCATCGCGACGAGCACGTCCGGGCGGTCGCCCGGTGTGAGGATGTCATGGTCCGCGAAGTGCACCTGGAACCCCGACACGCCCGGGAGCGACCCGGCGGGTGCGCGGATCTCGGCGGGGAAGTCCGGGAAGGTGGCGAGGTCGTTGCCGAGCAGCGCCGTCTCGGTCGTGAAGCGGTCGCCGGTGAGCTGCATGCCGTCACCCGAGTCACCCGCGAAACGGATGATCACACGATCGACGTGCTCGACGGGCTTGCTCACCGGTTGGTCACACTGTAGACACGTATCTCGACGTGGCGGGGCACATCTCTACGCCCCGCGCCGCACGACGGTGATGCCCCAGGCGGCGCCGCTCGCGAACAGCGCCTCCGGGTCGACCTCGCCGAGCCAGCCGAGGAAGTGGCGAGTGGGGTCGTCGTGCGTCGCACCGTAGACGGCACGCCTGGTCACGCGGGTCGTCTCCGCAGCTCCGCCGGCAGCGAGCTCCTCACGTCGGCGCTCGGCCTCCTCGGCCGCCGGGCCCTCGGCGTACCCCTTCGCCACTCCTACCGCCGAGTCGGCCGCCGCGGCTCGAGCGCGAGACCCGGTTGCGCGACCGCGTAGAGCAGCAGGTAGGCGAGCACGAGGAACAGCGTGAAGATCACCGTGACCGCCATGAACCGCGGGTGCACGAACGACTCGCCGAGCCTGGAGGCGATGGGTGCGAGCACCCGCCGCGGCTCGACCAGGGCGTCCCAGCTGTTGAGACCGAGAAAACGGCCGAGATAGACGCCGACGCTCGAGAGCGCCAGCGCCGCCAGGCCGGTGATCCACCCCGCCACGGGACCTCTGGCGGCCGTGACCACCGTCTGGACGAGGAAGAGCGAGCCGAGGCCGAGCACGAGCCCGGTGAATGCGAACGACGCCACCATCAGCGCGTCGTACCAGGGATGCGCCGCGCCCGGCTCGGAGAGATGGACGATGTCGGTGAGGATGTACGGCGCGTTGGGCAGGAAGAGCAGCCAGAGCCCGCCGCAGGCGAGGAGGAAGGCGGAGCCGCGGCCGCGCCGGTAGCCGTCGTACACGGCGAGCGCGAACAGGAACGGCAGCCAGGCGAGCCACAGGTTCCAGACGAGGAAGTGGTAGGAGTGCGACCACGAATTCTCGGGGCGGGCCTCGACGAGCGCCACGCAGAATGCACTCGCGAGCACGAGGAGGCCGATCGTCGCCAGGCGGCGGTCGCTCGTGCGGTGGTCGAGTCTCACGTTCTCAGGGTAGCGGCTCTACCCTGGGTGCTCGCTGAGGAGCCCGGCGAGATCGAGCGGCCACGTGCCCATCGCGATCTCCCCGTCGGGTGTCCGGGGCCACTCCTCACGCGGCCGGTCGCAGTACAGCTCGACTCCGTTCCCGTCTGGATGGTTTCGATCATTGATGTATGATCTGGGTGTGGCTGCGTCTGCTGGGAAGCCTACGTCTGCGGATGGGTATGTGCGTGTGTCGCGGACGGCGGGTCGTGAGGGGGAGTCGTTTATTGCGCCGGAGGTGCAGCGCAAGAAGATCGCGGCGTGGGCTGAGTTGCACGGGGTGGAGATCGTGCAGTGGTGGGAGGAGCTTGATCAGTCGGGCCGCAAGCGTGACCGGCCGATGTTTCAGGAGGCGTTGGCGCGGTGTGAGCGGGGCGAGTCGGGCGGGATTGTGGTGGCCCGGTTGGACAGGTTTGCGCGTTCGGCGGTTGATGCGTTGGAGTCGATCAAGCGGTTGAACGTGGCGGGCGCCCGGTTGGTGTCGGTGGAGGACAACTTTGATGGGTCGACGCCGATGGGCAGGTTTGCGATCGGGATCTTGACGTTGATCGCGGAGTTGGAGTTGGAGCGGATCACCGAGAACTGGGACACGGCCGTGTCGGAGGCGGTGAAGCGTGGGGTGCATATTTCCGCCCGCGTGCCGGTCGGCTACCGCAAGCTGGGTAAGAGCCTGGGGCTGGAGCCGCTGGAGCCGGCGGCGGCTGTCGTGGCGGAGGTGTTCCGCCGACGCGCGGTGGGCGCCTCGTACACCGAGCTGGCGGCGTTTTTGGAGCAGCAGGGTGTGTTGCCCTGGACGGGGAACCCGCATTGGTCACCCAACGGTGTCGCGAGTCTGCTCAAGAACCGTGTCTACCTTGGGGAGGCGAGAAGCGGCAAGGCGGTTAACAAGAAGGCGCACACGCCGATCGTGACCCGGGCCGAGTTCGACGCCGCGCAAGCCGCCCGCTCGGTACTCCCCACGCCGGAACTGTCTCTGTCATCAGAGGCGCTGTTGAAGGGTCTGGCGCGCTGTGCGGGGTGTGGGCACACGCTGAAGATCACCGGCACATATGACCGGACGCTTGGTCGCCGGGCGGCCAACTACTACTGCGCCGGCAAGTACGCCAAAGGCCACTGCCCGGCGCGTGCGTCTGTCTCCGCGGCCAAGCTTGACCCCTATGTCGAAGACCAGGTGGTGGCCGCGTTTAGTGAGGAGGGTGGGCCGTTGGAGCAGGCGGTTGAGGCCTCCGGGCAGATCGACGACGCACAACGAGCGGTCGAGGCGGCCGAGCACGAACTCGCGCTCTATCTGCAGACGGATCTGATCGCCGTCGTAGGACACGACACCTTCCTGCAGGGCGTTGACGCGAGGCAACAACGTGTCGATGAGGCGCGCTCACGTGTGGGCGAACTGCGCACGCAGAGCCAGCTGGCGGATGAGCTGACAAGCGGCGACCTGCTGCAGGCCTGGCCCGAGCTCACGATCCAGGAGAAGAGGCTGCTGTTGCACGGGCTGCTCGAGCGGGTCGTCGTCAAGCGCTCCGACGGACGCAAGAAAGACGCCCTGGCGCTTGGTGAGCGTACGCAGATCGTGCTGCGCGGCAACGTCCTGCTCGAATCGACGCAGACGGACTAGCTGAGCTCTGGCTCGGCGAGCAGCGACTGCAGATCAAGCGGATGCGTGTACATCGTCAGCTGCCCGTCCGGGGTGCGCGGCCATTGCTCCCGCGGCCGATCGCAGTACAACTCGACGCCGTTGTTGTCGGGGTCACGCAGATACAGCGCCTCGCTGACCCCGTGATCAGAGGCGCCCTCAAGCGGCACCGCAGCCCGCGTCAGCCTGCGCAACGCGTCCGCTAACGCCCTCCTGGAGGGGTAGCGGATCGCTGTGTGATACAGCCCCGTTGTACCACGCGGAGGCGGCGAGCCACCCCTTGACTCCCAGGTATTCAGGCCAATGTGATGGTGATAACCACCCGCGGAAATGAACGCCGCCTGATCCCCAAGACGCGCCTGCTCCTGAAACCCGAGTACACCGACATAGAAGGCAAGCGCGCGGTCAAGATCAGCGACCTTCAAATGCACATGCCCGATATCGACACCAGGATCGATCACGCCTACCGGTGAGGGCAGATCAGACATATAGATCAGCCTAGCGAATCGCGTACACCTAGCGAAACACTCTGCAAGGCGTTGGCACAGCTCTGTATCGGTTGAAAATACCCTTTGGTGTTTGCATCCTCCGGTGACTCACGTACACTTTTCGGCTGACCGACTTGAGGAGGTAATTGTGGCTCGGACCATGGTGCTTGTTTGCGACCAGTGTGGCGCAACCGTCCCCGACGGCAAAGGCGCAGTCATGCGCCTCACGTTTACCGACGCACGCCGCGGCGCGAAACAAGCCGACCTATGCGACAGCTGCGCCGGAAAGACATCCGGACACGCAGTCGCTCGGCGCGGCCGCAAACCAAAAGCAACTGCCGCATAACAATTGGCTTTCTTGTGGTGGCGGCTGTGCGAGGCGAGTCATCTCGCGCAGCCGCCACCGTGCCCCTTCTAGCGGGCCGGATGTGGCAGGACGTCCTGGTTCGTCTCGGGTTAGGTCGCGTTCTCGCATCTCCCGGGCCATACTCCGTCTGACGCCTACTACTTTCGCGCGCACGCGCGAGGCTCGGCCGGTCGAGAGTACCCCACCCCCCTCGACGTGGTCAGGGTGGTAGGGGGCGGGGACTAGAGGCTTGATGTGTATTAGCGGCCGTCGTAGGCGGCGAGGGCGCGTGCTGGTCTGCCGGTGAGGGTGTTGAGGAGGATGCCGAGTGTGAGTGCGAGTAGGCGTTGCGCGATGCGTTGCGCGAGGCCGCGGGGTGTTCTCGCGAGGTGCCGTTCGAGTCTCATTTGTTCTTTGAGGTTCGAGAAGACGCTCTCGATTGTCAGCCTCGCGCTTGCCAGTACGCGTTCGCGTCTGTGGTTGGCGGTGGTGCGCTTGCGCGCCGGGGTCAGCAGCTCCACTTCGTTGCAGGCCATCCGCTCGTTGTAGGCGCGTCCCCAGAGGCCCTTGTCGGCGATGACGGTCTCGCCTGTGTCGACGAGGTCGAGCAGCGGCTCGTACTCGTGCTCGTTGGCGGGCACCCAGGTGTAGGCGAGCGGCAGCCCGCGCCGATCGGTGCGCAGCACCAGCCGCACACCCCAGACGTATTCGCTCTTGGCGGCGCAGTAGCCATAGGCGGCGGTGCCGGCAAACTCGCTTCGTTGCGCGCAGCCAGCGTAGTTGGCAACCCCGACCAGCGTCCCGTCGGCAAGGCGTGGGCCGCCGCTGTCGAGCAACCTGGCAAGCCGCTGCTGCACCACCGTCAGCAGCCCCGTCAGAGCGCGCAGACGCCGGTTGTACTGCGACTGCGAGGGCAGGTGCGGGAACCAGCCGGGCAGTCGGTAGCCGACAAGACCGAGGAACTGCCGGTCAGAGCTGATCCCCATCGCCGCCTGACAGACCGCGAGAGCGACCAGCTCCGCATCGCTGATCCTGGCCGGCGGCCCCGACCTGGCAGGGACCGGATACTCGTCCGCGAACACATACGCTGCAACAACAAGGGCTTCCAGATCGGGCGTCATCTCGAGCCTCCATCTCGAGGGGACACTGACCGGAAGCCCTTCGTCGTCCAGACGCGGGTCCCTACCGAATACGCATCAAGCCTCTAGTGCGCGGGCCAGACTGCGCGAAGTAGCGGCCGCGTGAATGCGGTTCTTCGTCGTTGTTTGTCGGCGAGGTCGTGAAAGCGTTCCTCCATTGCGGGGCGGCGTGGATCGTCGGGAGCGAGTTCGGGGTAGGCACGGAGGCGGCTCAGCTCGCGTGCTTCGCGTTCGTGTCCGCGTGCGGCACGTATCAGCATCCGGCCGGCAGGTGGGACGTCAAAGTGATGAAGCGGGGCATGTGGACGGGCGCGGTGGCGGCTGTGCCGATGGCGATATGGCCGGGAGAGGAGGCCCAGGTTTCTGGCTTCGCGTCGTAGCTCGCGGATCAACCGTTTGATCTCGTTGGGGTCGGTCTCGTTGCGTAGACGGCCGAGTTGGGTGGCGAACGAGGGTGCGTAGCCGGTGCGATGGCGGTGTCGATTGGTGCGGGAGACGCGCCGGCTGCGGGGCAGTTCGCCGCGTTCGCGCTTCATCCGTTGCGTGACCAGCCGCTTACCGAGCGCCTCGATGCGCGTGGGAAGCGACGGTGGGCGTCCGCCGTCGCGCTGCCATTGGTGCAGTGCCTGCAGGCTGCTGGCTTCCTCGTCGGTGAAATCGGGGAGGCATTGGCGGGCGACCAGACTTTCCCAGGCCGCTGCGGCGATCTCGCTCTCCTCGGCCTGATGGGCGATGGCGAGCTCGCGGTAGCGGCGGATCGACGCGAGTTCTTGTTGTTTGCTCGGTACTAGTCGTGTTTGTTCTTGTTGGCTGAGGAATTGCTCATCGCTGGCCGCGTGGATCCGCTCGTACCGGTCGGCCCCGAGATAGTCACGGAGTTCGGCCTCGAGGCGGAGCGCGCAGGCGATCGCGGCTGCGGACGGCCGCGACGCGTCGACTCGGAGACCGAGCTCGTCCTGTACGGCGCAGCGCTCGCAGGGCCACAGCGGGCCGCAGGGGCGCGCAGGCGTGCAGCTGTGCAGGCCTTCGAGCTCGATTCGCACGAGCATCTCGTAGACGTCGGGCCGGTTGAGCACGCCCCGACGCGTGATCTGCCCAAACGCGGGATTACCTGGGCGCGCCAGGTTGGTGGGGATGCTGGTCGCGGAGGCTCGAGGCATGTCCAGCTCGTCCAGGATAGCCCCGGCCGCTGTCGAGCGGCTGCTGAGCGCCAGGCAAGCCTGCGAGACGCTTGGCATCTCGTCCGCGCTGCTGCGACGTCTCGTATGCAGCGGCTCGTTGCCGGTGGTCAGGTTGGGCCGCCGACGGCTGTACCGCCCCAGCGACCTCGTCGCGCTCGTCGAGCAACAGTGTCACCGCAGGGGCCAGCGCTCGTGACCCCGTGTCGGCGCCGCGGCGAAAGGCCTGTCGAAGTGTTGTGCGGCTCATGTCTGCGCGAGAGCTACCACGTCCTGCGCCGGGGCCGCTGGTGCTGTCTTGACTGCGGCCGGGCCAACGACCCGAGCCAGCTCGTGCTGTTTGGCCCCGGTGGCGAAGAACGACACGCACGCGCCCTGGAAAATAGAGGCGGTAACAGAGGCGGTAATCAACCCCTCGGTGACGATACCGCCTCTAGTACCGCCTCTCGTCTTTCCTCTCCGCCGTCTCCGTCGGTAACCCGTGATACCGCAGATTGGCTTCGAGCAAGCGAGCTTGAAGCGCACGATCGAGACCCCCGCCTCGCGAAGTTTGTCTACCAGACCGCAGGGCTGCTGCTCGACAACACGCTCGTCCAAACCTGGCACGTCGGCGAGCAGCAACTGCAGGTCGCGGTCTGGCCAGACGAGAGCCTGCGTTACGTACTGCGTATCAGCAGCGGCTGGCCGGCGGCCATCAAGCGGCACCACTCACAACAACCACCCACCGGGCTCGCGCTCGCCGAGGTGTACGCAATCAGCACTGCTAAGCGGCTGCACCTCCCGCGCGGTCCCGAGCTTGCCCGCTGGAAGCGAAAGGCGCTGGTTGATGCCGGGATCGTCGAGCCTCATCCCGTGCAGCTCGCCCCACTGCCGCCCGATGCGCCTAACAGCGCCCGACAGACCTGGCATGCGATCGCTGGCCTCCTGCAAGTCCGCTTTCTTGTCGACCCCCCAGACGAGCCCGTACCGATTTCAAGCCCCTTTCTCTCCAGCTGGAGCGGAATGCCCCAATCAACGCTCGAGCGTGGCAAACGGTGGCTCGAACCGCACGGCTACATCACGCGCGTCGGCCACGCACCCTTCGGCTCTCCCGCGCCGTGCCTGCTCTGGCACATCGCCACCAGCCCCAACCCCGACACCAGGACGGGCGCATGACCCCGCTCCCCTACCAAGCACGTCAAGGCCTCGAGCGAGCGTGGCTCGAGATCCTGCGTCAACGCCACCCAGACGTCACCTGGATCCTCGTACAACCAGACCACACAGCTCCCACCCCCAACAAACCCGAGACACCACCCACAGCCGCCCCTCGCCAGCGACCGACAGCGCACCCGGCAAGCCCCCGTGGAAGCGACCACCCGTCGACGCGAATCCCACGACCGAGGAAGACATCCCATGCGCCCAACCCCTAGACACCCAACGACGCCCGCGACCAGCGGCCCCGCAGCACGTCCGCGACGAAAGGGAAGGTTTGCCGTGGAAGGCATGAAGTTCATCGAGATTGACCTTTCAGATGACCAAGTAGCGCGGAGTTGGGATGCGCTGGACGAAGAACACAAGATTGCGGAACAGGCGGCAGATCGCTGCGCTCGCCCGGACGAGAGACGGGATGTCGGACTACGAATCGACCCGGCGACCGCAAGCGTGTTTTTCCTCCGCACGCAAAGCCGCGACCCATACCGCGACAACCCCGACCTCCCCGACGAACTCCGGCAGATCAGCTGCGAGTACTTCGCAGTCGACCCGGTCGAGAGGGTCGCGGTTCATTTCGGAGATCTGCCGGCGGCAACAAGGGAGGCTCTCGCCGAGAAGCGGCACGCAGCTGACGCCGCGGGGCGGAGGAGGGTTCACCGATTGATTTGGGGCGACTAGAACTCATCCGACCTCGGCCAGTGCTCGAGCAACCGCCGCACGAGCCTCCGGCTCCCACCGCTCAACCTCCGATCGAAGCGCATCCTCGCCTTCATCGACGAACGCCCGGATTGCCTGCGCATACGAGATCGCGAAGATGAACTTCATTCCCTGCCAGCTCAAAGCCTCAACCTCCGCAACAGTGGCTGGCATTCGCGGTACGGAGACTTCAGCCTCCCCGACCCGACCAAGACCCTCACGCAGAAGAGTCTCCACGGCCTTGATCCTCGCACCATGATCGGGAACCGATATCTCTTGGCGGAAGCTCTTGCCGCACTCCGGGCAGCTACAGGTCGCCCACGTCTCCCGTGTCGTGCAGGTCGCGGCGTCAAGGAGCACGCTGCGGATCGTTTCCACCTCTTCTGCGGCTGTATGCGCGAGCGCCGGGCGCACCGCGGAAGGAGACGGCAACCGCGCAACCTCGTGCGGCTGCGATTCCGCGATCACGGGAAGGCGTTCTCGGGCATTTCGCCGCGTCGCGTGACCACCGGCTAGGACACGCTCTCGGCCGAGCTCCTCGGCCAGTTGGGAGTGGTATGCGCATAGGTCATCCGCGGTGGCGACCGACCGGCAAGGGCCACCGTCCCGGAGCTTTGCGCTGCAGAGCGCGGATGCGACGCTCATGCCCCAATTGTGCACCTCATTTCCACCCCGGTAGGAGTAGCCTGGGCTGTGTGAGGTTGCTGCGAGCGGTTGGGCTGACGATCCTCGGCTTCTGGGCCGGCGTGATGACCTCGGCGGCGATGATGAAGCGCGTACTGCGCTCTCGTGGTGACGACGAGAGTGATGAGGTCGCGCTCGTCGCGATCTTCGACGGCATCGATCTCCAGAGCCGCGCCTCGGCCTTCCAGGGAGGCTCGATGCTTGCCTGGTTCGGCGGGATCTCGGTCGACCTGCGTTCGGCGAAGCTGTCCCCCGATGGCGCCCGTCTCGATCTCCATGCGCTCAACGGCGGGATCGCGATCATCGTGCCGGAGGGCTGGCGCGTCCGGTCGACGGTGACGGCCATGGCCGGGGGTGTCGATGCGCGTACGCCCGATCCGGAGGCGGCAGACGCGCCAACGCTCACGCTCGACGGATTCGCCCTGTTTGGAGGAGTCGCGATCACGGCGAAGCCGGCGATCGACGCCTGACAATAGAGTCCGCTCTGGCGCGCGAGGCAGCGGCCGGGGTCGCCTGCCGAGCCCCCCGACCAGGCCCCATCGCCAACTCGCGGTGCGCGGGGGTGGAGGGGTGCTGAGCACCTACTTCGAGGGTAGGGGGTCACGCGAGATCCGACAGCCCGGCGCGACGCATCGATCAGGTGGACGTCGTTGGCCCGGTCGCGATGGGCGTTCGCCTCGTCACCGCGCGAGGTCGAGACGCTCCGCCGCATCCAGCGCCTTTTCGGTCTTCTTCCGAGTGTTCCGACCGAGCGCTCCGCTCACGATCCAGCGCCGGGCGAGCCGGGCGAGCGGCAGGCCGAGATACGAGACGTCGGGAACTCGGCGCGGCTTGAGATAGAGCTCGAGCGTCAGCTTCCGCAGGAGCGCAGGATCAGGCGGCGCACCGGTCTCCTGCTCGAAGCGATAGGCGAGAAGTGCGGCGATCGCCTGCAGCTCGCGCACGCCGTTCCGAACGGTCATTCCAATCGAGACCGCGGACGACGCCACCAGCACCCAGGGCACGCGCGTGAACCGAGCTCCGCGCAGCGCGATCCTGAGGACCGGCGTGGCGATGGCGACAAAGCGTTGGATGGCGTCTGTCAGCTCCTCCGTATCCTCGTCATCCGCGAGCAGTCGCTTCGCATCGGCAGCGGACGTCACGTCGATGTCCGCGGAGAGCAGGCGTTCGAGCGCCTGGGAAACGACGTCTCCCGCCGCGCGCTCCACTGAGCGAGGAATGGCGAGCAGAGAGCTGGCCTTCTCTTCGACCTGCGTCTCGGCCATGGCAGCAGGATGCCACCGATGACTTCTTCACACTCGCCAGCGGCAGCACACGACAGGGATTATCGGATGGGCGGCCGGACGACTTCCACCACGTCATGGCCTGCGTGTTTCTTCCTCCGCCTAGGGGCCTCCCGACAGCAGCTTGGCGTGGAGGTCGCCGCCGCTGAGGTCGCGCGTGACCTGGATCCGGCCGAGCGGCTGTCCGCTGCCCTGGTGCGCAAGTGCGTTCCGATCCTGGGTGAAGACCGTGCCGTAGCGCTGCGTCAGCCAGCCGAGCAGATCCTCGGGGATGCGTGGATCGTTAGTGCCCTCCTGGCCGTAGTTGCCGTACGGGGGAGCGAAGGCGAGCGGACGATAGTCGGGAATCTCGTGTGCGAGCGTGCCCTGGCCCCACTCAATGTCGGAGCGCACCCTCTTCCGCCATCGATTGAAGCTCTCGCCCTGTTGCTCGTAGGCGTAGTAGGGGCCGTAGTCGTTCGGGCCGGGGCCGTACTGGATCTGCTGGTGGCCGTGGCCCGAGTGGAGCTGGAGCTCCCAGCGGCCGCTCGCCTGGACGCTCTGGAGTTCCTGCCAGGTCAGATACTCGGGGTTACCGTCGTCGACTTGGCCGACGTCGACGAACATGACGGCGTTGAAGCCGAGCTTCTGGAGGATGCCATCGCCACCGGTCCACGAGTTGGCTCGGGCGTCGTCGAACGTGAGTAGGAGCGGCCTCGGCGGGAGCTCGACGGGTTCTCCCCGAAGGAACTTCAGAAAGGTCGCAATGTCGATCGTCTGGTAGCCGGCGTGCTTGATCATCGTCATCTGCTTGGCGAAGTCGTCGAAGTCGATCCCGTATGACCCGTCCGTCGCGTTGGAGAAGTCGCTCTCAGGCCCGATTCCGTGGTAGAGGAGTACGGGGATGGCCGAGCGGTCCGGGGGCAGCGGCGCCCACACCTGTTGCTCCTGGGCGGTGAGCACAACCTCGGGAGCGGGTTGCGGTGTCCGCGGCGTGCTCTCGTCGCCCGAGCCCCCGCATGCGGTCGCAAGCAGGAAGATGCCGCAGGTAAAGGCAAGGAGCGAGATCGCCGATACCTTCATCCGAGGGCTACTGTAATCGTGGATCCGTACTCGTCCGAGGCGGGCGGTCGGCCGTCTCTGGGAAATGCGCATCGTCATCCTCATGAACTTCTGCGCCGTTGCCGCGGCTACGGCTGCGTCGATCCCCGCGACCTCGGCGCTGCAGCTGCCACGGGCGGCGGCCGATCGGCCGGCAGCCGAGGTCGTGCGCATGGCCGCGGACTCGCTCGTCGCGCGGCGCCGGGTGATGCCGAACGGCGGCTGGGCGTGGCGGTCATCGATTCAGGCACCGCACTATCACAGCGACCGGGATGTCGGCGCGGCGTCGATCGGCGAAGGCCTCCTGGCCGCCTTTGCGGTTACGCGCGACCGTCGCTACCTGCGAGGCGCGCGGGCGGCAGGCGACTTCTTACTCGGCGTCGCGGAGCCGACCGCGGGTGGGCTGCGCTGGCCTGACTGGGCCGATCCGGACGGACGCCGGTCCGACACGCACTTCACGAGCTTCGACGACGGCGCCGCCGGGATCAGCGACTACCTCTGGACGCTGTACGAAGTCACGCACGGGTCGCGTTTCCGCGGCGGTGCGCTCGCCGGTGTCCGCTGGCTGGTCGCCCAGGCAGAAGGCCGGTCCTGTCCGGAGACCGCGTGCTCGTGGCGCTGGACGGACGATCCAACCCGACCCGCGGCGTACTACGGCGTCGGCATGGGCCAGGCCGGCATCGTGCTCACCCTCGACGCGTTCGCCGACCGCACGGACGACTCCACCTTCCGAACCTACGCGCGCGCGGGCGCTGCACAGGTGCGGCGGTTGACCGCAAACGGTACGCGCCCGCTGTCACGCAGTTCCGATCAGAGCGCGACGCACGAGACCGGCTTCCTTTCCGGTTCGGCGGGCGCCGCGTACATGTTCCTCGAGCGCTACCGGCGTGATCGCGATCCGGTCGATCTCGCGACAGCGCGCCGACTCCTCGCCTGGGTCGACGACCAGGCGGTCGTGGATTCGGCGGGAGACGTGAGCTGGCCGTTCGCCGGAGAGGCTGGCGCCTGGACGGCCTCGGGCTTCGAGCTTGGAGTCGCCGGGATCGCGTGGGTCAACCTGCAAGCCTCCCGCACGACGGGCGAGGACGCCTACCGCGCGCGTGCGCGCCGGGCCGGACGCTGGCTGCGGCGCGCCGGCGTCCGCCACGGCGCCTGGGAAGAGTTGCCCGGTGATCCCCGCTCGCCGCTGCACTTCGGGCTCGACAGCGGCGCCGCCGGGGTCGGCTGGGTGCTCGAGGACATGGCCCGCGCAGGCATCGACGGCCCAGCGAACCGCGCCGCCGCGCGCCTGGCGCTCGCCGGACTCCGCGCCGAGTCTCGCCACGACCGCCTGGGGGCGTTCTGGTACGAGAGCCGAACCGGTACGCGTCGAAGGCTGCGCGCCGAGCCCTCCTGGCACTGGGGCGCTGCCGGAATCGCCGCATTCGCGGCCCGGCTCGCCGGCTGGTCCGGGCTGACTCCGGGCGGGCAGCCGGAGGCTGATCTTCCGTCCGCAAACAAACCGGGCAAGATCGACGCCACGCATGCGTGAGGATGCCGCCACCTCGTCGGTGCGCTTCGAGCCGCTCCACCCGGTTTCACGCGCGAGCCTGATCGTGGGCGTCGTGCTCGGTCCGCTCCTCTGGCTCGTCGCAATCGCCATCGCCGCCTGGTTCTTCGAGTACACATGGGCTATCGCGCTCGGCCTGCTCGTAACCGCGGCGTCGTTCCTCCTAGCGCTGGTCGTCCTTGCGCTGCTCCGACAAGCGCGCCGACGGCAGGAGAGGCGGTATGTGGACGGCGGCTAAGCTGCTGCTCGCCTTCGTCGCGCTCTACCCGGTGTGCACCGCGGCGCTGTGGATCGCCGGGGGACTTCTCTTCCGCCTGCTGGACGAGCGGGATGCCGCCGAGGAACCCGACGGAGGCTGGCCAGGCGTGTCCGTGCTGATCCCCGCCTACAACGAGGAGGCGGTGATCGCGACCAGCGTGTCGGCGGCTATCGCCTCTGATTACCCGGAGCTCGAGGTGCTCGTTCTCGACGACGGCTCGACCGACGCCACCGAAGCCGCCGCGCTCGAGGCGATTGCCGGCGACCGGCGCTGCCGGGTGATCCGCGACCCGGTCAATCGCGGCAAGGCCGAGCAACTGAATCTCGGCTTCAGACAGGCGCGCCACGGGCTCGTAGCCGTCACCGACGCAGACGCGCACATCCATCCCCAGGCTCTGAAGTTGCTCGTCGCCCGCATGTGCGGGTCGCCGCTCCTGGCCGCGGTGGCCGGGGCGCCGCACGTCACCAACCGTGGTCGCTTTCTGCTGGCGATGCAGGTGCTGGAGGCGGCGTCGATCATCGGCCTGATACGCCGCACACAGGCCTTGACCGGACGGGTCGGCGTCGTCGCCGGCGTGCTCGGGCTGTTCCGCAGAGACCGCGTGCTCGCGGTCGGCGGCTACGACCCGCGGATGGCCACTGAGGACATCGACCTGACGTGGAAGCTGCTGCTCGGAGGCTGGCAGACGGCCTACGAGCCGCGCGCGCTCGTCGGCATGCAAGTTCCCGCGTCGATCCACGCGCTGTGGATGCAGCGCAAGCGCTGGGCCCGCGGCCAAGGCGAGGTGCTCCACGTCCATTTCGCCGAGGTAAGCCGCTGGAGCAACCATCGCATGTGGCTGCTGAGCTTCGAAGGGCTCGCCTCCTTACTCTGGATCGTCGCCCTCGCGGCGTCGCTCCTGATCGCCATCCTCGGCATCGTGCTGGGCGAGAGCGAAAACGTGTTCGGGTTCGCACTGGGGTGGGGTGTCGCGATCGCCTTCGTCGCCACAGTTCAGATGATCGTCGCGCTCACCCTCGAGCACGGCTACGACCGCAGCATCTTCCGAGCGCTCCTCGTCGGCGCGCTCTACCCGATCGCGTTCTGGCTCATCTCCGGCGCAGCTGCTCTCCACTCGGAGGTCGTTTCCCTGCTGCGCGGACCGCGCGAGAGCCGCGTCGTCTGGGACATCCCGCGGCAAGAGCTCGCCGGGAGGCGCGAGGACACGTCTCGCCGAGACGGATAGCGAAGCGGGCGGATTAACCCTCCCGGGCCCCGACGTAACCACTCGATCTGGGTAATCCGCCCCAACGGAACGGGGCTTCGTCGGCTCGTCAGTCCTGGCGGTGATGGCGGTTACTCCTGGTCGCCGGATGGCGGCAGGCTCGCATGGAGGACGGAGGCGAAATAAGAGTCCTCGACCTCGCCGCCGGCGACAACTCACAAATGACCAAGTGCACGACGGAGGCCCGTTCTGGCTCAAGAGGAGCTAAGGCCGGGATGCGTCACGGACGGCCACAGAGCCACGGGGGGGCGCCCCCGGCCAGGCCCCACCTCGATCCGAGTCTCGAGGGGGGTGGGGTACCCGTCGGTCGCGCGTGCGCGCGTGTGCGCGCGTGGGAGATGGTGCGGGAGTCGATCGGCGCCCCCGGCCAGGCCCCACCTCGATCCGAGTCTCGAGGGGGGTGGGGTACCCGTCGGTCGCGCGTGCGCGCGTGTGCGCGCGTGGGAGATGGTGCGGGAGTCGATCGGTCCGGCCCCCGGCCAGGCCCCACCTCGATCCGAGTCTCGAGGGGGGTGGGGTACCCGTCGGTCGCGCGTGCGCGCGTGTGCGCGCGTGGGAGATGGTGCGGGAGTCGATCGGTCCGGGCTGGTCAGTGTCGAGCTGAACGGCGACCGGGTGACAATCACCGGACGGGCGATCACCGTCTTCGACGGTGAGCTCAGCCCAGCCGCGAACCCGTACTAGCAGCGAAGCCCGCTGGATTGGCAGCCGGGCCTGCGCCAAACTCGCGCTCGTCACAGCCGTCGCAGAACAGGTGCAGCTCGTGGCCGTCTAGAGCAGGGGGAACTCGACTTGGGCGCATGAAGCGCAGTACGCGTGGAGGCCGCCCGTCCCGTCGGAGTACCAGCGACCGGTTTCTCCGATCGGCCGCTCGCACTCGGTGCAGCTCGCGTCATTCGTGTCGCTCTCGGCGATCCGCGTTCGAAGCTGGTCCTGCATCTCGTCCCACCGAGCTCGCGCCGACATCACAGACATCGTGTCACAACGCTCAAGACGTCGCGGACGCGCGTATCGTCAGGCCTGAGGCCGGCGTGCGACGAGGGAGTCGCGTGGGGGCCGGCCGAGGGTCGCATCCCAACACAGGGCCGGGCCCCTCCCGCCACGAGGCCGACCGCGAAGAGCTCTCGGCGCGGCCACACGCCCAAACCACCCGCCGTCGTACCCCTCTCGTACCCCTCTCCGCACCCCCCGGGGACCCCTGCAAACAAGCCAAAAACCCCGCTCAAGGGGCCAAAACGGACGCTGCGTTGGGGGCGGACGACAGCTGCGCTGCCTTGCATAGCTCGACCTGGGACTCCCAAAGGGGCCGGCCGGGGTCGCCCTCTCAACACAAGGCCGGAGCCCCCGCGCTGGGCGAAGCGTGGGACAGCCTGCGGCGCAGCCAACACGCCCGATCCGCCCCCTTCCGCCCCTTTCCGCACCCCCTCCAACAGCCCCTAAACCCAGCATCCAAGCCAGATCTGACCCTCAAGCGTCGAAAACAACGTCTGCGTTGGGGGCGGACGACAGCTGCGCTGCCTGCCACCTGTAGCAGCGGCGAAGACAGCCGAGGAAGACGGCAAAGCGTCCGGTTCCGCACGAGCTCCCCTCAGTAGCAGGTGAGGTCCGTCAGCCGACCTGACGTCGAGTTTTCGTTCGTGTCGGTGAGTGTGAGAAGAGCAGTCTCACCTGGCCCGAGGTAACCGAGAGAATCGTTCGTATAGCCGATCACGGTGTCGCCACTGAGTATGTTCAGCTCGGCGTAAACGCCGTCCGGGCATCCGTCCCTGCTCAGAACACGGATCTGCCAGCACGTGAAATAGTCGCATGAAGGGTTGTCCACCCATACCCAAGCCATCCCGTCGCTCCACTCGTGCCACCCTCGCGGATACCACGGGACGTTGAGGGCAAGTGTTGTGATGGTGTGGGCACGGATGTCAAGGTCGATGAGTTGATTTCGTGTGCTCTTGAAGCGTCTCGTGAGCCCGCATTGGAAGATCGCGTCCTTTGCGAACCTCTCGATCCAAGCCGGTTGAACCGCCGCGCTGTTCGTCGCGATTGACAGTCGCTTCCGAGCGATCGATTGGATCTGCCGGTCAAAGTCGCCGGAGTGATCGACCGAGAGCCAGTCGACTCTCTCGGTGAACGAGGCGGCTTGGTAGGGATCCGATCCAACCCCCTTCGCCGCGCGAAACCGTTGTCGAGCTCTCTCGTCCCAATTGGCGATGACCGTTCGGTAGTCGCCGCAGGTTGCTCGTCGTGCCTTCTTCGGCGTCGTCCAGGACACCAGAACATCCGCGTATCCGGTCGGACTGGCGGGCAAGACCTGCGTCTGTGTCCGCCCTTCCGGTTCGGTCCCTGTGCTCGTGGTTGCAGACTCGCCGCCTGCCGTCGAAGCTCCGTTGTCGTTACCGAGAAGCGCTCCAGCCGCTGACACTCCTGCGACAAGCAAGGCAACGGCACCCACGGCGACAACCCACCATTGGAGCAGGCGCCGCGCGGGCCGACTCTCTTCCCCTTCTGCAGGACGAGTCGACTCTGACGTTTGGTGCTCCGCCAGGGGTTCAGTGTCTCTAATCGGCGCTCCACAGAGACCGCAATACCTCTGCCCATCTGGAGCTTCGTGGCCGTTCGGGCACACCGCCATAGGTCAAGCCCTATGCGATTCGGGCGCAGCGGTCGGCGGCGTTGGGCTGATCGGAGACTCGCTCGTAGAAACGTTGATCCACGTTCCGGTTCGCTCGTCGAGTGTGTGCCATTGACCGTTGACGAGTTGTGACCAGCGACCGTCCTTCAACTGCCACGAGGCTGACTCTCGGCCGCACCCAGGGCAGATCCGTGACTGGGCCTCGGCTGGACCGCCACAGTGAGGGCAAGGACGCTCGGTCGTCGGCCTGTCCCACGGATCCTGTTCAGCACGTTTGTTCTCAGGGCTGCGTCGGAACAGGTAGTAACCGACGACGGTGCCCCGCACGGCAACCTTCTGTCCGGTGGCGAGAAACTTGTCGCGGCTCTCAGACCCCAGTTCGTGAAACACGAATGATCCGTTGACCAGATCCCAGCCTTCGTCGCAGACGGAATTGAGGATCGCGACCGGATCAGTGGTCGTGGACGCGGTCGTGGCAGGGCCGAGTGGAACCACAACAGGCTTGGTGTCTTTGACGTCGATTACGAATTGAAAGACGCGTTGGCCACGTCCGAAGGCAACTCGCGCCTGACCTGCCGGCGACCTCTCGAAAGCAGTTCGTAGATTCTCTCGTTCCTTCGTCTCTCGGTCGATCCGCGATCGTTCCGCCGCCGCGGCCTTGCGGAGAGCGTCCGCCTCACGTCGCTGAGCCTTCTCGGCTTCAGCGGCTTGCCGTTCTTCGTCAGTCTTGGAACGTCGCAGCATCGTCAAGCTCTGTCGCTTTCGAGCTCGAAGCGAACCGCCCTTGTCAGCTTCTCGTCGATCAGCATTCGCCAGGCCGGTCGGCAAACAGCTTTACACGCGTACCACGTGCCACGAGGCGACCGCCGGGCGGGTACTGCTCGCACACAACCCAGCGCGACAAGATGATGCAGCCAAACAGGCCATCGCATTCGGGTCCACCCGTATTGCCGACATCTGGCACGCGAAGCCCAGCGCGCCGAAGCACGAATATCGCCGTGTTCAACCGCTTTCCGACGACACGCGGTACGCGGACTTTGGCCGCAAGGCTCGTCTCAGCGGTGGTCGCCGAACTCGCCAACACCGACGCCGCGATCAATGCGCACACGACGGCAAGCACTGCCAAACGCCGCAGACTCATCGCCTCCCCCACCTAGAGGCTTGATGCGTATTCGGTAGGGACCCGCGTCTGGACGACGAAGGGCTTCCGGTCAGTGTCCCCTCGAGATGGAGGCTCGAGATGACGCCCGATCTGGAAGCCCTTGTTGTTGCAGCGTATGTGTTCGCGGACGAGTATCCGGTCCCTGCCAGGTCGGGGCCGCCGGCCAGGATCAGCGATGCGGAGCTGGTCGCTCTCGCGGTCTGTCAGGCGGCGATGGGGATCAGCTCTGACCGGCAGTTCCTCGGTCTTGTCGGCTACCGACTGCCCGGCTGGTTCCCGCACCTGCCCTCGCAGTCGCAGTACAACCGGCGTCTGCGCGCTCTGACGGGGCTGCTGACGGTGGTGCAGCAGCGGCTTGCCAGGTTGCTCGACAGCGGCGGCCCACGCCTTGCCGACGGGACGCTGGTCGGGGTTGCCAACTACGCTGGCTGCGCGCAACGAAGCGAGTTTGCCGGCACCGCCGCCTATGGCTACTGCGCCGCCAAGAGCGAATACGTCTGGGGTGTGCGGCTGGTGCTGCGCACCGATCGGCGCGGGCTGCCGCTCGCCTACACCTGGGTGCCCGCCAACGAGCACGAGTACGAGCCGCTGCTCGACCTCGTCGACACAGGCGAGACCGTCATCGCCGACAAGGGCCTCTGGGGACGCGCCTACAACGAGCGGATGGCCTGCAACGAAGTGGAGCTGCTGACCCCGGCGCGCAAGCGCACCACCGCCAACCACAGACGCGAACGCGTACTGGCAAGCGCGAGGCTGACAATCGAGAGCGTCTTCTCGAACCTCAAAGAACAAATGAGACTCGAACGGCACCTCGCGAGAACACCCCGCGGCCTCGCGCAACGCATCGCGCAACGCCTACTCGCACTCACACTCGGCATCCTCCTCAACACCCTCACCGGCAGACCAGCACGCGCCCTCGCCGCCTACGACGGCCGCTAATACACATCAAGCCTCTAGCTGGCACAGAGCTAGTGCCGAGTGTCACTTCTTACGACTTACGACAAGCACGCGAAGCTGTCAAGCTCGTTCGTTGAGCCACTCCCCTGCATTGGTCCGGGAACTTCACAGAGCCGTCCGCACTCGGATGATTCAGTCCCGCGATCCGGGCGACCTGGCGTGGAACTCCGCAGCGATCTCGGCAAACGAGGCAACCTCCACGCGGCAGAGCTTCCGTTCGCGCTGCCGGTGCGCCTCCACCCCACACACCGATAGGCGCGCATCGCTTGTGAGGTATGACCACGCGAGAGGCGTTGACGTTAACGCAGCTTCACCACGAACCACGGGCGGGGGCGAGTTTCCCAGCCTCCGTCAGGAAGGTCGTCGCGAGCTACCACGGTCGTGTTGTCCGTCGCGTACTGGAAGGCGGCGGCTAGAAGCCCAATGGTTGCCGGATTTCCGAGGTCGCTGGGGGCGATTGAGAACCTGATCGTGCGACCAGCATCCTCAAGCGCGGCCGACGCTGACGCTGGCGGCTGGTCATCCCAACTCGATCCGTTCCAGCGTCCGTAGTCCCACTGGGTTGCATTGGCGACGAAGTACGCGTCCTCATACATCGGGTCGCTATCCAGGTTGAGGTCGACGTCGACGGTCTGGAGGTTGCCGAGCGGCGCCGCCAGGGTAATCCGGATCTCGAGCAGGCCGCTCGAGTTGAGTTGAGTTGTCAGCTTCTGAATGTCGGGCGCTGCCCCGGCCTCGCCGGTTGTGTCGAGGAACGATGCGGTCCCTGTCGGAGTGGGCGGTGGGGAAGGTGGTTGAGCGGGAGGCGGACTGGACGGTGGCGGCGCCGATGGTGCGCCGCACATCGGGATTCCGCCATCGGGGTAGTTCTTGCAGAGCCATTTCTTCCCGTTTCCCCACCACGAGTTGAGGTCGAGTCCACCGACGACACCGGCCGTGTGTTGTCCAAGAATGTCTCCTGCTTCCGCACCGAGGCCAAACTGCAGGAGGCCCACGACTTTGCCGTCGTTGTCAACGTATGCGGAGCCGCTCGCACCCTCGGCGCCGAGCAGGCGGACGAAGATCAGCGGAATGCCCTGGTAGCGCTTCCGGGCCACGAGCTTGCCCTGGGTGACTGAGAGTTGGTTCCCGAGGGGGTGGCCGAGCGCGGCGAGATTTGTCCCGATCGGCGCTGGCCGGCCGCGGATCCGGAATAGATACGCATCGACGCGATGATTTAGCTTCATGACCGCAAGGTCAACGATGCGTCCGTCGGCCGGCTTGTTGTTGTACCACCAGTTCCAGTCCGCAACGACGATCCACTGTCCCTTGACGCGGACCTTGGTGATACATGCCTGCCTACCCTCGGGTGGGTCGACGACATGACGAGCCGTCATCACGATCCGGTCACCAATCAGGAATCCGGAACCCGCCCCCGTCAAACGACCACTGCAGGTGAAGGTGTGGATCAACACTACGCCCGAGGAAACCTCCGCAAAGCGCTCCGGCGATATGACAGCGGCATCCGGTCGGAACGCCCAACCTCGCGTCGCATTGTGAGAGGACAGAGAGGATCCGGCTGACCCATTCGAGGCCAACAGTCCAGCGATCGCGAGAACAATCAAGACGCAACTGAGCGAGACTCTCGCAAGGCGTCCTCCAAGCACCCGTCGCGTCCGTTCGCTGGCTCCCGCGCTTCGTGAAACCCGTTCGTCAGCCATCACTGCTCCTTAACAGGCGTCGTGCTGGCCAGCCAATTGCGGGAGAGCACTAGCACTCAGAACATAGGCGACTGCATTGACGATGGGTAGCCCGCCCGGGTTTGGAAACGATGAGCCACATAGGGCGTTCGGCCCCTGCCGTCTAGCGCGCGGTTTCGATACCCGCGTAGGGGTCGTAGCGGGTGCGAGGGCACGCCTTCCACAGTCCGAGATGCTGCGCCCGCGCTCTGCGAGCGAGCACCTCCAGACGCGCAGCGAACATCCCACGGCGGCCCTCGTAGAAGTACGGAGCGGCAGCACCCTGGGCCACCAGCCGGAGGTTCACGTTCACGCCGTCGCGCGCGCGGACGACGTACCGGAGCAGCCTCCCGTACGAGTCGATGCGATCAGTGGTGGGTTCAACGAGAAGACGCACCCGTGTCCCCTCGGGCAGCAGCCTCTTGGTGGCGGCTGACGCCTGCTTCCCGTAGCACTCCGTCCCGAAGTAGACCTCGGGGGTGTCGATCTGGACGAGTCGGACGTGCTGGCCGTTCCGAAGCTCGACTGTGTCCCCGTCGATCACTCGGTCGATGTGGTACACGGTCGAGCGTGCCCCAGTGGCCGGCGGTGACGCGACGAGGACACACGTCGCCGCAAGGGCGACGGCGAGCGCGCGGCCGATCAATGCTGCTCGCAGGCCACACCGTCGCCATCGCGGTCAAGGCCCCGATTGGCGAGGTAGAGAGCCTTCGAGCGGCGGAAGCTCGTCACAGGCGGGCCCGACGATGTCCGGTCGCGAGCGTTCGGCTTGCCCACGCCGTGCGGGTACACCTTCCGAAGTGCGGTGCAGTTCTTGAACTTCGACGTGCCCGTTGGAGCGGCCGTCGCAGCCTGCGCCATGACCGCGAAGACCATCACCGCAAGAAGCACGCGCATGACCCTGATGATCCTTGCGGTCATCGTCACGCGCAACTACTCGGAGCCGAACTCGCGCTCATCGCACTCGGGGCAGAACAGGTGAAGCTCGCCAAGGCCGTCGGAATGCGCGCGCCACCAGAGCCAGTCCTGGTCGTCCTGAGGGCGCGCTCACAGTTGGCGCAAGTCGCCGCCTCGGCCTCGACCACGTCCTTTTCTCGCGTTCGACCTGGGACTCCTAAAAGGGGCCGACCGGGTAGCGATCTCAACACAAAGCCAGGCACCCCTGGGCGATTGCCAGCCGCGAACAGCTTCCGGCGCGGCCACCAACTCGAGCTGTCCCCCTCTGACCCCTTCTTGTCCCCCTTCTGTCCCCCCACCGGCAGGCCTCAAACCCAGCATTCAAGCCACATTTGGCCAGTTAAGGGTCGAAACTGGCGGCTACGTTGGGGACAGCGGAGAGACGCGCTGCCTTTTTATCGCTCCACCCGGGACTCCTAGAGGCTTGATGCGTATTCGGTAGGGACCCGCGTCTGGACGACGAAGGGCTTCCGGTCAGTGTCCCCTCGAGATGGAGGCTCGAGATGACGCCCGATCTGGAAGCCCTTGTCGTTGCAGCGTATGTGTTCGCGGACGAGTATCCGGTCCCTGCCAGGTCGGGGCCGCCGGCCAGGATCAGCGATGCGGAGCTGGTCGCTCTCGCGGTCTGTCAGGCGGCGATGGGGATCAGCTCTGACCGGCAGTTCCTCGGTCTTGTCGGCTACCGACTGCCCGGCTGGTTCCCGCACCTGCCCTCGCAGTCGCAGTACAACCGGCGTCTGCGCGCTCTGACGGGGCTGCTGACGGTGGTGCAGCAGCGGCTTGCCAGGTTGCTCGACAGCGGCGGCCCACGCCTTGCCGACGGGACGCTGGTCGGGGTTGCCAACTACGCTGGCTGCGCGCAACGAAGCGAGTTTGCCGGCACCGCCGCCTATGGCTACTGCGCCGCCAAGAGCGAATACGTCTGGGGTGTGCGGCTGGTGCTGCGCACCGATCGGCGCGGGCTGCCGCTCGCCTACACCTGGGTGCCCGCCAACGAGCACGAGTACGAGCCGCTGCTCGACCTCGTCGACACAGGCGAGACCGTCATCGCCGACAAGGGCCTCTGGGGACGCGCCTACAACGAGCGGATGGCCTGCAACGAAGTGGAGCTGCTGACCCCGGCGCGCAAGCGCACCACCGCCAACCACAGACGCGAACGCGTACTGGCAAGCGCGAGGCTGACAATCGAGAGCGTCTTCTCGAACCTCAAAGAACAAATGAGACTCGAACGGCACCTCGCGAGAACACCCCGCGGCCTCGCGCAACGCATCGCGCAACGCCTACTCGCACTCACACTCGGCATCCTCCTCAACACCCTCACCGGCAGACCAGCACGCGCCCTCGCCGCCTACGACGGCCGCTAATACACATCAAGCCTCTAGGGGGGCCGGCCGACGGTTGGATCAACACAAGGCCGGGCCTCTCACTTCAGCGCGGCCACGCACGCCCGATCCGCCCCTTCCGCCCCTTTCCGCACCCCCTCCGCACCCCCTCCAACAGCCCTCAAACCCAGTATCCAAGCCAGATCTGACCCTCAAGCGTCGAAAACAACGTCTGCGTTGGGGGCGGACGACAGCTGCGCTGCCTTGCATAGCTCGACCTGGGACTCCCAAAGGGGCCGGCCGGGGTCGCCCTCTCAACACAAGGCCGGAGCCCCCGCGCTGGGCGAAGCGTGGGACAGCCTGCGGCGCAGCCAACACGCCCGATCCGCCCCCTTCCGCCCCTTTCCGCACCCCTTTCCGCCCCCCCTCCAACAGCCCCTAAACCCAGCATCCAAGCCAGGGTGCTCGAGCTCGTAACGGCCTTCGGCACGGCAGCCGGCTACCTCGGCGAGATCACCGAGGGTATCCGCCTGCCGCGTTGGCGTCGGTCAGCTTCGACTTCTGCGGTGGGCAGCCCATGAATCATTTGCCCGCGGCTCGAACGTGACCGGAAGCGTCACGAGCCCCCGGATGCCATGACTGCATAGACGGACGACCGGGCCAGCGAGCTCGTAATCTGGAATCCGAGTCAGAATGCTTTCGAGCACCACCCGGCCCTCGAGCCGCGCGAGAGGTGCACCAAGGCAGTGGTGGATCCCTGTCCCGAATGCGAGGTGACGTTGTTGTTGGCGCCTCACTTCGAACCGCTCAGCATTCTCAAACTGTCGGTCATCACGATTTGCCGACCCATAGATAAGAAAAACCCGACTTTGGGCAGGTATGACCTCTCCATGTAGCTGGACATCTCGCATGGTCGTTCGTGAAAACACCTGGATTGGAGATTCATAGCGAAGCACCTCTTCTACGGCATCTGGTATGCCACTCATGTCCCGTGACAATTCGGCACGCTGCTCTTCATCCTGTCCGAGCAGCATAAGCGAGTTCGACAACAAACCCGCGGTGGTCTCAATCGACGCGACGAAAAAGAGCATGGCGATACCAATGGCAACGGGTTCCGAAATGCTCTCCTGCTCAATTGTGCTGTTAGCGAGTTCACTCAAGATGTCGTCGCTAGGGTGACGTTTGCGATGGACGATAGCCTTCCGAAAATATGACTCGATCTCGACGAAGGCGCGCATCGCAGGGTCCGGAACCTCAGGCACATACGGTTGACGAATCGCTGAAGCCTTCGCCATAAGCGCGAGATGTTGCTCATCGTGTCCCGGTATTCCAAGAAACGCGCAGGCTACCGAGGCCGGCAGGGACCACGCGAGCTCGTCGGCGAAATCAGCGAAGCCGCGCTCCAGGAAGCTGTCGATGATCGCATTCGCGCGGACTTTCACCACTTGTTCCATCCGTGCCCCGATCGCTTTGGGTGTAAAACGCGCTTTCGTGAGATTCCGTAACGCCGTATGCTTCGGTGGATCGGAGTCTAGAAAATTCCCGGACCCAAACACCTCACCGGTCTGATCAATATCGTTGCCAAAGGCGTACGAAAAAGTCTCCCAGTCGCGGGAAGAAGCGAGTACGTCGTCGTACCGTGACAGAGCCCAAAATTGGAGGTCGGGATGGTTGTAGACGGGTTCCTGCTCGCGGAGGCTTCTGTAAACCTCATACGGATCCTCGTGCATCTCCGGCGAGTATGGATTGTAGGAAACCGGCACGTAGCCTCCGACGCAACTCAGTGGTACTGCGCGGTGGGAGTCTCTCGCGCCACCCGGTACACTGCACGCACGATCTTGGAGTAACCCGTGCAGCGGCAGAGGTTCCCACTGAGTGCCCGCCGGATTTCGCATTCGGACGGGCTCGGGATTGAGTCGAGCAGGGCCTTCGAAGCCATGAGCATTCCCGGTGTGCAGAAGCCGCATTGGACGCTGCCCTCCTCGACGAAAGCGCGCTGGAGCGCATGAAGCTCGCCGTCCGAGGCAAGACTCTCGACAGTCGTCACCTCCCGGCCGCTGACCTGGAGTGCGAGGTAGCTGCAGGAGTTGAGCGGTCTGCCGTCGAGGAGCACCGTGCAGGCTCCGCATTCGCAGTCGTCGCAGCCCTCCTTGGTACCGGTGAGTCCGATCTCTGCTCGCAGGATCGACAGAAGCGACCGGTGCGACTCGACCTCAACTTCGTAGGGGACGCTGTTAACGGTCAGGCTGAGCAGATAGCGCATCAGGACACGCCACCAGTCGTGAGGGAGTGAACAGCTGGAACTGGCACGATCTCCCCGTGGGCTCTTCGAACGGCATGCTCAAGCGCCCGCCGGGCGATAACAGGAACCATCGCGCGCCGGTATTCCGCGGATCCGCGCACGTCGTCGATCGGCGCGACCCCGCTGGCCGCGGCCTCGGCCGCACGAGAAAGGACGTCGGTCGTTGGCTGCTCGCCAGCGAGTAAGCGCTCGGCAGCCGGCACGCGAAGACAGATAGGCGCGACGGCAGTGAGCGCGAGGCGACCCTCTGCGATCCTCCCGTCCTCGTCGAGCAGAACGAATGCGGCTGCGCCGACGACAGCGATCTCCATCGCCTGCCGGTACTCGAGCCGAATGTAGGCACTCCCAGCACGGCCGGTCGGTGGCGCCTGGATGTTGATTGCCGTGACGAGCTCACCGGGCGCACGCGCGGTGCGCCCGGGGCCCTGGAGGAACTGTTTGAGCGGGAGCGAGCGGACGCTTTCGGCCGACTGAAGCTCGACGTTGGCTTCAAAGCAGAGAAGCGGGCTTGCCGTCTCCATCGCCGGCGATGCGTTTGAGACGTTGCCGCCGATCGTCCCGACATTCCGCGTTGCAGGCGAGCCGACGAGCGCGGCTGCGTCAGCGAGCGCCGTAAAGTTGCTGCGAACGGCTGGGCTTTCCTCGAGCTCGGAGTGACTAACGAGCGCGCCGATACGAAGACCTCCGTTACGTACGGAGATCCCACTAAGCTCGTCAAGCCGGTGAATGGCAATTATTCCCCTACGGAGCGGCCGCAAGCCGCTTCGTGCGCGCACGACAATGTCAGTCCCGCCCGCGACAACATCGATGGCATTGCCATGCTCGGCGAGTAGCGCGAGCGTCTCGTGAAGGGATGACGGCTCGAAATACGCTCCGCCCATTACCCCGTTCCTTGTAATGCATTCCAGACGCGCATCGGCGTCATCGGCAGGTGGTGAACACGAGCGCCGGTGGCAGCCGCGATCGCGTTGGCGATCGCCCCGGCGGTGGGGATTACCGGCGGCTCGCCGACGCCCTTAATGCCGTGCGGCCCACCGTCTGGCGCCGGTCGCTCGACGAACACGATCTTGAGCGCTGGGACATCCGCTGCGGTCTGGAGCTTGTAGTCAAGCAGGTTCGGGTTCTGCTGTCGCCCGTCCGTGGAGTACTGGGTTCCTTCAAGAAGTGCCATGCCGAGTCCGTGTGCAAAGCCACCCTCGACCTGGCCTTCGACGCCAAGCGGGTTGATCACGCGACCGAAGTCGTGGGCTGCGGCAGCGTCGAGAACCCGCACGACCCCGGTCTCCTGATCCACGCGGACGCGGACCGCGTGCGCGAAGAATGTCGGCGCCTGGAAGGCTGGAAACCACGTACGCCCGACGCAGGTCGAGGCGGAGTTCACAGGCATCGGTGGTGGCGATGGCGACGCACTCGCGGTGAAGAGTTGCCCCCTAAGCATCGCCTTCTCGACAAGATCCGAGATCAATACACAGCGGCTGGGTGCCCCCTTAGCGCGGGCAGCACCGTCCGAAAGCTCAAGATCGGCTGGGTCGATCTCCAGCTCCTCGGAGGCAAGCTCCAACAAGCGTTCGCGTATCTGGCCGGCGGCGGCTACGACCGCACGCCCATTGTTGAACGTGGTCTGGCTACCCGAGCTGCCCATGTCATACGGAGCCGCGTCCGTATCCTGGTGAAGGATCCGAACCTGTTGTGGTTCCATACCAAGCTCCTCTGCCGCGAAGAGCGCGAGCGCCATGACAGCGCCGGACCCGTTCTCCTGAGCGCCAGTCACGATCGTCGCCGAGCCGTCGAGGTTGAGCTGAAGGTGCGCGGCAGAAGCGCTCGGAAAGCTCGGCCACCAGCCCACCGCGACGCCGACGCCCTCCCCCTCGGGCAACTCTTGCCCGACGTTTACCAGCTCAGCGGCCCGTTCCAGGCACTCCTTCGAACCCACCGCGGTTAAATGCTGTCCGGTCGGCCCCTGGTCGCCCTCATCAGCGAGATTCTTCAAACGAAAGTCGATGGGATCCACTCCGACGTACTGCGCACAGACATCGGTGTGCTGCTCGATCGCCCAACAGATCTGCGGCCCAGTCGGTGCTCGAACTGAACCCGCGGGCGTCCTGTTCGAGTAGACGGCGCGCGCCTCCACGAATAGATTCGGGATCCGATACGGGCCCGCCCCCATCATCGTCGCGATCTGCGACTGAACAGGTCCGTGCGCGGCGTACGCGCCGGTGTCGAGGATGTGTCGAATCTGGCGTGCCACGATGGTGCCATCTCGTCTTAGCCCGGTCTTCACGTCGGTGATGATTGCGTGACGGACCATGTCGATAGCCGTGAACTCTTCCCGCCTATCAAGCACGAGCCGCACGGGGCGCCCCGCTGCGCGTGCAAGGGCGGCAACGTGCGCCTCAAAGTGAAATTCACATTTCGATCCGAACCCGCCACCAAGAAGCGGAACAACGATCCGAACGTTGCGTAGCGGAACCCTCAGCGCCTGGGCGACGCCAGCTTGCGCCGCAAATGGCACCTGCGAGGCGCTCCAGATCGTCACCCGCTCGCCATGCCACTGTGCCAGGATCGCGTGCGGCTCGATAGCGACGCCGTGCGACATGTCCGCGACGTACCGCTCCTCGACGATCACTTCGGCATCCATAAAGCCGCGGTCCAGATCACCCTTAACGATATTCGAGTACCCGCAATCATTGCCATGTCGCGGCAGATCACTTAGCGAAGGAGCATCGTATTGGGCCCATTCTTCGTGAACAAGCAAGGAATCTTCCGCGAGTGCCGCCTCGACGTCGAGGATCGGGTTAAGCGGCTCGTACACGACATCGATCGCAGCCAAAGCTTCTGAGGCGAGCTCCGGCGTCAGCGCCGCGACCGCGGCGACAATTTCGCCTTCGAAACGCACCACACGATCAGCAAAAAGCGTCCTATCCCGCACGATCAGCCCGTAGCGCACGTCCGGCACGTCCTCCTGAGCAAGCACAGCGACTACGCCTGGAATTGCGCGCGCGCCCGTAACATCGAGGCGTCGAATCCGCGCGTGCGACTGCTGTCCGTATAGGAAAGCACCATGAAGCAGTCCGGGGAGAACCATGTCAGCGGTGTAGACCCCACTACCGGTGACCTTTTCCATCGCATCGGGACGGACAAAATGACCGCCCAGTACACGCGGCATCATTAGTCCCCTCTACGTGCGTTACCGTAAAGTCGAAGAATCTCGGCAGCTCCAAATCTCGAACTCATCTCAGACAAATGCCGGCGCGCCACATTGCTCCTCTCGCGGTACCCAGGAGACCACGCAGTATTTGGTGCCTTCGGACGTACGCTGTTGAAGATCACAATCATGAATGCTTAGGCGCCGACATTGCAAAGTCCCGCTCACGTTGTCTGGTATCGAACCACACCGCAAGGACTAATATAACGCCGACAGCTATATCCTGCCAGAAAGAGGAGACACCCGCAATAACTAGTCCGTTGTTCAGAACAATCGGGATGAACACGCCAACCACCGTCCCGGCCATCGTGCCTACGCCACCATTCAGACTTGCGCCGCCGATGATAACGGCGGCTATGGCGATGATCAGCTCCGTCGTGTGCCCTGTATTGATCCCAGCGCTATCAAAACGCGCAATATCCACCAACCCTGCCAACGCACCGAGAAAACCAGCGAGACCGTATACCGCGACTTGAGTACGCTCGACTCGTATACCTCCTCGACGTGCCGCCTCCATGTTTGATCCCATAAGGTATACGTGTTCGCCAAAGCGGCTAAACGCGAGAACGCATCCGCACACCACGACAACGCAAACCGCTACCACAAACGTAATCGGCACAAAGCGAAAAAGTGTCCCTAACCCAATGGCCTCTTGAAACTCTGGTGGACCGCCTGAGGGAGCCTGGCCATCCGCTAACAGGCGCGCGGCACCAAGTGCTGCGCCGAGCGAGCCGAGCGTTACCACGAACGCCGGCACTCGCGCATAGGCTACAAGAGTGCCGTTAACGATACCCCAGCCGATCCCGGCCGCAATCGCAACCGCAATACCCACGCAAATCGCGAGCCACCCGCGCTGAACTCCAGCATGCTGCATGGTCAACATGCCCGTGACCGCGCAGAAGGTAACCACGGACCCCAAGGAAAGGTCAATACCACCACCGACGATCACAATCATGGCGGCAGCGCTCATGATTAACAACACGGGAGAATCTGAGAGAATGGCCTGTAGATTGAATGTCGAAATGAATGTACCGCTGGGCGTTATCAGTCCAAAGACTGCGATCAAACCCAACAGGGCAGTGAAAATCCAGATAAAGCTCGAACCAAGTACGACCGTCTTGACCCGAGACGCAAGTCCACCCCGTTCCGAAAGCGGGTCAAGGGTATGGTCGTCCGTCATTTCTCTCAACGGAAAGTCGGCCTTTGTGATTTTCTCCGTCTCGTTCAATTGCCCCCACGAACCATGGCACTTACGACCCACGTGAGATCGATCTCTCCGACGCTCCGCGTTGCGACGCACTCACCAAGACGAAGAACCGTAATACGGTCTGCAAGTTTCAACAGTTCCGGGACGTCGTGCGAGACGAGTAGAATGCCGAATCCGTTGGATCGTAGCTTCCTGATTAATCCGTTGACCGATTCACGTTGTCGTATCCCAAGTGCGGCTGTCGGTTCGTCGAGCAGGACGACTTGCTTTGCCCACATCGCCGCCCGTGCGATGGCAACGCCCTGGCGCTGCCCGCCGGAGAACACGCGCATGGGCCGCTTCAGGTCAGTAATCGGCACAGCCAACTCCTCAAGGATCGCCGCAGCGCCCGTACGCATGACGCCCCGATCCAAGAGACGTAAGCGGCCTCGGACACCTCTGTACACGACCTCTCGGCCTAAATAGACGTTCGCGGTAGCCGACCGGTCGTCAGCCAAGGCAAGGTCTTGATAGACGGTCTCGATGCCGAGATCCCTAGCTTGGGCCGGTGAGTGCAGCTCGATGGGCTCGCCGTGGAGCAGCATGGTCCCGCCGTCGGGCCGTACTGCTCCGGAGGCTATTTTCAGCAAGGTCGACTTCCCGGCGCCGTTGTCGCCGACAAGTCCGTGCACCTCACCGGCCCTTAGGTCAAGACTCACTTCCCTTAGCGCCTCAACGTGCCCATACGCTTTCCGTACGTCCCGGAACTCGAGAACCGGATACTCGACCGGGCGATCTATCTCGTGAGACGCCGTTTCTACCCGGTTACTCATGAATCGTAACGCACCTACTTCGGTCTCGTTCGCTACACAAAATTAGCTCTTGCCAAGCGGAACGTATATACACTTCTTGCTTTGTGACGAATTCAGATTCGCCCTTGTGATAAGACAGGCAGGAAACAACTGCTTTGCAGGATATTTCTTCCCGTTCAGTATGCCGACAGCGGACTCAACTGCCCGATGACCGACGTTGAACATCTGAAACGAGCCAACAAGCTGGGTGTATCCAGCTTTCAGAGCCTTGATCCCAGATGGCGTGGCATCAATGGAAACCACGACAACCTTGCCTACTTTGTGCGCTTGCCGAATGGCCGCATAACCGCCGTCGGCGCCGGCAGAGTTGGTATTCACGAACACACCTGCCAGATCTGGATGCCGTGCCAGTGTCGCTGTCACGATAGCGGATGTCTTCGCATTTTCACCGTTGTTAAACTGGACGGGGAGAACATCGATGTTGGGCCACTTCTTCAACGCCTGCATGAACCCTTGTTGATGCTCGAACAAGCCTCCGTTGCCAGGAAAGAGTTGAATGTATTGTACGAGCCCTTTGTGGCCAATTTGCTTTGCAAGATACTGTGCTTGGTCGCGACCAAGTTCGTAATATTGGCTGGCGACGTACGTCGGAGCCGGAATGGCCTTTTGATTGGCGGCGTTCGAGTCATACATGACGATTGTGATGCCTCGTTGCGCCAAAGCATGCAACGTAGCCTGAATGGCGGGAGCGTTGAGCGCAGTAACGAGCAGCGCATCTGGTTTGCGGGCAGCCAATTGATTCATCAGCTGGATCTGTGCGTCCCCACTGAAGTCGTGGAGGCGACCAATGTAAAGGTTCGCACCGAGAGCTTTCGCCGCTGCCTGTGCGCCGAGCTCGTACGTATGAAACCCGGGGTCGCCTGCGACCGACAGCATGGTGATGTTCTTTGTCTCTGCGTCTTTGGCCCCGCTCGAGGCGCCAACGATGGCTAGCGCGAGGGCAGCTGCAAGCGCCAGGCCGATGCACAAACGCTTCAGGAACATTCCTAACCCTCCCTACAAATAGCACAATAACCAAAATGAGAATTGCGGGATATGGCCTGGCATCTCCTTTCGGTCGCGCGACGGTGCTATCAAATCATTGATGCGGATATCGGCAGCGCCAACCGCCGTGCATCCCTGAATCAGCGATTCACCAGAGCTCGGATCATGCGACGGAGCAATGGTTGACGAACCAGCCAATTTCGTATAGGACGCAGGTGAGAGTTGGTCGCGATCCGATACGTTAGGTTACCTTCCTTCCTCAGAGGCGATCTTCGTCGAGGAGAGACTGATTCATCCAGGTCGCTTAAGACGGCAGCGGCCGCATTGTGTCCCGCGGCTCCCATCACCCCACCGCCCGGATGAGTGCCCGCTCCGCACAGATACAGTCCTTTGACCGGAGTGCGATATCCTCCTAGGCCGGGCATCGGTCGGGACGAAAAGAGCTGGTTCACGAACATAGCGCCATGGAAGATATTGCCGCCTGTGAGACCATACTCGCGCTCGAGGTCCAGCGGCGTGAGAGTGAAGGAAGACCGAATCGCTCCACTGAGATTCGGCGCATAACGAAGCAACGACGCAATTACCCGCTCGGTAAACTCGTCGCGGCGGGTATCCCAGGTCCCGGCCGAGAGAGAGAACGGGAGATGTTGGATTCCTGTGGTCAGCGTATGAAGACCCTCCGGCGCGAGCGTCGAATCGGTCACTGATTGAATGATGAGCTCGAGGGGATAGTGGTCCATCAGCTCGCCGCGTTGCTGCGCTTCCCAGCACCGCTCATAGTCAGTCGGCATCCCGCCCAAGAGCGTGAACCCGCGATGCTGGGGACCCTCTCCGGGAGGCAACCCCACGTATTCAGGCAGTTCATCGATCAAAAGGTGCACACGACCCATAGAGCCTCTCATGTCAATTCTCCGCGCCTGAGTCCGTACGGAACGAGAGATGGCATTTTCTGAGAGAAGAGTCAGATATGTGCGCTTCGGGTCGGCGTTAGAGAGGATCACGGGTGCCTCAACGACTTCGCCATCTACTAGCCGTACACCACGAACCGCATGGTTGGCCACTAGAATCTCTGCTACGTCGACGTTGGTTTGGATCTCGGCGCCAGCTTGTCTAGCCACCTCGGCTAAGACGTCGGCGATTGCACCCATCCCTCCTCTTGCAAACCCAAATCGCCCGAATTCTCCTCTGTATTCACCCCACGAATGATGACTGAACTCATAAGCCGTACCGGGTGAATACGGTCCCGCATGCACTGCAGCAAGTCCGAAGAACATAAAGAATCCTCTAAGCAGTTCGTGCTCAAAATACCGGTCGAGCATGTCTCCAACACTTGAAGTCACGAATTCATGCCAAAGCTCAATCTCACCGAGCGCCTCGAACCGCTTGAGAAGTGCTGAGAGCTGGGGCGGCTCTGACAACAAATACGGTTCGACAATCTTTGCAAACCTCTTGAACCGAGCACCAAAGTCAATGAATGCGTCTGCGTCGTGCGGGCTTAGTCGCTCAAGTTCGCGCACGGTTCGGTCGAGCTCCGGCCACAGGAAGAAAGACTCCCCCGACGGGCCCATTACGAAGTTGAGGACATCGGTCGTGTACAGATCCAGGCCGTGCTTCTCAAGTTCGAGTTCGTGGATGATTTGTGGTCGAAGCGATGCCACCACGTACGCGCACGTTGAGAAGCGGGCTCCGGAAATCAGCTCCTCAGTGACACAGGCGCCGCCAACAACACCTCGACGTTCCAGCACGAGAACGTCCTTTCCGGCACGCGCGAGGTATGCCGCTGCAACAAGACCATTGTGGCCGGCGCCGACGATGACAATGTCGTGGTGCGCCACCGATATCCCTACCCTTGATCCGGACCGGGGGAGCGTGCGCGAGTCTTGCGCGTAGTGCGGAGGCCAGCCAATGCAGTCCAGTCAACGCCAGCGAGGGGGGCCGCAGCCGTCATTCCGTTGGCGTAGCCACGCGTCACCCTGTATTTCATATCTCGAGACGCGCGTATCATTTCGCAACAGTCTGATACGCGACGTGCACGACTGTCAAGTAAGTCGCCGTGTTGCTGAGAGCAACGTTCGACGACCTCGGCGCCGGTAAGCGCGGCGATCCAGAGCGAGCGCCAAGACGTGCGCCTGCGGCGCACGCGGGCCGGCTTTGCGCCCGACTCGCCGGAGCCCGGCGAAGCGGCTTGACGCGGCGAGGGATCCGTCTGAAGGGGCATCTAACGGACGATCTCGCGATGAGTTTCATTCCAGTTCCGCGTTGGGTAAAGGATCGAGCGGCCGGGGATTCGAAGCTGCCCGCGAAACCACCGGACCCCCGAGCGCCTGCCCCTCACAACTCGTCGCCAGCGAGGAAGCAGTCGGGCAGCGCGCAGAAAGTCGAGGGGTGCAACGAAGCACGTCGCGGCCGCAAACGCCTTCGCTACAGTCTTTCCATCCAGCGCGGGCTCAGCCCACACGTCAGACCGCCGTCAACGACCAACGCGGATCCGGTAACCCATCTAGCCTCGTCGGATAGTAGGTAGACGATCGCGCTCGCGATGTCTCTTGGTGCGCCAAGGTTGCCGAGTGGATGCAAGCGTTCAGCAGCCTTCCGCATTTCTGCCGGATGCTCCATTCTTTCAAAGATGCGGTCGACCATCGGCGTGTCGATCCATCCCGGACAGACACAGTTCACTCGGATGCCTGCGGCTGCGCCATCAAGCGCCATACATTTCGTGAGCATTATTGCTCCAGCCTTCGAGGCCGAATAAGCCGCATCTTTGGGTGCCGCCCAGATCCCTGAGATTGACGCGACGTTGACGATCGCTCCGGCGCCTTTGTGAAGGAAATCTGACCAGACTGCCTTCGACACAAGGTAGATGCTCTTTAGATTGGTTGCAAAACCTTGATCCCACGTATCTTCTGAGATTTCGTCTATGGCGCCGCGGATCGATATACCCGCGTTATTGACGACAAAATCGATTCCTCCAGTTTTGCCCGAGGCTATAGCGACGCTGTGTTCCACGCTCTCTCGCTCAGAGACATTCATTTCGAGGGCAATAGCCCCGCCACCGAGGCCGCGACACGTCTCGCGAGCACGCTCCAGATCCAAGTCAGTCGCGACGACTCGCGCTCCCTCTCCTGCGAGCGCCTCGGCTGTCTCTCGACCGATCCCGGATCCAGCGCCGGTGACCAATGCCACTTTCCCGTGAACTCCAGTCGTTGCCACCGTCAGCCCTCTATCCCAGGCTTCGATTCGGAAGCTTCAAGCGGTTGATTGACGCCAGTCGATGTATCGGTAAAGGCCGCATCAGAGTTGGGGTCGAATAGTCGGAGGGAGCCCTCCCGAAGTCGCAGCGACACGCGTTGTCCCGGCTTGACACCGGCGTGGGCGTCTACCGATGCGACGATACGATCGCTCCCGCGAAGTACTCTCTCGTGACCATCAAGGTTGATGAACGCAAAGACCACCGCCCCGTTGGGCTCGACGAGATCGACAATCCCTCTTAGAGGCCCTTCCGCTGGTTCTCCAAGCAACACATTCTCCGGGCGCACCCCGACGATCGCGGGCCCGTCGCGGCAGTGTGGTGCTGTCCCGACACCGTGGGAACCGACTCGCACGTCTCCGTCTTCGACTTCTCCCGCGAGAAGGTTAATCCCAGGGCTTCCAATGAACTCCGCAACGAACCGATTCCGCGGGTAATCGTATACGGCGATGGGAGTACCTACCTGCTGTACCTCTCCGTCCCTCAGGACGGCGACCCGATCCGACAGGATCAGTGCTTCCGATTGATCGTGGGTCACGTAGATAGTCGTGATCCCGAAGGCCTGATGTAGTCGTTTTAGTTCCGTCCGCATCTGCTCGCGAAGCTTCAGATCGAGATTCGAGAGCGGTTCGTCCATGAGAAACAGCGCGGGCTTCCGGACGATCGCACGGCCAAGCGCCACGCGTTGGCGTTGCCCTCCCGACAGTTTGCCCGGTTTCTTATTGAGAAAGGGTTCGAGTCCAAGAGTCTCCGCCGTTTGCGTGGCTCGAACGCGGGCGTCGGTCTTGCTTACACCACGCGCTCGAAGACCGAGCGTCAAGTTCTCCATGACTGTCATGTGCGGGTACAAGGCGTACGACTGGAACACCAGCGCCACATCCCGTTTACCCGGGTCCACCTCCGTCACATCCTTGCCGTCGATATAGATCCGGCCGTGTGTTGGGTCTTCTAGCCCCGCCACCATTCGCAACGTGCTGGTCTTGCCGCAACCTGACGGTCCCAGTAGTGTAAAGAACTCGCCTCGTTCAATCACAAAGTTCATGTCGCGCACGGCGAGAGTTCCATCCTCGTATCGCTTCTCGATGTGCTCCAGTCTCACTGACATCGCACAGACGCTTCCCTCATTTCACGGCGCCAAGCCCCAGGCCCCGCGTGATGTGCCGTTGAAGCAATAGTACGACAAGAAGCATTGGAAGGAGCTGTACGATAATGGCCGCGCTAAGTGGACCCCAAGCAACCGAATAGGCACCAATCATCTTCGCAAGTGCAACCGGCGCAGTAATCGCGTTGACCTGCCCCAATATCAGAGCATAGAGGTATTCATTCCACGTAAAAACGAATGTAAACATTCCGGCGACGGCAACTCCCGGTCGGGCGAGGGGCAAGATGACTTTCCACAGAATTGCCATCCTGCTGAGTCCGTCAAGCCGAGCTGCGTCCTCCAAATCACGCGGTAGATCAAGTAGAAACCCTCTCAAGATCCACACCGCAAAGGGAAGCCCAAACGCAATGTAAACGAGAATCAAACCCTGATATGTGTCGACTAGACGGTACTTTTGCGCCATCAAGAAGTATGGAATAATGAACACTACGCCCGGCATGAATCGAAAAGAAAGGATGAAAAGTGCTGTACTGTCTCCTCTTCGCATTTTCATCCGTGTCAAAGCATAGGCGGCCAAAAAACCGAGGAAGAGTACGATCACGGTCGACACGCCGACGACGATCACACTGACTTTCAAGGCATCACCGAAACCGAACTCGCGCATAATGTCCCTGTAATTCTGCCCAGTTGGTGAGAACCGCACAGTTGGGCTGGCAGTATTGATATCGATGTCTCTCTTGAATGAGGTGAGCAGTACCCAGTAGATGGGGAACAGCCATAGTCCGACGACGAACGCCGCAGCGACGTGTAGAGCGTGTCTTTTCAGCGACACGATCGATCTATGCTCCTCCGGCTCGTCGCACGCGTCTATTTTGGCGAGCGAGAACCTGCAGAAAGATCACAACAAGCACGTCGACGAGTAGCAGGATGACGAATCCGAGCGCTGCGGTTTGTCCGAAGTTTCCCGCCCGAAATATGGAGTAGTCATTAACGCTCGCGACGAGGGTTGACGAGCCGGGCCCTCCGCCGGTCATGACGTAGGTAAGGTCGAATAGGCGAATCGAGTCCACCAGTCGAATCAATGCGACTATTACGAGCACTGGTGCGAGCAGAGGTATGAGGATCTTGCGAAGGTAGCGAAGTCCCCGAACGTTGTCGAGCCGTGCCGCTTCGATGATCTCCGGTGAGATGCTTTGGATTCCGGCAAGGACGATGATGGCGACGAACGGCGTCCACTGCCAGATGTCCGCGATCATTATCGAGGGCAGCGCCATGCGTTGGCTTGAGAGCCAGAGGCTGCCGGGGAGTCCAACGCCATGCAATATCCAATTGAGAACCCCGGCGGCGGGATCCATCATGAATCGCCATGTCAGCCCCATGCCGACCGGAGAGATGAACACCGGCAGCACAATCAATGTTCGGAGCAGGTTAATTCCTTTCATTCTCTGGTCCAGCAAGAGCGCAAGTCCGATTCCAAGCGCGAGCTCAATCACCACGACACAGATTGCAAAGATTACTGTAAGTTTGATGCTGTGGAGGAAAAAATCGTCATTCCACAGGTCTCTGTAGTTGCCAAGTCCATAATACGTCGATGCACTCGGATTAAAGAGGTTCGTTTGATAGAGAGATTTCCAGCCGGCGTAGAGGACTGGATATATTGCGAGGGCTATGAGGAAGACTAGAGCAGGAGCAACGAACAGAAATCCCAGTCGTCCTTCTCTGGTTTCTAGGGAACCTCGCAGCGGTCTCCGGCGGCGAAACGGCGGCATGCGCTTCCCTCCCTCACACCTTCCGGCGGTGTTCGCATGACATGCGATTCTACGTGCTTACCTGGCTTTTCTTGACGTCGGTCTGTTCCCTGGCCAGGAGGGTGATGCCAGGGAACAGACGGTACGACGCCTCCTCACGTGGAACACCGACGTCTGCTTTGCAACGCCGCGCTTCCGCCGGCAAGGGGGAGGGCACGTGAGACTACTTGTAGTATCCGCCGGCCTTCATGATCTTCGTGGTGCCGTCATCCATCTTCTTCAAGGCACTCTCAAAGCTTGTCTCACCGGCGATGGCCGAGCCCGCCAGATTACCGATCAGCGTGGAAATGGTAAATGCTTCAGGGATGGATGGAACGAATGGCACTGCCGTTGGGAAGGACTGAAGGAATGCACCGAAGATCGGGTGGGAAGGTGCGAACTTCTTTAGAGAGGACAGCCGAGCCGGCTGTCCTGTCGCGGCCACCCATGCCCTTGCGGCCACTGGGTTCAGCTTGGTGCCGGCGTTGCAGAGCTTCATGAACTCCCACGCAGCGTTCTTATTCTCCGACCAGGTCGAAATAAACATACCCAGCCCACCGAGCAGCGGGCGGTGTCCGCCCGCGGCTGTTTCTCCGGCAGGAGTGACGCTGTACTTGATCACGTCGGAGAATTTCGTGAACTTCGGCGAGCTAAGTATTGCGGTTCCCCACTCAATAGGTGCGTAGAGAGCGGTGCCGTTGGCGAGCGCCTGGTTTATCTCATTGTCCGTCGCGTTCAGTGTGGCGGGGTGGGCGTACTTCATTAGCTGCTGGATGACGGTGAGCGCGCTGGAACCCGCATCAGAGTTGAATTGTGGATGCCAACCGCCCGGTCCTTCTTTGTCAAACCACTTACCGCCATACGACGCCATGACGGCCCAGAAAGTCCAACCCGCAAAAAAGCCACGTTGGGCGGTTGTGGCAAAGCCATATTGCTTAGCAGAGGGGTTGTGGATTTCCTTCGCGGCTTCGATCGCCGACGGCCAATCCTGCGGAACCTTGATGCCCGCCTTGCTAAATACGTCGGCTCGGTACATCTGTACCTGGGCGTTTCCGTCCGGGGTCAATCCATAAAGAATGCCCTTTGGGGTAGCCGGTACCCGATAGATCTTGCTGATCGCCACCGGTACGTCGGAAAAATAGTCCTTCGCAAAAACCTTGTCACGCGCCATGTATGGCGCGAGCGGAGTCATAGCACCAAGCGCCTTCATTGCGGGGAACTGCCCGTAGTCGATAAACACGATGTCGAACGCCTTTGTTTTCGACGACATCGTGACCTGGGCGATCGAGGTCAGCTCGCCGTGCGGGATCTCCGTGACCTGCACCTCGACGTTGGGAAACTTCTTGTTGAAGATCGGCACGATCGCGTGGACCGTCAAGACCCCACCGCTGGCCCGGCGACGTCAAGATGTTGATACTTCCCGAAAGGGCGTCTGTTCCATGGGCAACACCGGAGCTTCCCGCGCGCGCCAACGCAGCCGCAGGCGCCTCGAGCATGACGCCGAGGCCCGTCATGGCACCTGCCGCGACAAGTTTTCGTCTGGTGACCCGTTTCTCGAAGATGCGGGGCTCGTCTGACATCCTCACCCTCCATGCGTCTCGGTTAGCGAGACAGGTGCATCAGAAGTGCTGGTCTCGCTGGGCACACGCGTCGCAAGTCTACGACACTCGCGACGTGTTGTCAATCGTTGTGAAAAGTAACGATTTGCAGGTGTTTATACTGAAAAAATATCCCTTGAGGCGACGGTGGCGAGAGGCAATGGACTGTGTCCGTGGCGCGGGCTAGAGTTGTCCGAGAGCGCGATATCTGAAATGACCTATTCATTTGTGGAACGCGATGCGAAAAATCCCGGGCGGGCCTCGAGACAGCGCCGAGTAGCCGTCGTCACGGGGGCGTCCGGCGGGATCGGTAGAGCCATCGCGATAGAGCTTTCGCGGTCGGGCCATGATGTTCTTGTTCACTACCGTTCCCGACCGGAGGGTGCTGCAGAGACGGCGAATGCCGTAACCGCCAGCGGCGGCCGTGCAGGTGTGTTTGGGGTGGATTTGTCTCAACCCGGCGCCTCAGCAAGTCTTGTCGACTGCGCGCTCGAAACGCTTGGTCGCGTTGATGTGCTTGTTAATAACGCGGCAATGCTTTGGTTCGGTCCTCCGGTGGCTATCGGGCTCGACGAATTTTCGCGTCTGTTTCGCGTGAATGTCTGGGCGCCCTATGCGCTTATGGCGGCTTTCGGTCCCCTGTTGCCCGCCGGAGGCCGCATCGTAAATGTCTCAAGCGATGCGCCGCGTTTTCCCCGTGCGCGCGTTGCTGCGTATGCGGCGAGCAAGGCCGCGCTCGAGAGTCTCACAAGGAGTTTTGCTGAGGAGCTCGGTCAGCACGGCGTCACCGTGAATGCCGTTGCCCCTGGCCCAACTCGCACGGAGATGATCGAGCCCATGCTCTCTGACCCGAAGATCGCGCGAGCCTTTGAGTCCGCCGCAGTGTTTGGAAGGCTTGGAGAACCGGACGACATTGCACAGGTGGTCGCCTTCCTTGCCTCGCCCGGGGCCGCTTGGGTCACAGGGCAGGTTATCGATGTGACAGGCGGCCGCGCCTTCTAGGTGCCGGCTCGACAGGGGGCTCAGCGGTGGATGCAAGCCATACTGCTCCCCGATTCCGTCTGCCGAGTCGGTGCCGGCGTCCGCACTTTCTGTGGGTCAGGCACTCCTTGCGTCCGCCGACTTTGCGGTTTCTTGCGTGTCACCGATCTGCTGGAGAATCTCGGTTCGATACTTCGGAAACTTGTACTCGTCGTAGATGACGACGCAGCGGTCACTGCAAAACACAAGCTCTACCTCATGCCGCCGTACCGTAACCTCATTACAGGGAACCAATATGCCGCAGGTTTCGCACTTCGGCATTTCATCCACTTCGCGATACATCTCCGGCCCTTTCAGACTTTTCTAGACGTTTCCGCTCGCTCATTGTCTCGGCGAGATCAGCGCCTCCGTCCGGGTGCATTATCACGCCGTAGACTTCCCGGGCTTCGTCTTGGGAGATCAACTCCTCGTCGAAATCCGCCTTCACGAGTCTGATCTCACGTGTCAGAGGAGAGCCCCAACCTCCGCCGCCAGGCATGATGAGACAGATCTTGTCTCCCTTCTTCAATGCGATATTCGAGAACTTCCCGAGCGAAAGCGTTCCGAACGCCTCGACTGCCGTCTGCCACTCGGTCGAGTCGTGCAGTTTGAACAACAAGCGAGTGTTACCGCCCTCTCGTCCTTCGAACATACCCCACGGATGGATTATGTATCGATTTGAGTGCATGCTGACGACTACATCGGCTTCCATCGTCCATTCGCGGCGTGTGCCGTAACCGCCGCGAAAGGCGCCCGGTCCCGGAGAGCCAAGCGCCAAACTGTATGAGTCGATGAAAACAGGGTAGCGGCTCTCATAGATCTCGACAGGAGTGTTCAGACAGTTGCCATTCTTCACGATCTGTGAGTCGTTGCCGTCGTGATCGTTCCGCCCTCCCCAGCCCATGCCGTCCTGATGGACATACACCCATGTCTCTTTGGTTCGCGGGTCTACACCTGTGAACCCCATGAGTCCCACTGTGCCGCCGTCGGCGGCCGACCCTTGGCCAGTGACTCGTGACAACGCCGACAGAATGATGTCGATGGTGGTAGGGTGTGTGTCGGAGTTGCCCGCTGTGACGGATGCTGGATACTGGCCGTTCACGACGGTGCCGGGTGGAGCGATGATGTGAATCGGCCGGTAGGTGCCGTGATTGAATGGGATGTCGTGGCCGCCAAGTAGATGAAACGCGGCGTTGTACGTCGCTGAAGCCGTACAACCGAACGACTGGTTGATTGAGCTGGGTGACTGTTCGTCTGAACCCGTGTAGTCAACGATGATGCTGTCGTCGCGAATGACCAGGGTTCCCGCGATTCTCCACGTTTGGTCGACTGTGATGCCGTCGTCTTCAATGTACCCCTCGAATGGGTACTCTCCGTTCGGCAACTCTTCGATTGCCCGACGCATCATGAGTTCCGACACGTCCTTGATGTCTTTGTAGACGCGAAACATCTTTTCTTTTCCGTGTCTAGCAAACACACTCACAATACTTCTCTCGGCCAAGTATAGGGAACCGATCATGGCGCACAGGTCCCCGTACGTGTTCCGTGGCTGCCGTACGTTCGAGATCATGATGCGCACGATATCTTCGACTTCACGGTCGTCTTGGTAAATCTTCACAGGCGGAATTCTTAAACCATCTTCAAACACGTTGCGCTGAATGCCGAAGGCAGCTGGGGTCGTGCCGCCAACATCGACCATGTGGGCAATGTTCGCGCAGTAGGCTACTATCTCGTCCTCGAAGAACACTGGCCTTAGGGTCAGATGTTCCGGTAGATGGCATCCTCCGCGATATGGGTCGTTATGGAGAATGATGTCTCCTGGCGCCATGTTCTCGCGGCCGACCTCCTTGATACACCATTCCACGGTGTGGACCATCGCGCCGATATGCGCGGGGCAAAATTCACCTTGAGCGACCATCTCGCCTTCATTGTCGAAGATGGCGCACGAGAAGTCCTGCGCTTCATTGAACATGGTCGAGTATGACGTGCGAACCATCGCCTGTCCCATCTCGCGACAGGTCGAGATGAGATAATTGCGAACGATCTCGACGAGGATCGGATCGCTGACTGTTACCGCCCGTCCCCCGACAACCTCAGTCACGTGCGTGCCTCCGTTTCGATTATGAGATTGCCGTATTCGTCTACGTGTGCGTGCGATCCTGGCGGGAGAAACGTGGTGCAGTCCACTTCGGTCACGATAGCGGGGCCCCGAACCTCGGCGCCAGCGCCGAGCGAGACCCTTTCGAAGACGTCGGCCGATTGGAAGTCCTTCGCCGCTCTATCGTAGACCTGGCGGGAGTCGATCGGGACTGGGTCGTGTCGTCTGCGCTGGGATCGTCGGCAGCTGCACCGGGTCGCTTGGAACGGTGGCGACAACCTTGAAGTTCACGAACTCGAACGGGGCGTCGTCTCGATACCAGCCGAAATTCTCGTTGTGGCGTTCGCAGAACCTCTCGAATGCGTTCGAAACCGCACCATCTTCGACAGGGCCTGGCGCGAATGGCACCTCAATCTCCCAGTTTTGCCCGTCGTACCTTACCTCTACGAATCTGTCGAGTGTGGGTCTTGCTTCCAAGCCTTCCGCCTCGAGTTCACTCAACGCGCGACGCTCAAGTCTCTCGAATACGTCTTGGATCAGTCCACGATCGATGCTGTGAGATTTCATGAAGTTTGTTGTCATGTAGTCAAAGCGAGCATTTGTGCTCACCGCGCCGAGCGCACTAAATGCTCCGGCGTAGACCGGCACGATAATCTTCCTGACGCCCAGCTCACGGGCTAGGTCGACTGCGTGAAGAGGGCCGGCGCCACCGAAAGCAATGAGGTTGAAGTCGCGTGGATCGAGGCCTCGATCGATCGTGAGCGCGCGAATTAGTTCAGCCATGCTGTGATTGACGATCTCTATCGCGCCCGCAGCCGCGTCGAGTAGGGTGGTGCCTAGCGACTCCGCGATCGGTTCGAGCGCCTGCAGGGCGAGTTCTGGCTGCATGCCAAACTCCCCCGCCAATTGAAAGTCACCGACGAGCCTGCCGATGAGCAGGTTAGCGTCGGTGATCGCGGGTTCGGTTCCGCCTCGTCCGTAACAAGCGGGCCCTGGGTCGGAACCCGTGCTTTCGGGGCCGACACGCAACATCCCAGCACTGTCGAGCCAAATCTTGCTCCCGCCGCCGGCCCCGATGCTGCGCACATCGATCATTGGTGCGCAGATCGGGATGCCCCATTCAAGCTCCGTCTTCGACATCAGAGTCAGTTCGCCCCGTTGAATCACGCCGCTGTCAAAGCTGGTGCCGCCCATATCGGCGAGGATGAGGTTCGGTTCGCCAATGAGGCGCCCGATTGACTGGCAGGCGATGGCGCCACCGGCAGGCCCACTTCGTATCAACGCAACGGGGCGCGAGGCGGCTCCCTCTGGGGTCACCGAGCCACCGTTACTTTGCATGAGGAGCAGGCGTGCGACTCCCTTCGCCCGGCATTGCTCGTCCATTCTTCGGACGTATCCGCCCACGCGAGGCTTTACATACCGTCGACTACGGTGGTGCTGGCGCGTTCGTACTCGCGCCAGAGCGGGAAGACGTCCGACGAAATCGAGACCTCGACGCCGGGTGCGACCTCCTGAATGATGCTCCGCGTCCGTTGCTCGTGCTCGGGATTCAAAATGCGAAGAGATACGAGACCGCGATCGCCTCGACGCCCTGTTCGACGGCGGCATGGGTCGCCTCCTCGACGGCCGCTTCGTCGAGTGCAGAGCGCACCATTCCCGCGTAATCGACGCGCTCTGGGATACCCGTAGCACCGTTGCCTGGGCACGAGGTGCTCGGGCTTCACCCAATCCAGCCGGAGGCTGTAGCGACGAATGACTCGCTGAATCTTGAGGACGTCTCGGAAGCCCTGTGTCGTGAACAGCGCGGTACAAGCGCCGTCTCTCTCGATCAGCGTGTTCGTCGCCGCGGTCGTACCGTGAACAAAGACCTCGATATCGCGAGCCGAAATGCCGGCCTTTTCAAACGTTCGAAACGCACCCTCCGACGGGTCGGGTCTCGTCGTCAGGGTCTTTTGGCGATGCGGATCTCGCACGTCCGCGAGTCGTAGGCAATGAGATCCGTAAACGTCCCACCAGTATCGACGCCCACACGCACGTTCTTGTCAACGCTCATCGAACCCCCGTGCTTCCCCTGGTCAGTGAAACTCCAATCCGCCATCGACGTTGATGCTTTGCCCCGTAATATAGCTTGCCGCTTCAGAGGCAAGAAAAGCAACAGCCTCGGCCACGTCCCACGGCGACTCTTCTCTTCCAAGCGGTATCGCCGCCACTCGTCTCGCAATAGCGGCGCCTTTCTCCAATCCTTCAAGGTCAGAGAGTGCCTCGTCAAGGTTCGCCCACATCGCGGTCGGAACGATGCCTGGACACACGGCATTGACCGTGATCCCAAAGGGGGCTAATCCAATAGCAAACGATTGGGTCAGGTTGATGACGGCGGCCTTACTTGCCGCATATGCCGCGAACACGGGACGGCCGCCCCTTCCGGCGATCGAGGCGATGTTAATAATCCGACCGCTTCCTCGTTGCGACATCAGTTTCCCGACGGGTTGAATGCACCGAATCATGCCAAAGGTATTGACGTCGAAGATCTCGACGAATCGGTTGATATCAAACTCTAGTATTGGTCCAACGCCGATGATGCCGGCGTTGTTGACGAGCACCTCAATCGGTCCTACGTCTCTCTCCACCACGTTAATAGCGGCCTGAACGGCCGTGGCTGAGCGGACGTCCAGGCCAGCTCGAGGACGTCAACCCCTCCTCGGACGACGCGGGTAACCTCGTCCGCGTTGCTGTGCCGTACATCGGCGGAGACCACCGTGTACTGGAGGCGCGCAAGGGTTTGGCAGATCGCGTCACCGATGCCCTGGGCGCCGCCGGTAACTATCGCCGCCGGGTAAGCAGGGTGCTGGTCTCCCCTATCAGGCATCGGTCGGTCAGAGGATGCCGTACGTATCGAAGACCTCTCGAATTGAGTCACCGCGAGCAAGATAGCCGCGCACCTCGTTCTCGCCGTTCAGCTTTTCCTCTCCCCTCGCCACGACTTCTGAGAGGGCATCAGGAGGAAAGACGACAACGCCGGCTCGGTCGGCAAGGATCACATCGTGAGGCTCTACGCGGGCGCCACCGCAGAGGATCGGTGTGTTGTATTCAAAGACCTCACATCGACCCTCCGAATCGAGTGGTGTTTCGCCTCGCGCGAAGACCGGGAAGCCCATGGCTTCGATTCCCTCGACGTCGCGTGTGAGCCCGTCGAGGACAGCGCCCACTGCTCCGCGGGTACGTGCTGGACACTGAGCAACTCTCCCCAGATACCGGACACACTGCCGTCGTTCGACACCAAGACCAGAACCGTCCAGGAACAGGATCTCCTCGAATGCCTCGAAGAGGAGCTTGTACGGCTCCTCGGGACGACGGGCGACGGGCGCTTGGAGGATCGGCAGCGCGGTCCCTGCGACGGTTGCCCCGGCGTAGCTCGGGCGAATCGCGTGATTGAGTACGCGCGGCGGAACCCCCATCCTGTCGAGGGCGTCGCACACGATCGCGGTGTTCAATGTTCGGAGCCGCGCAATATCGTGCGTCACGTCTCTCTCCTAGCCGTCGTCGTTAGCATCCGTATCGGCAGGGGCGCGCGACCATATGGGTGTCTCATCCATGCAGGAATGAACGACCGGCATGAGACCACGTCCCCTGGTATTCGAAACGCGCGTTTCACAGACAGGGGGAGCCGCGGAACGGAGCGAAAGCGCAAGGGTATGCGGGTGGCCCACGCGACAGGGATTCCTCATGACCTACTGGCGCTCTTCCTGGCTCCGTCAGGCGAATCGCCACTGTCTGGGAGTCCAGCGGCGACCGGCCAGGCCCTCTTCGTATAATGACACGCGTGTCTCTCCGTGAAACGAACGCTCCCAGGGACCTAGCGACTGACGGTCGCTCTCCGTACGTCGTGCAGGCCGTCACGAAGACCGCTTCGATCCTTAGAGCCTTCGAAGACGAAGAGTCGCTCAGTCTCGTTGAACTATCCGAACGCACTAGTCTCCCCAAGCCCTCGGTGTTTAGGCTTGCGAC
>CAVPGO010000025.1:0-39649 GCA_963703975.1 uncultured Actinomycetes bacterium
GCCGACGGGAAGCGAGGTCAGGATCCGCGACATGGAGAGAGCGTAATGCTCGGCTCCACGCGGCGTCCGGTCTCAGACGCCGCCAGGCAGACCGGAGCACGGACAGCCGCGGGGAAGCGCGACGTCGAGACGACCTGGCGCACGGCGCGCTCGAGCTCCGCCGTCGAGAAAGCGCCCTCGAGCTTCGTACGCACAACGCCCTTCCGATCGACGACGAACGTGAACGGCTCCGTCGGCAGCTTCCATTCGTCGACCCACCGGTTGACCCCGTTGGCTGGATCGTTGCCCTCGTAGATCTCGACGTGGATGAAGCGCACGCCCGTGCTCGCCAGCTTCTTGCGCACCGCCGAGACGACGTCCACGACAGGCCCGCACGTCCGGCTCTGGCAGTACAGCGGCGTCGCGAAGGTGACCACGAACGGCTGACCCGCAGCGAGCGCGTCTGCCACAGACATCCGGTAGAGCGCCCGGTCGGGGGCCGCGCGGTCGTCAGCCGGCGGAGATCGCCACCCGTCGAGGCCAGCGTCGGGGTGTGCGACGCGATCGCCCGGTCGCCGGGTGACGGCGCCGCCGCGTCCTTGCGAGCGACGAGATTGCCGACGGCCTGGATCTGCTCGCCACCGACGGGCTCTGCGAGCAGCCAGAACCTCCCCGGCCCGGGGAGCTCGACGTGCGTGACGTAGATCGTCTGCGCGTCGGCGGTCGCTCCGCCGGGCACGCCGATCCGCTCGAGGCGTGCGGTCGTCTCGAGAAACGGTGCTTGCTTGAGGCCGCGAGCCACCCAGACCCGCGCCGTCGGGCGCTCGATCAGGCGCGACTGCTTGTCGACGACGAGAAACGAGACCCGGTTCGGCCCCAAGCCGTAGTCGGACGTCCCCGCGACGACGCCCACGTCGTCCCCGGACGCGCGCAGGAGTCCCTCGAGGGAGCTTCCGGCCGCGGACGTGTCGGCGCCCTGCCCGTCGGAGCGACCGCAGCCGACGAGCAGGGCGCACAGGAGGGCGGTGAGGGCCGCAGCCGAGCGCATCTGCGCCCGAGTCTAGCCGCCGACCCGTGGCGCCCTTACCAGCCGCCGCCGTCGGCCCAGCCGGCCGAGGCAATCGGCGCGAGCGCCGCGGCGATCAGCGCAAGCGTCGCCATCAGAAGCAGGAGACGTACGGTCATGGGAACCTCCTCTCGGGACTAGAAGCGGATTTCCCGGAGCGCCTCCGCGGCGTTCCGGTAGTGGCGTGCCGCCTCGCGGTCGTCCCCCCGACGACCTGCGAGGTCACCCAACGCCACCCAAGCCCCCGCCCGATGCGCAACAGACGCGTACTGCTCGTACGCCGCGTCCGCGGCCCGGAAGCTTTGTTCCGCTTCATCCCACAGTCCCTGCTCCATGAGCGCCCTGCCCAACGTGAGCTGAGACCCACCGACCTCGTCGAGGAAGTCCTCCCGTCCCTCGAGAAGCTCGAGCGACCGGCGCGCGTGGTCGACCGCGGCCGGGTAGTTCCCCTGCTGCAAGTGCACGGTCGCGAGCCCCCCAAGAGCCCGCGCCGCATCCGGAGGCATGCCGGCCTCGACTGCGAGGCCGAACGCTGCCGTGAGGTGCTCGACCGCCTCGTCCTCGTGACCGAGGAGCAGCTGCAGGCCGCCGAGGTTGAGCGTCATCTGACCGACGTTCCGTTCGTCCTCGAGCTCCTGGTACAGCTCGCGTGCCTGCACCGCGTAGCGCCGCGAGAGAATCAGGTGCCCCGTGCGCTCGGCGACGATCGACGCCTGGAAGTACGAGTTGGCCAGCATGCGCGTATCCGCCGCGGCCTCCGCGAGCTCGATCGCGGCCTCGATGTCCTCCCGGGCCGCTTCGAAGTCACGCTGGCGACGACGGCAGTACGCCCGCCAGTGCAGGATCTCTGCCTTCAGGCCGTCGCAGGGCAGCTCCGAGCGCTCCGCCAGCGCCAACGCCTCGTTGAGCAGCGCCACCGACGTCGCGATGCTCGCGAGCGTGTAGCGGCAGATGCCCATGCGCAGCAGCACGTCGGCGCGATCGAGATCGGAGAACTCGGGACTCTCGACGAGCGCCCGGGCAGAGGCGAGCAGGTCGAGCGCCCGACGCGCGTCGCCCAGCCGGACGAGCGCGCGCGCGCGCCCGACGAGAGCGCGGACCTCGAGCTCGGGCGCGCCGGTGACGCCGACCTCGGCGTGCACCGCGGCGAAGACCTCGAGCGCCTCCTCGGGACGGTTGTCGATCGTGAGCGCCTCGGCGCGGGTGAGCGCCGCCTCCACCCGGTCCCGGGTCTCCACGGAGACCCCGACGGCCAGGAACTGCGCGTCGACGCCGAGCCGAGACGCCAGCCACTCGACGGAATCATGAGTCGGCCGCGTCTTCCCACGCTCGATCTGGCTGACGTACTCCTTCGAGAAGCGCTCGCCGGCGAGCTGGCTCTGGCTCAGGCCCGCAGCGAGACGGAGCGAACGCAGGCGTTCGCCGAGCCCGGAGACGGGCACTGCCCGTGTCGTGCTCGAGGCGGCGTCTGCCATCTGCTCCTCAGTCAAGCTGTCTCCTTTGAGCTCTGCGCTCCCCCGACCGGGGGATCCGCGGCGACTCATTCGAGTGACGAAAGTGTGAAGTAGAGGGTAGACGAAATCACTTGACCAAGCTACTTGACTTTTCTGGACATGTCCCCTAGAGTCGTCCCACCACGCAACGGCCCGGACGCCAAGGTCGTTGCGCGGGGCGCACCAGCCGGACACGGCGACGGGCGCGGAGACAACGTGACTGGGCCGCAGAGTCACGAGCTCCGGGTCGTCGCCCCGCAAGGTTTCGCCCCTCGAGGAGACGCCCCCGGGAGCCGCAGCCGGGGGCGTTTTCTTCGTGGGGGACAACCTGCGGTTTCCCCCACGTGCCCCCCTTCCCTGTCGCATTTCTCCGGTTGAGCGCTGGTGGCCTCCCGCCGGGGCAAGCCCGGCTTCGGCCGTTACGCGCATGCAGTAGACGAGGTTCGACCCTGCCGGCGGGTGTTCCAAGCCGCACTAGGATCGGACCGTGAGCAGTCGAGAGGCATCCCGCAGCGTCTTTGGGCGCGGATTCGTGGCGATGGTGCCGCTCTGGGTTGGTGTCGCGCCGTTCGGGCTCGCCTACGCCGTGCTCGCCCGCGACGCCGGCCTCTCGCTGATCGAGACGCAGGCGCTCTCGGTGCTCGTCTTCGCGGGCGCGGCGCAGGTGAGCGCGGTCGGCCTCGTGTCCCAGGGTGCCGCCGGGCTCGAGATCGTGCTCACGACCTTCCTCCTCAACGTGCGCCACGTCCTGTACGGACTGTCGCTCTCGCGCACCACGCGAATCGACGGCTGGCGCCGCCCGGTGGCCGCGTACTTCCTCACCGACGAGGCATTCGGTGTCATGGTGGCCCGGCACGAGCGAACCTTCGGCTTTCTGCTCGGCGCCGAGCTGAGCCTGTTCGTCACCTGGAACCTGTCGACGCTCGCGGGGGCGCTCCTCGGCTCGACGATCCCCGATCCGCAGGAGATCGGCGTCGACTTCGTGTTTCCGCTCGCATTCCTCGCCCTGCTGGTCCCGTTGCTGCGCACCCGTGTCGAGCTCGCGGTCGCGATCTTCGCCGGGCTGGTCGCCTGGGTCGCGACGCGAGAGCTGCCCGGAGGCCTCCCCGTTCTCGCGGCAGGCCTCGGCGGCAGCCTGCTCGGCGCCGTGCTCACCAGGAACACGCCTCCGGACATGGAGCTCCGGCTCGACGACGCCGCCCGGGAAGTCGCGTGACCTTCTGGGCAACCGTGGGCGGGATGCTTGCCGTCACCTTCGGGTCGCGGCTGGCCGGGCTCTCCCTGCACCGAGAGCTGCCGCCGTTCTGGCAGCGCTCCCTCCACTTCGTCCCGATCGCCGTCTTCGCCGCCCTCGTGACACCGTCCCTCGCCGGCGAGCGAGGCGAAGGCGACATCCGCCTCGTAGCCGCGGCGCTCGCGGCGGTCGCGGCCTGGCGCTGGAAGAACCTCGGTCTCGCCGTCGGACTCGGCCTCGCTGCGTTCTGGCTGCTGCGGGCTCTCTGATCTGCGCAAGACCGGAATCCGCGGGAGCGGATTCCGGTCGCGCGAAAACCCCTGAAGGCGTCCGCTTCGCGTCCGCGGGCGCTGCGTTCAGAGAACGCTAGGCACTCGGCGCCAAGCCGGCCTCCGGCCCGAGGAGCCAGCGGAACCGCTGCACGCGGATCGCCTCGAGCTCGTCGCGACCGAGCACGCCGCCGAGCCGGTCGGCGACGGCCGTGAGGAGCGCCCCGCCGATCATGATCCAGGCCTCGGCATCCGGGTCACGGTCGGCGACGATCTGTTCGCACGCCTGCCCCTGACGGATCCCGTCGGCGACGAAGTCGTGTGCGGCGCGCATGTGACGGCGCACGTGCCGCTGGATCTCGGCGTCCTCGGACGCCTCGGTCACGCCCTGGATCCAGAGGCTGGCCAGCTGAACGCGTGCACGCCGCATCTCGTCGAGGGTCTGGCCGAACGCGTCGACGCCCTGCCCCTCGCCGAGGGCGGCGATCTTCAGCTCGTGCGCGGCGCGGAAACGGGCCCACGCCTCGTCCATGCACGCCAGCCAGAGCGCCCGCTTCGACGCAAAGTGCCGGTAGATGACCGGCTCCGTGACGCCGGCCTCCCGGGCAATCTCTGCGGTCGTGGTACCCGTGTAGCTCCCGGAGCAGAAGACACGGAGTGCGACGTCGAGAATCGCCTCCCGCCGCGCCGGTGCCGGGAGGCGCGCACCGTGGCGCACCTTGCCGCGGGTCGTGAGACCCCGCTCCCTGCTCACGATGCCTCTGCCGCAGGCGCCGCTACCGGATCAGGCGCGTGATGCACGCGCCCGTTGCGGACGAGGGCGGCGGAGACGACCGCTCCGCCGAGCGCGATCAGCGCGGCGACGAGCAGAGCGGAATGAAGGCCGTCGAGAAACGCCTCCGGTGTGCGGCGGCCACCCGCCTGGCCGGCGACGATGGCGCCCATCAACGCGATCCCGACCGAGCCGCCGACCTGGCGAAAGGCGTTGAGCACGGCCGAGCCGACACCCGCCTTGTCCACCGACACGGCCTTCATGGCGGCGGCGCTCGCCGGTGTCATCACGAGCGCGATGCCGATGCCGCCGATCATGAGGCTGGGCAGGATCGCCGACCAGAACGACGAGCTCGCGTCGAGGCGCGTGAAGAGCAGCAGATGCACCGCGAGCAGCACCATCCCGGTCGTCATCAGCCAGCGCGAACCGACGCGATCGGCGATCCGGCCGCCGATGGGCGCCACGAGGATGACCAGCACCGTCATCGGAAGGAAGGCGGCGCCCGCCTGCACCGGCGAGAAGCCGAGGATGTTCTGCATAAAGAGCGAGATGAAGAAGAAGACACCGAACATCGAGAGCGCGACGAGCAGCACCGCGACGTTGGCCCCCACGTACGTGGGATTGCGGAAGAGCGCCAGATCGAGCATCGGCGCCCGCCGCGACCGCTCGATGACGAGGAAAGCGGTGAGCGAGAGCACCGCCACGACGAAGGAGCCGACGATCCGCGCCGAGCCCCAGCCGTACTGGTTCCCCTCGATGAGCCCGTAGGTGAGCGCGAAGAGCCCGATCGCAGAGGTGGCAAGACCCGGGAGGTCGAGGTTGACATGCGTCTCGTCCTTCGACTCGTCGATGAGGAAGAAGCTGGCCACGATGCCCGCGATGCCGACCGGGACGTTGACGAAGAAGATCCAGTTCCAGGACAGGTGCTCGGTGAGCAGGCCGCCGGTGAGCGGGCCGATCGCAAGCGCCATGGCGGAGACGCCGGCCCAGATGCCGATCGCGGTCCCGCGCTGGCGCGGCGGGAACGTGGCCGTGATGATCGAGAGCGTGGCCGGGCTCATCAGCGCGGCGCCCACGCCCTGCACGACCCGCGCCGCGATCAACTCGGTACCGCTCCCCGCCAGGCCGCACCACAGCGACGCCAGCGTGAACACGGCGATGCCGATCACGAACAGCCGGCGCCGCCCGTAGGCGTCGCCCAGCTTGCCCCCGATCAGCATGAACGCGGCGAACGCCAGGGCGTAGCCGGTCACGATCCACTCGAGCTCCGACAGCCCGATGCCGAGGTCACGCTGGATGGACGGCAGCGCGACGTTCACGACGGTGTTGTCGAGCATGATCATGAACAAGCCGAACGCGACGGCGCCGAGCGTCCACCACTTGCGATTCTCACCATGGAACAGTCTTGGGCTCATAGAGCTCTCCCCGTGTCAAGTTAGCGGCCACTACGTTAGCGAACACTAACCTTGCTCGTCAAGAGAAGTGCCGCGCGAGCTCCTCGAAGACGGCGAGCGCGTCCGGGTTGGCAAGCGAATCGGGGCTCGCCACGCTGTCCGCCGGCTGGCCCATGAGGATCCGCTTCACGGGAAGCTCGAGGGCCTTCCCGGACAGCGTCCGCGGTACCTCCGGGATCGCGAGCACCGTGTCCGGGACGTGCCGCGGCGAGCAGTCCTCGCGCACCTGTGAACGGATCCGCGCCACGAGCTCGTCGTCGAGCGGGACGCCGGCGCGGAGCACGACGAAGAGCGCCAGGAGCCCGTCCGTGCCCTCGAGCGGCAGGTCGACGGCCAGGGCGTCCACCACCTCGTCGAGCGTGAGCACGGCCCGGTAGATCTCGCTGGTGCCCATGCGGATGCCGCCGCGGTTGATGGTCGCGTCCGAGCGGCCGCTGATGACCGCGCTGCCGCGGTCGGTGAGCTCGATCCAGTCGCCGTGCCGCCACACGCCCGGATACGCCTCGAAGTAGCTCTCCCGGTACCGGTGCCCGTCCGTGTCGCCCCACAGTGAGAGCGGCATGGACGGCATCGGCTCGGTGATCACGAGCTCGCCCACACGCCCGACGAGCGGCCGCCCCTGCTCGTCCCACGCTTCCACTTTGGCGCCGAGCGCGCGGGCCTGTAGCTCGCCGCGATTGACCGGGAGCGTCGGGACGCCACCCACGAAGGACGTGCACACGTCGGTGCCGCCGGACATGGAGAACAACCACACGTCCGGGCCGAGCTCGTCGTAGACCCAGTCGAAGCAGTCCGGCGCGAGTGACGAGCCCGTCGAGCCGACCGCACGCAGCGCCGACAGGTCACGGCCCTCGCGGGGATGCAGGCGGGCCTTGAGACAGCTGCCGAGGAACGCGGCGCTGGTCCCGAAACACGTCACCCCGGCGCGCTCGGCGAGATCCCACAGCACGCCGAGATCGGGGTGACCCGGGCTGCCGTCGTAGAGGACGATCGACGCCTCGGTGGTCAGCCCTCCGACGAGAAGATTCCACATCATCCAGCCGGTCGTCGTGAACCAGAAGAGCCGGTCACCCGGCTGCGCGTCGATGTGGAAGTACATCTGCTTCAAGGTCTCGAGCAGGATCCCGCCATGCCCGTGCACGATCGCCTTGGGCAGGCCGGTCGTGCCCGAGCTGTAGAGCACCCACAGCGGGTGGTCGAACGGCACCTGGGCGAACGAGAGCTCCGAGCCGGCGCCGAGCGCCTCGAGCTCCTCCCAGGAGATGGTGGCGCGCAAGCGTGAGAGGTCGGGCTCCGCGTCGAGGTAGCCCAGCACGACCGTGTGCTCGAGGGTGGGCAGCGCGGCCTGCAGCCCTGCCACCGTCTCCCGCCGGTCGAAGTCGCGACCTCCGTAGCGGTACCCGTCCACCGCCAGCAGCACCTTCGGCTCGATCTGAGCGAAGCGGTCGACGACGCTCCGGATGCCGAAGTCGGGTGAGCAGCTCGACCAGATCGCCCCGAGCGAGGCACACGCGAGCAGACCCGCCACGGCCTCCGGGATGTTGGGGAGGTACGCAACGACGCGATCCCCCTCGCCGACGCCCGCGGCCCGCAGGCCGGCTGCGACCCGCGCGGTGCACGCTCGGAGGTCGGCCCAGGTCAGCTCGGCGAGCGGTCGCAGCTCCGAGGCGTGCCGGATGGCCGTCGCGCCGGGATCGTGTCCGCGAAAGACGTGCTCGGCGTAGTTGAGTCGTGCACCCGGAAACCAGACGGCGCCTGGCATTCCATGCGAGGCGAGCACCCGGCCTGCCGGCGTCGACGAGCGAACCTCGAAGAAGTCCCACACGGCGGCCCAGAAGTCTTCGACGTCGTCCACGGACCAGCGCCAGAGCGCGTGGTAGTCGGGCAGGTCGAGGCCCCGCGTCTCCTCCAGCCAACGGGCCAACCGCGTCACGTTCGCCCGCTCGATACGCTCGGCATCGGGGTGCCAGAGAACCGGCGGGGCGACCACGCCCCGGATCATGCCTGTGGCCGGGCGCAGGTAGGCTCGCCGCATGGCCGAGGCACTCGACGGTGTCGCGCTCGTCACGGGTGGCGGCCGTGGCATCGGCGCTGCGATCGCGCGAGAGCTCGCGGCGGCGGGAATGCAGGTGGCCGTCACCGGTCGCACAAAGAAGACGGTCGAGGCGGTCGCGGGCGAGATCGGCGGGCTGGCACTCGTGGGTGACGTTTCGCGCGAGGATGACGTCGAGTCGTGGGTCGCGCGCACCGAAGCGGAGCTGGGCGCAGTGTCGCTCCTCGTCGCGAACGCGGGTGTGACGAGCCCGCCCGGCGCGACGTGGGAGGCCCCGGTCGCGGGGTGGTGGCGCGTGTTCGAGATCAACGTCCTCGGCGTCCATCTTTCGTGTCGGGCCGTTCTGCCCGGGATGCTGGCGCGCGGCTCCGGTCGCATCGTGAACGTGTCGAGCGGCGCCTCGTATCTGCCCGGCGCCGGCGCGCCCGCGTACGGAGCGTCGAAGGCCGCGGTGAGCAGGTACAGCGAGCTCCTCGCGGGCGAGGTCGGCCCGGCGGGGGTGCGCGTGTTCCACATCAGCCCGGGCATGGTCCGCACCGACATGACGCGAGGGCTCGCTCCGGAGGACGCGCCGTGGACACCACCCGAGCTCGCCCCCCGCCTCGTGCGCCTGCTCGCCTCGGGGCGAGCCGACGCACTTGCGGGCCGCTACCTGCACGCGGAGCACGACAACGTCGAGGCACTGATCCTCCGTGCCCGTGAGGTGGTCGACCAGGACCTGAACGCGATCCGGCTGCGGCGTTAACGGCTGCCCAACCGCGCTCTGCGTACGATCGGGCTCGTGCCGGTGTTCATCTGCCCGAACTGCAAGGACCGGTCGATCGACTCGGACGGCCTGGACGGCTTCAGCGATCGCGCGGTGCAGTGCCGAGCGTGCGGCTTCGGCTTCCTGTTCCAGCTGCTCGAGGACTTCTACCCGGCCCCGACGACGGGGTTCGTCGTCTGCGATGCCGACGCACGCGTGCTTGCCGCCGGCAGGGGCGTCTTCGAGCTGACCGGCTTCCGCGAGCACGACTTACTCGGCCGTGACGTGACGGAGGCGTTCGCACTCTCCGACCCGTCCCCGCTCGGCCTCGTCCGGGAATGGGGTGTGCGGCAGCTGGGACGTGAGCTGACGATCCGCACGCGTGCAGGGATCGAGAAGCCGGTCGTCGTCGACCTGTTCCCCGCCTACGACGAAGACGGCGGCCTCCTCGTCGGGCTCACGCCTCGTTCGTAGCGCAAGCTCGGGATCCGCTCTCGCGGATCCCGAGCGCGCCAAGGGCGTCCGCTGCGCGGCCGCGCGTGCCGACTCGGCCGCAACCCTCGTCAGTTGCTGCGCAACGGCGTGATCCAGAGCTGGCGCGACAGGGCGAGCACTGCGCCCCCGTCTCCGACGAGTGCCGTGCCGCCATGGAGCTTGCGGCCGTCCTCGTCGAGCGGCCACCCGACCACGACGCAGCGCTCGTCCTCGTCAGGCAGCCGGTCGAAGCGCGCTGTCATGCGCGCAAGCACCGGCTCGCCGCGGAATGGCCCGCCGAAGGCATCCGCGCCGGAGCAGTCGATCGCGGCCCAGGGGCGGTGGCCGCCGTAGCGTGACCTCCGCCGGCCCGTCGACCTCGCGTGCGAGCAGGCCGGGGGCGTAGCCGCCGTTGGCCGAGCGCAGCGGGCCGCGGTAACGGCGCGCAATCGTGAGCTTGTGGTGATTCACCACAAGGCCCGGGAGCGACGCGTTCTCATCCAGGTAGAGTGACGTTTGCGACTCAGAGTCGAAAACACGGCTCGCTTCGTGCGACGCAGGAGGACGAGGATGCCACGGTGAGGATCGCGCTGGCTCAGCTGAACACCGTCGTGGGCGACCTCGACGGCAACCGCGACCGGATCCTCGACCATCTGCGGCGCGCCGGCGAGCAGGGTGCCGACCTCGTCGTCTTCCCGGAGCTCGCGGTCACGGGCTACCCGCCGGAGGACCTGCTGCTCCGCCCCGGCTTCGTGAGGGCTGCCCGCGCGACCCTGGACGAGATCGCGCGTGCCTGCACGAAGACGGTGGCGCTCGTCGGGGCGCCTCTCTTCGACCGGGACCTGGCCAACGCGTGCGCCGTGTGCGCAGACGGCCGCGTGGCCGCGGTCTACCGGAAGCACTTCCTGCCCAACTACGGGGTCTTCGACGAGCACCGCTACTTCACCGCGGGCCGCGAGCTGGTCCTGCTCGAGCTCGGCGACGTGCTCGTCGGTCCGACGATCTGCGAGGACATGTGGCAGCCGGGCCCGCCCGCCACCGATCTCGCGCTGGCCGGTGCACAGCTGCTCGTCAATCTCTCGGCCTCGCCGTTCCACGTCGGCAAGGCAGAAGACCGGGAGGAGATGCTCGTCACCCGAGCACGGGACAACGCCTCGTACGTCGCTTTCTGCAACCTCGTCGGTGGTCAGGACGAGCTCGTCTTCGACGGGCACTCGGTCGTGCTCGACGACGAGGGCGAGGTCGTCGCCCGTGCCCCCGGGTTCGAGGAGGCGCTGCTCGTCGTCGACATCGACCCGACGGAGGCGATCGGCAGACGCCTACGCGACGTCCGCCGGCGGGAGCTCGAGCGTGCCCGCGAGACCATCCCGCACGCGACGCTCGTCGAGCTCTCCGCGCCGCGGGCTCGGGCTTCGACGCCCCCCTCCGGCGTCGCGACACCGTTCGCGCCCGAGCTCGAGCAGATGCGGCTGGCGCTGGTCAGTGCGCTGCACGACTATGTCGTGAAGAACGGCTTCAGCGACGTCGTGGTCGGGGTCTCGGGCGGCATCGACTCTGCGGTGACCGTCGCGCTCTGTGCCGACGCGCTCGGTCCCGGCCGCGTCCACGGTGTCTCCATGCCGTCCCGCTTCTCGTCGCCGGGCACGCGCGACGACGCGCGCGAGGTGGGCGAGAACCTGGGCCTCGAGGTGCGCGAGATTCCGATCGAGCCCATCGTGACGGCGTTTCACGATGCCCTCGGCGGCCTCGAGGGCCTGGCCGCCGAGAACCTGCAGGCGCGCATCCGTGGCACGCTGCTGATGGCGCTCTCGAACACCCATGGCTGGCTCGTGGTGGCGTCGGGGAACAAATCCGAGATGGCCGTGGGGTACGCGACGCTCTACGGGGACATGGTCGGTGGGTACGCGCTACTCAAGGACGTGTTCAAGACGGACGTGTTCCGACTCGCACGCCACATCAACGAGCGGGCCGGGCGGGAGGTGATCCCGGAGACGACGATCGAACGTCCTCCCACCGCCGAGTTGCGCGCAGGGCAGCGCGACGACCAGTCACTCCCTCGGTACGAGCTGCTCGACCCCGTGCTCGAAGCGCTGATCGAGCTCGACCGCTCGCGCGAGGAGCTCCTGGCCGAGTTCGACCCCGAGACGGTGGAGCGCGCGCTCGCGCTCGTCGACCGGGCCGAGTACAAGCGCCGCCAGGCCGCACCCGGAGTCAAGCTGCGCCCGCGCGCCTTCGGCCGCGACTGGCGCCCACCGATCACGACCCACTGGCGCGGCTGACGTACACGACCCGCGTCGTGCCCACGTATCTCTCGGAGCGGAGGCCGAACAAGCAGGCGTGGGAACCGTCGGCGTAGCGCGGGGCTGGGATCGTGGCGTTGACCGTCTCGCCGGCGGGTGCCTCGACAGCTCCCCGCGGGACCCCGTTCACTGTCACGCCGACCGGATCTCCACCCTTGCCGATCAGCGTCATCTCGAGTGCGCCGCGAGCGCAACCGGGGACGAGCACGAGGGCGTCTCCGTTCACGTCGCCATTCGGGAGAAACCCGACCAGCCTGGTGGCGACGCGCACTGGCCCGGTCGTACGCCACACGACGAGCCCTGGCGTCTCGGCGCCGGCGACCGGTAGGCGGGCCACCTCCTTACCGTCCAGGGTGATCGTGTCGGGAGCCGCCACCAGATCGCGTTCCAGAGGCACACCGTCGCGTGTCGACACCAGACCGGTGTCCTCGTCCATGGTCACCGTCGTCGGCGCCGGCGGCACACCGACGAGCACGTCGGGAAAGCGAAGCACCTCCACGATGGAGCGATTCCAGAACACCGTGCGAGAGTCCGCCGTCCACAGCCGATCGCCGGTGGCCAGCAGGGTCACGGGCCCGACGGCGGCACGGTCGAGCCACCGGGGATCCGCGGAGCCGAGGGCCGTCGCCTGCGCCGCGGACAGCCTTCCGACGACGCGTGTCGCCTGCGCCGAGCTGGCCGCGAGCGCGAGCGCGAGGATCGCGAGCACCGCGGGAAGCGCACGCCGCGGGACGAGCGCAACGATCGTCACGCCGAGAACCGCAACCGCCACGAGCAGGAGCCGACCACCGGCCTCGTGCCCGTCGAGCCTGAGGAGCAGAGCCGAGGAGAGCGCGTCCTGAATCGCCTTGGCGGGGACGATCCTGCCGACAGGGGTGGAGACGACCAGGAGCACGAGGGCAGCGCCGATCGCCGCCAGGGCGCCTCTCGGGCGCGGCGCTCCCGTGCCTGCCCAGGTCGCGAACCCGATCGCCAGTACCGGCACGGCCGTCACCAGGTAGCGCTCCGACACGTGGTCGAGCCGCCCGTTGGCGAACACGCCGAGCTCGAGCGCGAGGAGGGGGACGTAGGCGACCGCAGTGGCGACGAGCGCTTGCACCGGTGTAGACCGGGCACGTCCGGCGAACGCCTCGACCGCGAGCAGGGTCAAGGCCACCGCGGGGATCACGAGCGACGCGAGCACCACCGCCGCGAGCTGCCAGGCGACGAAGGCGAGGGCGGTCCAGCCGACACCGGTCGACTCTCCGAGCGTGGCGTAGACCCCGAGGAGCTCCTCCGAGCCGAGCACGCCAGGTGCCGCCAGGCGGAGCACGACGAGCGCAGCGCCGACGACCCCCACGCCGACGAAGAGCGGGATCAAGGGACGCGCTCGTCTCGCGTCGCGTCCGGCCACGGCAAAGAGCACACCTGCGAGCGCGAACACCGGGAGGAGAACGAGCGCCTGCATCCGCACAGCCGCGGCGACGGTGACCGCGGCGACGAACACTCCCTGGCGCGCGACGGACGGGCGCTCGAGCGTCGCCGCGAGCGCGAACAGGGCCCAGGTGCAGGTGGTGTAGAAGAGCGCCTCGGTCATGAGGAGCCCGCTGTACACGAGCACCGGGCCCGCGACCGTGAGCACCGACGCTCCGAGCGCCCACCACGCCGACGTGAGCCGCCGGCACCACAGGTAGACGGGCACGGCGGCCGACGACATCGCAGCCGCCTGGACGAGCTGGGCGAGCTCGACGCCGGCGACGAGATCGCGGCCCGTCAGGACGGCACCGATCAGCGCCGGCGTCAGCAGACTGAAGTACGGGACGTCCGCGCCTCGGATCGAGAGCGTGCCGTCGTCCCAGAGCGACTCGCCGAGCAGTCCGTAGAGCATCTCGTCGGGAGCGATCCACGGAACGGTGAACCGCTGAGCCGCCGCGAAGCGGACGACGGTGGACGCCAGGACGAGCAGCGTGAGGAGGAGTGCGGGAAGCCGGGCGATCGGCACGTGCACATGGTCGCGCACTCGCGTGAGCGTCGCTTCGAGCACCCCGATCACGACGAGCGACGCGGCCACTGCCTTGACGTGCTTGAACGTAAGTGCTAACTTACCGTAAGTGAATGCTTACCATTGTTCACTCGACGCACTCGGGGATTCGACGCGACGGCGCATCGTCGAAGCGCTGCGCGATGGCGCCCTGCCAGTCTCCGGGATCGCGGAGCGGTTGCCGGTGAGCCGCCCCGCCGTCTCCCAGCATCTGCGCGTGCTCGAGGGAGCGGGTCTCGTGACGTATCGGCGGGACGGAACGCGGAAGCTGTACGAGATCGACCGCGACGGGCTCGCCGCGCTACGAGCGTGGCTCGACGGGTTCTGCGACGACAAGCTGGCCCGCTTCAAGGCGGCTGCCGAACAGGAAGGGAGCACCACATGAGCGAGACGGTCGCGAGCGCACCGGTGACGAAATCGGTGTACGTCGACCGCGATCCGACGACGGCGTTCCGCGTCTTCACGACGGAGATCGGCTCCTGGTGGCCGCTCGACACCCATGCGCTCAACCCGGGCGACGTGAGAGAGGTCGTGTGGGAGGAGCGCCTCGGCGGCGAGGTCTACGAGGTCTCGACGGCGGGGGTGCGCTGCCACTGGGCGACGGTGCTTGTGTGGGAGCCGGCGTCGCGACTCGTGATCGAGTGGCGGGTCAACCCCGATCGCCCCGCGACCGAGGTCGAAGTGCGCTTTGCACCCGACGGCGAAGGCACCCGTGTCGAGCTCGAGCACCGTGGCTGGGAGCGTCTCGGCGGCGAGGCGGCCGAGGCGCGCACCGGCTACGACACCGGCTGGGATCACGTTCTCGGCCGCTTTGTCGCCCGTCCCGCCTGACGGGGGGCGATCAGCAGCGCGTGCAGCTCGCGAAACCGCGCCAGCCGCTCCTCCCACCCGACGGCGGCGTTCGCGGGCGACGTCGAGGGTGCGACGAAGAGCAGCGTGTGCCCCAGTCGCCTCCCCTGGAGCCCATGCTCCGGGCGTTCGCCGAACGTCCCGCGGTAGGCCTCCTTGCCGACGAAGGCGATCAGCCGCGGCCGGAGCTCCCGTGCGATTCGTTCGAGCCGTTCCGCGGAGCCCGCGAAGTCCGCGCGACGCAGGTCGCCCGACCCCCTGGTCGTGCGGTAGGCCGCATTGGTGACGCCGATCCCGAGCTCGAGCAGCTGGAGCTGTTCGGCCGGCTCGAGCAGGCGCGGCGTGAAACCCGCCGCGTGGAGCAGGCGCCAGAAGTCGTTGCGCGGGTTCGCGAAGTGGGCGTTGGCTGCCGCCGAGACGTGGCCCGGGTTGATGCCGCAGAACACCACGCCGAGGCCCGACGCGAGCACGTCCGGGACCGCGCTCGGCGTCTCAGGCCGCTTCAGCTTCGGTTGGCTCGAGGCCGGCCTCGAACGCGAGGAGGATGCGCTCGGTCAGTACCGACACGGCTTCGGGCGACTCGTCCTCGTCGCCGATCACGCGGACACTGTCGTCGCTGCCGGTCCAGCCGTAGCAGCGGAGGTAGCACTCCTCCTCGGTCAGCGGCCGCAGGCGCTGCATGGCGGCACGGTAGGCAACGGACCGGACGGACCGGACCGGCGGTATAGGCTGGTTTCGTGGCGAGCGTCCGGGCGCGGAGTTTCGACTATGCGGTCTCGCTCGACGGCTCGTGGACTGCGACGAGCGACCGCGGCGGTGAGCCGCTGCCCCACGACGAGGGAGCCTGGACACCCGAACATCTACTCCTCGTCGCGTTGGCGCGCTGCTCGCTGACGAGCCTCGGATACCATGCGCGGCGGGCCAGCCTGACCGCGGCCGCGCGAGCCGACGCGCACGGAACGGTGACGGCGCGACCCGAGGACGGACGCTTCGCGTTCGTGGAGCTGGAGATCCACGCCGATGTCTCGCTCGAGCCGGTTCCCGACACCGAGAGCGTGCGGGCGCTCGTGCAGAGGGCGGAGCATGACTGCTTCGTCGGCGCCTCGCTGACGCCCGAGCCGAGCTACCGCTGGACGGTCAACGGAGAGGAGATCAGGTGAGCACGATGCAGGCCCTCGATGTGGAGGCCGTGCGAGCACGCTTCAGCGCGCTGCAGCGGCGACTGGCCTTCTTCGACGCGCCGGGCGGGACACAGTGCCCGGACGAGGTGATCGACGCGGTGGCGCGGTATCTGCGGGAGGACAACGCCAACGTTGGAGCCCCGTACGTCACGTCTCACCGCACCGACAAGCTGGTCGAGCTGGCCCGCGAGAAGGCAGCTTCGTTCCTCGGCTGCAGCGCCGCAGAGGTGGCGTTCGGGCCCAGCATGACGGCGCTCAACTTCCTGCTCACGCGGGCGTTCGCACGGGAGCTGCGCGCAGGGGACGAGGTCGTGGTCACCGCTCTCGACCACGACGCGAACGTCTCGCCCTGGCTCCAGCTGCAGGACGACCTCGGCCTGGTCGTGCGCGTCGCCGACGTGCGCGACGACCTCTCCCTCGACCTCGATCTCCTCGCCGCCCAAGTCAGCGATCGGACGCGCGTCATCGCCTTCCCCGCCGCCGCCAACTCCGTCGGCACGGCACCCGAGGTTCGAGCCGTCGTCGAGCTCGCGCACGCGGCGGGTGCGCTGGCCTGGGTGGACGCCGTTCACTACGGGCCGCACGGGCCGATCGACGTCGCCGCCTGGGACGCCGACGTGCTGATCTGCTCGCCCTACAAGTTCTTCGGCCCGCACATGGGCGTGGCCTACGGGCGCAAGGAGCTGATCGGCGGCTGGCGACCGTACAAGGTGCGACCCGCCGCGAACGAGCCTGTGGGCCACCGGTTCGAGCTCGGGACGTGCCAGCACGAGCTCCTCGCCGGTTTCGTCGCGGCCGTCGACTACATCGGCTCGATCGGTTGGGAAGCGATCCAGACGCACGAGCGCGCGCTGGCCGATCGCTTCCTCGCGGGGCTGCCCGGAGAGGTCGAGCTCTACGGGCTGCCGACGATGGCAGGCCGCGTGGCGACGTTCTGCTTCAACGTGCCCGGCCGCACCTCCAAGGAAGTGGCCACACACCTCGCCGAGCGACACGAGGTGGCCGTCTGGTGGGGCAACTACTACGCGCTCGAGACGATCCGGCGGCTCGGCCTCGACGAGTGGCTCGGCGCGGTGCGCGCCGGGATCGTCCACTACAACACCACCGAGGAGGTCGACCGCCTGCTCGGCGGCCTGGCCGAGCTCGTGTGAGACCGCACGCTCGACGCGAAAACCGCGGGAGCGGATCCCCACCCTGCACGGGCAGCCACTACCTTGCGGCCGCGCAGCGGACGCCTTCAGGGATCTTGCGGGTCCCCACCTGCACCAGCAGCTACTGCCCTGCGGCCGCGCAGCGGACGCCTTCAGGGGTTTCGCGCGGGCCGGAAACCGCGAGAGCGGTTTCCGGCCCTGCGCCAGACTACGGAGCGTCGTAGCCTGCGTCGCCGAGCGCAGCCCGGGCCAGCGCGTCGTCCTCGATCCCGGGCAGCCCGCTCACCCCGACTGCTCTGGTCGGCGTGTCGCTGCGTGCGGCCGTGTAGGCCTTGCGCCTGGCGTTCTCGAACGTGTCGAGCGCCGCGCCGTCCATTCGCAGCGATGCGACGATCTCCCCGTGGCTGTCGGCGACGACAACGGAGACGGGAGCTCGCGTGGCGGCGACCACGGCGTTGACGATCGCAGTCGCGCGTTCGTGGTTCACAGGCGGTCTATACCACGGTCGCGGTGTCGTGTTCGAGCGCATCACGCGTGAAGCCGGCGACGTCGGACGATCGCGGGGCGCGGAGCGGAGCCCTGGCTAGGATGGCCTCGTGGCGGTTTTCGAGCGCACGACGCTGGCGAACGGCACGCGCGTTCTCACCGCGCCGATGCCTGCCGCCCAGTCCGTCAGCTGCGTGGTCATGTTCGCGGCCGGGTCGCGCTACGAGACGCCCGAGACGAACGGCATCGCCCATTTCGCCGAGCACATGTTCTTCAAGGGCACGGAACGGCGGTCGACGGCCCGTGTCATCGCAGGCGAGATCGACGGCATCGGCGGCGAGTTCAACGCGTTCACCGGCAAGGAGGCAACGGGCTACTACGTGAAGTGCGCGGCGGAGACGCGCGATGTCGCGCTCGACGTGATCGCCGACATGCTGCAGCGCTCGAAGTTCGACGCGGACGAGATCGAGCGCGAGAAAGGCGTCATCGTCGAGGAGATGAACATGTACTTCGACACGCCGCGGAGCTACATCGGCTCGCTCTACGAGCGTTTGCTCTACGGCGACCAGCCGCTCGGCTGGGACATCATCGGGCGCAAGGACACGGTGCGTGGTGCGACGCGCGAGACCTTCCTCTCCTACCTCGACCGCTGGTACCGGCCTGAGCGGATGGTGATCGGGCTCGGCGGCCGGCTCGGGGAGAGCCTTCCCGAGCGGCTCGAGGAGCTCTTCGGCGGCATCGAGGCACACGAGACGGGTGCCCCGGATCCCGTCACGCTGCCGGTGGACACCGGCCCGGTCAGCCTCTTCTCGAAGCAGTCCGACCAGGCGCACCTGATCGTCGGAGCACGTGGCTACGAGACCGGACACCCGGACCGGTACGCCGTCCAGCTGCTGGGCACCGTGCTCGGCGGCGGCATGTCGTCGCGTCTCTTCACCGAGGTGCGCGAGCGGCGCGGGCTCGCCTACTACGTCTACGCCTCCGCCAGCGCCTACGCCGACGCCGGCTCGCTGTCCGCCCAGGCTGGCGTCGACATCAACCGCATCGACGACGCCGTGAGCACGATCGTGGGCGAGCTGCGCCGCATCGTGGACGACACCGTCCCGGCCGACGAGCTGGAGAAGGCGCGCAACTTCGCGAAGGGACGATTCGTGCTCGGGCTCGAGAGCCCGCACGGCACGATCATGTACGGGCTGCGACGCGAGGTGCTCGAGGGTCGCGCCCGCGAGCCTGAGGAGGTCCTGGCCGGCCTCGATGCGGTCACTGCCGACGACGTGCAACGCGTTGCCCGTGACATCCTCGGCGGGCAGCTCTACCTGGCCGTGATCGGGCCGTTCGACGACCCCGAGCGCTTCGAGCCGCTGGTGCAGATCGACTGACCAGGTCTCGTGCGCTGATCGGGCTCGGTGCACATGCAGGAATGAGAAAGCGGCAGAGCAGCCGTCTCGACCGATCTGCCGCAGCGAGCCTCCAACGCCTACCGGCTACACCACCACGGACTACTCCTCCGTCGGAACCTCGACCGCCCGCTCGGCGAGCTCCGAGACGACCGTCGGGTCGGCGAGCGTGGTCGTGTCGCCGAGCGGCCGGTGCTCCGCCACGTCACGGAGGAGACGGCGCATGATCTTGCCGGAGCGGGTCTTGGGTAGTTCGGGCGTGAAGACGATGTTCGCCGGCTTCGCGATCGCGCCGATCTTCGCGGCGACGTGGTTGCGGAGCTCCTCGAGCCGCTCCACCGTGCCCTCCTCCCCACCCTTCAGGGTCACGAAGGCGACGATCGCCTGGCCGGTGATCGGATCCGCTCGGCCGCAGACGGCGGCCTCGGCGACGCTCGGGTGGTCGACCAGGGCCGACTCGACCTCGATCGTGGAGATGCGGTGGCCCGCCACGTTCATCACGTCGTCGACACGGCCGAGCAGCCAGAAGTCGCCATCGGTGTCGATCCGGGCGCCGTCGCCCGCGAAGTAGAGACCCGGGAAGCGCTCCCAGTACGTCGCCCGGAAGCGAGCGTCGTCGCCGAAGATGCCGCGTGTCATAGCCGGCCACGGCCGCTCGAGGACGAGATAGCCGCCGCCCTGCTCCACCCGGTCGCCGACCTCGTTCACGACCGCCGCCTCCACGCCCGGGAACGTTTTCGTGGCCGATCCCGGCTTCGTCGTCGTCACCCCCGGCAGCGGCGTGATCAGGATCATCCCCGTCTCGGTCTGCCACCAGGTGTCGACGATCGGGCAGCTTTCGGCACCCACGTGCCGGTGATACCAGATCCATGCCTCGGGGTTGATCGGCTCGCCCACCGACCCGAGCAGCCGCAGAGACGAGAGGTCATGCCGCTCGGCGTGCTGCGGCCCCCACTTCATGTGGGCACGGATCGCCGTCGGCGCCGTGTACAGGATCGTCACCCCGTACCGTTCGACGAGGTCCCACCAGCGGTCCTTGTCCGGGAAGTCGGGCGTGCCCTCGTACAGGACGCTCGTGGCGAGATTGCAGAGCGGGCCGTAGACGATGTAGCTGTGGCCGGTGATCCAGCCGATGTCGGCCGCGCACCAGAACACGTCCTGCGCAGGCTTCAGGTCGAAGATGTAGTGGTGGGTCGTCGACACACCGACGAGGTACCCAGCCGTCGTATGGGCGATGCCCTTCGGCTTGGCGGTGGTCCCCGACGTGTACATGAGGAAGAGGAGGTCCTCGGCGTCCATCGGCTCGCACGGGCAGGTTGCCGGATCGTCAGAGACGTCGAGCTCGTGGAGCCAGACATCGCGACCTGCCTGCAGCTCGACTTCGCCCCCCGTCCGGCGCACGACGAGACACCGCCGGACGCCCGGCGCGGCGGCCATCGCCTCGTCGGCCGTACGCTTGAGCTGCACGCGGCCGCCCCGGCGCCACGCTTCGTCCTGCGTGACGAGCACCTCGCAGCCCATGTCGTTCATCCGGTCGGAGAGCGAATCGGCCGAGAAGCCGCCGAACACGACCGTGTGCGGCGCCCCGAGGCGGGCGCACGCGAGCATCGCTGCCGGCAGCTCCGGGATCATGCCCATGTAGATCGCCACCGGCGTGCCCTTCCGCACGCCCAGCTCGGACAGTGCGTTCGCGAGCCGGACGACCATGGCCTGCAGGTCGGCGTAGGTGATGACCAGCCGGTCGTCTTGGGGCTCGCCCTCCCAGTAGTAGGCGACCCGGTCGCCGTGGCCGGCTTCGACGTGACGGTCGAGGCAGTTGTAGGCGACGTTGAGCTTGCCGCCGAGGTACCACTTCGCGTACGGAAGCTCCCACTCGTAGAGCGACGTGAACGGCTCGAACCAGCTGACCCGTTCACGGCCGTTCCGCTCCCAGAACTCGTCGAAGTCTTGCTCGTAGATGTCCGGCTGCGCATTCGCCTGCGCGGCGAACTCCGGAGACGGCGGGTAGCGACGCTCCTCGTCGAGGAGGTTGTCGATCGTCGGCTCGCTCGGGTTCATGGGGCGTTTCTTACCATGCCCCCGCGTACACGACACCCCGGCCCTACGGGTGAAGCTCGTACGGAAAGTCGGTGAGCACCTCACACCCGTCGTCCGTGAGGAGCACCAGGTCCTCGATCCGCACTCCGCTCCAGCCGTGCCGGTACAGACCCGGCTCGAGTGCGATGACGTCACCGGCAACGAGCACGTGCCCGCTGCGCCCGATGTTCGGGGACTCGTGCACCTCCAGCCCGACACCATGACCCGTGGCATGGAAGAAGCCGTCGCGCAGCACGGTGCCGACCGGCTTGGTCAGGCTCGTCGGGTGGCCGCGCTCGGCGAAGAAGCCGTCCACCGCCGCGTGAATCGACGTGCCGTCCGCACCGGGGCGGGTCAAGGCAACCGCCAGGTCGAGGGCCTCGCGGCACTGGGCGTGCCAGGCGGTGATCTCGGGATCGACGTCACCGACGGCGAACGTGCGCGTCATGTCCGCGTAGCAGCCGCTCGTGACGTGACGCGGGAAGAAGTCGCACACGAGGACGTCGTCTGCCGCCACGCGGCCCGCGCCGTGGTCGTGACCACTGGCGGCCTGCGGGCCACGCGCGACGATGAGGTCGTCGCCGCGGCAGCCGTGCCTGTCGAAAGCGCCAACGGCCGCGACCTTGAGCAGTTCGCAGGTGAGCGGCTCACCGTCGACGACGCGGCCGCCCGCGCCCGCCTCGGAGCGAGAGAGAAGCTCGCGCACGGCTGCCATGCCCGCCTCTGCCGCATGCTGCGCCGCGCGGATGCCGCCGAGCTCAGCGTCGGTCTTCATGCGCCGCCGGTCGTCGAAGAACCGCTGGTCGACCTGCAGCGTGATTCCGTCCCGCCGCAGGCGGTCGGCCTGGCGCAGCGGAAAGTCGGCAGGGACGACCGCATGCTCGAGCCCGACGTCGCGTGCAAAGCGACGGCAGACCTCCGGCCAGATGTCGTAGAGATCGAAGCCGGCGGCCACCAGTTCCTCCGGTCGGTATTCCTCGAGCGGCCGCAGCTCGACGCCGGGTGCGGCGCGTAGGACGTTTTCGGACTCGAGCGAGTAGATGCCGACGAACCGCCGGCCGTCGACCTCCGCGTATGCGAACGCGTCGCCGATGGCGACCGGGATCTCGTGACGCAGCTCCATGGAGCGCTCGCTGTCGCCGATGATGAGCACGTCGGGCACGGCCGCGCAGAGTAGCGGCCCCGGGTAGGGTGAGGGCGAGGTGGGTGACGCCCTGCGCGACCTGAGGGAGAGGCTCGCCGAGGTCTCCGATCTCGGCCGTGCCGCGGGCGTGCTCGGGTGGGACCAGCGCGTGACGATGCCGCACCTGGGGACGGAAGCACGAGCCGATCAGCTCGCGACACTGTCGCGCCTCGCGCACGAGCGCTTCACCGACGACGAGATCGGCCTCCTGCTCGACCGCCTGGCACCGGCGGTGGAGTCGCTTCCCTACGACTCGGACGACGCGAGCCTGATTCGCGTCACGCGCCGCGACTGGGAGAAAGCACGCCGCGTGCCGGCCAAGCTTCGCGAAGAGATGACACGCGCGGGCGCGCGCGGGCACCACGCCTGGGTCGGCGCCCGCGCCCGTTCCGATTTCGAGGGCTTCCTCCCCCACCTCCGCGAGAACCTGGAGCTCCGCCGCCGCTACGCCGACTGCTTCGAGCCGGCCGACGGAGACCCGTACACCGCCCTGCTCGACGACTACGAGCCGGGCATGACGACGGCGGAGGTGCGGGACGTCTTCGGGGTTCTCGCTCCGGCGCTCGCCGACCTCGTCGCGCGCGCCCCCGGCGTCGACGCCTCGTTCCTGCACGGCGAGTTCGCCCCCGACGCGCAACGGGCGTTCGCGGAGCGCGTCGTCCCGACACTCGGCCTCGACGAAGGAGCCTGGCGTCTCGACCCGACCGCGCACCCGTTCTGCACCTCCTTCTCGAATCGCGACGTCAGGCTCACGACGCGCTACCGGGAGCACGACCTCGAGTCGGTCTGGTCGACACTGCACGAGGCCGGGCACGGTCTCTACGCACACGGCATCGCCGACAGCCTGCAACGGACGCCTCTCGCGAACGCGCCGTCGCTCGGGCTCAACGAGTCGCAGAGCCGCACCTGGGAGAACCTCGTCGGGCGCAGCCGGCCCTTTTGGGAGCACTGGTACCAGCCTCTGCAGGAGACCTTCCCGGAGCAACTCGGCGATGTCGGGCTGGACACCTTCGTGCGGGCGATCAACCGCGCGGAGCCGGGGTTGATCCGAGTCGACGCCGACGAGACGACGTACTCGCTGCACATCATCCTCCGCTTCGAGCTGGAGCAGGCGATGCTCGCCGGCACGATCGCGCTCGAAGACCTGCCCGAGGCCTGGAACGCCCGGACGCGGGAGCTGCTCGGGATCGACGTGCCGGACGACGGGCACGGGGTGCTGCAGGACGTCCACTGGTCGGGTGGGTCGTTCGGCTACTTCCCGACCTACGCGCTCGGCAATGTGATCTCGCTCCAGCTCTGGCAGGTCGTCCGCGGCGCGATCCCCGACCTCGACGCCCGCCTCGCCGGCGGCGACCTGCTCACGCTGTCCCGATGGCTGCGCGACAACCTCTATTCGCTCGGGCGCAAGCTGGCGCCGAAGGAGACGATCGAGCGCCTGACCGGCTCGGCGGTCATCGACCCCGCGCCCTATCTCGGCTACCTCGACGGGAAGCTCGGCGCGCTCACTGCGTAGACTGGCCGTGTGAACGCCCTCGACCGCGCCAACGCGCTGCTCGACGCGTACGCGGCCGTAGCACTTGCCGAGCTCCCGGCCGGGGCCGACCTCGTCGACGTCCACACGCACCTCGGGCTCGACCTCGACGGCATGACCGGCGACCGAGACGAGCTGCTCGACGTCCAGCGCTCGTACGGGATCTCGCGGTCGTTCGTCTTCTGCCTCGACGAGCCCGACCGGCATCCCGCCTTCACCGCGGCTAACGACCGGACGCTGGCCCATGCCGAGCAGGCCGGCGGCGAGCTGCTTCCCTTCGTCAGGCTCGACCTCAACGAATCACCGCTCGAGGAGGCCGTCCGGTGCCTCGACCGCGGAGCACGCGGGATCAAGCTCCACCCCCGTGCACAGAGCTTTCTCGCGGACGACCCGCGGCTCGAGCCCGTGTTCGAGCTTGCGGCCTCGCGGCGTGTCCCGATTCTCATCCACGGGGGAAGAGGGCTGCCGCCGATCGCGGACGGGCTTGCGACGCTGGTCGAGCGCTACGGGCCCACGTTGATCATCGCCCACGCCGGCATCGTCGACCTGGCCGCGATGGCGCGGAACTTCTCCGGGCGCTCGGGCGTCTTCTTCGACACGTCGGTGTGGAGCCCCATCGACCTGCTCGACCTCTTCCGGCTGATGTCGCCCGAGCAGGTCGTGTACGCATCCGACTACCCGTACGGACGCCAGCCGAACTCACTGCTCATGGCGGTGCGAACTGCACGAGCGGCGCGTCTCGACGACGACCTCGTCAGGGTGATGCTCGGCGGCGCGGCCGGCCGCATCGCGGACGGGCTCGAGCCGCTCCCGACGACGGCTCCACGTGGCCTCGCCGACATCACCCACCCACTCACGTTTGCGCGGATCCACCAGTACCTCTCGATGGCCGCGACGATGCTGTGGCTCCGCCAGCCGCGCGACACATACGGGATGCTCGGGCTGGCGCTCAACGCGTGCGACGAGCGAGCCAACGGCCACCGGGACGAGACGGACCAGATCCGGGAGCTGCTCCTGGCGACCCGCAACCTGTGGGAGCTCGCCGCCGACCAGTCCGACGAGGCGATGGAGCGGCGCGTGACGCGAGGTGCGTTCCGGCTGCTCCACCTCGCCAACGTCCTCGCCGTCACTGCCTGATGAGGGACCCGACGATGGCACGCCACTTCGTCCTGCCGCTCGCCGTCGTCGTGCTCGTCCTCACCGGCTGCGGCGGCGGGAACGACGACGAGCCCGCGCAGGCCTCGGGCGCGCCGACCTGCGAGGCCGTCGACGCGCCCGCGGCACGCGAGGACGGGGGCGCGACGAAGCCCACCGAGGAGCTCGACCCGAGCGTCACGTACACGCTCACCTTCGCCACGAACTGCGGCGACTTCATGGTCACCCTCGACCAGGCGGCGGCGCCGAAGACGGCTGCCTCGCTCGTCTCGCTGGCGCGAGCAGGCTTCTACGACGACACCACCATCCATCGCATCAGCCCCGGCTTCGTGATTCAGGGTGGCGATCCGACCGGCTCGGGTAGCGGCGGGCCTGGCTACCAGACGGTTGACCCTCCGCCCGCCGACGCCGGTTACACCCACGGCGTCGTCGCGATGGCGAAGACAGCCGACGAGGCGCCGGGCACCTCCGGCAGCCAGTACTTCGTCGTCACGGCCGACGACGCACAGCTCCCGCCGGACTACGCGATCGTCGGGAAGGTGACCGACGGCCTCGACGTCGTCGACCGCATCGGCGCGATCCCGAGCGACCCTGCGACCGAGATTCCGTCCGAGCCGGTCGTCGTCTCGACGGTCACCGTGACGGAGAGCTGATGGGGCGGATCGCCGCGGTCGTCCTCGCGGCCGGCGAGGCGTCGCGGTACGGGGCGCCCAAGCAGCTGCTCCTCCTGCCCGAGGTGCTGAGCCGGCTGGGGACGGCTCCGGTGGACGAGATCGTCGTCGTCGCGGGCGCGCACGAGGTGCGCGCCCGCGACGCGCCGGGCGCGCACGTCGTCCGCTGCCCCGACTGGGAGCGCGGGCCCGGAGCATCGCTGCGCTGCGGTCTGGCCGCGCTCGGAGCGGACGTCGACGCCGCGGTCGTCGCGCTCGCGGACGGGCCCGATCTCGCACCCGAGGCAGTGGCACGTGTCGTCGCCGCGTGGCGCGGCGGTACCGCCGACGTGGTCGCGGCGTCCTACGGCAACGCGCGCGGGCACCCCCTGCTCGTGGCGCGCCGTGGCTGGGAGGACATCCCGGACTCCGGCCTGCGCGCGAGACAGCCCCTGCTCGTGCCCTGCGACGACCTGGGCGCCCCCGGCGACGTCGACCGGCCCGAGGACCTGCCCGAGCGCCTCCGCTGAGCTGCCCTGGGCCGACCTGCCCATTCCTGATCCCGCGTCATGTCTCGGCTACTGCTCTTGCGGCCGCGAAGCGGACGCCTTCAGGGATCTTGCGCGGGCCGGAAACCGCGGGAGCGGTTTCCGGCCCTGCGCTGGCTAGTCACTGCGGAGCTGGGCGAGCTTCTCCAGCAGGCCGGGCGGCATCCTCTCGACCGCCGAGAGGCGGACGTACATGCGAAGGTTCGCCTCGAAGCGGTAGCGGCGGCGACAGTAATCGCAGCCGTCGAGGTGCGACTCCGCCTGCCGCACCTCACCGTCGGTCAGCTCCCGGTCGAGGTAGCCCTGGAGGAGCTCCTCGCATTTGTCGCACGGCCCGTGGCTCATGCCGCCGCCCCGTCCGCGAGGCGCTGCTTCAGCAACCGTCGCCCGCGATGGAGTCGCGACATGACGGTGCCGATCGGGATGTCGAGGATCTGGGCGGCATCGGCGTAGCTGAACTCCCCGATGTCGACGAGCACCACGACGTCGCGGAAATCGTGCGGCAGGTCGGACAGCGCGCCCACGATGGAATCCTGCGACAGGCGCTCGACGACCCGTTCCTGGTCGAGCGCCTGCTCTCCCGCCGACTCCGCCATCTTGTTGGCGAGGTAGTAGTCGCCTTCCTCGATCGGCGTCTGCTCGGGTGCGCGCTGCTGGCGCCGGCCGCGGTCGATGTTGAGATTGGTGAGGATGCGCAGCAGCCAGGCACGCAGGTTCGTGCCGGGGGTGTAGCTCTGCCAGCTGCGAAACGCTCTCGCGTACGTGTCCTGCACCAGATCCTCAGCTTCCTCCCGCGAGCGTACGAGCCGGCGGGCCACCCGGTACACCTGATCAGCGAGCGCGAGCGCGTCTTCCTCGAAGCGAACGCGGTCGCGGGCTTGCGTCGCGATCCGGCGCGCTTCGTTGTCCGGCGCGGGCTCGCTCACCGGGCTACCGTAGCAATGCCGTCTGAGCTTGGAACGGCCGCTCGCGCCGCCGTATTCCCACCCTCACCTGCAACGCAGGGTCCATGCCTGCCCATCCGGCACCCCGGAGAGCTTGCTGTCAGACCGGTGCGATCTCGCGGAAGCCGGCGCGGCTCATCGCCTCGACGAGTGCAACGCGGTTCGTGACCTCGTCGTCCCAGGAGAGCCGGACGTGTCCCATGAGGTTCGCGTTCGCCGCCTCGAGCCCGTCGTGCGAGCGCAACGCGGTCGCGAGGCGGTTCACACATCGCTCGCAGCGGACGCCGCTCACCACGACGGTCTCGGTCACGGTGGCCATCACGGCGATGGTAGCGGCGCCGAGGCGCCGAGCCGGACGTCATCGTCAGCCAGGTCGATGAGCAAGGGGTCGTGCGTCGCGCAGACGACCGTACAGCCCGCCTCATGTGCGAGCTCGCGCAGGAGACCGCCGACCAGCAGCGTCGTCGCCGCATCGAGCCGCGCGGTCGGCTCGTCGGCGACGACGATCGCGGGGTGCGCGGCGAACACACGGGCGAGCGCCACGCGCTCGCGTTGCCCCGCGGAGAGAGCATCCGTCCGCCTGTCTGCGTGCTCCGCCAACCCGACCGCAGCGAGCGCCTCCGCCGCTCGCTGCCGGGCGGCGTCCCCTTCCACGCCCCGCAGCGCCAGCCCGAGCTCGACGTTCTCGCGAGCGCTGAGGAAGCCGGGGAGAGCAGGAGCCTGCCCGACGACTGCCATCCGCTCGCGGCGGGCGAGCGCCCTGTGCTCGCGGTCGAGAGAGGAGAGCGAGACACCGTCGACCAGGACCTCCCCGTCGTCGGGCACGTCGAGGCCCGCCAGGAGCGCAAGCAGCGTCGACTTGCCCGATCCGGACGGCCCGGTGACGGCTGTGAGGCGGCCAGGCGAGAAGCGCGCATCGAGACTGCGGAGCGCAATCTCGCTCCCGTACCGTCGGGTCAGCCTCCGTACCTCGATCGGAACGCCCGCCGACCCCGCAACTCGCGCGGCCCGTGCGAGCCGACGAGTCGCGGCGCCGTCGACCGGCCGCAGCTCGACGTGGGTGTCCCGGGGGACGACGACGACGCGCTCGCCGATACCCGCCGCCCGCAGGGCCTCCTCTGGCACGCGCAGCCAGCCGCCGGCGCCGACGACGACGGATTCGCCGTGCCGGTCGCGCTGCTCGCTGACGCGTCCGTCGCGAATGTGCACGACACGGTCGGCAATCATGGTGGAGGCGGGGTCGTGGCTGACGACGACCGCCGTCGTGCCCTGTTCCGCCACGAGCGCGGCGAGAAGCTCGTACACCTCGGCCGCCGTGACCGCATCGAGCTCGCCGGTCGGCTCGTCGGCGAGCAGGAGCGCCGGCCGGCGGGCCAACGCGGCACAGAGAGCGACGCGCTGCTGCTCACCGCCCGAGAGCTCACCCGGCCGGGAGTCCGCTCGATCGAGCAATCCGACACGCTCGAGCAGCTCTCGCGCGCGGCGGGTGCGCTCCGTGACGCCCGCCCCGGCGAGGCCGAGCGGAAGCCCGACGAGCTGCTCCGCGGTCAGCTCGTCCGCGAGCGCCTGCCAGTAGTGCTGGTCGGTGTAGCCGAGCGCGGTCCTCCGGTATTCGTCGAGCTGTGCTCGACTCGCGCGTGCCAGGTCGAGCCCGGCGACGACGACAGAGCCGACGGAGGGCCGCTCGAGCGCAGCAAGGACGCGAAGCAGCGTCGTCTTCCCGGAGCCGCTCGGCCCGAGCACGACGCAGGTCTCCTGCTCGTCGACGCGGAGCGTGAGACCCTGCAGCGCCGCGACGCCACCGTCGTGTGCTGGATACACGGCGAACAGCCCTCTCGCGTCGACCATCGCCGTCATGGCAACGTCCTCTCGCGAGGGCCGCGCCGCCCTGCGAAGGCGCGGCGCGTGACGCGGCCGACGAGCAGCACGGTGACGATCACGTACAGCGCCACGCCGGCGGCGATCACGCCCGGGTCGACGTCGGCCACGAGCGGCGGGTCCGCAGCGATCGCGCGCGCCGTGACCGAGACGACGCGCGTCACGAGTGCGATGAGCAGCGCTCCGGTGAGCGCCCCGGCGGCGAGACCCAGGAGTGACACCGCAAGCGCACGAGCGCGAACGACGCGCCGCAGGAGCGAGGGTGACGCGCCCTGCGCCTCGAGGTCGTAGAGCTCGCCGCTGTCATCGCGCAGATCCGAGCGAACCGCCAGCCCGAGCCCGATCGCAGCCAGCAGCAGAGCGACGAGTGCGGTGCCCGCGAGCGCGACGAGCGTGCCGCGTGCGAGTGGGTCGCGGTGGGCGTCCTCCTCGAGCGCGCGGCGCGACTCGGCCGCGAGAGCACGAAACGGAGGGCGTGACAGCGCGGCTTCGACCACCGAACGGCGTGCGGGTGCCACGTCGAGCCACACCTCGTTCGCCCTGCCTGCCCCCGGGGCGGCCGCCTCGACTGCAGTTTCGAGGGTGACCCGGTCGCCGACGACGAGGTCGCCGGTCACACCGGGAAACCGCTCCAGCACCCCGGCCACGCGGACCGGCACAGGCTCACCGCCGACCTGCAACGGGAGCAGCCCGCCGACGCCGCCGGCGAGGTCGACGAGCGCCTGTGTGGCGAGCACGGCAGGCGGGTGGCCGTCCGTCGGCTGTCTCGGGCGGACGCGGGCGCTGCGCTGCGGCGTGATCACATGGCGCAGCTCGATCCCACCGGTCGCCGGCCTCAGATCGACACCACCCACTCCCACCCACGCGCGCAGCTCGCGCGCGAGCGGCCCGCTGAGCAGCACCGAGCCGCGGAGAGCGGTGCCCGCATCGGCGCCACCTTCGCTGATCTTCGGTGGGACCAGCTCGAGGCTCGCCAGGCGTGAACCGCGCGGTGCGGGCGCGCGTAGGACGGACGTCGAGCGAGGACTCGCCTCCCCGAGCTCCACGCGCCGCACACCCCCTCCGCGTAGGCGGAGCACGGCGTCGAACCTGAGGAGGCTTGGCCCCACCCGGAGCGCCAAGCCGCCACGCGGCACCGCGCCTGAGCGCAGCGTCACGTCCCCGGTCGGTGCCACGAGCTGCGCCGCCTCGTCCCTCGAAGCGCCCGCCCACTCGTCCCGCCAGAGCTGCAGACGCGCGATGGCGCCCCGCTCGAGCCCCAGGGCAGTCACTCCGCCGACCTGCTCCGCTCGCCCGATGCTGCCTCGCAACCGGACGACGGGATACGCGTGTCCTGCGTCGCCGGCAAGACGCTGGAATCTCCCGAGCGGCGCTGCCTCGAAGACCGGCACGAGTTGAGACAGGTCCTCGTGAACCGTCACGTCGAGCGGGACGCGGAAGGCGGCCTGTTCATGCTCGGCCCGGACGAGCGTGGCCCGATAGCCCTCGGCGAGGAGCGCCAGCGAGAAGGCCAGTGTGAGGAAGGCGACGGTCGCCACCATCGTGCCCTGGCCGCGCGCCAGGCCGGCGGCCGCCAGACGGCCCGGGAGTCGCCCCCGGCCGGCCACGGCCCTGACCAGTGGAGGTACCAGGCGGGCGCTCGAGATCGCCGCTGCAAGGGCGAGCAAGCCGGGCAGGAGCAGCAGCACGAGCCCCGCGGCATCGCTGGTGGCCAGCCTCTGCTCGTCCGTGACCCCGCCGAGCAGCGCGACGGCCACGACCAGCACCGCGGCGGCCGCCAGCAGGTCGAGCGCACCGACGCCACCACGCCGCCCGTGCACCGAGACGGCGAGCGCGAGCAGCCCCGCCGTGAGCAGCACCACCAGCAGAACGACACCTATCCCCGCCGCCGAGAAGATGCTCTGACCGAGCACCGGCGGCACCGGCCCGCCAGCGACGGCCGCGAGCACTGCTCCTGCCGCCGAGCCGACCACCCAGCCGACGGCGACACCGGCAGCGGCGACCACTGTGCTCTCCACGAGCGTGAGCAGCGTGAGTTGGCGTCGGCGTGCGCCGTGCCAGCTGAGACGCCGTCTCGATTCCTCCAGGTCGCGCCTCATGCCGCGCGCCGCGAGCACCGCGAAGGCGAGCAGGAGCGCCGCCGCCTCGCCGCCGACGAGCAGGAGCCGGCGCCCGGCGACCGAGGTCGTGCGCAGCACGGCGCGAAGCTCCTGCACCGGGCCCGCCACGGAGAAGGAGGTGGACTGCGCGGCGAGCGCCGCCCTGCCTCGCTCGGCACGCGCGATGAGGTCGTCGACCTCCCAGCGACGAGGGCTGCCGCGGTCGAGCGGCCAGACCCAGGCATAGCTGCGGTACGTGGTCGCCAGCACGGGCGACGACGCCAGCCCGCCGACGCCCTCGGCGACGACGAGCGGCGCGGGGGCCGGACGGTGATAGCGGGCGGCTGCACTCACAGCGGGCGCCACCTCGGCGTCGGCGGTCGCGTTGTCGGTCGGCTCGAGGAAATCCCCGAACAGCTGACGCGAGCGGAGCGTCGCCGTGCCGACCTCGACGAGCCGCAGACCGGCAGCATTCGGGATCCGGCCGGCGCCACGCAAGCGCAGCACCTCGCAGTGGTCGGGCGTGCACCGCCGGGGGAGACGGCCCGACCGCAGCTGCACGAACGGAGCGAGCCCGTCGACTGCGGCGAGGCCCACGAACGAACCCGCGACGGTGCTTTCACGAACGAGGGCGAGCCGGATCGGGCCGCCGGCCGGAATCGCCGGAAGCGCCGCCCGCACCTTCTCGTCGAGGGTGGCGTACGACTCGTCCACACCGGCGGGAACGCCGAACCACGCCGCTCGGAACGCTCTCCCGTCGGCGGGAATGCGGGCAACGGCATCGGCGGTGCTGCGGTCGGTGGCGACCGTCACGCCGACCAGGAGGCAGGCGATCACGGCCGCGCCGACTGCGAGGCCGAGCGCCGCGACCAGCGCGCCACTCTGCCGACGGCGCACACGGCGCCAGGCGAGCCAGGCGACGTATCGGGTCGCCATCAGCGCCGGCTCATCCGGCGCCGGCGGTACGCAGCCGTCTTGACACGGTTGCCGCACACGGACATCGAGCACCAGTTCGACGAGCGATTCCGTGACCCGTCGTAGAAGAGCCACCGGCAGCTGTCCTTGCGACACGCCTTGAGCCGATCCCAGGTCCCGTCCGTCTGTGCGTCGAGCACGATGGCCACGAGGGCGGCCAGTGCGCGGGAGGCGCCGCTCCCTGCCGCCGCCATCGCGAGGCGCCCCTGAGCGCCGACTTCCACTACCAGCGGGTGGCCCGCCAACACCGCGTCGAGCCGAGCACGCTGCTCCTCGCCGAGTGGCTCCCCGACCGTGTTCAGGAACGCCAGCTCCCTCAGGGCCGCACGCAGCGATCGCGCCGCGACGAACGTGTCCGGCTCGACCGTCGCCTCGACGTCCAGCAAGCCGCGCTCGCGCAGCCAGGCCCGGAGATGCTCGGGCGTGCCGATGTCGTCGCGCCCCCATTCGGGGATCTCCGTGTTGACGAAGTCCTGTACGAGGTCGAGCGGCGCCGGGGCGGGCGGGCGACCGCCGGGCTGGAAGTGCTCCGGCATGCCGCCACGGTAGCCAGCGCACGATCCGGGTGCAACACCGACGACTGCTTATTGAAGGTGTCTAGAAAACCATCATCAGTTGTCGGCCGGTGTCGGCTTGCCTTTGACGCCGTGCACGGGCCGGCCGGCGGCCTCCCACGCGTAGTAGGACGCGCTCGGGCCGAACGACGTCTCGTACGCGGTCACGCGCGGGTTGCGGCCGACGTCCTTCGCCCGCTGCGCGTGCCAGAGGAGGTTCGGGTCGTCGCGCTCCTGCCACACGAGCACGAGGTGCGCCGCGGTCATGAACTGCGCCACGAAGACGCAGCCCGCCGCAGGGCACGGGAACGGATCGGTGCGAACGCACCACCAGCCCGAGTGGTCACCAACGTCGTCCTCCCGCCAGAGCTCTTCGTCCTCCAGGAGGTCGCCCTCGACCGTGCCGATCATGCCGACCCCGGGCCGCTCCTCGTCCACGCGAGCACAATACGTCCCGTGGGGGTCGAACGGGACATCGCCCTCGTGCTCTCGGGCGGCGGCATGAACGCATCGCTCCTGGAGACCGGGTTCCTGCAGCGCCTGCGCGACGAGCCGTCGGTGTGGAGCCGCGTCGGATGGATCTACGGCACCTCTGCCGGCGCGCTGGCCGGAACGATGGCGGCCGTCGACCGACTCGCGGAGCTCGAGGCATTCCTGTTGCAGCTGAGCCCGGACGAGGCGTTTCGCCCGCACCGGCTCTGGCAGCAGCCCCTCACCGGTCTGCACGACTACACGCTGCCCGAGACGATCGCCGCACGTGTGGCTCCGCTGGAGACGCTCGGCGCCGAGCTCGCGACCTCTCCGATCGAGCTCGTCGTGCTCGTCACGGAGGTCGCCGCCGTGCATTCCGACGGTGACCCCCACGCCTTCGAGCGCGCCTTCTCCTCGCGTCGCACGCCGCCTCGGGAGATGGGAGCTGCCATTGCCGCATCGGCCGCGATCAGCGCACTCGTGCTGCCCGTGCGCGTCGGCGACACGATCGGCACCGACGGCGGCTGGGTGCGCAACTTCCCCCTGGGCCACGCATACGACAACCCGCAGGTGAGCGAGATCCTCGCCTATCGTCACGTCTCACGGCATCCACGCCCGACGGGTGAGAACCTGGCACGCTTTCGACGCCGCCTGGAGCCGTTTCGCAGCGTGCCCCCCGTACGTGCGCTGATGTCCGAGCTGCAGGCCTCCGAGGAGAGGCGCGATCGGGGCGAGCCGGCGCATCTCCCCGAGATGATCGCGCGATTGATGCGTGTGGCAGTCGCCCGCAACACCACGCTCGAAGAGCGCTCGGCAGCCGAGAAGGACATCTCCGTGCGCGAGCTCGCCGCCTTGCGCGACGACGTCGCCGCGATCGCGAGCCGTCACGCCCTCCCTTGGCGACGGGGGAAGGCGGCCGCCGCAGTCGCCGAGCGCTTCGCGGCGGCGCGGCTCCCGTTTCGCCACGACCGTCGGCTGCCGATCACCACCGTGCACGGCGACCCCGGCGACGGTGGGCTCGACTCGAGCTTCCGTGCAGGCCTCCAGTGGCCGGAGGAGGCGAAGCGAGCGCTGCTCGAGCAGGGGCGCCGGCTGGCGGAGAACGCGCTCGAGGAACGCGTCGACCGCTGAGCGCCAGGCCCGCCACCGCGCGAAGCGGTCCTTTCGGGGCGTTCCGTCTCGGAGGGTGGGGATCCGCTCGGCGGATCCCCACCCTCGCGGAGAGGTACGTCTACGAGGTGGGGGTCGTCGGCTGGCGCCCGAGCGTGACCGTGACGGTGCGCTTGTCGGCGCCGCGGTAGATCTGGAGCGTGATCTTCTGGCCGGGCGAGTGCGCGGTCACGGCATCCCGCAGGTCGGCCACCGTCGTCACCTGCTTGCCGTCGGCGGCGACGATCACATCTCCACCGAGGCGGTAGCTCTCGCCCTCGATGACGACGTCCTTGTCACCCGCCTCGAGTCCGGCCTTGGCGGCGCCGCTCGAAGGCGTCACAGCCTCGACGAGCAGACCGTGGTCGACCGGCAGCTTGAGCGTGTTTGCGGCGTCGGGCTCGATCGGCCGTGCAGCGACGCCCAGGAAGGCACGCTCCACCTTGCCGTGCTCGAGGAGTTGCGCGACCACGGTCTTGACGGTGTTCGAGGGGACGGCGAAGCCGATGCCGACGTTGCCGTCGCCCGAGCCACCGGTCTCGATCTGCGAGTTGACGCCGATCACGCGGCCGTGACTGTCGATCAACGGGCCACCGGAGTTGCCGTGGTTGATCGGGGCATCGGTCTGGATCACATGGTCGATGGTGCTGCCGCTGGGCGAGGTCACTGCGCGCTGGAGTGCGCTCACGATGCCCGCGGTGACCGTGCGCTCGAGGCCGAACGGGTTGCCGATGGCGACGACCGGGTCACCGACCTCGACCGCGTCCGAGTCGGCGAGCGCCAGCGGGGCGAGCGCCTGAGCGGACAGGTCGACCTTGAGCACCGCGAGGTCGGTCGCCGGGTCGGAGCCGACCACGGTTGCGTCCACCGTCTCGCGGTTGGAGAAGCCGACCTGGATCGTCTGCGCTCCTTCGACGACGTGGTAGTTCGTGACGATATGGCCGTCCTTGTCGATCACGAAGCCGGAGCCGAGCGCACGGGCGGCCGGCGCGGCGAACCCGCCTTCGGACGTGTTGCCCGCAGCGAGAGTGGTCGTGATCTGAACGACTGCCGGAGCGGCACGTTCGTACACCTGATGAACGGAGAGCCCGCTCGTGGAGGCGAGCGCAGTCGCAGACGGGACGGGGGCGGCTTGGACGATCGTCGTCTCGTCGCCGAGCCCGCCGAGCACCCATGCGCCCGCGAGGGCGGCACCGGCACCGAGCAGGGAGGCAGCGACGAGCGCCGCGAGGGGAGTCAGACGGCTCGAGGCCGATGTGGAGGAAGTCATGCCGACGTTGTAGCCCGGGCCGGGTGAAGCGCGCGTTGAGGCCCGTTAAGGGCCGGTTGCGGAAGGGGACGTCCCGGGCACCGGGGGTGGAACTCGTGCGGGGGAGGTCACGGAGTCAGGCCAGGGAGACCAGTTTCACCACCTGCTCGCGGTCGGAGCCGAGCACGTCGTCGAGCTTTCGTCCCAGCTCCCCGGAGGCGTACAGCTCTTCGGTGATGTCGGCTCCGCCGATCAGCTCACCCCTGATGAAGACCTGCGGGATCGTCGGCCAGTCGGTGAGCCCGGAGAGCTCCTGGCGGATGGCCGGGTCGGGGAGAACGTCCACGGCGGTGATCGGCGCCCCCGCCGACCACAGCGCCTGCAACGCGCGCATGGAGTTCCCACACGCGGGCGCCTGGGGCGTTCCCTTCATGAAGACGGCGACGGGCTCGTCGTCGATCACCTGCTGGATCTGGTCGCGCAGCGTCATTGTCGTCCCTTCGTCGTGATGCGCAGCTCGTGGATCGAGCCGTCTGCGAGTGGCGTGGCCAGCGCTCGGTTGACGAGCCGGTGCTGCTCGACCAGCGAGAGCCCGTCGAAATCCTCCGACACGACGGTGACGTGGAAGTGATCGCCGCCGCCCGTCCGGTCGACGACGGACACCGCAGCGCCCGGAAAGGCCTGCTCGAGCAGGCTGCTGATCGTCGTGGCCGCCATCCGCGATCATGCTAACGATGCGACGCGGCGCGGCCTTCCTCGCCTCCCTGCCCGAGCGGCTGGTGCGCACTGTCGCCGCTGCGCTCGGCGGCGTCGTGCACGAAACCGCGCAGCTCGTCCTGCCGCGCTTCGTCCGCAGCTCCCGCCTCTACGAGGCGACGGCCAAGAACCTGCTTCGCGTCGCGATCGAGCTCGTCGGAGGGGTCGAGCGGCCGCCGGTACCCGGCGAGCACGAGCCCGACGCAGGCAAGCTCGCGGCACGCAAGGCGGCGGGGAACGTCATGGAGCTGGGCTCGATCGCGGCCTTCGGCTTCTCGCCGCTCTGGCTCCTCGCCGCGGCCTCGGACGTGACCCGCGGAACGCGCGTCTACCTCGATGCGTTCGTGGAGGAGCTCCGGCACGCGGGTGTCGTGGCCGAGGGCGCCGAGCTCCGCACCGTGGACGACGTGCTCGCCGCGCTCGAAGGCGCGACCGGGACGACCGCGCGGTTGATCGACGTACCGCCGCTCGAGGTGGCCGCGCTGCGTCAGTCGCTCGCCGACCTGCGCGCGGACGCGACCGGTCTGCCGAGCCCCGACGAGCTCGCACAGCTCTACGACGGCCTCCGCGCGGTCGCTGCGCGGGAGCGGCGCAGCCTGCTCGAGGTGTCCGTGGGCATGGGGCTCGCCTTCTTCAACGCCGCGCGGCACGTCGGGCGCCAGCATGTGCTCGACCCGTACACCGAGGATCTGCGACCCGTGCGCGACGAAGGCTTCGGTGCGTACGCTGCGCGGGTCTCGCGACCGTACGCCCAGGCGGTGGCCCGGCACTTCGATCCGGACCGCCAGACGCTCACCGAGCGGGCGATCGGGCGGCTCGGCCGCGACTGAGATGGAGGAGGTGCGACCCGGCTTTCGCGCGTTCGTGGCGCTGACGTTCGGCGAGGAAGGCCGCGAGTGGTTGGCGTCGCTCCCCGGTGCGGTCGAGGAGCTGGCGTCAGCCTGGGAGCTCCGACTCGGCGCGGAGCTGCCCGGTGGGCTCCTCTCGTTCGTCTGCGAGGCGACCACCGCAGATGGAATGCCCGTGGTGCTCAAGCTCGGTCCGCCGTGGCCGCCGGTCGACCACGAGATCGCCGCGCTCACGGTCTGGGACGGCACGGGCGCCCCACGGCTCCTCCGGGCCGACCCGAAGGCGCACGCGCTCCTCCTGGAGCGAATCTTCCCGGGCACCCATCCGGGCCCCGGCTCGGCGGACGAGGTCGCACGCGTGCTGCGCGCCCTCCACGTCCCCGCGCCCCCGGGCCTCCCGCCTCTCGGTGAGACGGTACGACACCGCCTCGCGCGTGCGGCCGACGAGCGGCGAGCGGCGGCCGAGAAGCTCGCGTGGGCGACCGCGACGGTCGCCGAGCTGGAACGGGAGGCGGCCGGCGGAGGTGCTCCTCCACGGCGACTTCGACGAGCGCAACCTGCTCGTCTGCGCGAGCCGCGGCCTCTGCGCCGTCGACCCGCTTCCGTGCGTGGGCGACCCTGCCTACGACGCCGCGTACTGGGTGCATGCCAACCGCCGCTCGGGTCGACGCGCGCGGTTGGAAGGCATCCTCGCAGCCACCGGCCTGCCCCGTGGACGAGTGCGGGACTGGGCGGGAGTGATCGCGGTCCACGGCTGAGCGCCCCAGGCGGCGGCATCGGAACCGGCGGGAACGAGACGTCCGGCGCCTAGAATCGACACATGCCCCACCCGGACTCCTTCGACGCGCGCGCGACCCTTTCCGTCGGGGGTGCAGTCCACGAGTTCTTCCGCCTCGATGCGCTGCAGGCGCGGTACGACATCGCGCGGCTGCCCTACACGCTGCGGATCTTGCTCGAGAACGTCCTCCGCCGCGAGGACGGGGCAACCGTGACGACCGACGACGTCGAGGCCGTCGCAACCTGGGACGCGAAGGCCGACCCGCTGCGGGAGATCAGCTTCGGGCCGGCACGGGTCCTGCTGCAGGACTTCACCGGTGTCCCCGCGATCGTCGACCTCGCTGCGATGAGGGCGGCGATGGCGGCCCTGGGCGCTGACCCACGGCGCATCAACCCGCAGATCCCGGTGGAGCTCGTGATCGATCATTCCGTACAGGTCGACGCGTTCGCGAGCGGCTTGGCGATCGGGCGCAACGCGGAGCTCGAGTTTCGGCGCAACCGCGAGCGATACGCCTTCCTGCGCTGGGGTCAGACGGCGTTCGAGCGATTCGTCGTCGTGCCGCCGAACACCGGCATCTGCCACCAGGTGAACCTCGAGTTTCTCGCCCGCGTGGTCGAGTCGCGCGGTGGCCAGGCCTTCCCCGACACTCTCGTCGGCGCGGACTCCCACACGACGATGGTGAACGGGCTCGGCGTCCTCGGCTGGGGCGTCGGGGGGATCGAGGCGGAGGCGGCCATGCTCGGGGAGGCGATCTCGATGCTCGTGCCGCAGGTCGTCGGCTTTCGCCTCACGGGTGAGCTGCCGGAGGGAGCCACCGCCACCGACCTCGTGCTCACGGTGACGCAGATCCTGCGCCAGGCCGGAGTCGTGGGGAAGTTCGTCGAATACTTCGGGCACGGGCTCGCCGGCCTGCCGCTCGCCGACCGGGCCACGATCGGGAACATGTCCCCGGAGTACGGCGCCACGTGTGGCTTCTTCCCGGTCGACGACGAGACGCTCCGCTATCTGCGCCTGACCGGGCGCACCGACGGGCAGGTGTCCCTGGTCGAGGCGTACTGCAAGGAGAACATGCTCTGGCACGACCCGGCAGAGCAGGCGTCGTACTCGCAGGTGATCGAGCTCGACCTCTCGACGGTGGAGCCCTCCCTCGCCGGCCCGCGCCGCCCGCAGGACCGGATCCCGCTTCGCGACGCGAAGCGCTCGTTCGTCGAGGCGCTCCCCACGTTCGGCGTCGACTACGGCAACGGGACGGACGAGGCCGGGTCCGAGTCCTTCCCCGCCAGCGATTCGCCGGCCTACGCCGAGCCGGGCCACCAGCCGGTCACGGCCGACGCGGCGATCCCCGTGGCCGCCGTCGCAGGGCGGGCGCCCGGGGTCGCGTGCAGCATCGAAGGCGAGACCGTGATGCTCGACCACGGCTCGGTCGTGATCGCGGCGATCACGTCGTGCACGAACACGTCCAACCCGGCCGTGATGGTTGCCGCGGGACTCCTCGCGAAGAAGGCGGTGGAGCGCGGACTCGAGCGCCGGCCATGGGTGAAGTCGTCGCTCGCGCCCGGCTCGAAGGTCGTGACCGAGTACTTCGACAAGGCGGGCCTCACCCCGTACCTCGAAGCGCTCGGCTTTCACACGGTGGGCTACGGCTGCACGACGTGCATCGGGAACTCGGGGCCGCTGCCCGAGGCGGTCTCGCAGGCGATCGCCAACGGTGGGCTCGTCGCCTGCGCCGTGCTCTCCGGCAACCGGAACTTCGAGGCGCGCATCCATGCGGAGGTGAAGGCGAACTACCTCGCCAGCCCACCCCTCGTCGTCGCCTACGCGCTCGTCGGGCGCATGGACGTCGACCTGCTCACGGAGCCGATCGGTACCGCGACCGACGGTG
>CAVPGO010000026.1:0-30164 GCA_963703975.1 uncultured Actinomycetes bacterium
CGCCCGGGTGCACGCGCCAGGCATGTGCGATTCGGGACGCGTGGGGTGACTTCCAGCGTGCGGGCGCCGCCGTGCTCGGTGTCAGCGTGCTCGACGAGGACTCGAAGGCGCGTTTCAAGGAGAAGTACTCCCTGCCCTTCACGCTCCTCGCCGACCCGGATCACGCCGTCGCCGAGGCCTACGGCACCTGGGTCGAGAAGCAGAACCACGGCAAGACGTACATGGGCCTCGAGCGTTCGACGTTCGTCGTCGACGCGGACGGGAACGTCGCAAAGATCCTGCGACGCGTCGATCCGGACACGCACGCGGACAAGGTGCTCGCCGTCCTCACCGGCTGAGCGCGGCGCCGCCGGTCTCCAACACTCGGGCCCCGGTTCCGGCGGGCTCGGATCGCTCGGCTCTGCCACCTCAGCCCGGGTGCCCGGCCAGATCGGCGTCGACGAGCAAGACGGTGCGCGCGCCTTCGCCGCGGCGGAGACGGTCAAGGGCAGCTTCGACGCCGTCGAGCGCGTCGACGTGCGTGACGACGCTCTCGAGACCGAGCTCTCCGGCCAGAGCGAGCGCCGCGAGCCCGGGCAGCTCCGCGGCGGGGTCGCCGGACCCGTAGTAGGTGCCCCTGAGCGTCTTGTCCGAGAGGAACTCGATCGCCGGCACGCTCGCCTCTACGCCCGCCGGCGCCAGGCCGACGACAACCACCGTGCCGCCCGGGCGAATGGCACCCCAGGCGAGGCGGATCGTCTCCGCTCGCCCGATCACCTCGAAGGCGAAGTCGACGCCGCCGTCCGTGAGCCGCCGGATCTCGCTCACCGGCTTCTCCTCCGAGGCCGCGTCGACGACGTCAGTGGCCCCCTGCGCCCGAGCGAGCTGCAACTTCTCGGGCACTCGATCGACGGCAACGATGGGATCCGCCCCCGCGAGCCGCGCCGCCGCGATCACCTGCAGACCGACCCCGCCACAGCCGAACACCGCCACCCCGTCGCCTGCCTGCACACGCGCCACGTTCCGCACCGCGCCCATCCCGGTCACGACGCTGCATCCGAGCAGCGCCGCCTGCCAGAGCGGCAGCTCGCTCGGGATGGGTACCGCCCCTCCGGCGGCGACGACGACGCGCTCGGCGAAGCACGCCGTGCGCAGTCCGTGCTGGAGCATCGTGCCGTCTGCGAGACGGAGCCGGCTGGTGCCGTCCATGAGCATGCCCTTGGCGCCGTGCGCGGCAGCGGCTTCGCAGAGGTTTGGCTTGCCGGCACGGCAGTAGCGGCATTCCCGGCAGGCGGGGACAAAGCAGAAGGCGACGTGATCACCGGGGGCGACGTGAGTGACGTCGCCGCCGATCGTCTCCACCACTCCAGCCCCCTCGTGTCCGAGCACCATCGGCCAGCGGCCGGCACCGAGATCACCGTCCGCGTAGCGGACGTCCGAGTGGCAGACACCCGCCGCGGCGACGCGCACGAGCACCTCGCGCGCCTTGGGCGGGTCGAGCTCGACCACCTCCACCGCGACCGGCTCGCTCGGATGGCGGAGGACGGCGGCGCGGATCTTCATCCGATTCTCCACCTTTCGAGAGCAACGAAGTCGATCTCGAGCCCCAGACCCGGGCCGGGTGGCGGGGCGATCGTCCCGTCGGCCGCGATCTCGAGCGTCGAGCCGAGGAGCCAGTCGCGACGCTCCGGCGACCACGCCGGCGGGTCGAACGGCACCTCCACGTAGGGCACGGTGGAGAACGCCAGTGCGCCGTGCAGGTTGGCGATGAGCCCTGCCCCGTTCGACCAGGTGTGCGGCGACCAGCCACGGCCGTGGAGGTCGCACAGCGCAGCGATGCGGCGACAGCCGCCGAGACCCCCGACGAAGAGCACGTCGGACTGGACCACGTCGACGAGACCGCGCAGCGCAAGATCGCGTGCCTCGGCCGGGTGGCGCACCATCTCCCCGGCTGCGATGCGGATCCCGGTGCGGCTTCGCAGCGCCGCGTACCCGTCGTGGTCGTCGGTGCGGAGCGGCTCTTCGAGCCAGTAGACCCCGAGCTCCTCGAGCGCCCGCGCGCACGTGGCGGCCGTGGCAACGTCCCAGCGTGGCTCCCGGTCGCCCGGCATGCGCCAGCCCTGATTGGCGTCGACCATGATCTCCAGCCGGTCACCGACAGCAGCGCGCACAACCTCGACGACTGCAAGGTCGTCGCGCCAGTCCGCGTTGTGAAAGCGAAGCTTGACCGCCCTGAATCCGCGTTCGACGAGCGCCAGGCAGCGGTCTGCGCGCTCTTCGGCCGGGACGAGCTCGCCGCTCGATGCATAGGCACGCAAGCGTTCGCTGCGGCCACCGAGGAGCTTCCAGACCGGCTCGCCGAGTGCCTTGCCGACGATGTCCCAGACTGCGACCTCCACCGCCCAGGGCCGGGCCCCGTGGAAGTCCACGGTTTCGCAGATCTCTCGTACAGCCTCCGTGCGCAGCGGGTCGAGACCGACGAGGAACCGCTCCAGAAGCGCGCGGTCGGGGAGGCCGTCGCCACCCGAGGCGACTCCGGTCAGCCCGTCGTCGCAGGCAACGAGCACAACGGTCGCCTCCTGGTGGGCGCGTGGGATCGGATCCCAGGCCGCCCGGAACGGCGGGTCGAGCGGGAAGCGGTAGGTGCGCGTCTCGATGCTCGCGATCCGCACCTACGCGCCCCCGTAGAACGGGCTCGTCAGGTCGTCGCGACGCTCCACGAGCGCGGCGGCCGCGACCGGGTCGCGACCCTCGACGCACACGCTGATCGCCTTCCGCATCGCCTCCCGGTTCGCGAGGCGCACCGCCGTCTCGTCGGACGCGCGCGGATCGACCCAGACGGCGACGAGCACCATCAGGTCGCCGGTGGCGTCGACCAGCCCGTCGGCAACCGCGTCGAGCACACCCTGGGCGATCCCCAGCTGCGCCGCTCCCCACGTGATCGTTTGATGGCGGTCGTCGGTCGCGGTCGCCTTGTTCATCATCAGCGTCGGCGGCCAGACAGGCTCGTACTGCTGCGGCGTCTCACCGACGCAGACGAGCACCGGCGTGTGACCCGGTGAGGGCAGGGCGAGCATCGAGATGGCGGCGGCGGCGGTCGGGCTGCCGCGCCGCGCAAGCACGACGTTCACGTGCGAGCCGTCGGGAGCAACACCGGCCCACCCCTCGCCGATGCGACCGTCGAGGTCGTCGAGGTTCATGCCGCTCCTTTCTGCGGAGACTGTCCCCCCGCGGGGACAGTCCCCAGATCGAGGACGACACGGAGCGCGTCCCCTGTCTGCATCAGATCGAACCCCCGCTCGACGTCGTCGAGCGGCAGCCGGTGAGACACGAGCCGGTCGAGCGGCAGGCGGCCCGCCCGGTACAGGTCGAGCGTCTTCGCGAAGTCCCGCTCCGGACGCGAGGAGCCGTAGATCGAGCCCAACACGCGGCGCTCCATGCGGGGGATCGAGAGCGCCGGCAACGGCACCACGGCGTCCTCGCGCGGAATCCCGATCAGCACGGCCGCACCTCGTGGCCGCGTGCCGAGGAAGGCGGCGAGCATCGCCTCGGGCCGCCCGGTCGCCTCGATCGCGTAGTCGACGCCACCGCCGGATACCTCGCGCACAGCCTCGGCGGTCGTCTCGGGGTTACCCTGCCAGAGGACACCTTCGGTAGCCCCGAAGGAGCCTGCTACGTCGAGCTTCTGTGGCGCGGTATCGACGGCGATGACCGGCTCTGCGCCGACGGCGACGGCCGCCATGACGGCCGACAGCCCGACGCCACCGCAGCCGATCACCGCGACGCGGTCCCCGGGGCGCACCCCGGCGGTGCGCCAGACCGCCCCGACTCCCGTCGTGACGGCGCAGCCCACGAGCCCGGCGACGTCGAACGGCACGTCGGTCGGGATCGGTACACACGAGCGCTCGGGCACGACGGACGCCTCGGCGAAGGTGGAGAGGAACGAGTAGTGGTAGATCGGCTCCCCGTCGCGAGAGAGCCGTGGCGTCCCGTCCATGAGACCGCCTGTGCCCATCGCGGGCCAGGCTGTGGAGCAGAGCCACGGCAGGTCGCGCAGACATTCCGTGCAAGCCCCGCAGGAGGGCGACCAGGACAGCGCCACGTGATCTCCCACAGCGACCCTCGCGACCCCGTCGCCGATCGCTTCGACGACACCGGCGCCCTCGTGACCGAGGACGGCCGGGCAGCGCGTCTCTGCGGTGCCGTCGATGGCGTTGTAGTCGGAGTGGCAGACACCGCTAGCGCCGAGGCGGACGAGCACTTCCTCGGGCCCGGGGGACGCGAGCTCGAGGTCGCACACGACGAGCGGGCCTCCGGTCCGCTCGAGCACCGCCCCCCGGATCTTCACGCGACGGACTCCGGCGTCCGCGCCTGCAGCCGTCGCAGCTCTTCGAGCGGGATGTGACAGCGCATGTCGTGCCCCGGCTCGACCTCGACCAGTGGCGGTTCCGTCTGCTCGCACACCGAGCCGAGCGCCCGCGGACACCGCGTGTGGAACACGCAGCCGGAGGGCGGCTCGGCGGCGCTCGGGATGTCCCCGGCGAGCCTGATGCGGTCGCGTCCACCGCCGTCGACCGTCGGCACCGCCGAGAGGAGCGCCTCGGTGTAGGGATGGTGCGGCCCGTTGAACACGACGTCGGCCGGGCCGACCTCCATCAGCCGGCCGAGGTAGAGGACCGCGATCCGGTCCGAGATGTAGCGCACGACACCGAGGTCGTGCGAGATGAAGAGATACGAGACACGCTTCTCCGCCTGGAGCTCGACGAGCAGGTTGAGGATCGCCGCCTGCACCGACACGTCGAGCGCCGACGTCGGCTCGTCGCAGACCACGAGCTTCGGGTCGCCGACGAACGCACGCGCAATGGCGACGCGCTGCTTCAGGCCGCCGGAGAGCTGCACCGGCTTCTGCGTCAGGGTGCGCTCGGTCACGCGTACCCGCGCGACGAGGTCACGCAGGCGAGTGTCGGCAGCCTTCCCCGTGATCCCGGCGAGCTTCCTCATCGAGCGCAGGAGGATGCGCTCGACGGAGTGACGCCGATTGAGCGCGGAGTCCGGGTTCTGGAACACGATCTGAAGCGATCGAAGGTCTTCGCGCGACCGCTTCTGATACAGCGGCGCGAGGGCTTTCCCGTCGAGGGTTGCCGCGCCCGAGGTCGGTGCGACGATCCCGAGCAGCGTCCGTGCCAGAGTCGTCTTGCCGCTCCCCGACTCGCCGACGAGCCCCAGGGTCTCGCCGGGCCAGATCGCCGCGCTCAGGCCCACGAGCGCGTGCACGTCGTGGCCACGCTGGTGGAACACCTTCCCGAGGTCGTCGATCCGGAGCAGCGGTTGCGCGGCGCGGTCGACGGACGGAAGCGAGAGATCCGCGACCTCTTCGCGGGGCAGGTTGTGTGCCTGGTCCTGGTGGAAGCAGCGCGCGCTGTGACCCGGTGTGACCTCGGTCACCGCGGGCTCTTCGGATTGGCAGCGGTCGTCGGCGAGTGCGCAGCGGTCGGCGAACACACATCCGCGAATGTCCGCACCGAGGCTGGGCAGGAACCCGGCGATCGTGTCGAGCCGGCCGTGGTCCTTGCGCACTCCACCGCGCGGGATGCAGCGCAGCAGGCCGACCGTGTAGGGGTGGCGCGGATCCTGGAGCACCGTGTCCACCGGCCCCTCCTCGACCAGCCGACCGGCATAGAGGACACCCGACGCGATCGCACATCTTCGAGATCACGCCGAGGTTGTGGCTGATGAAGAGGACGGCCGTGTCGAGCTCGGCCTGGAGCTGCGCCACGAGATCGAGCACCTCCGCCTCAACGGTCGCGTCGAGGCCCGTGGTGGGCTCGTCGAGGATCAGCAGGGCCGGGTCCTTGGCGAGCGCCATCGCGATCACCACACGCTGCTGCATGCCACCCGAGAGCTGGTGCGGGTACCGGCCCATCACGCTCGCCGGATCCGCGATCTGCACCCTCTCCAGCGCCTTTCGGACGCGTTCCTCCACCTCTTTACCACCGACGCCGAGCACCGTGAACGCCTCTGCCACCTGAGCTCCGACGCGCAGGCTCGGGTTCAGGGCCGCTCCGGGATTCTGGTAGACCATCGACACCGTCCGCGCGTGGTACTCGCGCAGCTCGCGCGGTGAGAACGAGAGGACGTCCTGGCCGGCAACCGACACGCTGCCGGCCGAGATGCGGCCGTTGCGCGGCAGGTACCGCACGATTCCCAGCGCGGCCGTCGACTTCCCGCAGCCGGACTCGCCCACCAGGCCGTACGAGCGCCCCCGTTCGATCGAGAACGACACGCCCCGCAGCACCGGCCGGTCGATCCCGCGCACCCGGTAGACGAGCTCCAGGTCGGAGACGTCGAGGACGGCGCCCGTCTGCGTGCTCATCTCGTCACCGCTCGTATACCTCGCGCACGCCGTCGGCGACGAGGTTCACCGCGACGACGAGGCTTGCGATCGCAAGCGCCGGGAACAACGTCATCCACCAGTAGGGGTCGATCAGCGTCCAGTACTGGTTGATCTGAGCCGCCCAGGCCGGCGAGGGCGGAGCGACACCGAAGCCGAGGAACCCGAGGGTGGCGATGGCGAAGATCGCGTAGCCGAGCCGGACGGTGAACTCGACGACCACCAGCGCCATCACGTTCGGGAGGATCTCCGAGAACATGATGTACGGCGGCCGCTCACCGCGGAGTCGCGCGGCCTGCACGTAGTCGAGCTCCGTCTCGGCGAGGACGGCGGCGCGGACCGTGCGCGAGATCACCGGGGTGAAGACCAGCCCGATGATCACGATCACGACCCGATTCCCCGACTCACCGACTGCGGTCACGATCAGGATCGCCGTCACGATCAACGGCAGCGCGAGGACGGCGTCGACGAACCGGCTCACGACGTCGTCGACGACCCCTCGAAGATAGCCCAAGACGAGGCCGAGCGTCGTTCCGAGCACAGTGCCGATCAGCGTCGCGAGGGGTGCGATCACGAGGATGTCGCGCGAGCCGGCGAGAACCCGCGAGAACACGTCGCGGCCGTTCGTGTCGGTGCCGAACGGATGACCCCACGTCGGCGCCTTGTTCGGCGGGAAATGGTTGTCGAAGATCGGGTTGTACGGGCACACCAGGCCCGGGAACAGAGCGCAGAAGATCCAGAACCCGATCACGAGGGCGCCGACGACGACGGTCGGCGACCGCACGAGCAGCCGCAGCCGCTCCGAGCGGGCGCTACGGGCTTCGGAGCGGCCGGACGTCGGCGGCGTCGCCGCGACGGTGCTCATTCGACGCCTCCGAACCGGATCCGCGGGTTGAGCAGCGCGTAGAGGATGTCGGCGACCAGCGTCACGACGAGGTACACGATCCCGACGACAAGCACCCCCGCGGTCAGCAGCGGCAGGTCCTTCTGCCGTGCAGCCTCGAGGATGAGCGCGCCGATCCCCTGGTAGTTGAAGAGGTACTCGACGGCGACGAGCCCGCCGAAGAGATAGCCGATCTGGACGGCGACGACCGCGATCGTCGGGGGCAGGGCGTTCCGGAGCACGTGCTTGCGGATGACGACCGACGACGGGAGCCCCTTCAGGAAGGCCGTGCGGGTGTAGTCGCTGTCCAGGGCCTCGATCACACCGGCGCGCGTGATGCGGGCGATGTAGCCGAACAGGACGACGGTGAGCGTCATCGCCGGGAGGAGCAGGTACTCGACCTGTGTCAGCGGGCTCGCCCCCTCCTCCGCCTGGGCCGTCACCGGCAGCCACCCGAGCCAGATCGCGAAGACGAGGATGAGCACGATCCCGGTGACGAAGTCCGGCATCGCCGCCAACGAGATGCCCGTCGCGGTGATCGACTTGTCGGTCAGCTTGCCGTAGCGGAGACCGGCGATCACGCCCCCGAGGATGGACAAGGGGACGCAGAGGATGAACGCGACGAGAGCGAGCTTGAGCGAGTTCGTCAGTGCAGGACCGAGCAGATCCCAGGTCGGGACCTGCTTCGTCAGCGACGTGCCGAGATCACCGTGCAGCAGCCCGCCCGCCCAGTCCGTGTACTGGACGAAGATCGAGCGGTTCGCCCCCAACTGCTCGTTGAGTGCATCGACCGACTCCTGGGTCGCGAACGGCCCGAGCACGGCACGGCCGACGTTGCCGGGGAGCACCGCAGAGACCGCGAAGACGATGACGCTCAGCAGGAACAGGGTGATGAGCGCGAGACCGAGACGCTTGATGAGAAAGCGGGTCACCGGTGCGTGGCAGCGAGGGGCGGGCGGGTGGCCCGCCCCTCGCGTTGGCTTGTCAGGCCAGGCTGACCTTGGCCAGACGGATGTGCGAGAGGCCCTCGGGGACGTAGTTCTTGACCTTCGAGGAGCTCGCCGTCACGTAGTTGATGAAGTAGTCGGTGATCACCGGCGTGTCGCGGAGGAGGATCCCCGCCATGCGCTTCGTCGCCTTTCGCTGCGCCGCGAGCTCCGCGGCGCCGAGGTACGCCTTGGCGAGCGTGTCGAACTCGGCGTTGTTGTAGTGCGACGCGTTCCAGTCGCCGATCCCCGTCGACATGTAGGCACGCGTGAGGAAGACGTTCGGAACCCCGCGCGCACCGTACTCCGTCAGCGTGAAGGGGCGGTTCAGCCACGGCGTGGTGGTGGCATAGTCCGCGCCGGCCGGCTCCGAGTCGTAGTACTTGGAGACGTCCATGACCTCGATGCCGATCTCGATGCCCGCTTCGCGCGCGTACGCCTGGATCGACGCCGCGTGGTCGGTGTGGTCGAGGAAGTTCCACGTCGTGAGGTTGACCTTCAGGTTCTCCGCCCCGGCCGCCTTCAACAGCGCTCTCGACAGCGCGAGATTCTGCACACGCTGCTTGGTCGACGGGTCGGTCGACGCGAATCCCTTCCAGAACGGGTTGTCGTTGCCGATCTGCGCCGCGCCGAGCATGATCTTCGCGACCTGCTCCGGCCGGTTGATGGCGAGCGCGACCGCTCGACGGATCCGTGCGTCCTTGAACGGGCCTTGGTCGGTCCGCATGCAGACCTGGCGGTGGGCCGAGGTCGGGAGCTGGTAGTAAGTGTACTTCGCGTTCTTCTTGAACGGCTGGGCCTCCTGCGGCGAGAGCTGCATCGCAAGGTCGATCTGCCCCGCCCGGAGCGCCAGCACCAGCGGCGCGCTGCCCTGGTAGAACGTGATCTTGACGCCGTCGAGCGGCGGGCGACCGCCCCAGTAGGCAGCGTGGCGGACGAGATCGGCGCTCTTCTTGTCGACGTACTTCACGACCTTGAACGGCCCGGTGCCGATCATCCCGCTCGCGACCCAGGTCCCGGGCTTGGCAGCGGTCGCTGCGAGCTGGATCGGCGCCTGGTAGGTCGTCTGGCTGAGGAGGTACGGGAACACACCGATCGGCGACTTGAGCTTGATGACGACGGTGTAGTCGCCCTTCGCCGAGACTCCCGATGCGTCGAAGTACGGAGTGAGGCCCGCGTTCGAGCCCTTTGCGCTCACGTACTGCTTCAGGCTCGCGACGACGTCCTTCGAGGTCATCGTCTTGCCGTTGTGGAACTTGACGCCCTTGCGGATCTGGAACGTCCACACGGTCGCGTCGGCGTTCGGCTTCCAGCTCGTCGCGAGCCACGGCACGACCTGGCCCTTTGGGTTCGTGAATGTCAGGTACTCGGCCGGGATGCCGGCGAACGCGAGCGACCCGCCCTCGTTGAGCAGGTACGGCTCGAGCGAGGCGCCGAAGGTGGTGATGCCCACGCGGAGCGTGCCGCCTGCCTTCGCGGCCTGGCTTGCGCCCCCGGACGTCGTCGCGGCACCGGCCTCGCCGGCGAACGCCAGCAGGCTGCCGATGACACCGGCCGACAGGCCGAACATCCCCGCGCGCTGCAGGAACTCCTGACGGTCGAGCTCGCCGCCCACGAGCTCGTCGATGAGGTTGTTCTCGATCGGGCCCGCCTCGTCACGGCGGTACTCCTCGATCGCTCTCCGGGTTTCCCGGTCCATCCGCCCTCCTATCCTCGTCGCTGCTCGAAAAGAGCTGTCGTCGGGTGAGACGTGAAAAGGGTCGCGTCGGCTAGTGACGCGTTCGCCGTCCGCGCGGCGGTTCTGCACTTGGACTCTCGTCCCACGCTGCAGCCGAGTCTGACGAGACCGAATGCTCCATGTCAACCCCGGTCGTTCTCCATCTGGAATCGCGTTCGACAAAGGGGTACGCTCAGCCGGTGGGCACCGACGTCTCCGAGACGAGTACGAGACCGAGTGGAGCGAAGCAGGGGACGTCCGCGGGTGTCCAGGCGACGCTCGCTGTGCTCGACCTCCTGGCGGCCGAGGCGCCGCTCGGCCTGTCGGAGATGTCACGTGAGCTCGGCATCGCCAAGAGCACGCTGCACCGGATCTGCGCGGTGCTCGTCGAGCGCGGCTGGGCGGTGCGCGACTCCGATGGGCGCTTCGCTCTCGGCATCCGCGCGCTCAGGCTCGGCTCGAGCTCTGCCGACCTCCCCATCGTCACGGCTTTCCGCACCGTGGCGGCCGAGTTCCTCACCCGGTACGACGAGACGATCGCTCTTGCAGTCCTCGACGGCGTCGAGTCGCTCTTCATCGCCCTGGAGGAGACTTCGCAGCCCGTCCGCCTCGTGACTCACGTCGGGTCGAAGACGCCGGCCTTCGCCTCCGCGAGCGGCCGTGTCGTGCTGGCGTCGCACCCACCTGCCGCGGTGGCGGCGATGTTCAGCGGTCAGTTGCTCGTCACCCCTACAGGTCGCCGGCTGAACGGCGTTCCCGAGTTGCAAGCGATGCTCGTCGAGGTGCGCGAGCGCGGCTACGCCGAGAACTGGGGCGAGACGGCCGACGGGCTGTACGCCGCTTCCGTGCCCGTCGTCAACGAGAGCGGGGTCACCATTGCAGCGCTCACGACGTGCATCCCGGTCTGCCGCATGACACCAGAGCTGCGGGAGCTGATCGTCGCCTACCTCCTCACGCTCGGTGCGACGTTGTCGGAGCTGATCCACTGGCTGCCGTCCTTCGACGCACGACGCTCGTAGGCAGTCGAGCCCTCTTGTGAGAGTCGAAGGGCTGCGGACATTCGTCGTCGGCAACCCACCGCCGTCCCATGGCGGCCGCTACTTCGTCTTCCTCCAGCTCATCACCGACGACGGCATCGTCGGGGTCGGGGAGGTGTACGCGGCGACGTTCCATCCAACCGTCGTGGAACGGATGATCGAGGACGTCTTCGAGCGTCACGTCGCGGGAGCGGATCCGTTTCGCATCGAGGCGCTGTGGCGGCGCGTGTACGCGCGCGGCTACACCGCCCGCCCGGACGTCTCGCTCGTCGGGGTGCTCGGCGGCATCGAGATGGCGTGCTGGGACATCGTCGGCAAGGCGGTCGGGAAGCCCGTCCACGAGCTCCTCGGCGGCCGTGTGCACGAGCGGCTCCGGGCCTACACCTACCTCTACGTCGAGGACGGCGACAGCGCCGACGTCTACACGGATCCGGAGCTGGCCGCGGAGCGTGCCGCCGCCTACGCGGAACGGGGCTTCACCGCACTCAAGTTCGACCCGGCCGGCGCATACTCCGCCTTCGATCCGCGCCAGCCCGAGCTCGAGGCGCTCGACCGCTCCGAGGAGTACGTCGGCGCCGTGCGCGAGGCGGTCGGGTCACGCTGCGACCTCTTGTTCGGCACGCACGGCCAGTTCACGCCCGCCGGCGCGATCCGGCTCGCACGTCGCCTCGAGCCGTTCGATCCGCTGTGGCTGGAGGAGCCAGTCCCTCCGGAGGCGCCGGAGGAGATGGCGCGCGTGGCACGGTCGACCTCGATCCCGATCGCCACAGGTGAACGGCTGACCACGAAGCACGAGTTCTCGCGCGTGCTCGCCACGGGAGCGGCTGCGATCCTGCAGCTGAACCTCGGCCGGGTCGGCGGGCTCCTCGAGGGCAAGAAGATCGCCGGCATGGCCGAGGCGCACTACGCCCAGATCGCACCACACCTCTACAGCGGCCCGGTGCTCGGCGCGGCGAACATCCAGCTCGCGGCCTGCAGCCCCAACTTCCTGATTCTCGAAGGGATCCTCGACTGGGGCGGCTTCCACGCGGAGATCCTGCGGCGCCCGATCGTCTGGGAGGACGGCTACGTGATCCCGCCGTCGGAGCCGGGTCTCGGCGTCGAGCTCGACGAGGAGGTCGCTGCGGCGCATCCCTACGACGGCGACGAGCTGCACCTGTCACCGGCGGACCACCCGCTCGGCTTCCCGTGAGCGTCGGGTTCGTCGGCGTGGGCCGGCTCGGCAGGTATCTGGCCCGCAGCTTGTTGCGGGAGGGAATCGCCCTGACGGTGCACGACCGCGATCGAGACGCGGCGGAGCCGCTCGTCGATGCCGGCGCCGTGTGGGCCGCGTCACCGGCGGAGACGGCGCGAGCGGCGGACACGGTCATCACCTGCCTGCCGTCCCCTGCCGCCGTCGGCAGCGTCGTCGCAGGAGACGACGGCGTCCTCTCCACCTTTGCTCCCGGTGGCGTCTGGATCGACATGAGCACGAACGACAAGCACGAGCTGCTGCGCCTGGCGGCGATCTCCGAGGCTCAGGGTGTCGCGACGCTCGAAGCTCCGGTCACGGGCGGCGTCCAGCTCGCCGCCAAGGGTGAGATCACGGTCATCGTCGGCGGCGACGCCGAGGTCGCCGCGGCGCAGATGCCGCTGCTGGAGGCCATCGGCGGGCGCGTCTTCCACGTCGGACCTCTGGGGAGCGCTTCCGACCTCAAGGTGATCACGAACATGCTCGCGTTCGTCCACCTCGTCGCCTGCGGCGACGCGCTGATGCTCGCCAGGCGATCCGGCCTGGACCTCACGCAGGCGTTCGAGGTGGTCTGCGCCAGCTCGGGCACCAGCTTCGTGCTCGAGACGGAGGGACAGGTGATCCTCAACGGCAGCTACGACATCGGCTTCACGATGGATCTCGCGCTGAAGGATCTCGGCCTCGCGCTGGACCTCGGTCGCGAGACCGGGGTGCCGCTCGACCTCGCCCGGCTCGTGGAGCAGACGTTCGAGCGGGCGCGCGCGCGCTTCGGCGGCGACGCGTGGTCGCCGATGGTCGTGAGGCTGCTCGAGGAAGCCGTCGGCGCAGACCTGCGTGCTCCGGGGTTCCCTGCCACGCTCGACCCCCCGTCCTGAGCCGCCGCCAGCTCAGGCAGCTCCGAGGAGCTCGTCCGCATATGTGACTGCGACCCGCCGCATGACGCCGTGCTCGTCCGGCTCGTAGTGCCCCATGCGCCACAACGCCGGCGAGTAGACGTGGATCGAAGTGGCCAGGTCATGGCCCTCGTTCCGGACCCCGTGGATGTACGTCGCGTCGAAGTCGAAGGAGCCTCCAGCCTCGTGCCGCCGGGTCTCCTCACGGATCCATCCGTCGTCGGCGCGGTGGAAGAAGTCCTCCCAGAGCGTCCCCTCGCAGACGTAGACGGCACCCGACGAGCGGTCGTGGTCGTGGTAGCCCGTGTCCTGACGGTGCGTCCAACAGATCAGCCAGACGTCGAGGTTGGGATCACGATAGAGCTGCTGGTAGAAGCGCGCTTCGGTGTCGTGGCGGACGGACGCTCGCCAGAAGCCCTCCTCGGTTCCGACCTCGGCCACCAGGCGGGACAGCTCCGGCCGATCGAGATCTCGGTCTGCCGGAAGCCGGCCGGCAAGCCAGGCGGTCAGGTCTGCCATGTCAGCAGCGACGACGGAGTGTCGATCTGGACAATCTTCGCGACAGAATCCCCGAAGCCGCGGACGGAGCGCAGGGTGGCGGTGCCATCGACGACCGGTGTGTCGCTGCCGTAGACGAGCTGGCCCACACCGAACGTCTCGATGCAGAGCTCGATCGCGCGTCGCCCGTAGGTGGCGACGTCGAAGTAGGCATTCGGATCGAGCGCCGAGCGCACGTCGACTCCGCGGTGTGCGAGTCGCTCGAGTTGGAAGGGCGCTCCGCCGGCCAGGATCGCGAACACGACGCGGAGCGCGGGCCAGCGCGCCCTGCCTGTACCCAGCCAGGCGAAGTACGCGCGCTGCATCTGAGCCGGGTAGTCGGTCGTCCAGGACCACCAGTCGGGCGCTCCGGCGCCGGGAGGCGATGCAGCAGCAGGGTGGACGAACAGCACGCTCCCGCGCCGCTGCAGCTCGTCCAGGAGCGGAGCATGCGCGTCGGGCTCGACGAGCGCAAACGCCGCGACCGACGCGCCGACCACTCCGTCGGCCGCGCGCCAGGGTGCGAGCGCCCGAAACCTGCCCCCGGATGCGGCCACGATTCCCGTCATGCTCTCGAGCCAGGCGCCCTCGAGCTCCTCACGCTGCGACGCGGGCAGCGCCTCGACGCCGAGCGAAGGCTGCAGCGAGAGGACGGCGACGTCGATCCCGTGCCAGTCGAGAAGCTCGAGCCGCGAGGCCGGATCGTGGAGCAACGGGTCGAACGGAAAGACGCCCTCCGTCGTGACCAGCTCGTCACCGCGGAGCTGCGGCGGTGCGGAGCGGGCGCGTAGCGCGTCCTGGAACGGCTGCGGCCAGAGATGCTGGTGGAAGTCGACGGTCGTCATGTCAGCGCAAGCCCCCCGTCCGGACGAGGTCGACGAGGAGCTCTGGATCGGGCAGCGGGTCCCCCTCGCCGACGAACGGGACGCGCGCACGGATCGTCTCATGTGCCGCGCCGGTGCCTGCGCCGAGCCGGTGCCCGCGCAGATCGCACGCCTGCACAGCGAGCAGGAGCTCGATCGCGGCCACCCGGCTCCCCAGCTCGACCATCTCGGCCAGCCGTCGCGCCGCGAGAGGCGCCATCGTCGTTCGGTCCTCGATTCCCTCCGCCTGGCTGGTCGAGACGAGCTCGAGGGAGACGGGCTGCGCGAGCAGGCGCGCCTCCGCCGCAAGCGCCTGAACGGCGATGCCGAGCTCGCTGAGCGCGCTCTCCGGCAGCCCCGACCTGGCCCCGAGCCCTTCGGGCAGCCCGGTGATCGACGTCTGCAGGAGCTTCACGGCGCGACCGGCCGCGCTCGTCAGCACGGGTGCCAGCGCGAGCCGTGCGAGGTCGAGCGCGGTCGCCAGCGGCAGGCTCTCGAACACGCCCGCGGAGATGATCCTCGCCTCGTCTGCGAGGACGACGGGATTGGCCTGAACGGCGTTCAGCTCCACCTCGACCTGCGCACGGACGAAGGCGAGCGCATCCCGGGCCGCGCCGTGCACCTGGGCGAGCGTCCGGAAGCTGAGTGGATCCTGGAGGCTACGCGCGTCGGCCTCGCTGCCCTCCAGCAGTCCTCGGAGCCGCGCGAGCGTCGCGCTCAGTCCCGCCGACCGGCGCGCCTCTGCCAGGGCCGGGTGGAGCGCATCCGGGTTTGCCCCGAGCGCCTCGAGGTCGAGCGCGCCGGCGACGTCGAGCACTTCGAGCAGAGAGAGCGCGTCGTGCACCGCGAGCGCACCCCAGGCAGACGAGAACGCGTTCTGGTTGAGCAGCGCGATCGCCTCGCCCCGCGCAAGCTCGAACCCGTCGACGAGCCCGTCGGCCAGGTCTGCCATCTGCGCCAGGTCGGCCTGCCCGGGGGAACCGAGGCGACGTACGTCGGGCAGGCGATCGTCGTTGAGCCGCTCGACGAGCCGAGCCGCGAGCTCGGGTCGCGCCGCCGTCGTCCCCCGTGCCAGCGCGTTCGCGAGTCGCAGCGCAGTCGCCCGCACCACGTCGTGGGGAGCGGGTGAGCCCTGGCCGATCAGGTGCTGGCGGAGAAGCAGGCGATCGTGCCCGGCCGCCTCGACGCGGGCCGTCTTCCGGACGCCGACGCCGGTCGTGATCCCGTATGCCTCGGTGCCATCGGCGACGAAGCGCTCCACGACCACGCGAGCGGCCGACATCCGCGCGAGCGCATCGGATGCCAGCTCGACTCGCTCGCCGCTGCGAGCCACGACGACGACATCGTCGAGGGTCAGGGAAGAGCCGGTGAGAACGACCGCCACGCTCTGACATTCCTAGCGCAACGCCAGAGGCGGTGCGGATGCGGATGAGAGGACTTGAACCTCCACGCCCTTACGGGCACACGGACCTGAACCGTGCGCGTCTACCAATTCCGCCACATCCGCGCGGGAGGGCATTGTATCGGGCAGCGGAAAATCGCCGTCCCGGACGTCTAACCTTTCGTGCGCCTCCTGCTGCTCGCTTCCGTCGCCGCCGCGACGGCACTCGTCCTGAGCGTCGGCACGCGTCCGACCCAGGCGCCGGCTCGACCCTCGGGGCAGGAGACCGCCGAGGTCGTCGTGACGCTCGCCTCGCCGCCTCTCGCCTATGCGGGGGCCGACCGTGCGACGCAATCGCACCGCATCGCGACAGAGCAGCGGCGGTTCACCGAGGCGCTGGCGCTGCAGGTGCCCGCCGCTCGAATCCGTTGGCGTTACCGCCTCGTCGCAAACGGGCTCGCCGTCCGGGTACCGCGGCGGGCGATCCCGTTGCTCCGTGCCCTGCCCGGTGTCCGCGACGTGAGCCTTGCGACCGCCTACCGAGCCTCGTCGACGGAGAGTCCGCGCCAGATCGGCGCACCGAAGCTCTGGGGTCCCGCACTGCGGACGGCAGGGCAGGGGATCAAGATCGGGATCATCGACGACGGCGTCGACCAGCGCCATCCGTTCTTCTCGCCGGCCGGCTACAGGATGCCTCCGGGATTCCCGAAGGGCCAGACGGCGTACACGACCGCGAAGGTCATCGTCGCCCGCGCGTTTCCCCCTCCGGGCGCGACGTGGAAGTACGCGTCCAGGCCGTTCGACCCGGAGAATTCCACCCACGCCACGCACGTGGCGGGCATCGCCGCGGGGAACTACCGCACCCCGGCCGGAGGCGGCGTCCGCTTGTCCGGGGTCGCACCGCGCGCCTACATCGGCAACTACAAGGCGCTCACCATCCCGACGGCCTCCGGCCTGGGCCTCAACGGAAATGCGCCGGAGCTCCTCGCGGCGATCGAGGCAGCCGTGACGGACGGCATGGATGTGATCAACCTCTCGCTCGGTGAGCCCGAGATCGCTCCTGCACACGACGTGGTCGCCCGCGCGCTCGACGCAGCGGCAGCGGCCGGCGTGGTCCCGGTGGTCGCAGCCGGCAACAGTTACGAGGAGCTCGGCGCCGGGTCCGTCGGCTCTCCGGGGAGCTCCCTCCGGGCGATCACCGTCGGCGCGGCGACGGTCGAGTCGCGAGGCACGGGCATCGCCTCCTTCTCGTCGGCCGGGCCGACGCCGTTGTCGCTGCGACTCAAGCCTGACGTCACCGCTCCCGGCGAGGACATCCTGTCCTCCGTGCCCGGCGGTTGGGACACGTACTCCGGCACGAGCATGGCGACGCCGCACGTGTCCGGGGCCGCCGCGCTGCTCCTGCAGCGCCATCCGGTCTGGACGGTCGACGAGGTGAAGTCGGCGCTGGTCTCGACCGCGCAGCCGCTCCGCCGCGGCGCGCCGAAGGCGCCGACCCGCATCGGCGGCGGCTTCGTCGACCTCGAGCAGGCCGACCGGCCGCTGCTCACGACCTCGCCGACCAGCATCTCCTTTGCGACGCTCGAGCCCGGCGCGCTCGTCTCGGCGACCGTGACGATCGCCGACGCAGGAGGTGGCGCGGGAGACTGGGCCGTGTCGGTGCGAACGCCCGGGGCGGCGCACGGCACGCTGCTGCTGGCGCCGGCGGCCGTGACGGTGCCCGGCACGCTCGAGCTCACCGTTCTGGCCGGCGACACGAACGGCGAGCTCGGGGGCTCGGTACGGCTCAGCCGGGGCGGCGTCGTCCGCCGGATCCCGTTCTGGCTCCGGGTTGCGACTCCGCTGCTCGGCGCGGCGAAGGCGGCTCCTCTGCTGCGGCCGGGCGACTACGGTGCCACCACGCGTGGCCAGCCGGCCCTGGTGACTACGTACCGCTACCCCCAGGTTCCCCCCGGTGGAGCCGTCACGGCGCGGCTGGCCGGACCCGAGCGCGTGTTCCGGGTGCGGCTCACCCGGAACGTCGCCAACTTCGGCGTGGCGATCACATCGCGCGGACGGGGCGTCCGAGTGGAGCCGCGCGTGGTGGCCGCGGGCGACGAGAGCCGGCTCATGGGCGTGGCGAGCCTGCCGGTCAACACCAACCCGTACCTGGCCGCGTTCGGTGAGCCGACCTTGGCGGCCGGGGTGCTCCGGCCTCCCCCCGGTGTCTACGACGTCGTCTTCGACAGCAAGGACGCCGCCGGAGCAGGTCGGTTCACGTTTCGGTACTGGGTCGACGACGTGACGCCGCCCACGGTGCGGCCGCTCACGCGGTCCGTGCCACGCGGGAGGGAGATCCGGTTTCGGTTGACCGACGCCGGCTCCGGCGTCGACCCTGCCTCGCTCCAAGTGACCGTCGACGGACGCTGGCAGGACGCGTCGTTCTCGGGGACTCTGCTCCGGATCGCGACGCGCGGCATGCGGCCGGGACGCCACGTCGTCCGGGTGAGGGTCTCGGACTACCAGGAGACCCGCAACGACGAGAATGTGGCCCGCATCCTCCCGAACACCCGCCAGCGGGGTACGGCAGTGACGATTCGCTAGGACCGGCGGGGATGGCCACCGCTCCTACGGACGCTTGCTCTGGGGCTCCTCGGTGGTCGGCAGGGCTTCGAGATCCCGTCGCACGCTGGCCTCGAACTCGTCGACGTCCTCGTTGACGATCACCTGGAGCTGAGACTTGCGGCGCTCACGCTCACGCCGCCGCCTGGCGTCGGTGCCCAGAGCCCCACGGACGCGCGTCCATTCCGCGGCAACGACGAGCGCCGCAGCAGCAACGAACAGTGCCAGCCAGGGCCAGCCCACGTTCTCATTCTAGCTCGGAAGCTGCAGCCTCTCCCGGGCTTGCTGTGCGGGGGCGCGCAGGTCGCACCCGTCGAGGTGGTCGTTGACGAGGCCCATGGCCTGCATGAAGGCATACACGGTCGTCGGCCCGACAAACGTCCAGCCCCGCCGCTTGAGGCCCTTGGCGAGCGCGCGCGACTCCTCGGTCTGGGCCATCTCTCGCAGAGCGTCCCGGGTGAGCCGTTGCGGGCGGGTCGCCGACGCCGGCTCGAAACCCCATACGTACGACGCCAGCGACCCGTACTCGTCGACGACCTCGACGCAGCGGGCGGCGTTGTTGATCGTCGACTCGATCTTGCCCCGGTGGCGCACGATGGAGGCGTCGCCGAGCAGCCGCTCCACGTCCTGGGCACCGAAGCGCGCCACCGCGTGGAAGTCGAAGCCGGCGAAGGCACGGCGGAAGCCCTCACGCTTGCGCAGGATCGTCAGCCACGAGAGACCGGCCTGGAACCCTTCCAGGCACAGCTTCTCGAACAGGAGCACATCGTCCGTGACGGGGAGGCCCCACTCGACGTCGTGGTAGGCGACGTAGTCGGGGTCATCGCCACCGCCCCAGAAGCAGCGCGCGACGCCGTCCGCGCCGACGACGATGCCGTCCGTTGGAACCTGACCGCCTACTTGACGAACACCTCCATGGGCAGATCGGCGAGCGGCACCCCGCCGTCGGCCGTCACGAGCCACGTGTCCTGCATGTAGAGGCAGTCCTCGCCGTTGGCGGCGATCGCGTGCGGGTGCATCGAGAGCACCATGTTCTCGGCGAGCGGGACCTCGACCCCCTCGCCGATCTTCGGAAACTCGATCATGGTCATCCCGATCGAGTGCCCCGTCACGTGCCCCAGGTTGTAGCCGCGGTCGGAGAATCCCTTCGAGACCGCCGTGTGGACGTCATGACAGCTCGCGCCTGCTCGCATCGAGCTCTGCGCGGCCGCGTAGTACTCGTCGTAGGCCTCGGTCATCCGCTTGGTGTCGTCCGACAGCGACGTGCCGGCGGCCGCCACAGCACGCGACACCTCCACCCAGTGCATCCCGGGGCCTGCGATCTCGAGTGACGGGAGCACGAAGTCGCCGAGCACCTCGGTCGACCGCGCGATGCGGAACTCGGGATACGCGAGCCCGGAGCGGCCGGGCGCGGTGAGCACCATGTTCATGGTCAGGCGCCCGCATCCCTCGGCCACGAAATACTCCTCCGCCGCCGCCATCACCTCCGCCGCAGTCTTCCCGGGCGCGTAGTGCTCGAACCAGATCTCGAAGCCCCGCCGGTTGATGCGCACCGAGTCGCGCACCGAGGCGAGCTCGGCCTCGCTCTTCGCGGCTCGCGCGTGATCGAACTCGACGTCGAAGTTGACGAGCTCGAAGCCCTCGAGCGCCGTGTAGTCACGCACGGTCATGATGTAGTCGAGACCGAAGACACCGAGTCTGCGCCAGCCCGCGTCGCGTGCACGCTGTGCGATCGCCTCACCCGGGTGGGCGTGGAAGACCTGCTCGAGGAGAGCGGTGCCGTGCTCGCCGACGTACCGTGCCTCGGTCGGGAAGACGACGAACGGCTCGCCGTCGGCCGGCACGACCACGTAGGCATAACGGTGCACGATCTGGAACCCGGAGAGGTACGTCACCGCCCCCTCGAAGCCGGTGTACTCGCTGCCGGCGACGACGAGCGCGTCCAGCTCGTGATCGGCCATCGCCACACGGACGTTCTCGTATCTGCGCTCGAGCTCTGCTCTCAGGTCCACGAGGCTTCCACTCCCTTGATCAGCGCCGTGACGGCGTCGTTGAGCGGCGTCGGCACGCCGTGCTCACGGCCGAACCGTGCGATGCCGCCGTTCAGATAGTCGATCTCGGTCTGCCTGCGCGCCTCGACGTCCTGCAGCATCGACGCCTTGTGCCCGTACGCGACGTCCGGGCGAGCAGCGTGGTCGATGAGGTCCTCGGGGTCGGCATCGAGGGTGATCCCCTGCGCCGCTGCGACGGCCTTCCCCTCGGCGACGAGCGCCGACACGAACGCGCGCAGATCGGGGCGCTCGCAAACCCGGCCGTGCGTGAGTCCCGTGAGGGCGCCGACCGGGTTGGTCGAGGCGTTGAAGATCACCTTGCGCCACTGCGCCGGCCGTGCGTCCGCGACCGCGGTGGTGGGCATCCCGGCGCGGGTGCAGGCGCCGGCCAGCCACTCCACGGCCTCCCGTGCCGCGGGCTGCGGCTCGTACGGCGACAGCGTCGTCTCGCCCTTCACGTCCCACTGCACCACCCCCGGCTCGAGCAGCTTTCCGGCCGGGAACGTGGTGCCGCGGATCACGCGCTCGACATGACGGGCCAGGGTCTCCTCGTTGCCGACACCGTTCATCACCGACGCAACCGCACCCCCGGCGAAGGCGTGGGCAGTCGCCCCGATGGCCGCGTCGGCGTGCATCGCCTTGGTCGCGACGATGCCGAAGTCGCAGGGCGGCAGTTCATCGGGCTTCGACGTCGCCCGCGGGTGACCCGTCACCTCCCCTGCGCCGACTAGTTGCAAACCATTCTTTTTGATTGTATCGACATGCAACTCGTTCAGATCGAACGCCCACACCTCCACGTCGTCGAGCGTCGCGAGATTCGCGGCGAAGAGCGAGCCGACAGCGCCGCAACCGACGACGCAGATCCTCACGCATCCCTCCCGTGCCGCCGCATGAACTCCAGCGAGAGCTCCCGGCCGCCGGTAATCCCCGCAGGCCGCAGGATCAGCATCAGGGCCATCAGCACCCCCACCACGATCAACCCGCTCCCCGCGGGGAGGTCGAGCGTGAACCCCACGCCGACACCTTCCTCAGCCTCGCCGATGAACGACGTGAGCCCGCTGATCGCCAGCGCGCCCACGACCGCACCCAGCAGGCTCGTCATGCCGCCCACCACCAGCATCGCGAGACTGACGAACGTCAGCTCGAGGTACAGCTGGTCGGCGGTGAGGCTGCCGAGCATGTGCACGTAGAGCCCACCGGCCAGCCCGGCCAGCGTGCCCGAGAGCACGAACGCCCACAGGCGCTGCCGGTGCACGCTGACGCCGACGGCCTGCGCGGCGGCGGAGTCCTCCCGTGTGGCGCGGAGCAGGCGCCCGAGCCGGCTCCGCTGGTAGGTGAACGCGGCAGCGATCACGACGAGAGCGCCGGCGACCGCCTGCCGCAGATCTGTCGTCTCCGGCACGAGCGACAGCAGGCCCGCGCCGGGTCCGATCTTCGTCCACTCGCGCAGGACGTTGTGGGTGATCTCGAGCACCGCGAACGTGGCGATGCCCGCGGCGAGGCCGGAGAGCCGCATCAGCGGCAAGCCGACGACGAGCGCGAACACCCCGCCCACGAGCGCCGCGAGGACGAGCGAAGGGACATTGCCGAGCGAGTTCTCCCGGATGACGGAGAACGCGTCAGGGAGAACGCCGGGCTTCACGTCGGCGGGAACCGTCATCACACCGGCGGCGAACGCACCGACCGCGGCAAAGCTGATCTGGCCGAACGACAGCACCCCCGAGTTGCCCACGAAGACGTAGATGGCGACCACGACCGCCACCGAGACGAGCGCGTTGCGGAAGTAGATCTCGGTCGCGCGCGACGTGAAGGAACCGAGAACGCCGACAGCCACCACCAGGAGGGCCGGCCCGAGGAGCTGCACGAGGACGTCGCCGCGCCGGCTCACATGCGCTCCACGGTGGAGGCGCCGCCGCGCGCGAAGAGCCCGCTGGGGCGGAAGAGGAGCACGACGATGACCAGTGCGAACACCACGGATGGCAGATACACGGTCTGCTCCGTGGGCAGGGCTCCGGCGATGACGCCGGTCGCGAAGCCGATCGCGAAGCCACCGAGCGTCGCCGTCCAGAGCCGGTCGATGCCGCCGACGACCACTCCGACGAGCACGACGATGGTCTCGCGCAGCGCGAAGTCCGGCGAGACGAGCGGGTTCTGGACGGTGAGCAGCACCGACACGGTGGCCGCGATGACGCCGGAGAGCAGCACGGCGAACCCGATCACCGCGTTTGCCTTGACGCCCAGCAGCCGGGCGGTGCGGAAGTCGGTCGCCGCCGCCCGCATCTGCAGCCCGATCGTCGTCCTGCCGAGCAGCAGGGCCAACCCTGCCAGGCACACCGCCGCGACGATGATGGCGATCAGCGTGATCCTGCGGATGTCGAGACCCCACAGGGAGAACGCCTGGTTGACGGAGCCGCTGTCGCCGGGGAGCGTCACACCCGCGATCGAGCCGGCTGCCTCGCCGATGGTGCCGTCGCGCACGTCGATCACGAGCGCCACGTTCTGGAGCAGGAAGGCCACGGCGAACGTCGTCACGAGCATCACCGCCTCGGACTGCGTGCGCAGCGGGCGGAAGACCAGCCGCTCGAGGGCGAACGACAGCGCGAGGACGACGGCGAAGCAGAGCACGATACTCGGGCCCACGGGCCAGTCGCGCTCGGAGGCGAAGGCGAGCGCGTAGGCACCCGCCATGATCAGCTGACCGTAGGCGAAGTTGATCAGCCGGAGGACGCCGAAGACGAGCCCGATCCCCACCGCCATCAGCGCGTAGATGGCTCCGAGGCCGACCGCGTCGACGATCGTCTGCGCGTCGACGACACCGAGAACCGTCACGAGAGATAGGCGGCCACCATCCGCCCGGTGTCGCCGGCATCCTCGGGACCGAGGGTGAGCCGGACGGTGCCGTTGGCCATCAGGTAGGTGCGGTCTGCAAGCGCGACCGTCCGCTGCGCGCGCTGCTCGACGAGCAGCACCGTCAGCCCCTGCGCCCGGATCTCGGAGAGCGCCTCGAAGACGACGTCGACGATCTTCGGCGCCAGCCCGAGCGACGGCTCGTCGAGCAGCAGCACGTCCGGACCGGCGACGAGGGCGCGTCCGATGGCGAGCTGCTGCTGCTGACCTCCCGAAAGGCCGCCTGCGCGGCGTCCGCGGAACTCCCGCACGATGGGAAAGAGGTCGAACACGTGCTCCATTGCGGCGGCGGCGCCGGTGCGGTCGCGTCGGCCGGCCAGGCCGAGCCGCAGGTTCTCCTCGACGGTGAGCTCCGCGTAGATGCGCCGGCCTTCCGGGACGAGGGCGACGCCGGCCCGGGCGATGGTCTCGGGGCGGCGACCGTGCAGAGAGGCGCCGGCGAGACGGATCTCCCCGCGCTGGAGCGGTACGAGCCCCATGATCGCGTGCAGCGTCGTCGACTTGCCCGCGCCGTTCGGCCCGATCAGGCCGACGATCTCGCCGCGCTGCACCTCGAGGTCGAGATCGTGGACGGCCGGGACGCCGCCGTATCGCACCTCGACCCCCTGGAGCTCGAGCATGGGCGCTCGGTCGCTCACGCCGTCTCCTCACGCACGGCGCTCTCGCCGAGGTATGCGGCCGCCACGTCGAGATTCGCGCGCACCTCGGCCGGCGTCCCGTCGGCCAGCGTCCGGCCCTGGTCGAGCACCTGGATCCGGTCGCACACGTCCATGATCAGCGCCATGTTGTGGTCGATCAGCAGCACCCCCGCGTCGTGCTCGTCACGCACGGACCGGATCACGGCGGCGAACTCCGGCACCTCGGCCTCCGGCAACCCGGCCGCGGGCTCGTCCATGAGCACGAAGGCCGGCCGGGTCGCGAGTGCCCGGGCGACGCCGAGGCGCCGTTCGTCTCCGTGCGACAGCGACCCCGCAGGCGCGTTCACGTACGGGGCGAGCTGGAGCAGCTCGAGCAGCTCGTCGGCGCGCCGGCGCGCGCGGCGCGGCCCCGCGCCGACCCCGAGCGCCGAGAGCTCGACGTTCTCGCGCACCGAGAGCCCGCGAAACGAGCGGCTGTGCTGGAAGGTCCGCGCCAGCCCCTGGCGACCGCGGCGGTGCGGGCTCCACCGCGTGATGTCACGCCCGTCGAGCTCGACCGTCCCGCCGGTCGGCAGGTCGAACCCGGTGACCACGTTCACCAGCGTCGACTTCCCCGCGCCGTTCGGTCCGATCAGCCCGACGACCTCGTGACGGGAGAGCTCGAGCGTCACGTCGTCGAGTGCCTGCACTCCCTCGAACGAGCGTGACACCCCGGCGGCCCGGAGCATCGCTCCGGGCCGCCGGACTTCGATCGACGTCGAGTCCGCGTCGGTCATGCCCTAGATCTTGGGCACGACCTTCGCAGTGACGTAGCCGACGATCTTCGGCTGGGAGTTCGTGATGCGCAGCACTCGGTACTGGCGTCCGAACACGCTGTGCAGCTGCGGCGAGAAGCTGACCAGCCCGGAGATGGTCGGTACCTTGTGGAACTTCTCCAGCTGGGCCGCCAGCGCGACGCCCTGCGTCGAGCCCTTCGCACGCTTGATGGCGGTGATCACGCCGTCGATCGCCGCGGCTCCGGTGACGAAGCCACCCGTGCCCGCCTTCACGGTCTTGGCGAGCGAGTTGACGGCAGCGTTCTTGTCGTCCCCGAATGCGGACGCGTACGTGACGGCGTAGTAGTTGCTGATCGCGGGCTCCTTGGGCAGCCAGTAGACGCCGTCGCCGGCCCACGAGTTGAGGATCGGGGTCTGGTTGTCCAACGTCCGCAACCCGCTCACGAGCGCGGGCAGCTCACCGAACGCGGTCGAGGTGACGATCACGTCCGCCTTGACGGCGTTGAGCCGCGTGACCGCGTTCTGCACGTTGTTCGCGCCGGTCGCGTAGCTCTCCTTGGCGACGATGTTGCCGCCGAGCTGCGTGAAGCGCGCCTCGAACGCCTGCACGACGTTCTTGAAGTAGACGAGCAGCGTGTTGGTCGCGAGGGCGGCCGATCGCCAACCGTTCCTCCAGGCGACCTCGGCCATCGCCGAGCCCTCGTCCTGCGCGACGTTGCCGAAGCTGAACGCGAGCCGGCCCTTGGCCCCGAAGCGCTTCGGGCCCATCTGGTCGGTGCCGATGCACGGGGCGACGGCGAGGATGCCGCGGTTGATCGCCTCCTGCGTGGCAGGCGCGGAGAACTCCACGTCACAGGTGACGAACATGATGTCCGCGCCCTTGCCGATCAGGCCCGCCGCACAGGCCTTGGCCTTCGCGGGGTTGTTGTTGTTGGTGTCACACGTCTGGATCACGAGCTTGCGCCCGTTCACACCTCCGCGAGCGTTGACCTGCTTCACGCGCACCTGCGCGGCCGCGAGCGCAGGGCCGTCGAACGGGGCCATCTGCCCCTTCGAGTCGAAGGCCCAGCCGATGATGATCGGGTCCTTGACGGCCGACGTGGCCGATCCGGCCACGATGGCCGCGATGGCCGCCACCGCTGCAAGGAGCGCGAGTAGCGCTCCTCTCTTCCTCACTGTCATGACGCCCTCCTGTGGGTTCGACGGTTCGCCTCTTCCCTGTCTGCTCACCACGACTCCTCTTTCGCCTTCACGAGCCGGTACACGGCCGTGTGCAGCGGGACCGGGACGCCGTGCCGCTCCGCCTCGCGGACGAGCGCCCCCGTGATGAGGTCGATCTCGGTCTGTCTGTGTGCTTCGACGTCCTCCAGCATCGACGGATAGTGCGCCGAGCCTCGCCGCGTTGCGAGGACGTTCATCTCCCACGGGTCGTCGTGCAGCTCGATCCCGGCGGCGCTGGCCACCGCCTTGCCCTCGTCGACGAGGTCGTGCACGAGGTGCCCGAGGTCGCTCGGCGCGGCCTCGTCGGCGAAGTGGTGGTCGTGTCGCAGCCCCGTGAGCGCGGCCACCGAGTTGACGGTGGCGTTGAAGATCAGCTTCGACCACTGTGCCGGGCGCAGGTCGGGGAGCACCTCCACCTTCAGCCCTGCACGGCCGATCAGATCGGCAATCTCCTCCACCCGCTCGAACGGCGTCTCCTCGTACGGCCCGAGCCACGTCTCGGTGTCGAGCACGTACTCCACGTGGGTGTCGGAGTGCTTGGTGCCGCTCATGAACGTCACGCCCGAGACGATCGGCCAGGCACCGTGGGCTCGGACGACCTCCTCCGCACCGAGCCCGTTCAGGGTCGTCACGATCGTCGCGTCGGGAAACCGGCCGTCGAGGGCCGCGGCCGCCTGTTCGAGACCGGTCGACTTCGTGGCCACGATGCCGACGTCGAACGGCGGCAGCTCGTCCGCCACGGCCGAGGCCGTGACCTGCGCCCGGAGGTCGCTGCGGCCGCTGATGCGGAGGCCCTCGGCGTTGAGCGCGTCCGCATGCTCACGTCGCCGTGTCAGGACGCAGACGTCCGTCACTTGCGCCAGGTGCCCCGCGAAGAGGCTTCCGATCACGCCGGCGCCGATCACGCAGACACGCTCGATCATCCGCCGCTCAGGCCTCGGTGGCGACGGCCACCCGGCCCTTGAAGTGCGGCACCACCCGCTCCGCGAAGAGCTCCTGGTTCTTGATCGCCATCCAGTGCGGTGCTCCGCCCGCGTTGACCGTGATGCCGATCTCCTGCACGCCCTTCGCACACCGCGAGCGTCTCCTCGATCCGCGCGATGACATCCTCGGGCGTGCCCACCCAGACGTAGTCCTCTTCGATCAGCTGCTCGTACGGCACCTCGGCCAGCTGCTCCATGATCCCCGCCGTGTAGAAGCCGTAGCCGGCCGCCACGAGCGCGTCGGCGGGCGGCTTCTCGTACTCGGTCAGCGGCGAGCAGTTCCCCTGGATGAAGCCGCTGACCCAGTCGCGGCCCTCCCGCACGGCCGTCTCCCGGTCCTCGTCGAGATGGCAGGCGTGGAGCCAGACGATGTCCGGCTCCGTGCCGTGCTCGGCGCACGTCTCCCGGTACAGGTTGAGCTGCTGCTCGAGCACCTTGTAGGGGAGGAGCGGCGGCACGGCGACACCCCAGCCACGCTCGGCCGCGAGCGTGTAGGTGCGGTCGGAGGTCCCGCCCAGATAGACGCGGTACGGCTCCTTGACGAACGGGACGACGTGGGAGTCGTCGACGTGGAAATACTCGCCGTGGAACGAGAACTGCTCGTTCTCGAGCGCGGCGAGCAGCAGGTCGACGGCCTCCTCGTAACGGGGTCGTGCGTGCTCGTCGAGTGGCACGCCGGCCTTGAGCGGGATCCAGCCGTGCCCGCGGCCGACACCCCACTCGTAGCGGCCACCGGTGAGGATGTGGGTCGCGTGGATGACGCTGGCCAGCACGATCGGGTTGTGGTACGGGAGCGCGTGCAGCATCGTCCGGAAGCGGATGCTCTTCGTGCGCTGCGCCGCGGCGGCCGAAAGCGCGGTCGGGTTCGGCGAGATCGAGAACTTGGGGAAGAAGTAGTGCTCGATCGCCGCATACGTGTCGTACCCGAGACGGTCGGCGTTGTCGATCTGCTCGAGCACCTCGGCGTACAGGGTCTCCGCCGTCTTGCCCGGATGGAGCTGGATCTCCGTGTAGAGGCTGAACCTCATCGCGTGCATACCTCCGGCCGTGACATGTCAAGGACCCCGAGCCGAGTATTCCGCACGGGTGACATGACAGTCAACCAGAATCCGATCACGGCGAACGCTTGCCGGCGAGGGCACGCAGCTCGTCGTCCGTGACGAGACCCCGGTGCTCGACGCCCAGCCGTTTCACCGCGGCGAGCAACTCCGGCCAGCGCTCCTCGGGCACATCGAGGCCGAGCTCTGCGACCTTGATCTTGATCGAGTCGAGGCCGCTCTTCTTGCCGAGCACGATGCCGCGCGGAGCGCCGACGATCTCGGAGGAGTACGGCTCGATCGCAGGCGGGTCGTGGAACTGGGCCGCGACGGCGCCGGACTCCCTGGTGAACAGCGTGTCGCCGGTGACGGGCTTCCACCGCGCGAGCGCGTAGCCCGAGCGCTCCTGGACCAGGCGGGCGAGGTCACGGGCTCGACGCAGGTCGAGGCGTGTTGGAATGCCGTACAGCGCCTCGAGCGTGAGCGCCACCTCGGCGAGGTCTGCGTTGCCGGCACGTTCCCCCATGCCGTTGATCGTCCCCTGCACCCACGTGGCGCCGGCCTGCACCGCGGCAACGGCCGCGGCGGTGGCGAGGCCGAAGTCGTTGTGCCCGTGCCAGTGCACCGGGATCGCTTCGCCGAGACGCTCCCTCGCGTGGCCGACGAGGTATGCGGCTGCCTCGGGCGTTGCGATGCCGAGCGTGTCGACGACGGCGACCTCAGCTGCCCCGGCCTCGACGGCCGTCTCGTAGACGCGGGCGAAGAACTCGCGGTCGGAGCGGGACGAGTCGACGCCGAAGAAGCAGACCCGGATGCCGTTGCCGGCTGCGAACCGGACGGCCTTCGCGATGCGCTCGAGCATCGTCTCGCGCGAGACACCGAGGGCGTCGAGCTTGCCGTCGGAGATCGGGCTCTCGATCACCGAGGCCTGCACTCCCAGCTCGACGAGCGCCTCGACGTCGGCCGGGACGGCGCGGGAGAAGCCCCAGACCTCGGCCCGCAGCCCCGCCGCGGCGATCAACTCGACGGCGCGCCAGTCGTCGTCGGAGACACGCGGGAAGCCGGCCTCGATCCGGTCGATGCCGGCCGCATCGAGCGCCCGGGCGATCTCGAGCTTGTCCTCGGGAGAGAGCACCACGCCCACGGTCTGCTCCCCGTCGCGCAGCGTCGTGTCGTAGAGCCCGACGGTCACCTGCGGCTGGGGGCCGATCGCCGCCTCGTTGACGTCGCCGGTCCAGATCTTGCTTCGGTCGATCACTCTGTCACGCGGGGACGATGCCGTCGGGGAACGGGGAGAGCTTCTCGAGGCCGTCGGCGGTGACGAGGAAGTTGTCCTCCACACGCAGGCCGCCACCCTCCGGCCAGTAGCATCCTGGTTCGATTGCAAGAACCATGCCCTCGCGTAGCTCTCCGCCGGCGGCCTGGTGGGCGTACGGAGGCTCGTGCGCCCGAGCACCCACCCCGTGGCAGATCGGGTGGGTCGGCTGGCCGGGGAAGCCGAGCTCGTCGAGACCGATGCGAATGCGCCGGTCGAGCTCGGCAAAGCTCGCCCCGGGCCGGCAGAAGGCGACAGCGGCGTCGTAGACGTTCAGCAGGCCCTGCTCGAGCTCGCGGTACCGCCCGGTCAGCTCGCCGCAGACGAGGTTCTTCGTGTGATCGGCCCAGTAGCCGTCTGCGCACACCCAGATCTCGAACAAGGTCGGCTCGCCCTCGACGACGGGACGCCTGCTCGTGGCGGTGAACGTCTTGATCCCGGGGCCCGACCAGACCAGTGAGAACCCGAGCGCGAGCTCGACCTGCCCCGCCCAGCCGGTGCCCTCGCCGTGGACGAACCCCTGCCACTCCGCCGCGATCTGCGCTTCGGTCAGGCCCGGCCGAATCACACCGCGCGCATGATCCATGGCCGCAGCCGCGATCTCGTTGGCGAGGCGCAGGCGCTCGATCTCCTGTGCGGTCTTCAGCGCGCGGGCCTCGGCGAGCACCGGGGTCGCATCCTCGGCCGCGGGGAAGGCGTCGAACCAGGCCTTCGTGAAGGTCGTCGGCTCGCCCACC